>NZ_AUML01000032.1 GCF_000430665.1 Aquimarina muelleri DSM 19832 | reverse complement strand
GGATATAAAACTCCTCTAGAAGTAGAAATACAATATTGGAAAAATAATAAAAAAGTGGCTTGAGAAAATAGTCCCAAATTTAGTAGGTAGTCCAGGTAAATCCTCGATGACCACCTATATAACCATATCCCCGGCAATACAAAACTATGGCGCATTGTTGGTAAAAGATTGGAACGAGAGCTACCTGCCACAAAGAACAGACAATTATGTGCCACAAAAAGAAGAGGAAGAAAAAAAGGAAGAAGTAAAATGTATAGCTTGGTTAGAGCGGTTAGAAACGTATAAGGGAGAGTTTGGTTTTGACTGGATGCGGGACAACTATAAAGATATTTGTGAGAACTACGAGGAGCTAAAAAAGGAATATGAGCAAATCACCATAGAGGGGGAAACATATTTTGTGCCTTGGCTATCTATGTTCCCCAATCAGGAAAACGTATCCCTTAACCTAAAAGTAAAAATTACAGAAGGCAACCCAAAAAATGACGATGTTATTAAGCTCCCCTCCAAAAACGGTATACGTTTTGAGCCTAATGAAGTAAAAATAAAAGATATTCAAAAAGGGGAGGTAACCATTAAAGTATTTTGCGATACCCCTCTAAGCAAGGACACAAAAATAGAGTTATTGAATAAAGAAAATCATAGGGTTGGCAAGATTACTGTTTTGAAGAATGATGAGATACGTAAATTGAATGTTAAATTTATTAAAGTCATGGATAATGAAGTAGATAGTATAAATAATCAACGTGTTTTTAGTCAAATGCCCCCAAATTGGGTAGATGAAACTATATATAAATTTAATAAATGTTATTTTAACCAAGCACTAATTAAAATTAAAAGTGATGGATTAGAAGAAATGATTATCGATGTAGATAAGTATGTTGAAAAAGGAGTTTTAAAGAATTTAGTTATTAATGAGGTTAGAGGAATTCCAAGATATTATAATGGTTTTGACAGAGAATTATATAAAGAATACATGCTTAAAAATGGAGAGTACAGGGGTGTGATATTTTTTTTAAGTGCATTTCAGCAACCTGATACAAGGCAGGGTCATGGCCAATTATATCCAACAGAGATAAACTATATGCTTATGTCACCCGAAATAGTAGGTTCTAAATCTTTACACTCCTATGCCCATGAATTAGGGCATACTCTTGGGTTAGATCATTCATGGGTGACTATTGAAGATAATAATAAGAGACTATTGCAAATCGAAAAAGAATTGAATATCAAAAGAGAATATCTTTATAAAACCAAAGAGTATCCAGAAACTACGCCGATAAAAAATTCAAATGAAATTTTGAAAGATTTACGATTGAGAGTGAACAAAGAGATTAAATTATATGAGAGCGAAAAAATGTCAAGAACACAATTTATTCCAAAACACCCTTTTAATAAAGCATCGACAGAAAATGTAATGGATTATAACGGGTATGATCTTTCTGATGGAACAGAAATTAGAAACCCTAATCAAGAAGGTTTCACTTTTTGGAAATGGCAATGGCAAATAATGAGAAACGAAGTTAAATCATATTATGGAGAATAGTCTTTTAAAAAAAATAGCCTTTGTGATGATAAGTTTTTTTTGTCTTACATTGTTTTCACAAGATTTTAGTAAGTATGACTATACTAGTCTTGAGAACTATGAGTTTCAAAATTTCATTAAGGATGGTGTAGCTAAAGAGTTAAGTGGAAACTTTTATATTGTTGACAGAAGTAATGGAGGGAAAATTAAGAGTATTGAAATAAAAAGATACTTGAAAGGGCAAAAAGTTGGTGAATGGTTGGTATTTCGTGATTTATTTAATGGTTTAAAACTAGCTTTTGTTGCGAATTATAAAAGGAATAAACTTAATGGTTATTATTTTGAGTCAGATAATCATTCTTATTCTAAAAAAGGTTTTTATAAAGATAACATGAAAGAAGGGCTATGGAAATTGTCTGAGAACGGTTTTTTAGAAGAAATTAAATACTCTAATGATGTAAAATCAGGAGTATATAAATCAACTAAAGATCGTATGATTGTTAGGGGGCAATACATTAATGGGTTAAAAGAAGGGGTATGGACAACTACAGACTCTGATTTAGGTTTGGTATTAAAAGAAACTTATAAAAAAGGAAAGCTAATTTTAAAGGAAAGCATTGATCCTTTTAAGAAAAAATAGTTAACTATTATAATTAAACAAACACTATGAATTTTTTTTATGTTTTGCTACTATTCTTGCCATTTTTTGTTTGTTGCAAAACAAAGAAATTATTATCGCCTCCTGCAATAGAGGTGTATAAAATAAATGAAGATATACCAGATCAAGGAAAAACAATAGGAAAAGATTATATACGTGGAATAGTATTAAATACTACGAGTGATACAATACAAAATGCAGCGATCCTTTTAAAAATAAATGATAGTATCTGTATTAATACTATGACAGATTTTGAGGGTTATTTTGGTGTTTATTATGATCAATCTAAAATTAACGATCTTAGTTACTTTGAAGTAGTTAAGGAAGGACAAGCCAAAAGGTCTGTACCATTTCATATATTTATAAAAGACAGCACTATTGTAATAGATAAGATAGGAAAGATACTAAGTTATGATGATTATCTATCTTTTTCTGCAAAAATAAGAAAGTGCTCTTGGTGATTAACTAACTAAAAAAACAACAATCAAGATTTAGAGAGTATTATTTCTTCAAACTTGTTTAAGTTTAAGCAATCTGGAACAGATAATTATATGGATTATCATACGACAAGCCCCAACTCTTTTAATCGTTGGCAATGGCTAATAATACAAGAAGAAGTAAAAAAATATCATGGGACATCAAAAAATTAAAAATATAATATTACCATTTCTTTTTCTGTCTTTTGCAGTAGGGTATGGTCAAATAGAATATCCAGATTCCTTTATTAAACTTTTGGATTTTGAGTATGATGATATTATAAACAATAATGTTAAAAATATTCCAGACGGCAGATACTATAAAACCAAGTATAGTAATGAGAATGTTTTGATGGAGATAGAAGTTACAGGATATAAAAATCAAAAAAAACATGGGGAATCACTAACTTTTTTAAAAGGTTTGGAGTCAATGTTTATAGCAAAAGTAGTTAATTATAAAAATGACGTAATGAATGGTTATTATTTTGAGTCAGACAATCATACTTACTCTAAAGAAGGTTATTACAAAAATGGTAAAAAGCAAGGTGTCTGGAAAATAAAAGAAGCGGGTAATGTGATGGAAGTGACATTCAAAAACAACTTAAAATCTGGTTTGTTTAAAAGTAATGATAAAACATTGAATATTAAGGAATTTGGGAAACATAAGAAGGATAAAAAAGAAGGGGTCTGGTTAATAGAAGATACTAGTATAGGACAAGTAACAAAAGAGGTTTATAAAGATGGAGTGTTAATTAAATAAACGTAAGGACTTTTATCATTGGCAATGGTTAATTATGCAAGATGAGATTAAAACATACTACAGATAATATTTTTTTATTTATTCATGAGCAAACCCTGTGCAACATAAAAAAAAAGACACTTTATTACAATCTTATAAATTCAATAAAGCAACACTATGTACAGCTACAATAGCAGCAGTTTCTGTTCGCAAACGGGTTTCTCCCAAAGTAACAGGAGTGTATCCAGAAGTTAAAGCAAGTTCAATTTCTTTAGAAGAAAAATCCCCCTCTGGACCAATAAGGATAGTAGTATTTGATTTTAGTTGTAAAATACCTTTTAAAGATTGCTTTTTTGTCTCTTCGCAATGCGCAATCAATAGTTGATCTGTATTAGATTGGTCTATAAAATCAGAAAAAGAAACTGCAGGATTAAGCCTTGGTAGATAACATTGCAAAGACTGTTTCATAGCACTTTGTAATATACGTTCAAAACGATCTTCTTTAATAACTTTTCTTTCGCTATGGTCACAAATAATAGGAGTGATTTCATCAATACCAATTTCTGTAGCTTTTTCTAAAAACCATTCATACCGGTCATTCATTTTGGTAGGAGCCACTGCAAGATGTAGTTGATATGTTTTTTTTGCTTGTACCTCAAACGATTGTATAGATGCAATACATTGTGTAGGATTAGAAAAAGTAATACAAGCAGTAAATAAATCTCCCAAACCATTGGTAATATGCAGTATATCGCCTTCTTTTTTTCTTAGCACCTTTGCGATATGCTTACTCTCTTCTCTAGAGAATTTAATTTCTGTACTGGATTTGGTTAAGGTATTGTTATAAAATAATTGCATTTTTAGATTACTTCTTAGTTTTTGTTTGTATTGTAGGTTTAGAACCGCATTCTTGCTTTAGCCACTACGGTCATATCTGTAAAATCTTTTTTCAGATATTTTAGATACCCTACAATCCCTATCATAGCGGCATTATCTGTAGTATATTCAAATTTAGGAACAAATGTTTTCCAACCATACTTTTGCTCTCCATCCTTTAACGCTTTTCTAATTCCAGAATTTGCTGAAACACCACCACCAATAGCAATACTTTTAATACCAGTTTGTTTAGACGCTTTTTTTAACTTATCGATAAGGATGTTGATAATAGTGTATTGTAAAGAAGCACATATATCCTGCAGGTTTTCTTCTACAAAATTTGGGTTTTCTTTTACCATCTTTTGCACAAAATATAAAACAGATGTTTTAAGACCACTAAAGCTAAAATTAAGATCTCCAACTTTTGGCTTAGGAAAAGGAAACGCTTTTGGATTACCAAGTTGTGCATATTTATCAATTAATGGCCCACCAGGATATGGCAAACCAAATATTTTTGCACTTTTATCAAAAGCTTCACCAACAGCATCATCTATAGTTTCTCCAATAATTTCCATATCAAAGTGATTGGTAACCTTTACAATTTGAGTATGTCCACCACTTATTGTCATTGCTAAAAAAGGAAACTCTGGAGTATCAAAACCTTCTTCTTCAATAAAATGAGCCAAAATATGTGCTTGCATATGATTAACATCTATTAAAGGGATATCTAGTGCAAGTGCCAATGATTTAGCAAAAGAAGTTCCTACTAATAAGGAGCCCATTAAACCAGGCCCTTGTGTAAAAGCAATAGCATGCAGATCTTCTTTTTTGATATTAGCTTGCTTAATTGCCTGATCTATTACAGGTACAATGTTTTGTTGGTGTGCTCTAGAAGCTAGTTCAGGGACAACACCACCATACAATTCGTGTATTTTTTGCGATGCAACAACATTAGATAAAACCTGTCCATTACATAGTACAGCAGCAGAAGTATCATCACAAGAAGACTCAATACCTAATATGTATATTTTTTGTGGATTCATTATGAGGAAAAGGGCATAGAAATTGTTAATATTGTCAACAAAGTTAAAACAATAAAACGTATCAGGAAATTTAGGAAAATATTATTAAGAACATTTCTTGTTCTTTTATCACTATTTGCATTTTTGGTAGTGCTTTTTTCTATTCCTGCAGTTCAAACTTTTGTAGGTAATAAAGCCACAAACTATCTTAATAAAACATACGGAGTTGATATTAATATTGATAAAATAGGGCTTACTTATGCCGGAAAAGTAAATCTTGATAAAATCTTAATTAAGGATCATCATCAGGATACATTAATATTTGCGGGTAATATAAAAACATCACTTATTAGTCTTAAGGAAGTTATAAAAGGTCAACCAGCTTTAGGAAAAGTATCTATTGAAGACTTAATCTTTAAAATGAAAATTTATAAAGAGGAGAATAGTGATAATTTAATGACATTTGTTAGAAAATTTAATACAAATAAAAAAACATCTTCGGAACAAGAATTTAGATTAACGACGCAAAACATTAGTATATTAAGAGGTGAATATAGTTTTACAAATGAAAATTTAAATACCCCAAAAGCTGTTGAGTATACTAATATTATGCTTAATGCCGAGAGCTTATTAGTAGATGGCAATGATGTCTATATAAATGTTGATGCATTAGCGTGCAAGGATTTTAGAGGATTAGACGTATCGATGTTACAAGCCTGTTTTTCGATTACACCTACAAATATGAATTTTCAGGATCTGGTAATAGAGACTAAAGACTCTAAAATTGAAGGAGAAATACTTTTTACATACGAAGAAGGAGATTTGGTAGATTTTGAGAATAAAGTAAATATTAACGCAACTTTTAATAAAGCCACTGTTTCTACAAATGATTTGATTCCATTTTATAAAGAATTTGGAAAAGATCAGGAACTAAAAATGCAAAATACATTAATAAAAGGGACATTAAATAATTTTAAAATTATTAATGCCAATATCTCTGGATTAGATAGATCTATTGTTAAAGGGGATATTAGAATTAAAAATGCATTAGGCAATACCTCAGAATTCGAATTAGAAGGAGATTTTGAGAATCTTACTAGTAATTATTACGATTTAGTGAATCTGTTGCCAAATGTATTAGGAAATTCTTTGCCAAGACAATTGTATCAATTTGGAAGTGTAAGAGCTACAGGAAATGCTATTGTTACTACCAAAGCGGTAGATATTGATATGGATTTGTTTTCCCATTTAGGAAAAATTAATGCCTTTGTTTTGTTAGAAAACTTAGACAATGTAAAGAATGCCTCTTATAATGGGAATATCATTTCAAAAAAATTTAATATAGGGCAATTAATAGGGCAAAAATCTGTAGGAAACTCTACGTTTGATATTCATGTAGATGGAAGTGGTTTTACTATCGAGAATCTCGACACTAAGATAGAAGGAGATATTAGTAAGTTAGAATTTAATGGATATACCTATACAGATATAAAAGCACAAGGAAATCTGAAAGAAAGAGTATTTGATGGCAGTTTAAAATCTAAAGATCCTAATGCTAAATTTAGTTTTAATGGAGTAGCCGACTTATCAAAACAAATAAATAATTATAATTTTATTGCTTATGTAGATCATATAGACCTTAAAAAACTAAATATATTTACCAGAGATAGTATTTCTGTTTTTAATGGAGATCTATATATGAATATGAAAGGTACAGGTATTAATGATGCGTATGGGACTATTTCTTTTGAAAAAACTTTATATACTAATCAGGATGGAGGATTTTATTTTGAAGATTTTGATGTTACTTCAAGTTTTGATGATAAAAACATACGAACTATCACGATAAATAGTCCAGATATAATAGAAGGTAATGTAAAAGGAGTATTTAGATTTGAGAATGTATACGATTTATTTAGAAACTCTATCGGAAGCTTATACACCAATTTCGAAGCTACAGAAATTACCGATAATGAGTTTATGGAGTTTAACTTTAAAATTTATAATAAAATAGTAGATGTCTTTTTTCCAGAAGTTGAATTTGCACCAAATACTATTATAAAAGGAAAAGTTGAAAGTAATGAATCCGAATTTAAACTTACTTTTAAATCACCGTCTATTAAGGCTTTTGATAATTTAATGAAGGATGTAGATATCCAGATAGATAATAAAAACCCATTATTTAATACCTATATAGCAGTTGATAGCATAGATTCTAAGTATTATGATATATCCGAGTTTAGTTTAATTAATGTGACTCTAAAAGATACCTTATTCATGCATTCAGAATTTAAAGGAGGGATAAATAATCAAGATAATTTTAATCTTGAATTTTATCACACTATAAACGAAGAAAATAAATCTGTTGTTGGGCTAAGAAAATCAGACTTTACATATAAAGGATATACCTGGTACGTTAATAAGGAAAAAAGAAAAGATAATAACAAGGTTATCTTTAGTAATGATTTTAAAAGTATAGATATACGATCCATATTACTTAGTTATATGGATGAGGAAATCATGATAAACGGTATAACTGAAGGTAAAGATTATAAAAATTTAAAAGCAACCTTTAAAAATGTAGACCTTCATAAAATTACCCCCAGAATTGATAGTTTAGATTTTGGAGGTAGAGTAGAAGGAAACTTATCTCTATTACAAGAAAAAGGTAATTATTTCCCAACTTCTACCGTAATTGTCAATGATTTAGAAATAAACAAAACTCCTTTAGGGCAATTAAAATTTAACATTGCAGGAAATGCAGATCTTACCGAGTATAATATCAATTCTCGTTTAATAAATGATAAACAACAAACATTTTCTGCATTAGGAGCTATTAATGTTTCAGAAAGTAATCCTTCTATAAATGTAGATATAGAATTAGATACATTTAATATTTCAGAATTTAGCGCAATTGGAGGCGATGTAATTACTGATATAAGAGGATTTGTGTCAGGAAATGTAAAAGTTTCTGGAAACTACAAAGACCCTTCTGTAGATGGGGTTTTAAAACTATATAAAGCAGGACTTAAGATACCATACTTAAACGTTGATTTGGATCTAGAAGACAACTCAACAGTAGTGTTAGAAAAACAACGATTTAACTTTATAGATGTAGAAATTGTTGATACAAAATATAAAACACAAGGAACCCTAAGTGGATATATTGCGCATAAACGTTTTTCTAAATGGGAACTAGGGTTAGAACTACTAGCTAATAAAAGATTACTGGTTCTGGATACACAAGAAAGCGAAGAGTCTTTATATTATGGTACAGGTTTTATAAGTGGAGAAGCATTTATTAAAGGTCCGATTAGAGAATTGGTAATAAACGTAAATGCAACCACAGAAAAAGGAACAGTTTTTAAAATACCATTAAATGAATTAGAATCTATAGGGGATAACTCCTATATACATTTTTTAAGCCCAGAAGAAAAACGTGCAAGATTAGATGGAAAAGAAATAATATTAGAAGAAATTAAAGGTCTGGAGCTTAATTTTGAACTAGATGTAACAGATGATGCAGAGGTAGAGATTGTAGTAGATAAAAGTACAGGGAGTTCCTTAAAAGGTAGAGGGGCAGGTACGTTGCTTATCGAGATTAATACCAATGGTAAATTTAATATGTGGGGGGATTTCGTAGCATATCAAGGAACCTATAATTTTAGATATGGAGCATTTGTTGAAAAATTATTTACAGTACGTGAAGGAGGAACAATTAATTGGGATGGAAGCCCAACCAGAGCAGTTTTAGATCTTAGTGCCGTATATAAAACCGAAGCAAACCCTGCCATACTATTAGAAAACTCTTCCGTAAACCGTAAAATACCCGTAGAGGTAGTGGTAGATCTCAAAGGAGAATTGATTCAACCAGACGTAGAGTTTAATATAGAGTTTCCAAACCTAAGTTCTATTGTAAAAAGTGAATTAGATTATAAACTAAGTGATAAGTCAAATAAAGAGTTACAAGCACTTTCTTTAGTCTCTTCTGGACAGTTTTATAATGGTACTTTTGATGCTAATGCTTTTACAGGTGGTTTAGTAGCAGAAAGAGCATCCAGTCTTTTTAATGGGATATTCTCTGATAAAGATGATAAAATTCAAGTAGGATTAAATTATATACAAGGAGTTCGTAATCTAGACCAAGAAGATGCAGATCAATTCGGATTAACGCTCTCTACTCAGATCAATAATAGAATTTTAATAAACGGAAGAGTAGGAGTGCCTATAGGAGGAGTAAATGACTCTGGAGTGGTAGGTAATGTTGAAGTGGAGTATTTATTTAACGAAGATGGATCTTTAAGAGGAAAGGTTTTTAATAGAGAAAACAGAATCCAATTTGTAGGCTCAGGAAATCAAGGATACGAACAAGGGATGGGATTATCATACTCTGTAGATTTTGATAATTTTAGAGAGCTATGGACTAAGATTTTTAAAAATAAAAAAACTTTAGACTCGATTGCAAAACCTGTAGATACAACCAAAATAGAAAGTCCTAATTTCATTAACTTTACAGGAAAAAATAAATAAGAATAAGATCTTTATCCAATGTTTATATATTAAGAAACAAATGCTTATGTATAACTTAAATATGATTTTATGAAACTAAAAAGCTTGCAAAAAAACTAATTATGGCCAAAGAAATAAGAACAATTGGGGTTATGACTTCTGGAGGGGATGCACCAGGAATGAATGCAGCAATACGAGCAGTAGCAAGAGCATGTGCCTATTATAATGTGAAATGTATAGGGTTTTATAGAGGCTATCAAGGTATGATAGAAGGGGATTATATAGAGTTAAATGCCAGAAGTGTTCGTAACATAATAAGCCGTGGAGGTACTATACTTAAATCTGCAAGATCTAAAGATTTTATAACTCCAGAAGGTAGAAAAAAAGCAGCAGACCATCTTAAAGAAATAGGAGTAGATGCAATGGTATTAATTGGAGGGGATGGTACCTTTAAAGGAGGGAAAATTTTTAGCGAAGAATTTGAAATTCCTGTTATAGGTGTTCCAGGTACTATAGATAATGATATTGCAGGAACCAATTTTACAATAGGGTATGATACCGCATTGAACACAGTAGTAGAAGCCATCGATAAAATAAGAGACACAGCAAGTTCTCATGATCGATTATTTTTTGTAGAAGTAATGGGTAGAGATGCAGGATTTATAGCTTTAAACAGTGGGGTGGGAGCAGGAGCTGAAGAAATCCTTATTCCTGAAGAAGATTTAGGTCTGGAAAGACTATTAGAATCTTTAAAACGTAGTAAACGCTCTGGTAAATCTTCTAGTATAGTAGTAGTAAGCGAGGGAGATAAAATAGGAAAAAATGTATATGAACTAGCAGATTATGTAACTGAAAACATGCCAGATTATGATGTTAGAGTTACTGTTTTGGGGCATATGCAAAGAGGAGGTACCCCTTCATGTTTTGATAGAACTCTTGCAAGTAGACTTTGTGTAAAAGCAGTAGAGCTACTTTTGGATGGAGAAAAAAATGTAATGGTAGGTATATTAAATAATGAAATAGCAGCAACAAGTTTTGATAGAGGGTTAAAAGAAAAACATAGTATTAATAAAGAGCTATTACGTATTTCAGATATTCTTTCTACTTAAAAAAAAGTAAAAACATATATTAGTAAAAACTAAATATTATCCGAACTAGGAGGAGATGCACAAATAGCCTTAAGAATAGCAAAAAAAAAAATAGATATGGTTATTCTTTAGAGTATCCTTTAGTAAAACACCCCCATGAGTCAGATATTTTTATATTAATGCGGTTTTTCTAAGTTTATAATATACTTCTGGTTACTAATTCAACAACAGCAGAATTATAACTTAAGGGATTATAATTTCTCATTAAAAGACTGTTTCAAAACGACATATGTTTTAAGGAGTATATTCATCAGTTCGTTAATCAGGATTATGTATTCACCTTTAATACTCTTTCTACAGAATCGTTTTTAGATAAAGAAAGCCTTACAATACTATTTTCTGAAGCAATAAGATTATGGCTTATATTAGGATCTAGAGATATGATATCCCCTTTTTTAAGAACATAAGTAATGTTTTTTGCACCAAAACCAATTTCACCTTCAAAAACCTCTACAGTTATCGGGAACTTAGTTTTATGTTCCTTCATTTCTTGTCCTTTTTTAAATACAATTCTTATTTCTTTGGTAGCGTCGTTTTCAATTAATTTGGTAATTACGGGATTTTTATCTCCATAATTAAGATCTTTAAGTAAAGATGTCACTTGCATAATATGATATTTTTATTTACTTCAAAAGTATACTCTTTTTATTTCTTGTTTTATGAGTTTAATCATAAACTATGTAATATGATTCTGTCATTACCAGATAAATTATAAAAAACAACAAAAGAATAATAATTATGTTGTCATATAAATGGTAGATAAGCTTATCGGATACTTTTAGATAAACATATTCATACAGCAGATATAGAAATTAAAGAGAAGTTGATTCTAGGAAAAAATCATTAAACATGATTTCAATCATAAAAAGACAATTAGTTGAGGTGTTAGTTTTGTGTAAAAAATTTACTAAAACCTAAAACTAAAATAATGAAAAAAATATGGATAGGATTTATCACCATTGTAGTGCTCTCTTTTGCGGCACTAATTTGGGTAGGAGTCAAGATATACCAAGAAAAACCTCCCATACCAGAAAAAGTAATGGTAGTAAAAACAAATGAGGTCATTTTTACAAAAGCAAATATACAGCGAGGACAAAATGTTTGGGAATCTATCGGTGGGATGGAGGTAGGCTCTATTTGGGGGCATGGTAGTTATGTAGCACCAGACTGGTCTGCCGATTGGATCCATAAAGAAGCAATGTTTTTATTAAATAAATGGTCTTTACCCTATGGCGAGAGTTATGAAAACCTATCTACAGAAAATAAAGGATTACTAAAAGGGCGATTGGTAGATCAAATCAAAACGAATACATATGATACAATAACAAAAAATGTTTGGATTACTGCCGACAGAAAAGAAGCCATTTTATCCAATTCAAAGCATTATAAAAATATATTTTCAAAAGGAAATGCAGAATATGCTATACCAAAAGATATGTTGGTAGATGAATCTAAATTAGATGATCTTAATGCATTTTTATTTTGGGCATCTTGGGCAGCCTCTACCAATAGAATAGGAGATACTATTACGTATACCTCTAATTGGCCGCATGAGCCATTAATTGATAATCTTATAACAGTAGATGCACAGATATGGTCTGGATTTTCGATTGTTTTACTTTTATTATTTATATCTATTATGGTTTGGTACCATATACGAAGTAGTCATAGAGAAAGAGAAGAAAAAGGCGAAATACCTAATGTAAACCCTTTAAAGAATATTAAATTGTTTGCCTCTCAAAAAGCAACATTAAAGTACTTTTTGGTAATAAGTCTTTTAATAGCACTACAAGTAGTTCTTGGTATTATTACAGTACATTATACTGTAGAAGGACAAGAGTTTTTTGGGTTTGAATTATCTAAATACCTGCCGTATACTATAAGTAGAACCTGGCATACACAACTAGCAATTTTTTGGATTGCAGCAGCATGGTTATCCACCGGGCTATTTATTGCACCTTTAGTAAGCAATAAAGAATTAAAATTTCAAACATTTGGTATTAACTTTTTATTCATAGCCATACTAATTGTCGTATTAGGATCTATGGTAGGAGAGTGGCTGGGAGTAAAACAATATTTAGAATTAACTACTAATTTTTTCTTTGGACATCAGGGATATGAATATATGGATTTAGGTAGATTCTGGCAAATATTATTAGCAGTAGGCTTAGTCTTATGGGTGATTTTAGTTGGTAGACACATTCTTGTAGGTATCCGAAGAAAAGATAATACCAGACATTTATTAATACTATTCCTAATATCTGTAATAGCAATAGGTTCATTTTTCTTTTCGGGGTTAATGTATGGAGAAAACTCATCTCTATCTGTAATCAATTATTGGAGATGGTGGTTGGTTCATTTATGGGTAGAAGGATTTTTTGAAGTTTTTGCAACTGTTGTCATTGCTTTTTTGTTTACAAAAATGAAACTTATACCAGCAAAAACTGCAGGAAGAGTTACCGTTCTATCAGCTATTATATTCCTTTCAGGAGGTATTATAGGAACACTACATCATTTGTATTTTTCAGGAACTCCGGTTCATGCTATAGCTTTAGGAGCTACATTTAGTGCTTTAGAGGTAGTGCCTTTAACTTTAATTGGTTACGAAATCTGGGAAAACTGGAGTCTGTTAAAGGCTAAGGAATGGGTAAAAGAATACAAGTGGCCTATTTATTTCTTTCTTGCAGTTTCCTTCTGGAATATGCTGGGAGCCGGAGTATTTGGTTTTTTGATAAATCCACCAATAGCATTATACTATATACAAGGACTAAACACAACAGCAGTGCATGCGCACACAGCTTTATTTGGTGTTTATGGTATGCTAGGAATGGGGTTAATACTTTTTTCGTTACGAATGATTTCAAAAACAGAATGGAACGATAAAATATTAAAAATATCTTTCTGGTCTTTAAATATAGGGTTATTAGCAATGGTGGTATTTAGTTTGTTACCACAAGGTATTATACAGGCATTAGCTTCTATTAAACATGGATATTGGTATGCAAGAAGTACAGAGTTACTATACTCTCCTTCATTTCAGACTATTAAATGGTTACGAATTATAGGAGACGTTATTTTTTCAGTAGGGATAGGATATTTTTGTTGGTTTACCATTAAAGAAACTTTAAAATGTATGGCTAAAAAAAAATAAATAATTCGTAACCATTTAACTAATACCATTTATAGTTTGAGTTTACTGGAAAAGAAAATTAAGATTTTTTTTGTTTCAGTGAAGAAGAAAAGCTTGTGCCAGACTCGATCTGGTATCAAGCTTTTATTTTGATACTTGAGGCGAAAAAAGAACATTTATTACGGTAAATTCAAATTGTAAATGGTATAAATGTAACTTAGGGTGGTATAACTCTAAAATATAAACTATTTGGATAGTCATCAGAAATTTTGGATACAAATGGTAATATTGTAATGTTAGAAGAAATAAATTAACTATAACAGATATAGATTCAAGTATAATAAAACTATTGGTAAAGTTATTTTCTAAAACTTCTTTATGCACTATAACATTAAATCAAGTAAGGAGCTGCTCAGCTCTTAATACAATAAAACCATTTTAACTTTTAAAAGTTGTGCGTGTAGAAATTGAATACTCAAAAAAGAAATAATTTAGCAGCACTATTTTTAGTTTAAAATGCTGTAAATAAGGTGTTTGAATTAAATAAAAGATAGAGTTGTAAAAGAATAATTTTTATGTTTTTTCAAAATTAAGGAAACCTCTTTAGCATAAACTAATAATTAATAAAACTTGTGTTTTACCATCTATTTCAAAAGGTAAAACCATATTTTTTGTAATTTGAATGTCTTAAGACTTTGTTAACTACCCTTAAAAACCGTTCTTTGCAATCATTCTAATTAATTCAAAATTTATATGAAAAGCTATTTTTTTAAAACCATTATTGTATTAATTATTTTGCTTAATAGTGATGTTGTATCAGGACAGTCTCATCCAAGAATCAAGGACTCTGTATTAATTGACATCCCAAATATTGGTAAAACAGGAGGAGCACACTTGTTAAATTGGTCCTTAAATAAAGATAAAAATGAGATATTTTTATATGCATATAGTCATGTAAACGGTTCTCAAATTATAAGTAGTACTCAAGAAATAGAAGCAGCAAAAAAAGAACATAACGATAAAGGTTTTTTTGGGAAATTAATTTCTGCTGCAACAGTAGACAATAGTTATCAAAATACTATTGTGCCAGTAGTTTTGGAAGGAAGTATTCTCACAAAAGATATGTCAGTTATAGATACCAAAAAGTATTTATTTCATAAAGTAGACCCTTTACCAGAAGGGAAAAATGTGTTTTTTAAACCCGCTAGTGGGATGATAGATATTACAGGTTTTGAGTCAGGTACTCTTTTAAACTATCATTATAATGACTTAAATAAAGCTTTTAAATATGCCCCAGCACTGGATAAAGAACTGTTATCGCTTACAGAACTTAAGCTAAAAGGAGAAGGGTTTTTAGGGATTAAAAATATAGCACCTTGGATTACTAATAGAAAAGCTTTTTTTAGATATGTAGCCTCTAAGGGGTATATAAGTGACACAGAAAAAAAAGATTTAGTAAATCTTAAAGAAACGCCAGAGCTTCAAGAATATGAGTTTTTAAGAGAAAGTGAAAACTCTGTAGGTGAAAATTATATCGTTTGGTTTGTAAAAAAGAAAGATGATACTAAATACAAAATGGTATCTTATAATGAAGGGAGCGCAAAAATGAGCGTCCAATCTTTTGAATTTGATACTCCTCGAAAACCAAAAGTAATAACCAAAACCGTGTATAATAAAGATTTAGATCCAGTAGGTTTTGCTACTGTTTTTGGATATCATAAAAAAGGGAAGAAATCAGAAACCTATGCAAAAACAGATTTTGATATAATCTATATGGATCTTACAGGAGCAGTAAAGTTTCAAACCAAATTTTCTCACGGTACAGAAAAAAAATATAAAAATGTAGTTTCTCCTTTACTTATAATTAATGATGGAGAGGATACTTTACGATTTATCAATAATCATCAGTTATCCTTAATAAGTAGTCAATTTGAAATTTTTACTCTTGATTCAACAGGAAAAGTAACTGTGGAACTTTCTGAAGCATTTTCTGCAAGACAGGGAGAAACACCGATTAATTACTATAATTATTTAGTAGATTTTGATGCCATATATAAAATGGGACAATTTTATGTTATTCGTAAAAATAATATTGAAAAAACTACAGAAAGTGTTCCTAACAGTTCAATACCTAAAAGTGTAACCTTAAATTCAGGATTTAAATATACTGTATTGGATAATGATTTTAAACCTATTCATTTTGGCTCGTTATATTCAAAATCTAATCAAAAAGAAGATTTTAGATACCAAAATATTGAAATAACAGAGGATAGTTTTACTTCTCTTGCTACACGCGCAGGAAAATATTACTTAACTACAATCACTCCAGAAAAAGTAGAAACTATAAATTTAGAAACAGACCTTGGTAATAATGCATCCCGAATGCTTTATTTTGGTAGTTATATGAGGGATTTTGCTTTGGTAAATAAAGATAGTAAAGACCTCTTTATTTTACATCAATACTATACTAAAGAAAAAGTTTTAAATAAGGTAGCAATCATCAAAGTAGGGTATTAATTATTTATACCTCTAATAACTAAAACTAATAGTGAAATAAAAACGGATATGTGCTATACTTTATAGTAAAGTATTAACGAGAAGCAATCATTAATTTCAATTTTTAAAAACAATGAAAAAAGTAATTTTAGTAGTAACTGTATTTTTAAGTACATTATCTATTATTTCATGTAGTAAAGATGATGATGGAGGAGGGCAAGATCCTATTATCGCCAAATGGTTTAATTTTTCGGAAACCGAAATTGTTAATGGTACTACTACCGAGGCATCAGCATGTAGAAAAAAGGGATCTCTTGAGTTTAAAGCAGATGGTACTTATATATCCACACCTTATATAGAATATCAGGGTGAGTGTATAGTTGATGGTGTTACAAATGGAACTTGGAAAAATGAAGGAAACGGGAAGTATAGATTTAAATTCGATACTAGTGATAATGTTGTTCCAGTTGAATTTAAAGATAATACTATAATACTTAGGTCATCAGAGTCGGTTAATGTATATGCTAAATAAAATAACAAATACCCTGAAAATTGAACTATACTATAGAAAAGGTTTTCAGGGTATTTTTATGTATAGTAAGAGTCTAAAATGTATATATTCTTTTATAACGAAAGAAAGTTTAAATTTTCAAAACTATTGTTAGCTATGTTATCCTCTCATTTTATATTCATTTTTTTAGTATGATCATTATAGTAGTAATAACAGAAAGCATATAGTATTGAAGAAGTCTTTACTCTTATTTTTAGTCTTTCCATTTCTATCTATTGGTCAAACGCTAGACTATGAGTCTATAACCAAAAGCAAACCTTTTACAGTAAGTGGTCAGGTTTCCGCTAGTGGTATATACTATAGCTCTAATCAAAATAAAAGCAGAGAACCATATACTTATTTTTTACAAGGCGCTCTTAATATAAATATTTACAGTTTTTCCTTACCCATATCGTACAGTTTTTCTAACCAAGGAGAAAACTTGGGCTACCAGCTACCTTTTGATTTTAACAGGATAAGCTTACATCCCAAGTATAAATGGATCACAGGGCATATAGGTAATATAAGTATGACCTTTTCTCCATATACCTTAAGCGGACATCAATTTACAGGAGGAGGAGTAGATCTAACTCCCCCAGGATCCGTTAAAATAAGTGCCATGTCGGGACAATTGTTAAAAGCAACCGAGGATAATGGAGATCTCAGAACTGTTCCTGCATTTAGCCGTATGGGATATGGATTAAAAACTAGTATAGAAAAAGAACAGTATAAAATAGGAATTATTGGTTTTTATGCAAAAGATAATCCAAACTCTATCGATTCTATCCCCGAAGCCAAAGGAGTCTTACCACAAGAAAATTTAGTAGTAAGTGTAGAAGGAGAAGTTAAATTAGGAAAGAGTTTTAGCCTGCAAGCAGAATACGCATCTACCGCGATTACTAAAGATACCAGAGCCGAAGAGAGCGAAAGTATCGAATCGACTCCTATTGCAGTACTATTTAATAATCGTACCTCTACCGAGTATTATAACGCGGTTAAAACACGTTTAGGATATGGCATAGGACGAGTAAATCTAGGATTGGGATACGAACGTATCGATCCAGGATATGAAACTTTAGGAGCATATTATTTTAACAACGATTTCGAAAACATTACTCTGGATGCTTCTAATACCTTTTTTAGAGACAGACTAACCTTAGCCCTTAATATTGGGTACCAACGGGATGATCTGGATAACTTAAAAGCTAATAACACCAATCGTACTGTAGGTTCTTTAAACGCTACCCTTGCCTTGTCCGAGAGATTGAATATCTCAGGATCGTACTCTAACTTTAGCACCTTTACCAATATCAAACCCAATCAGTTTGACGAAATTAATGATGCCGATTTATTAGACGAGCAGATAGAAGAACTGGATTATAAGCAACTCTCCCAAACCGCCACAGCAACGATAAGTTATGTGCTTTCTAATAAAAAAACATCCAGACAAAACCTTACTACCAATTATGCATTAAATGATGTATCTAACGAACAAGGAGGCGTAGTGCGATTAGGAGATGCCTCTACCTTTCATAATATGAATATAGGACATACCATAGATTTTTCAGAAAGAAACCTCAATATCAGCACTTCGGTTAATGGTACGTATAATACTATAGGCAGAGAAGAGTCTACCACCTGGGGCCCTACCGTAAGTGTAGGGAAACGATATTTTGAAAAAACATTGAATGTACGGTTATCCTCGGGCTACAACAGTTCTACCAGTTCTACATCCAATACCAATGTAACCAATCTAAGGGGAGCAGTTACCTATACCTTAAAAGAGCGACATAATTTTAATTTGAATGCCGTACAACTGTTTAGAAACGGGGGTAACAATGGGCAGTTAAGTGAGTTTACTGCAACTTTTGGATATAATTATGCATTCGGGCTTAAAAAACCGAAACTTAATTTTAAAAAGAAAGAAAAGAAACCTAAAGAAGATAACGATTCTATCAAAATTCAATACAAAAAATATCGTTTTGAAGGGTTGCCAATAAATATTACCCCACAATTGTTAGAGTTACCAGAAAAAGAGGGATTTGCACATATCATCAAAGATAAAAAAGGAGAGTTAAGCAAATTGGCAGAGCAGCTTAAAGAAACCGAAGAGAAAGAGAAAAAGGTGTACAAAGAGATTGCAATAAGGTACCTAAAAGAAATGGAAACCTATCTGGATTTTGCAGCATTTTATAATGAAAAGATATACGAAGCCTATAACAAACTGGTTAGTGAAGCCAGAGAGATAGACCGGCAGATCCGAGATGAGTTTACGATAGTAAGCGCAAAAATAAACAGTGCAGAGGAGAAGGATTCAGAAGATCTGAAAAGACAAAAAGTACTCGAAAAACGATATGCCTCGCATACTGAGCTATTAGAATCATTGCTGAAATGGAATTTACAACCAGAAGATATAGAGAACCCGAAAGGAGATATTCAAACGCTTAAAAAACGTAATGCCGCCAAAGTATTCTCTATGCATCAGGCAGAAAAATCAGAAGAACATATCGTTAAGTTTATCGAAATACGACTGGCAGATATGTTTCATAAAATTTTAAAAGAATAGGAAATAGCTCTATTTTTATAGAAGGATATAAAGTTAATTTCACTAAGCCTATTTTATGATTTGAACATAATCTATAGTTTGTCACAACTATAAAATTCAAAAAAAGATAGCTATGCCCCAAAAACCTCTATTTTAATTGTCCTTATACTTCTTTCGATGAATATTATATACCAAAGTGAAACATTTTAACATAGCTCTCAAGATTTCAAAAAACTTTATAAATAGTAGTTAAAATAACACCTTTACAATTATTTAAAGTAACAGATAATAATTGTTTTTCTTCTTTTACTTTAAAACTAAAAGGTTTTACTAATAAGTCTAAACCACTTTGTTTTTTTAATCTAATTCCTTGACCTGAAATAATATCTTTATTGGGTATAAAATCTCCTTCAGGTAAATGTTCTGTTAAAATAACATACTTAAAATCAGTTAATTTATTCACTATACTTTGTACTTCAGAATTCGATAAATGTTGTAGAACTTGCCTTAATAATACACAATCTCCAGAAGGCAAATCATCTACAGCAATATCTAAACAATAGAATTCTAAATTTTCTTCTTTAAACTTCTTTTTATTATAATTTATAAGGTCTTTTACTATATCTACTGCAATATATTTCTCAGTATGTTTTACTAATTTTTCCCCTATATTAAAATCTCCACAACCTAGATCACACACTACAAGAGGAGGGGTGAAAGAGGTTAAAAAAGAGGTTAAAACATCTATATATGGATTTACTATATCAGGGTGGTGTGATCCTATGCCTGAATAAAAATCGGATTCGTTATCACCCCAAAGTTTCATAGAGTAAACCTGTTCCATAGCATCTCTAGTAGGCCAAGGCTTCTTTATTTTTTTAACTTCATTTTCTTTCTTTTTCATAAACTCTCTATTGGTTTATACATACTATAAAACATATTTGTATGTATTTAAATAGAACATTAAAACAAACGTACAAATTATATGTAACAACATATATTGGACAGCCTAGTTTCTTAAACTTCTTAATAGAATCTACACATTATTTTTTAAAAGAAATAAGCTAAAATCAATAAATAGTATTACAGTATACTTGATTCTCTAACAATAGGAACTAAGTAATGTTTTTAGTTGTTTTACTGCCAGTTTTTTTATCTGCTAGATTATTTTTTTATATACAAGGGTAACATTTTCCATACTATCTACTCCCTTCTACAAATAAGCAATTGCTTTGGGTCTGATCCATCCAAGAAGAACTCTTTTTTTTAGAGCGCGAAAGCCGAAAAGCGTATGAGTAGGTATCTCTTAAAAACTAATACAATGAAACTAAAAAATATATTACTTATTCTTTTTTTACTAGTCTGTTCCTACTGGAGTACGGCACAAAACAATTTGGTAACTAATGGGGATTTTTCACAATATGATCCTAATTGTGGTGATTTCCGTTTTGCATTTGAAGACGGTTGTGTATCTGTGTGGACAGAATTTAGTGCAGATGCCTCCTTATGGGGTGTACCTACTAATCCGTATGCATGGATGTGGTCTGCAAACGGAAGTTTTGAAGCGCTGCAAACTCCAGTAGCTTTTGAACAAGGAAAATGTTATACCGTATCTTTTAGAGTAAGAACTAATGATAATGGTAACACAAATACCAATACGAACGGAATCATAAATTTGAGAGCAGTTAATTTACAAAATGGTGGTATACAAAGCGAACAGGATATATATGTAAACTCTATAGGAGGAAATTATTTAAACAATTGGAAGCCTATAACCGTTTCTTTTATCCCTACAGCAAATTTTTCGACATTACTAATTAATCCATTATATGCTGGGAGTGCACCACAGGCAGAAATGTCTATAGATGATATTGTTGTTGTGGAAGATCATCTTGCAGTAGATTTCCATTTTGAAGATGCCTCTGGAACAACTAAAGACATCTTTTGTGCAGGCGAAACTATCTTTTTGGATGGATCTGCATCTGCAGACGAGGACAATTACTTTATAGAAGCATACAAAAGACCCAAAGGGAGTACGAGCAATTTTCAAGCTATATCCAGTTTAGGATGGACAGCTGGAGAACTAAATACAATAAATCTCACTACTTTATTTGGAACGGCAGGTATTACCTTCGATATAGGATATGAATATGAGATCAAGGTTGCTGTTCAAAACACATGTACTAATTGGTTGCCATTAACAAAACGATTTACCGTATTGGGTAATGTACATTTGAATCCTAATTTTGCAATGAATACTTTTTGTGCAGGAGATGGTACCATTTCTGCAGAGGTAACTACCACAGAACCTACAGCAAACCAATGGTGGGGATTGTTTGAAACCTCTACAAGTGCTACTACAGGAGGTACACAAGTTGGCGCCATACAAACAGGAAATACCTATACGTTTACAGGATTAAGTTGGACTAAAAATTATTATATCAAACATGGCGTATGGAAAGATAGTGATAAAGATGCTTGTTACCCTTGGCAAGAAAGCAGACAAACCGTTACTACACCTGTTAGCTGGAAAGGACAAACCTCTGATTTTAATATTAGTTTAACTACAGATTTTAATGGAAATGTAGTAGTCAATACGCAAGCAGATACAAACCCTGTTAATGTATATCATCTTTGGGATTTATACGACAGTAATGATAATGTAGTAGGAACCACCTATTGTTGTTCTGTAGATGCAGTAACATATTCAGGATTAAGTTTAAATACCTGGTATTATATCAAACATGGTGTCTGGAACAATTGTATAGGGTGGACAGAAACCAGAATTTACTTTAGAGTGCAAACACAAAAAAGTAGAAACAATAATGATCCTGTTCGATTTATTTTAGAGACCAAAGAATACCCTTATGAGCCAGATAGTGGTTATATCCAACAAATCAATGATCAGATAGTATCTGGAGCTATTTATGAGATGTATGAAGAATATAAGAAAGATAAACGTACTGTTACAGAATCTAAAATAGAAATATACCCTAACCCCGTACAAGTAGGAAAAACACTTACGATCTCTAATTCCTCTAAAAATCCTATTAAAAAGATAGAGTTAGTAACCTTATCCGGAAAAAGTACTGTTTTGGAATATGTCAGACAAAGCGAAAATATACAAGTACCGATAGATGAGAGAACCTCTAAAGGAATGTATTTTGTGCGAATCACAAAACAATCTGGAGAAATAATCACAAAACAAGTAGCGATACAATAAAAAAATAAAGCAGGTTAGATAACCATTTGGTGAATTATGGGGGTAGTTCATTAGATGGTTTAACCTAAGGTAACAAAAGAATAAGAGTAAATAAATATAAACCTTATATAAATCAATTAACACATTTAAAAAACCATAAAATGAAACAATTTTTTAAAATGGCAATTTTCGGACTATTAATTACTGCATGTTCTCAAGATGATACAATAACAGAAACACATAGTATAGAAGAAACTAAAGAAACACAATCTCAAACAATTAAAGCTATAGATTCCTCGATGTTAAGTTTTGCTTCCGAAGATGAATTTAGAGAGTTTATTAAAAACAGAATAGAAAATAAAGAAAATCTATTAGAGGAAGCCAGAACAGTTTTTGAAAAAGAAGGTAGATTATCATTATTACTCATTTATAAGAGTTTAGAAAAAACAGAAGCAGAAAAACTAGGGCTTAAAAAAGAAGATATCGCTATAGTAGATTCACCAGATAGTGTTTTACTTTCCATGTTAAATTCGAAAGGAGAATTGCGTATCGGTAGGCATATATTTAGAATCGATGGGGATTTTGTATATACCTATACTTCTGGTAATTCTTCAGAAATAATAAAATTTATAGAAGCATACAATGCCAGAGAAATTGAAATTAAAAGTGGTACTACTATTACCTTTGGGGATAATCTAAAAGTATATAAACATAAGAATACTGTGGAGCAAGCAAAGGCAAACACTAATGAAAGAGAAATAATTTTATTTAATGGTAGAAAAGCTAGAATGATCGCCAGACAATGGACTGGTTTTTATCCGCATTATAGTTCTATTGGTTCTGTTACTAAAACACAAGTGTGGTCAAAGGTTTTATGGTGGAGTCAATGGAAAGATGTGAAAACAGATAATCGACTAGAATTTGATATGACGTATACCAAAAAAGAAGCTTTTACAGCACCTCTTGCATTTGGCAAAAAAAGTCATAATTACTGCAACTGCCTTGAAGCTATGGATATATATGATTGGAGTGCTGGGTTTATTCCAGCAGAATTTTATGAACGTGATGGATTTTCAAAGCATTGGGCACATTGGTATCCAGCAACTCCTAATACTGTAGGCACAACCATGTTTTATTAACAAGATAAAAATTTCATGTTGTTTTAAGAAAAGAGGCTAAATAGATTATATAATCGTTTAGCCTTTTTGTTTTTTTCGTCTTATATAAAAAACACTAATAATAAGCATTAAAAGAGCTAGCGAACCAGCCCAATACCAGTAATAGGTGTTTTGTGATAAAGTAATAGGGGAGTTGTCTCCAATAAGGATTAAAGATCCCCAGTAAAAAGGGGATAATTCACTACCAGTATGCGTACGTATATAGTCTAATTTAGCATTACGTAAAGCAGATGCTTTAGTTTCTCCTTTATCTAGCTTTTTGTAAAAATCCAGCATCAATTCCTGGCTCGATTTATCATTAGTTGCCCATAAAGAAGAGACTACACTTTTTGCACCAGAATGAAAAAAACCTCTGGCAAGACTCATAATCCCTTCGCCTAGTTTTAATTCTCCTAAAGAAGTTTTACAAGCACTTAATACTACCATATCCGATTGATTTTTAGTAGCATAAATTTCATGTAAAGATAGTTTTTGATCCCTAAAAGCAATCCAGGGATCTACAATATCACCAATATCGGCATGTGTAGACAGGTGTATGACTTTATATGCTTGAATAGTGTCCAGAAAATTAGCTTTGGTAGCCTTTTCTTCAAGGATTGTATCACCGTTGTATAAACTCGAAATCGAGAGTACTTCGTCTTTACTAAGAGGTAGATCTCCTAATTTGTTGTTAGAAAAAGTTACGGGAGCAAAACCTATAAACGGGTATTTTGAGATATTTGTAACCTGTTCTTTTCTATCTAGATATGACATCGAATACGCATAACGTATCTCGGCATCTTTTATAAAATAACTGTGCGGTTGTGCAGAGGTAGTTAATGCATCAAAAGAGATTTGTTGCAAGGTATAATCTGGTACTATGGTTATTTTTTTCCCTTTTACTAAAGTATGTACACTAGGAGGTATTAATTTTTGGAATATGCTATTCGCATTTTTTTGGTATGCAGTTACTTGTTCTTGATGAACAAACCATTGTGAAGATTGCTTACGTAAAAGTTTAATATCCTCTATAAGTACAGGTACATCTTTAATCTCAAAAAAAATAGATTTGTTAGAGGAGGTAAGTAAACCATATCCATGGTCTTTATCTAGTATATATTGTAGTACCACTTCATCCTCTAAAATGTATTTTGTGGTAAAGGTATAATGTGGTAATACCGTTATTTTCTTTTTATTTACAGCATATTCTGGGTATATTTTAGATATAGAGTCTACAAATTGTTCATACAAACGCTTATTTTTATATACCTTGTCTTTTATAATCTGGATACTATCCTTTGGTTGTTTTTGAGAACTATTTAATTCGTTTTCGGATAGATATATTTCTTTCTTTAGTGCAAACTCTCGTTTTGCAATCACCACAGGTAGTTTGGTATTTTCTTTAGCTTGCTCATTGGTGATATCTTCCAGTAATAATAACGCCTTATTTTTTTCCATAAAATAGTAGGCTTCTTCTGGCTTCTTAAGTAGATAACAAGTTTCTACTGCTTTCCTATATAAAGACGCTCCTTGCTCTCGCCAAAACAATTTAGATTTATACTCCGTACTTTCAAAACGAATAATATCTACTAGTTTGTCTGCTAATTTAAAAGTTTCTAAAGCTTCTATGAGGTGGTTTTTATCCTTATCATAAAGGTAATATTGCATCCACCCATTGGCTTTTTGGATGAGGTGATGTAATAAATCATATTTGTTAACTGTTACCTCTAATTCTTGAATTGTTATCAAATTTTTATATCCTGAATTTTTATCATTAGAAACAGAATAGTCAATTGCTTTTTGATATGCCTGTAATCCTTTAATAAAATCTTTTTGTTCTATGTATAAATCGCCCATATTTTCATGTGCGGGAGTGAAATTTGGGGCTACAGAAATTGATTTTTGTATATAAAATTGTGCACTATCTAATTTTCGTAAATTATGGAATGATACTCCAAGACTATTATAGGTAATTGCTTTGTTATAAGAATCGCCAGAATATAAATTTTCTAAAGTTTTATGAAAAAAGAAATTAGCTTGCAGATATTTTTTAGTTTTAAGTAACCGATTTCCTTCTATTTGATAGATATAGTTTTTATGACGTATTGTATTAAATGAAACCAAATCTAAAATAGAGTCTGCCTTTTGTAAATTTGATTGAATTTCTGAAGAATATTCTTCATACCCCATTAGTGAATATGTATCTGCTAGTTGTATATATCCATCTATTATATTTTTTTGATAAAGTTTATCACTTCCGGCTAGTTCAATTCCTTTTTCTAAAATATGTAAAGCTTTATGAAAATCTCCAATTTTTGTATAAGTTTCTCCTAGTGCTATGTGAGAAAAGAGGAGTCTTTTTTTAGTTCCATTTGCCTTGATTATTTCAGAATAATACTTTATGGCTTCAAAAAAATCATGCTTTCTAAAGCTGAAATGACCTAAATTGTATAAAGTCTTATTTAGCGATTGTTGATCAATGTTAGATATTGCTTTTTTAATGTTTTTTGACTTCTCAGTATAAAAAAATGCTTTTTCTAAAAGAGTAATATCTTTAATGATATTCCATTTTTGGAAATACCACAATCCGTATTCATGGTAATGATCTGCTATTTCAATCGGAGGTAAAATTTTTGTAGCATTGTTGACAAAAGAGTCAATTTTCTGTTCAGCTATTTCTAAAGGAATATTGGGGGATAATTTTTTTTGAAAAATTTTGTAATCTTGTGAATAAGAAAAAAAAGTAAATAAATATAAATAAACAACGAGTCTGTATTTCATGTAATAAAATTATAATTTTATTATAGGAATACAAATTCTATGGAAGAGAAAAATTTGTAGTTATTTAAAATAAAAAAAGAGTACCAAATGCATAACATGTCTGGTACTCTTTTTTTATGGTTTCTTTTAAAATTTTCTGTACTATAATTAAATATTTCTATTCTAATGATTTCGTACTAATACGTTGCCATCCATTATAGATGCTTGTATTCTTTGTAAGCTATGTGTAGTAAGCATTATTTGATTCTTAAGATCAGAAACAGAAAGCTCTCTATCATGTAATTCTGCTACTTTTGCAGTAACATAGGCAGCAGAAAAAGAGGTTCCGATAGGATGAACGGTTTCTATTCGATTTCCTGCTTGCGTATTAAAAACAAGATTATATCCATCCAAAGGAGCAACGAGATTTATATTCTCAGAACCATAGTTAGATTTATGGATTATAATCCGATCTAATATGTCTTGTACTCCCCAATGATTTTGTTGTTCTGATTCTAACTCATACCCACCAATCGCTATTGTGTTATCTAGCCTATAACCCGATGGAAAATGCATATTCTCGATTTCGTCTGTATTTAGCCCAAGGTTACCAGCAGAAGTAATTATTAAAGTATTGTTTTTTACATCATCCATTAAATTTCTTAAGATAGACTGTTGGTTTCTTCCATACCAACCAAAACTCATATTGATTATATGAATATTGGTAAGTTTTGATATATAATTCATTCCGCAAACAACATCAAAATAGGTCGCTTTTCCTCTTTTGTCAAATGCTTTAACAGCTAGTATATTATATGGAGTATTGGTAATATCTAATTCTGTAGTAATAACTTTGGCAACAATACTTCCATGACCATGATCATCTTGTATATCTTTATCATGGTTTACAAAATCCCAACCAGAAATACCAGAAGCGCCATTATTGGTGTTTTGTGTATTATATAGAAATTGTCCAGAGAAATAACTATAATCTATACCTGTATCTAAAATCGCAATATTCACATTATCTGTACTACTATTGGTTGCAATTTTAGAACTCATAGAGCTAGAGTATAATCCTGACAAAGGATTGTTACTTATATTAATATAAAACTGAAGATCTCCTTCTACACCTCCTTCAGAAGCGTTACTATCCAAATTTTTAACGAGCTCTTCAACTCCCAAAAAACCAATTTGTGTAATACCTATAGTCCATAATTCTGGGCCATTAGGATCACAGTCACAAACTTCGATGCTTTGTATTGTGAATTTGTGTCGAGCTTGGATAGTATCTCTTATTGCCTGTTTTTGATTTGAAGGTAATAATGGGTTGTTAAACTTAATTACTATTTGATTATTTACTATGTCAGGTATAGGAACATTCCCTGTACTTTTTGTAATATTTTGTTTTACTTCATTTTCAATAAAATTACCTTCGTCTGTGGTGCATCCCCATACTACTAGTAGACATAATACCATAATAAATCCAATACTTTTTTTCATGTTTTTTAAATTTTAATATACATCAAAGTATAATTTTCCTTCCCCGAGAGCTTTGATATATTTTTGGTTTATAAATATTTGCAAACAAGAGCACAAAATAAATGAAATGTTACCCTCAAATGTTATTATTTTTTTTATTTCATGGTTATTAAGGAGTATAGAGGATAAAATAGAACAGTATGTTTTTATGGTTGTTTTAATAGGATAGAAACATTATAGATTTTAATAAATCAGGTTTTTTCCCTTGTGCAAATCTCAAAATTATATCTAAGTTTGTAATATGGTACGTTGGTAAAGCCACAAATAGTACCTAAATTTAGATCTAACCTAACCAATCTTTGTAGTACATGAGTGCCCAAAAGTATGATAATTACTTATTAGAAAGCCTTATTAATGGAAATGAGGTAGGAATCAAAGAGATTTATAAAAAAGTATACCCAAAAGTTTTTACCTATGTGCGAACTCACGATGGTACAGAAGAAGATGCTAAGGATGTTATGCAAAAATCACTACTACAATTATCTGTTAGAGCACAAGCAAAAGATTTTGTAATAACTTCTAGTTTTGAAGGCTATTTTTTTACTACCTGTAAAAATGTTTGGCGACGAGAAGTTAAAATTCATAAATCTAGGGTAACAAATTCTACAGTTATAGATCTAGTACATGAAGAAAGAGAGATAGCTTTAGCAGCTTATGAGCAAGAAAAATGGGAGTTGTTTCAACAAAAACTAGAAGAAATATCAGAAAATTGCAGAAAAATACTTCAGTTTTTTTTTAATAAGATACCGTATTCTAAAATAGCGGATACATTAGGATATGCTACAGAAAATACGGTTAGACAACGTATTTTTAAATGTAAATCAAAGCTTAAAGAAGCTATACAAACCGATTCTCGATATAATGAATTAAAGGAGTTATGAATAATTTAGAGAAAGAAATAGAAACGTATCTGAACGGAGAGATGACTGTGGAAGAAAATAAAATTTTTGAAAAAAAAATAGAGTTAGATCCTACAGCACAAAAAGAATTTAAAATATATAAGGAAATGTATACCTTATATAATGATGCAGATTGGGAGATATCTAATAGCGCAACACAAAATGATAGAATTACTACCTATGTAACTTTCTTGAAAAGCGAAAAAGGACAATCGATATCCAAAAATATACAAAAAGCAGAAGATGCCTATTTTAATGCTTTTTCTACAAAAATTAAAAAGATAGTATTGTATGCAGGGTCTATAGCTGCATTGTTGGTGTTAGGTTTATTTGTTTTTGTACAATTAAACAAAGATATAGATGCTAAAAGTTTGTATGCAGAACATAAAAACTGGAATGATCTTCCGTCATTAAGCTTAAGGGATGGTGTTACAAGTTTATCTGAAGGAGAAATACTTTTTAGAAAAAAACAATATAGTACAGCATTAACAGTATTTAAGTCTTATGTATCCCAAAACGCTACACAAAGTAATCCACAAGTTTTATTATATATAGGAGTTACTCAATTAGAATTAAATCAAAATGAAGCAGCGATAAAAAGTTTTGAAAAACTACTTGGCAGCGATACTTTGGATGCGTCGAAAGCATATTGGTATCTTTCTTTAACTTATTTAAAGATAAATAAAGTTGAAGAAGCTAAAACGCAGTTGCAAATCCTATCGAAAAATCCTCAAAATTATAAATATAAAGAAGCAAAAGAGCTGTTAAACAGGTTACAGTAATAATAAAAAGCACTTGGATTAGCGTATTTTAATATCCTATCATGCATAGGGTTAAGCTAGTAGGTTATATCTATATACATTAACCAATTATGATCTTGCGTTAACTTCGAAAAGGATGTATTGTAACAATCAGCTAAAATCGATATATAGGACGGGACGGGACAGTACATAAAATAAAAAAGCCGACTCGTTAAAGTCAGCTTTCTTTTGTTGTTCCTAGTAGCGAGAGGGGGGCACGATCCCCCGACCTCCGGGTTATGAATCCGACGCTCTAACCAACTGAGCTACCTCGCCAAATTTTTTTATTCACAGTAACAAAACTTATATAAAATTACTATTGTTATATAGAGTGTTTATTACAGAACTCTTTTAAGAGGGTGCAAATATAAAAACAAATTAGAATGTGGCAAACATTTATGCATAATTAATTTTTTTTTCAATGTCCTTTCAAAGTATATAATTAATCTATATATTGGCTTACCAACAATTATATGATATGTCTGAAAAAACAAAATATGAACTTGAATTTGTGGTACAGTCATCACCGCAACTATTGTATCAATACATTTCAACACCATCTGGGTTATCAGAGTGGTTTGCTGACAACGTAAACTCTAGGGGAGAGCTATTTACATTTATCTGGGATGATTCTGAAGAAGAAGCAAAACTCTTAAGTCGAAAAAGCGGGGAGAGAATTAAATTTAGATGGGTAGAAGATGAAGAAGAAGGAAACGATTATTTTTTCGAATTACGTATTCAAGTAGATGAAATAACAAAGGATGTTTCTCTTATGATTACCGATTATTCTGAAGAAGATGAGATTTCTGAAAGTAAAATGCTTTGGGATAATATGATTAGCAACCTTAAACAAGTTTTAGGATCAGCATAAACATTCTTTTTATAAACTAATTTTTACAACCCATAAAGATATGTTTATGGGAATTTTTTTATGATTAATATTAATGGAAATTTATTAGAAGACGATAAAGCCTTACTAACTACTCACAACAGAGGGTATAATTACGGGGATGCTTTATTTGAAACTATACGAGTTAATTCTGGAGAAATTTTATTTTGGGAAGATCATTATTTTAGATTAATGTCTTCAATGCGTATTCTTAGGATGCAAATACCAATGCAATTTACTCCAGAATTTTTGCAGCAAGAGATTATGGATATCATTGTGAAAAATGGTTTAAGTAATAGTTCAGCACGAGTAAAACTAATGATACATAGGGTTTCAGGGGGGCTATATACTCCTTTGTCTAATGCAATAGAATATACCATATCGGTTTCGGATTTGCAATCTAATTTTTATACGATTAAAGAACAAGAGTATGAAGTTACCCTATATAAAGATCATTATGTAGCGGCAGATCTTCTATCTACACTAAAATCGAATAATAGATTGATAAATATTCTTGGTGGGATCTTTGCTAGAGAGAATGGTTTTGATAGCTGTTTACTTATAAACTCTAATAAAATGATTGTCGAAGCCTTAAACGGTAACTTGTTTTTGGTAAAAGGTCATACAATAAAAACACCTCCTTTAGCAGACGGATGTATAAAAGGGATTGTTAGAACTCAATTGTTACGAATTTTTGAAAAACTTCCAGAGTACCAACTAGAAGAAGCTTCTATTTCTCCATTTGAACTTCAAAAAGCAGATGAATTGTTTATTACTAATGTAATTACAGGTATTTTACCTATAACAAAGTTTAGGAAAAAGAACTATGATACCAAAACCAGTAAAAGATTATTAGGGATATTAAATACTAGAGTAAGGTTGGGAGATTAATTATAAGCAGGATTTTCTGGGGCATTAGACCAAAGCAAATATTCACCACCCAATTCTATCATTTTTTCTTTCCAGAAAGTATCATAAGATTTACCAAAAATATTCTTTTTATAATTATTTTCAACAATAACCCAAGAGTTGGCTTCTAATTCTTGATTAAGTTGTTTTGAATCCCAGCCAGAGTATCCCAGAAAAAACCTAATTTCATTAGGAGTTATTTTATTTTCAGCAATAAGTTTGGATACAATAATAAAATCCCCACCCCAATAAATTCCGCTTGATATCTCAACACTATTAGGTATTAAATCAGGAATCTTGTGTATAAAGTATAAATTATCTTGCTCTACAGGCCCACCATTATATATTTTAAATTCAATTTCTATTTCAGGTATAAGATCAGCAAGATAATAATCTAAAGGTTTGTTCATTATAAATCCAATAGAGCCTTGATCACCATGATCAGCCAAAAGAACCACTGAACGATTAAAAGATACATCACCTATAATAGATGGTTCTGCGATTAATAAATTTCCCTTTGTGGGTTGGAGTGAAATCATATTGGGAATTTTGGTTATCTTAAATCTAAATAATTATTTCTAAAAATCAAAGCTGTAAAAGCATTTTTTAAACAAAAGCATAAAAAAAGCCTCCTTATTTGTGGAGGCTTTTTGAATAATATCGAAAACGAACTGATTAGTTTACTGAACTTGATAAATCAGCACCAGCCTTAAACTTAACAACGTTTTTAGCAGCGATTTTAATAGTCTTACCAGTTTGTGGGTTTCTTCCTTCTCTTGCAGCTCTTTTTGATACTGACCAAGATCCAAATCCAACCAAAGAAACACGTCCTCCTTTTTTAAGAGTACCTTCAACGTTTCCTAAGAAAGACTCTAAAGCTTTTTTAGCCGCTGCCTTAGTAATTCCAGCATCAGCTGCCATTGCATCGATTAATTCTGTTTTGTTCATAATTCTGTTTTTAAATTAATTGTTGGTTAAACCAATCTTTATGTTAAACGCTTTACAAATTTATACGGATTTATGATTCATGCAAGGATTAGCCCAGTAAATACAGGGATTTGTTGATAACTCAATGCGATTGTTAATAACCAATGTTGTTTTATATAGATTTTTAAAGCCTTATTATACATAGGGTTCAGCTCATTTTAGCATCTCTATAAAAATCATACCCATTTAATAAAGCTTTAGAGTCCATTGCTTTTTTTCCAGGTAATTGAAGTTTATCCACTAAAATATAACCATTTTGTACAGCAACCTTTATGATAGAGTCTTCAATAATGATTTTTCCTGTTTCATAATTGTGAACTTCTAATATAGGATGAGCATTATATATTTTTATAGTTTCTAATACGCCCTTATTGTATAAATTACACCAAGCAGAAGGGTAAGGGCTTAGTCCTTTTATCAAATTATGGATAATGTTAATATCCTCTTTCCAATTAATTTTAGTGTTCTCTCTATTTAGTTTATAAGCTGTTTTAAAGGTGTTTTCTTTTGGTTGAGGTTTAACACTTACAGAATCGTTTTCTATAGCTTTTATAGTTTCTAAAACAAGTTTAGCGCCATCTATCATGAGTTTGTCGTGTAATATACCAGCAGTATCTTCATTATCGATAATAACTTCTTTTTGAAATATAACATTACCAGTATCTATTTTTTCGTCAATAAAAAAAGTAGTAATACCACTTTTTTTCTCACCATTAATGATTGCCCAGTTTATAGGTGCTGCTCCTCGATAATCTGGTAGTAAAGATGCATGTAAATTAAAAGTACCGTATTTAGGCATATTCCAAACTACTTTTGGCAACATTCTAAAAGCTACAACGATATTAAGATTTGCTTTTAGAGAAGCTAATTCTTCGATAAATTTTTCATCTTTAAGATTAGTAGGCTGAAGAATTTTTAAGTTTTTAGAAACGGCATATTCTTTTACTGCAGATGCTCTTAGTTTTCTACCTCTGCCCGCAGGTTTGTCTGGTGCGGTAATAACACCAACAACATTATATTTGTTTTCTATAATTGTTTTCAAGGTTTCGACAGCAAAATCTGGCGTACCCATAAACAGGATTCTTAAGTCTCTCATTGGTTCTATACTAATTGATAGTTATTATCGGGATTAATCTTTATAAGTTGATGTGTGTTCATTTCTCGTAAAACTTTTAATACTAGTTTTTCAGAATATGGTAATTGTGCTAGTAAATCTCTTGAAGATAAGTTTTTTATTGCTAAAAGCGTTAAAATATCACTCTGTACTTTATTTAAATCTATTGGAGTAGAGTTAATTTTATTAGTAATACAAAAGCTACATACACCACAATCTTCCGTTTTTTTTTCTCCGAAATAATGAAGTAATTGTCTGCTTTTACAAACTTGATTATTTTCAGTGAATTTTATAATAGCTTCTATCTTTTTAATTTTAGAAGTATTTTGTTTTATCAAATGGTGTTTTATACGATTTATAGTATGATCATCTTCTCTAGGTGTTAAAAAAATAATTTCAGCATCAGCAATATTATAAGTAAACTCTAATAACTCGGATTCTTTTAATGCGTTAAGAACCGTAATGATTTTTGATTCTGAGATATTGATTTTTGATGCAATAAGTGGTAAATTAATCTCTACCTCTTCATCAAAAATACCTCCATAGGTTCTTAAGATAGCTTTAGCTATTAGTTCATACTCTTTATTATTTTCTAAAAAGTCTAAAAATTGATTTCCTGTAGTTGTAATATGAATACTACTTTTTTTAGTAAATCGTTGTGTAAACCTAATTACTCCACATCGATCCAAAAATTGAATAGTATTATATGTTTTTAAAGTATTTAAATTGTAGGTTTTACAAAATGTATTAAACTCAAAATCATGAATACTCTGTTCTCCTTCTCCATAAGAAATTCGAAAATAATTACAAAGTTTTCTATATACTAACTTTACCATACTTATGTCTGGTAAAACTTTTATGAATTGATCATTTAGTTGTTGGTTATCATTTTTACTTTTTAATAGGAAAGCAAAGGACTTTTTTCCGTCTCTTCCTGCTCTTCCTGCTTCTTGAAAATAACTTTCTATGCTCTCGGGAATAGTGTAGTGGATTACAGTACGAACGTTTGGTTTGTCGATACCCATTCCAAAAGCACTTGTAGCAACCATTACCCTTATGTCTTCTTGTAGCCACTGGTTAAAGCGTTTGGTTTTCTTTTCAGAATCTACACCTCCATGGTAATATGTGGCGTTATATCCATTTGCGTTAAGAAAATCACTAAGTTCTACAGCAGATTTTCGATTTCTAACATAAACAATTGAAGTCCCTGGGTAGGTGCTTAAAATTTGAATAAGTTTATAATTTTTATCAAGCACATTTTCTACTCGGTATCCAAGATTAGATCTAAAAAAAGATTGTTTACATATTTTTGGTTGAAAAAGATCTAACTCAGTAATAATATCCTCTACAACCTCTGTAGTAGCAGAAGCAGTCAATGCAATCATAGGTATAGAGGGATGTATTTTCCTGAGAATTTCTATTTTTTTATAAGAAGGTCTAAAATCGCTTCCCCATTGTGAAATACAGTGAGCTTCATCTATAGCAATTAAGTTAATATTCATTTTTTTTAAACGTTCTTGTACAATATTTTGCTGTAAACGTTCAGGAGAAAGATATAAGAATTTATAATTTCCATATATACAATTATCCAAAAGAGTATCTAGTTCAGAATATTTAATACCGCTGGTTAGGGCGATAGCCTTGATGCTTTTTTGTTGTAGATTTTTTACCTGATCTTCCATTAATGCTATTAAAGGAGAAATAACTATACAGATCCCATCTTTTAACAAAGCAGGAATCTGAAAACATATTGATTTTCCCCCGCCAGTTGGTAATAGAGCAAAAGTATCTTCTCCTTTTAGGATGTGGTTGATAATCTCTTCCTGAAGAGGTTTAAAAGAGGTGTGTTTCCAATAGTGCTGTAATATTTGTAAGGGGGTATTCATTATAAAACGTTTTGTAATATAAAATCACTACGTTCTTTGACATTTCCAAAAGGAACTTCTATACAATGATATCCAAAATTGCTGTATACTTCATAAAGATGATGATGTATACGTTGTGCCTGATCAAAGCTTTCATAACGTTCATTATCTGTTTTATGTATATCTTCCCAAGGAGGGAGCAAAAACACATGATCATATTTATACTTTTCACATGCGTCCATAAATTCTGATGGATAGGATTTATTAATATAATTCATATATGCAATTACATCGGGAATACCCCTGTCAAAAAATATTCTGGATACAGATATTTTAGTAGCATCTGTATATTGTTTTATACGACCCTCTATGAGTTTTTGACTAAACAATAAGGGGTTTTTCAAAAATAATTGATCAATACCTTGCTGTTGCGCTTCCTGAGTAACCTGTCTTGAAATTTCATGAAGGCATATCTCTTCAATAAATTCAAGATGTTTAATGATTGTGGTCTTTCCTGTAGAAGGACCTCCTATAATAACAATTTTTTTATTAGCCAAAGATATAATTTTAAGGCAAATTTCGTAATTATAAAAGAATTATGAAAATCATATTGCTATAACTATAAAGCTGTGTTAAAGTTATATTATAAAAGTGATTTTTTAGTAACTTTCTTAAAAATAGCTATTGTAATTGTTTACTTAGACTAAATAAGTGTAATCTTAAAGTTAAAAATCATGCCTGTTTATAATTTAAAAATTAATGGTACCTCCTATAATATAAAAGCAGAACAAGATACTCCTCTTTTATGGGTGTTAAGAGATTATTTGGATATGGTTGGTACAAAATATGGTTGTGGAATAGGTCAATGTGGTGCTTGTACTGTACATGTAGATGGATCTGCTACAAGAAGTTGTTTGCTACAAGTTTCTATGGTAGAGGACATGGAGATCACTACGATAGAAGGCTTATCTAAAAACACTTTGCACCCTGTTCAGGAAGCGTGGAAGGAAATCGATGTACCACAATGCGGATATTGCCAAACGGGACAAATAATGTCTGCTACTGCATTTTTAAGTCAAAATAAAAACCCTAATAAAACAGAAATTAGAGACGCTATGAGTGGTAATATTTGTAGATGTGCTTCTTATAATAGGATAGAAAAGGCAGTAGAACTTGCCGCTAGTAAATTGAGTTAATTCAATTAAATTGAAAATAAAATGAAAAATTCTATTTCAACCTCTTTTAGTAGAAGATCTTTTTTAAAAACATCGGTATTAGCTGGTGGGGGAATGTTAATTGGGTTTAACTTGTTTCAGGCATGTAAACCAGAGGTAGTACCACCTGTTGATGTTTCTCAATTAAATTTTAATGATTTTAATGCTTTTATCAAGATAGCAGATAATGGAATGGTAACTATTTTCTCTCCAAACCCAGAAATAGGGCAGGGAGTAAAAACTTCTATGCCCATGTTGATAGCAGAAGAACTGGATGTGTCTTGGGATAACGTTCATGTTGTTCAAGGCGAATTAGACACCAAAAACTTTGTCAGACAAGTAGCAGGAGGAAGCCAGTCTATTCGACAAGGTTGGGAACCATTAAGACAAACAGGAGCAACGGCAAGGCAAATGTTGATTAATGCTGCTGCAGCAAAATGGGGAGTAGGTGCCTCAGAGTGCAGTACAAAAGAGGGAGTGATTACCAATGCAAAAGGAGATACCTTAGGATATGGAGAAGTGGTTAAAGAAGCAGCAGTTTTGGAAATTCCTGAAAATATAGTATTAAAAGATCCAAAAGATTTCAAGATTATAGGAAAAGATATCCCTAATATAGATATAGATAAAATTATTACAGGAAAACCTCTTTATGGAATGGACTATAAAGAAGAAGGAATGGTAGTGGCAAGTGTTTTAAGACCGCCCTCTTTTGGTGAAAAATTAGTGGATTGTAATGCTATAGATATAAAAGGAATTGAAGGAGTAATAGATGTAATTAAATTTGGAGATAAAGTAGCTGTTCTGGCAAAAGATACATGGACAGCAATGAAAGCTAAAAAAGCTCTAAAAGCCACTTGGACCTCAGATACTAAATTAGAAAGTACAGAAGAGCATGATAAAATATTGAAAAACCTTTTGGATGGTAAAGAATTTACAACTCTGCGTGCAGATGGAGATGTAAAAAAAGCCTTTGCAGAGGCAGATCAAGTAATTGAAAGGATTTATGAATCTCCATTTTTACCGCATAATTGTATGGAACCAATGAATTTCTTTGCGGATGTTACAAAAAATAAAGTTCGTTTAGTTGGACCAGTACAAACACCAGAAGGAACTGCACGAAGAGTTGCAGAGCTATTAGAGAGAGATATAAAAGATGTTTCTGTAGAAATGACCAGAATGGGAGGTGGATTTGGAAGACGCCTTTATGGAGATTTTGCTTTAGAAGCAGCAGAAATATCTAAAATAGCTCAAAAACCAGTAAAAGTAGTCTATTCTAGAGAAGATGATATGTCTGCAGGGATATATAGACCTGCTATAAAATATAAAATAAGTGCCTCTGTTAAAGATGGTAATGTTACAGGGTATCATCTTAAAGAAGCTTCGATAAACTCCAATATGTATGGGTTGATTCCTAATTTTTTTCCAGCAGGAGCTATAGAAAATTACCAAGTAGATGTAGCAAAATATACCAGTAATATTACTACAGGAGCTTGGAGAGCACCATATACCAATTTTTTGTCTTTTGCAGAGCAAAGTTTTTTTGATGAACTAGCAGAGCTATTAGAGGTAGATCGAATTCAACTTCGTCTAGATTTATTGCAAAAAGTAAAAGGAACTACAGACGAAAGGATTCAATATTCGCCAGAAAGATTAGAGGAAGTGATTAAAGTAGCAGTAGATAAATCTGGATGGGGTAAAACAAAAGAAGGAGTATATCAAGGGTTTAGTGTATATTATTGCCATAACACGCACGTAGCTGAAGTTGCAGATGTTGTACTAGAGAATGATATACCAGTAGTTAAAAAAATCACATGTGTAGTCGATTGCGGTATAGTAGTAAATCCACTAGGTGCTAAAAATCAAATAGAAGGTGGTATAATAGATGGAGTGGGTCATGCTATGTATGGGGATTTTTCTTTTAAAGAAGGGGAGCCACAGGATAAAAATTTTAATACGTATCGTTTAATACGATTAAATGAAACCCCAGTAGTCGAAACCCATTTTATAGACAGTAATTTAGCGCCAACAGGATTGGGTGAGCCAACTTTACCTCCTGCAGGAGCAGCTGTTGCCAATGCAATAAAAGCAGCAAAAGGAATTCGCTTATATAAGCAGCCATTTATTAAAAATATGAATTATAAAGCACCATTAGGATAGTATTTTTATGACGCATGAATTTAAAGAAATAATAGAAGGTTATCAAAAAGCTAAACAGTTAGAAATACCAGCTGTTATGGCTACAGTGGTAGATGTAGAAGGGTCTTCTTATAGAAGACCAGGGGTAGGAATGTTAATACTGCAAAATGGAAAGGTAACAGGAGCAGTAAGTGGTGGTTGTGTAGAGAAAGAAGTATTACGACAAGCACAATCTGTTTTTGTATCTGGAAAACCAAAAATAATGACTTATGATGGTAAATATCGTTTAGGTTGTGAGGGAGTCTTATATATTTTAATTGAAAAACTAGAAGCGAATATTAATATTATTGCAGAAATACAAAAACATTTAACATTAAGAATACCTTTTGAAATTAATTCTTGGTATTCAAAAACTGAAAGCAATTCTTTAATGATGGGATCTGTTATTAAGTTTAAAAACGGAAATCAATTTTCTTTTTCAGAAATAAATCAACCAAATACTGCTTTAGATGTTTTTAAACGAGAGATACAACCATGTTTCCGATTATTTATTATAGGAGTAGAACATGATACAGCAGAACTTTGTAAGTTAGCTAGTGCAACAGGTTGGGAAGTTATCATAATTGGATCGCCTAAAAACCCAAAAGAACCAGAGGATTTTCCAGGAGCACAAGAGGTATTGTTAAGTACTCCCGAAAATTTAAATATTGGGTGTTTAGATGATCAAACTGCGGTTGTATTAATGACTCATAATTTTGCTAAAGATTTATTATATCTACAAGCTATAAAAGATACTATGCCAGCCTACATAGGGTTGTTAGGCCCAGCAAAACGGCGAGAAAAGATACTTTCTGCCTTTATAGAATATTTTCCAGATGTTCCAAATTCATTTATAGATAGTATACATGGCCCTGCTGGGTTAAATTTAGGAGCAGAAACTCCTCAAGAAATAGCTATTTCAATTATAGCAGAAATTTTATCTGTTATTAGAAATCAAAACCCAATACCGCTTCAAGAAAAAAAAGGAGCTATTCACACTATTTCTAATCAAAAAATGATGAATGCAACTACAGTCAAACCCTAAAATAGCTATCCTTATTCTGGCAGCAGGCGCTTCAAGTAGAATGGGGAGTCCAAAGCAACTATTGCCTTGGAAAAAAACAACGTTAATTGGACATTCTATAGAACAAGCAATAACCTTACAACAAGCATCTGTTTATGTTGTTTTAGGAGCGAATTATAAACTGATTTATAATGAAATACGCCATTTTCCAGTAACTGTAATTCATAATACGAACTGGCAATCAGGAATAGGTTCTTCTATAAATTTTGGTATAAAAGAAATAGTAGAAAAAGATAATTTGCTATATGATGCTGTGTTAATTTCATTAATAGATCAGCCTTTAATAGATCGTCAACATTTGGATCGATTAATTGCAGAGTATAAGCAGAATACAGATTTTTTTGTTGCTACTGGTTTAAAAAATAGAGTAGGAGTGCCAGCTATTATTCCTTCAAGTCATTTTAATGACTTATTGCATTTACAAGAAGATTTTGGAGCAAGATATATTATTAAACAAAATAGAAATAAAGTACGAGTGGTTTCAGCTTTAGACAAAGCCGTAGATATAGATACAAAAGAGGAGTATGAAGCATTATTAAAAGTGATTTCTGGAGATGATAATCCTTAAAAAAAGTATTTAATTTTGTATTTCATAAACTGTATCTTTGACCTAAATTTTGAATTTATGGATGAAATGAAAGACCAAGAGGAATTTTATAAAAAACTTAAAACACAATTAGCAGATACAGCACTTTGGCCTGCTACATATTTATATAAATTTATTGTACCTACCGATACTGGTAAAATAAACCAAATTGAAACAATTTTTGATAACCTTGGAGCAGTAATAACCACTAAAAAATCTAAAAACGGGAAGTATACCAGTTTATCTATAAATGTGCGAATGAAGAATCCAGATCATGTAATTATAAAGTATAAAGAAGTTATTTCTAAAGTTGAAGGTGTAATCTCTTTATAGCACCAAAAAATAGAATTACTTCTATAAAAACGAGATTGCAAAATCAAAAAAACACTAAAATTATTTTCATGAGTAAATAAATTTAGTAATCACACTGCATACTTATTTTATTTTAGTATTTTGCGCAACAAATTATAGAATAGTTTAATAAAATAATCAATTGCCGAAGAGAACCTATAGAAGTTTATAAACAAAATACTTATAAATACCCTTCAAAAACTCATATTGGCAGCACTATACATGTTGATATTTAAAGCTATTTCTACACAATTTTTACATACATTTTATGGATATATATAATATAGAATACAACACTGAGCGCGAAAAGCTTATTATTCCAGAATATGGTCGTCATTTACAAAAAATGATTAACCATACGGTAGCTATAGAAAATAGGGAAGAACGAAATAAAGTTGCTAAGTCAATTATAGCGGTAATGGGTAATTTACAGCCTCATCTTCGTGATGTGCCAGAGTTTCAACATAAATTATGGGATCAATTATTTATAATGAGTGATTTTAAATTAGATGTAGATACTCCTTTTCCAGTGTTGACTAAAGAAAAATTACAAGAAAGACCAGAACCATTAGATTATCCTCAAAATTTTCCAAAATATCGTTTTTATGGTAATAATATTAAAAGGATGATTGATGTGGCAAATAGTTGGGAAGATGGAGATCTAAAAAATGCTCTTACTTTAACTATTGCTAATCATATGAAAAAATGCTACCTGAACTGGAATAAAGATACGGTTGAAGATAGTGCAATATTTAATCACCTTTATGAATTGAGTGATGGGAAAATAAATTTGAAGGGGAGTGATGAAGATCTTACAGATTCTACAAATTTGATGAGAGGTAAAAAGAAAAAACATAATACTAGTAGTAATAGCGGTGCTAAAAAAAATTACCGAAGCAATAATAGAGGTAAAAAACGCTATTAAACTCCAATCTAAATTAACTAATAATTACTTACGATTACATGGGTACTTTTCAGATAGAAGGAGGGCATCAGCTTAAAGGTGAAATTACACCTCAAGGAGCTAAAAATGAAGCCCTGCAGATTCTTTGTGCAGTATTATTAACTCCAGAAGAAGTTATAATCTCTAACATACCAGATATTAGAGATGTAAATAAATTAATCGATATTCTTAGCAATCTAGGAGTCAAGATTCAGAAACTTGGTAAAGGAAAATATTCATTTAAGAGCGATCAGCTTAACTTGAAATACCTAGAGGGCGAACAATTTAAAAAAGAAGGAAGCGGACTTCGAGGTTCTATAATGATTGTAGGTCCTCTTTTAGCAAGATTTGGAAAAGGATATATTCCAAGACCAGGAGGCGATAAAATAGGGAGAAGACGTTTAGATACTCATTTTGAAGGTTTCATAAATCTTGGAGCAAAATTTAGATACAATAAAGAAGAACGTTTTTATGGTGTTGAAGCTCCAGAAGGCCTAACAGGAACTTATATGTTACTTGACGAAGCATCTGTTACTGGTACAGCAAATATTGTAATGGCTGCAGTTTTGGCTAAAGGAACTACGACTATCTATAATGCTGCTTGTGAACCTTATTTACAACAGTTATGTAAGATGCTCAATTGTATGGGAGCAAAGATAACTGGAGTAGGATCTAATTTATTAGTAATTGAAGGTGTAACAGAACTAAGAGGGTGTGAGCATGAGATATTGCCAGATATGATTGAAATAGGATCTTGGATTGGATTGGCTGCTATGACCAAAAGCGAGATTACTATTAAGAATGTAAGTTGGGAAAACCTTGGGCTAATACCTAATACCTTTAGAAAATTAGGGATTACTTTAGAAAAAAAAGGAGATGATATATATATTCCTGCTCATAAAAATGGATATCAAATAGAAAGCTATATTGATGGTTCCTTTATGACAATATCGGATGCTCCATGGCCTGGTTTTACGCCAGATTTACTTAGTATAGTATTGGTAGTGGCAACACAAGCTAAAGGAGAAGTTATGGTGCATCAAAAAATGTTCGAAAGTCGATTGTTTTTTGTGGATAAATTAATTGATATGGGAGCAAAGATTATTTTGTGTGATCCGCATAGAGCAACTATAATAGGTCATGATTTTCAATCTAAATTAAAAGCTACAACAATGGTCTCTCCAGATATTAGAGCCGGAATTTCTTTATTGATAGCTGCATTAAGTGCAAAAGGAACATCTACAATACATAACATAGAGCAAATAGATCGTGGATATGAAAACATAGACGAACGTTTAAGAGCAATTGGAGCGAAAATTATAAGAATAGAATAAGAGATATTTTTTATTTTGAACAACAAAAATCCCTTTTTTATTTAAAAAAAGGGATTTTTGTTATGCTACGAAGTTTTTATCTACTCTTTATTTGTGATTATATTCTGTTTTTTAAGAAAAGGAATAGTAAAGTAAAAAGTAGAGCCTTTTTCTTTTTTACTCTCTAACCAAATTTTACCACCTAACATTTCTACATATGCTTTTGCTATAGATAATCCAATACCAGCACCTTCTAGTGCATAACGATCCTCTTCTGCTTGTACAAATCGTTCAAAAATAGCTTTCTGTCTATCTTCGGCAATTCCCATTCCAGTATCTTTTACGTAAAATAGTAATACATTATCTTCTTTTTGATAGCCAAACTCTATACCACCTTCATGGGTATATTTTATAGCATTTTTTATTAGATTAGTAAGAATAGTTGTTAGCTTTTCTTTATCTGTGTTTAATGTTGCATCTTTAGAAGAAAGACCATTAGATAATAACAATACAATACCTTTTTTATCTGTCTGAGGTTTGAAAAAATTAAATAAATAATCGGTCTGCTCATTAATGTTAATTTCTTGTATGTCTACCGTTACCTGATCTGCAGCTATTCGGGAAATATCAATAATATCTCTAATAATGTTAAGCATTCTTGCTCCACTTTCTTTAATTAAATCCAGATATAATTGTTGTTCATCACCAGTAAGTTTTGGCTCATCCAAAAGCTCTGCTAATCCCATTATACCATTCATTGGAGTTCGGATTTCATGACTCATATTTGCAAGAAAAGCAGACTTAAGACGATCACTTTCTTCAGCTTTTTCTTTTAAACGATTCAATTCTTCCTCGTATAATTTGATGTCTGTAATATCTGTAATAGTACCTACATAACCTATAATTTTTTGTTTTTCATTATATTCTGGAATTACCCTTCCTAAAACCCAAGTTATAGAATCATCAGATTTAAGAAATCTGTATTCTACATCATAGGTTTCTCTTTTATCAGCACTAGTATACCATCCTTGCTTTAGTTTTTTTCTGTCCTCAGGATGCACTGCTTTTAACCATCCATTTATTAAAGCATCCTCATTTGATAACCCCGAAATTTCGCACCATTTTGGGTTTACAAATGTAGTTTTTCCTTCACTACTAGTCATAAAAATACCCACAGGAACTAGATCTGTTAAGACATGATATCTATTTTCGGTAAGTTGTACTGCTTTTTCGGCTACTTGAAATTTCTGTTTATAAGTAAGAGAATGAAAAATGTCTTTAAAATTAATGTAATTTAATTGGTCATCTTCTTTTTCAAAATATTTTAAATAAACAGTAAATAAAATACTGTAAACTAATGCCATAATGTTTTTAGACACCAAACCTGATATTATAATTTTTTGTATGTCTTTAAAATACCAAAAGGAACCTAATGTAAAAAAAACAGAATCAAAACTTAAAACAAGTATCATAGTAAATAATACTCTTAAGAAGAGATTTGAAGTGTATTTGGATATATATTCATATAAAAAAATAATCAATAAAGCATCAAGGTAAAGTACACAAGTGCCGACTATTAATACAAACATATTGGTGTAAAAGAATTCTGTAGAAACATCAAATGGATTATAATTGTAGGCACCTTCTATGTTCATTCTAAAGGAAAGTAAGAGAAAACATAATACTACATTAGCAATAACTAGAGCATATATCAATTTTCTGGCAGTGGTAGCATCTTCTTTAATATAAATCAATAATATAGCAAATAACGTAGCAGAAAATAAAACAGAGGAGCCAGGAGAGATTGTTATAACATCTGATATTTCAAAATATAGAGCGCTAGCCATAAAAACTTGAATGAACTGAAATAACCCTAAAGATGTGAAAAGTAGTCCTAAGCCTATGATTGTTCGTAAACGAAAAAGTAGTAGAATAAGAAAAGCAACAACAAATCCTTGAAATAGAAAAATTAATATTTGATAAAAATTTAGTGTATCCATAGAGTATAATACCGCATCAAAAATGATGTTTTAATTTATTTTATTAACCTCATTGTATAATATATGTTTTTTTATAGTCCCTTAAATCTACGAACAATTGTTAAATTTTTGTTGTGTAAATTCATAAAAAAATATTTTTTTATGAAAATTTCGAACTTAAATTCAGTAATAAAATGGGTTATGCTAAGATATGAGGGGTTTTAATTTTTGGATATATAATAAATTCTAGTAAAAAATTATGTTGTTTTTAAAAGATTATAGGTAAAAAACTGATTTTAAAACAATTAAATTTCTATTATTTCTGCTTTTTTCTTAAAAATAGTATAAAAAAACCTGTCATATTTTGACAGGTTTTTGTTTTAAAAAAATTAAGTAGTATATATTAAATTACTTTTACATTTACTGCATTTAATCCTTTTTTACCTTCTTGTAAGTCAAATTCTACAGCATCTCCTTCTCGAATTTCATCGATTAAACCAGAAATGTGTACAAAATGTTCTTTGTTAGAATCTTCTTCGGTGATGAACCCAAACCCTTTGGCATCGTTGAAAAATTTTACTGTTCCTTTGTTCATTGTTAAAATTTAAATTAGTTAATAAAAATCAAAGATAATGCCAAATATCTAAATGATCATCATCAAGGTGTTTTTTACATATTTAAATAAACACATATTTTATATGTTTATTGTAAACAAAAATATAAAAATAATTTGCCAATCAATGTTTTAAAAAATATTATATATTTTTTTATTAAGAAATTAAGGATATGATGGTTCAAATTTAAGAAGGGAAGCATTATATCAGTAATTCTTTTATTTTTATAGTATAATCATACTGTAAATCTTCATGCAGTACCTGCACTTTTTTTTGAATAGACATTATCTCTCGATGATACATGTTTTTTAAAACAATGTTATTTTGGATTGAAGGGGTAATGTGTTTTAATTTACCACAAAAATGAAGTAATAACTCTACTTCAGTTTCTTTATTTTTGGAGTACCTAATATGCTTTTTTACGTTTCGTAAAATTTTTCGAACACTCTTTTTTATAAAATAATAAGTAGACGTGTTAATCATATTAAATTGTTCATCAATTTCTGTTTTTATTTGAATAATATACTCGTTTTCGTTTGTAGATTCAAACAATATATAGGTAATCAGTTCTTTATTTTCTTTTTTAAATCTAGATAATTGAAGACATAATTCTATTAGTTCTTGATGTGAGCAAGTATTTAATTCTGTTTTTATTTCTTTTATAGTGGCAGTTTTCATTTGTTTGTATCTTATACTCTATATCTTTATTCTTTTGAAACTTATTTACATGTATTGTAAATGACATTATTACGGTTTATATAGGCTCTTAAAAAAGGATTATTTAGCCTTATATATAGCCGCAATTTAGAATAAAAAATGAAAAAGTTTCAATCAAGATTTCTAAAAACTGATATTTTAGATTGGATAGAGATAATTTTAAAATTTATCTGCTTTTTAGTTGCTTCATTGTTTTTATAAAATTCTCCTTAATAATTTGGTAAGAACTATGTTTTCCTAATGTTACAATTTCTTCACCATAAGCCATTGTTTTTAATTGCATAGATGAATCACCTGCATATACTATTGTAGAAGATAAATTTTTAATAGAAGCAGTAGATATTAAAGCAGATGAGCTATCAAATACTGAAGCATTTAGAGGTTCGCCAACTTTAAAAAATGTAGAATTAAAATTATTCATTGCTTTTCTACCGCTTATGGTTGCCATTTCTAAAGCATACATTCCAGAATCTCCTTGGTTAGTAGAGGAGTATGTATTTCTTTTATGAGATATTAATCGTTGTCCATAGTCTAAAAGTCTTAATTCTTCTAAAGGGTTAAGACCAATATGACTATCTGTTCCAATGCTCCATTTACCACCTTTTTCTTGATATTTCTGTAAAGGAAATAAGCCATCCCCTAAATTACCTTCGGTACTGGGACAAAGTACTACATTAGCTTTGCTTTTAGCGATTCCTTCTATCTCCTTATCTGTTAAATGTGTTGCATGTACTAAATGAAATCTATCATTCATTTCTATAGTGTCCAGTAACCATTCTACCGGACGTTTATTTAGATATTTTATAGAGTCTTCGATTTCTTTAATTTGCTCTGAAACATGAATATGAAAAGGTATATCTTGTGGCCCAGACTGTGCTATTTTTGCGATATCCATAGGTTCAACTCCTCGCATAGAGTGAATTCCTATAGCAATATTTGCGTGTTCATAATACTTACATGCCTCTTTACTAGCATCTAATAATTTTAAATAGCTATCTATTGTTGGAGAAATAAATCTTCTTTGCCTGTCATTAGGGGCTTGTCCAAAACCACCTTTTTGATAAAAAATCGGAATTAAGGTAATGCCAATACCTACTGTTTTTGCCGCAGAGATCAAGCTACTGCCCATTTCTGCAAGGTTAGTATATGGTTTTCCGTTTTTATCGTGATGTACATAATGAAATTCTGCAACATTAGTATATCCATGGCGTGCCATTTCTGCATATAGCATAGTTGCAATAGCTTCCATTTGTTCTGGATTCATACGTAATGCAAGTTGATACATTGCTTCTCTCCATCCCCAAAAATCATCAGGATTACTGGTGCCTTCATGTCTTTCTGCTAAACCAGCCATTGCATATTGAAAAGCATGAGAATGTGCATTTTGAAATCCTGGAATAGCAAATCCTTTAACTAGATCATTGGATATGGTATTTGGATCAAAGGATGAAATATTAGTTATAATACCTTCTTTGTTTACCGTTACTGTTGTGTTTTGTAGCCAACCTGTATTTTGTAATATTCCGTTAAAATGGTATGTTTTCATTTGTTTTAATCTGTAAGATTTTGAGTCCATGAGAATTTAGGAAATAAAAGTACTATCTTCAATTTTTAGTATTCCAACTTTTTTATTTTTTGTACCTCTTTTACTATTTTTTTAGAGTTTCAATTAAATTGCCCATAGTATTTTGTAATACTTTCTGTACCTTTTTTGCTCGATCTTTATTATAAGTAATTTCATTATCATCCATATACAGAATTTTGTTCATCTCGAGTTGTAGAGAGTGAATATCATCTTCAGGTTTACCAAAGTAACGGGTGATATGTCCCCCTTTAAAAGGGGAATTATGATTTATAGCAAATTCTCCTGATTTTAATCCGTTTAATGCCGATTTTATTACATCTGGATGTGCTGTTTTTTCATCATTATTTCCTAAAATCATATCAGGAAAAGGATCTTTTTGGATAGTACTTACCTTATGACGGATAGAGTGTGCATCCCATAATAGTACTTTTCCGAATTGCTTTTTTCGTTTTTCTAATAAATCTTCGATTTGCTTATAGTATGGCCAATAATAGGTTTCTAGTCTTCGATTAATTTCATTTTGATTAGGCTCGAATTCTTTAGAAATATAGATTTTGTTACCATAAAAATCGGTAGTTGGAGTATTGTTGGTAATAAGCCTATTATCTGTATACAAAGGAACACTTTCAGGATCTCTATTAAGATCAATAATCCATCTGCTTAGGTTAGCTTTTATAACTGTAATTCCCAGAGAAGGGGCAAATTTATATAACCAATGTACGTACCAATCGGTATCATCTAAATGTTTTTGCATTCTTTTTTTATAATGGCTTTTTATTTCTTTTGGAAATTTTGTTCCAGAATGCGGTATACTAATAATGATAGGAACCAAAGGAGCTTTAGCCTCTTTAATTTTAAATAGATTCATAAGGTTGTTTCTTTGTTATTTCGGCAAAAACTAAGATACTGTCTTTAACAGGTTTAATATGTAAAGTATTAGTTCGTTCGCGAATAATTAATAAATCGCCTGCATCTATAACATGTGTTTTTTTATTTACTTCTACAGAGATGCTTCCTGAATAATTATAAATAAATAACCAATCTTCTTTATTTTTCATAGAGTATTGGATGTTTTCATTTTGTTTACTGTCAAAAACAATTAATTTTCCTGTAGTTTCCTCTTTAGTCATTAGATTAAAGTCGGTACATTTTCCGACAGAAGAAGTTTTCCAGTCTCCTTCAAATTCATCCATATCAAATCTACCAAGTTTTTTTTGGTGTCTGTTTTCATGATCTAAAGTTATCTCTCCTTCTAACACCAATAACTTTCTGGATACTCCTGGCAATGAAGTAAAAACAGACTCTTTTATTGCAACGGTAGCCATACTTAATCTAAAATCAAAATTTAATTTTGAATACTCAGCAGAATGGGGGTATATAAAAAACTGAGTCGTAGTACCTCCTGACCAAGTATTTTTTTTTAAAGTATGTGATTTTATAATTTCAACTTTCATATAGTAGAAAATTAGTTTAAATAAAATTCTCTAATAATTCATCATCTACCAGATTTGGTAAAGTGACTTTAAGTTGTGGGGTTCTTTCCATTTCTCGTTTTATTGCAAATAAAGCTTCTTCATTTCTTGCCCAACTTCTTCTGGAAATACCATTATTTACATCATAAAATAACATTCGCTCTAGTTTTTTGGAGGCTTCTTCTGTACCGTCTAGTAGCATCCCAAAGCCACCATTAATTACTTCTCCCCAGCCAACACCACCTCCGTTATGAATAGATACCCAGGTGGCTCCTCTAAAACTATCTCCTATAACATTATGTATAGCCATATCTGCAGTAAATTTACTGCCATCATAAATATTACTGGTTTCCCGGTATGGGGAATCCGTACCACTTACATCATGATGATCTCTACCTAAAACTACAGGAGCCGTTATTTTTCCTGTTTGTATGGCTTGGTTAAAAGCTTCAGCAATTTTAATTCTTCCTTCGGCATCTGCATATAAAATACGTGCTTGTGACCCAACTACTAATTTGTTTTGTTTTGCTTCTCGTATCCAAGTTATATTATCCTGCATTTGCTGCTGAATTTCTTTTGGAGATACTTTTTTGATAGACTCCATAACCTCTAAAGCTATTTGATCTGTAGTATCCAAATCTTCAGGTTTACCCGAAGTACAAACCCATCTAAAAGGACCAAAACCATAATCAAAACACATTGGTCCTAAAATATCTTGCACATAAGATGGGTATTTAAAATCAATTCCATTTTTTGCCATTATATCTGCTCCAGCTCGAGAAGCTTCTAACAAAAATGCATTACCATAATCAAAGAAATAAGTACCTCTGGCAGTATGTTTATTTATAGCATCTGCTTGTCGGCGTAAGGATTCTTGTACTTTTTGTTTAAATGCATCTGGATTTGTGCTAATTAAAGTATTTGCTTCGTCATAGCTTAATCCAGCAGGATAATATCCACCAGACCACGGATTATGTAAAGAGGTTTGATCAGATCCTAGTTGAATATGAATATTTTCATCATAAAATTTCTCCCAGATATCCACAACATTACCTTGATAGGCAATAGATACAATTTCTTTTTGATCCATCGCTTTTTTAGTACGAGTAACTAAATCATTAATATCATCAATAATTTCGTCTACCCAACCTTGTTCATGACGTTTTGTAGCAGCTTTTGGATTTACTTCTGCACAAATAGTGATACATCCTGCAATATTTCCTGCTTTAGGCTGTGCACCGCTCATTCCTCCTAATCCAGAAGTCAAAAATATTTTACCAGCAGAGGTTTCTGTTGGTTTTAACGTCTTTCTAAAAGCATTCATTACGGTAATAGTGGTACCGTGTACAATTCCTTGAGGCCCGATATACATATAGCTACCTGCGGTCATTTGGCCATATTGTGTAACTCCAAGCGCATTATATTTTTCCCAATCATCTGGTTTCGAGTAATTAGGAATCATCATGCCATTGGTAACTACTACTCTTGGAGCATCGTTAGAAGATGGGAACAATCCCATTGGGTGCCCAGAGTACATGTGTAAAGTTTGCTCGTCTGTCATCGTTGCCAGATATTGCATAGTTAACAGATACTGTGCCCAGTTTTGAAATACAGCACCATTACCACCGTATGTTATTAGCTCATAAGGATGTTGTGCTACCGCATGATCTAAATTATTTTGGATCATTAACATAATCCCTGCGGCTTGGTTTGTTTTGGACGGATATTCATGAATAGAACGAGCAGATATTTCATATTCTGGCATAAATCTATACATGTAGATACGTCCGTAGGTATTTAATTCTTCTAAAAATTCAATAGCAAGTTCTTTATGCCAATCTTTAGGGAAATATCGTAATGCGTTTTTAAGCGCTAATTTTTTTTCTTCGGTAGAAAGAATTTGTTTTCGTTTAGGAGCACGACTAACTTTAGGATCTAAAGATCTTTTTTTTGGTAATATTTCAGGAATCCCTTGTAGTATTTGTTCTTTAAAGGTCATCGATATATGTTTTAAATTAAAATTTTAGTTAGGTTAAGCAGAGCCGAAATGGAAAAAAATACTTAAGATCCATCTTCCGATTCGACTCTGTAGGGCAAAAAAGGTAATATCTTAGGGTACTAAAACTCCTCGTTTCCATACTTGCGAGGGAACAAGCTTGCCTTGATGATAAAAAATTTCATGAATAGAGTGGGTAGGAAACAGGTTGAAATCTGCTAACATTCCTGAAACCAATTTTCCTCTATCCTTAAGATTAAGTGCTGCTGCGGCTCTGGATGTTACCCCAGCAAGGACTTCGGCATTACTTAATTTTTCAAAAGTACCTAAAACACAAGCTTGCATTAGTAAATCACCCATAGGAGCAGAACCTGGGTTCCAATCGCTTGCTATTGCTAGTGCTCCTCCTGCATCCAGAATTTTTCTAGCAGGGGTAAAGCTACACCCTAATCCTATCGATGCACCTGGTAATGCTACAGAAACTACATTGCTTTTTGCTAGCATTTGTATTTCTTTATCAGTACTTGCTTCTAAATGATCGGCACTTATTGCTTCTACTTTTACAGCCACTTCACTACCTCCTGCAGTAAATTGATCTGCATGTACTGTAATATCAAATCCCATGTGTTTTGCTTTTTCAAAATAAGGGTAAATATGAGATGGAGAAAAAGCACTTTGTTCTATAAAAGCATCAATTCTATTTGCTAGTTTTTCTTCTTTTAAAATAGGGAATAGGGTCGTGCTAATTTCTTCGAGATATTCTTTATGATCTCCTGTATAATCTTTTGGCAACATATGCCCAGCAAGACAAGTAGTAATTAAATCTACTTTTGTTTCTGGACTGGCATTTTTTATAGCCCGTAGCATTTTAAGCTCTTCTTCTACAGAAAGACCATATCCGCTTTTTACTTCCACCGTTGTAATACCATTTTTTAATAGGGTATTGGCTCTTTTTATTACTCCATTAGAAAGTTCCTGTATACTGGCTTTTCTGGTTTGGGTTACTGTATCCCAAATACCACCACCAGCTTTTGCTATTTCAAGATAAGATTTTCCTGCGTTTCGCATAGCATAATCATTAGCTCTTGATCCTGAAAAACAGATATGTGTATGCGCATCGATAAACCCAGGAGTACACACATAATCTGTATGTAGCTCTATAATTTCGGTAGTATGTATATCTGCTTTTTCTTTTAAATCCGAAAACTGACCAATAGTATGTATTTTTTCGTCTTCAATAAGAATACCTGCTTTTTCTATAATAATTAGATCCTGATCTTTTACAGAGCCTTTGGTTTTTATAGTATCCAAAGAAATGAGTTGTGTAATTGGACCTATTAGTTTATACTGTTTCATATTGTATTTTTAGTGATGAACTGGATGTATACCATTTCTTTAATGAAAAAAACTGTTTTTGTTTTCAATTAAATTACGGTGTCGTTTTAATAAACTTCGAATTCATCTGAAAATTGGGTTTCTATAGATACCTGTTCTTTTTTTGCTATTTGGTTAGCGGTATTAATAATTGTTCTATTTTTAATTATTTCAATTCCTTTTTCGATATCCTCAGCAAACACACGGTCTTTATCTGCAAAAGAAACAGTTTCACGCACTTTTTTGTGAATTTCATCTAAAATAATCCCAGATTTCAATGGTTTTCTGAACTCAAATGCTTGTGCTGCGGTTAAAAGTTCTATAGCTAGTATTTTTTCTAGATTATCAATAACTCGTAAAGCTTTTCTTCCTCCTATAGATCCCATGCTTACATGATCTTCTTGACCAAGTGAAGTAGGAATACTATCTGCACTTGAAGGAAAACATAATCCTTTGTTTTCACTAGCTAATGCAGCTGTAGTATATTGTAGTATCATGTAACCTGAATTAATACCAGTATCCGACATTAATAGTTTAGGTACCCCGGGAGAGTTACCTTCTAGGGATAGGTATATTCTTCGATCAGAGATATTACCAAGTTCTGAAGCAGCCAGACAAGCATAATCTATAGCCATTGCCAGTGGTTGTCCATGAAAACTACCTCCACTAATAGTAAGCTCTTCGTTAATGATAATAGGGTTGTCGGTTACAGAATTCAATTCTACTTCTAAAAGTTCTTTTAAATGTAGCCATGCATTTCTGGATGCACCATGAACCTGTGGCATACATCGAAGTGAATAAGGATCTTGAACTCTCTCACAATCGATATGATCTTCCATTATTTCAGATCCTTTTAATAGCGATTTTATTCTAGAGGCAACATGTATGTTGCCTTTAAAAGGACGTAGTTGATGTAGTTCTTCAAAAAATGGTTTTACAGATCCTTGCAACCCTTCTATCATCATTGCACCTATAATATCGGCTTGTGATAGGCAACTATGCAATTTGGCAACTACTTGTACTGCGTGCGCTGCAATAAATTGAGTTCCGTTTATTAAGGCTAATCCTTCTTTAGGACCTAAGTCAATAGGTTTTATCCCAGTTTCTTTAAATAATTCTGCAGTAGTAATCGTTTTATTGTTGTAAACTACTTTTCCTAATCCTAATAAGGGTAGAAAAAGATGCGATAGAGGAGCTAAATCTCCCGATGCACCAACAGATCCTTGGCTAGGAACTACAGGTATCGCATCATTATCAATATGCCATAAAATTCTATCTAAAGTTTCTTCTGCTATACCAGAATATCCTTTGGATAGAGATTGCACCTTAAGAATCATCATTAATTTTGCGATTTCAGAATCAATAGGATCCCCTACGCCGACACTATGGCTTTGCAAAATATTACTTTGTAAAATGTTTGTTTTTTCTTTAGAAATCTTTGTTGTACAAAGTGGTCCAAATCCTGTATTTATACCATAAACAGGATCTCCTTTGTCTACAATATTTAGTACGGTTTGTCTGCTAGTCTTAATTTTTTTTCTAGAAGCTTCAGAAATAATCCCCTGGATTTTTCCTTGCGCAATTTTTAAAGCTATTCCTGCTGTTAAATGATCTTCTCCGTATAAAAAATGATGTATTGTTTCTGACATTATCGTGTTTTTATTTGCTAGCACTAATTTAATATCTATTTTTGATAATTAAAAATACCAAATTAATCATTGATTAATAACTATGGGTTATCAAATAGAATTGCGACATTTTACTTATTTTTTGGCTGTAGCCGAAGAATTACACTTTAGAAAAGCAGCAGATAGACTATTTATTTCTCAACCAGGTTTGAGTAGACAGATCAAACAAATGGAAGAAATAATAGGAGTAACTCTTTTTATAAGAAATAAGAGAAAAGTAAGTTTAACCGTTGCTGGAGAATATCTAAAAAAAGAATTAGACTATATTTTTAATCATATTGATTTTACCATAAAACAAACTCGTTTAATTGATAAGGGTAGTGATGGAGAGATTCGAATAGGGTTTTTGGGTTCTGCAATGCAAACTATTATACCTGAGTTATTAATAAAAGTTAATGAACAATACTCTAATGTACAATTTAGCTTAGAAGAAATGTCTAATCATTTACAAGTGGAAGGGATAGAAAAAGATCAACTAGATCTTGGGTTTGTTAGATTAGCCAGAGTACCAAAAGGAATACAAATGAAAACAGTACATGTAGATACATTTTCATTAGTCTTACCAAAAAATCATTACTTAGAGGAGAAGAATTTTAAAAATATAGCACAGGTATCGGATCAGCATTTTATTTTATTCTCTTCGGATTATAGTTCCCTATATTATGATAAGATTATGAGCATATGTGAGGATAAAGGTTTTACGCCTAAAGTTTCTCATAAATCAGTGCATGCACAAACTATTTTTAAATTGGTAGAGAGTGGGCTAGGAGTAGCGATAGTTCCTACATCATTACAATATGGGTTTGATTTGGGGGTAAAATTTTTAGAAATCCCAAAAATATCTCAAAAAGCTACACTTTCGGTTATTTGGAAACAAGATAATCGTAATCCTGTATTGGAGAAAATATGGCGTTTTTTATAACAAAACAAGGAGTATTCGTGAAGATATTATTAGAGAATACACTTAGAAATCAAATCACAAAGGTTTGATTTTTAAGTGTATTTGTTAAGGAGTTAAGTTAATTTGGTGTAGAATAGAAAAATTGTTCTTCGGTTATTTTTCCATTATTTACTTGATATACACATACTTCTTCTATTTGCATACGTCCACTTTCTTTAAAAGTACAATCCATTTTCATAGAGCAGCTAAAGTGGTTTTCTGCAACAACTGGATCAGATATTTCTCCACCATGAAATTCTTCTACAGAGGCATACCAGTCTTCACTTTTTTTGATAACAGCATCAATACCAGAGGTCACTTCATTTGGGCTTCCTGGCATTTCTTTACTTACAATGTTGTTGTCATATAATTCGTTAAGAGCTTGCATATTTTCACCTTGGCGACAAAGTTCAACTAATCTATTAGCAACTGTTTGAGTATTCATGAGCTTATAATTTATTGATTAAACAATGGTAAATTACAAAAAACTTCTGTTTATAACTTTAAAGAAATGTTATAAAATAGATTATTGATTAAGTGCTTCTTTATATGTTTTTAAGCAACGTTCTCTCGCAGTTTTATGCTCTATTATAGGTGAAGGGTAGCTAAGTTCATTGAGATCTTTTACCCAAGTGTTAATATATATAAGTTGCTTATCAAATTTAGTAATTTGAGTGGTTGGATTAAAAATTCTGAAGTAAGGAGCTGCATCGACACCAGATCCAGCTGCCCATTGCCAATTACCTACATTGGCAGACATATCATAGTCTAGTAGTTTTTCTGCAAAATAGGCTTCTCCCCAACGCCAATCGATAAGTAAATGTTTACATAAAAAACTAGCAACAACCATTCGTACTCGATTATGCATATATCCAGTTTTGTTTAACTGTCTCATTCCTGCATCTACTAATGGATAGCCTGTTTTTCCTATTGTCCAATTTTGAAAATCTTGTTCATTATTTCTCCATTCAATCCTGTCATATTTTGGTTTAAAAGAAGTGTTTTTTGTATGTGGATAATGCCATAATATTTGCATAAAAAACTCTCTCCAGATCAGTTCAGACAAAAATACTTCGTTTTCTTGTTCAATAGCTTTTTTTATAATTGTTCGTATTCCTACAGTTCCAAAACGAAGATGTGGACCTATTCTTGAAGTTCCGTTTTCTTTTGAAGGAAAATTACGTGTTGCTTCATAGTTTTGAATAATATCTGGCGAGGTATCAAAATCCCTAACTTTTATAGATGAGGTAATGAAACCCATTTCTTGGAGAGTAATACCTGGAAAGTCTATGTTTTTCACTAGATTGTGAAGATGTTGTTTAGTGGTATGTATTTTTAGTTTAGAGGAATCAAATGTTTCTTTCCAGCGATTTTTATAAGGAGTGTAAACTATATATGGATTACCATCTTTTTTTACAATTTCATCCTTCTCAAATATAACCTGATCTTTAAATGAATTAAATTGTATGTTACTTTTTTGTAAAAGAGTTTTGATTTTATTATCTCTAGTTAATGCATAAGGTTCATAATCCTGATTAGTATATACCGCTTGAATTTGATATTTAGAAATTAAGCTTTTAAAAATATTTTCGGGAGTGTTATGATATATAGATAGAGAGCTGTTGTGTTTGGCTTTAAGTTCGTGATTTATTTTTTTTAACCGTTCAAAAATAAAGGATATTCTAGCATCATCTTTAGGTAATTGATCTAGAATATTTTTGTCAAAAATAAAAATAAGAAGAACTGGATATTCTGATTGTAAAGCTTTAAAAAGCCCAATATTATCTTCTAATCTTAGATCTCTTCTAAACCAAAATATAGATATTTTTGAACTCATTTAATTTACATTTAAAGTAGATAAGCCTCCATCAACACCAATAACTTGACCTGTAATCCAACTACTATCATCGCTCAACAAAAATCGAGCAATATTTGCTATGTCTGCTGCTTGGCCAATACGTTTCATTGGATGTCTACTATCCATGATTTCTTGCTTTTTTTCATTATTCAATAACTTTTTTGCTAATGGAGTATCCGTTAACGAAGGGGCAATTACATTTACTCTAAACAGGGGAGCATATTCTGCGGCTAGTGCTTTTGCAAAACCTTCAATAGCTCCTTTTGCTGCAGCAATACTGGTGTGAAAAGGCATTCCTATTTTTACGGCAACTGTACTAAAAAAAATTAAACTAGCTTGCTTTGATTTTTTTAATTTAGGGAGTAATGCATGTATGATTTTAACCAAAAACATAAAATTGATTTGCATGTCCTCTTCAAAATCTTTTAACTCGAGCCTTTTAAAAGGTTTTAAATTAATGCTACCAGGACAATATACAAATCCGTCTATCCTTTCAGGAAGTAAAGAAACATCAATTTCATCTTTAGACGTATCGTAGGGGATGTGAGTAACTTCAAGATTCCCTAAGTTTTCAGAAGTTCTAGAGGCAATAAAAATAGTATGTTCGCTATATAATTTTAGAGCAATTTCAAAACCTATTCCGTGGCTGCCACCAATAAGAAGTATATTTTTTTTCATTATTTTATTTTTAAGAAAAGAGGATTGAATTATTAGTTTTGTTAGTAATAGTTCCAAAAAGTTCTATTAATTTCTTTTCTCTATATTGGAAAATTTCTTTCAGTTTTGGTTTAACTATAAATGGGTGTATACATTGTCCTAGAATACCAAAAGGAACTTTATAATCAATAATATCCTCCATTTCTATTCCTCCATTAATTTCTTTGATAAAATGTTTATGATGCCATAAAGCATAGGGACCAAATCTTTGTTCGTCTACAAAGTATTTGTTTTCTTCTACATGGGTTATTTCTGTAACCCATTTGGTTTTAATTCCTGCTATTGGAGTAACAATATATTGTATGATTTGACCAGGATACATCTCACGATCTGCGCCAGATATAATTTCAAACCCCATATACTCTGGAGTTATGATTTTTAAGTTATTTGGGTTAGAAAGAAATTTCCATGCTTCTTTAACAGAAATAGGAAGGTGCTGTTTTGCTTTTAGTGTATAAATCTTCATAAGAATAGGATTACACAGTAAAGTTACGTTATTTTTGTTTAACAAAAAACTATAAATATTAAACAAATATAAATATTATAAATTAAAAAAAACTTTTCGCCCAAGATTTGGCTTCTTCTATAGTACTAAAAAAGGTGAAAGATTTATCGTATAGTGGTTGTTCAATAATAGCTTTCTCTCTCTCTTTATTATTGTTAGAAACAATTGCTAGACCTTTCATGTTTTCTAGTTGTCCTTTTTTATATACTTCAGCAGAAACTTTATGTTGGTGTTTACGGTAACTAATCATTATAAAGTCTTTAGATTTATAATAACTACGTAATTTTTCTCTTATGATAGAAGCTTTATTTAATGTAAAATCTATATTTTCATTAATAGTAAGAATAGAATATTTGTCATGTAATTCTATTTCACAAAATTCATTAGTAAAATGTTCCATAGGGGGGTATGGTTTTTCTAAAAATGTAAATATATGTTAAAAAGAATTAATCTTTGATAATATCAATATTTTAGTAGAGATAGTTGACAAGTATTACTAATCGTTACAGCACATAGCTATAAGCCCCAAGTCATCACTACAATATGAAGAAGACCTCTTGCCGTAATTTCTATTAATTATTATAGCTTTTGTACCACCAAACACTAAGCTAAATATTATTACACCTTCAGAAAGGTGTATTTTTAATTATTCTTTTTAAAAGCAAACAGATATAAGGTTCCTATTTTTAAGGTTTTGTTAACCTTTTATGTCCTTGTAATCCTTATTTTCGTTATTAAGTAAATTAAACAAAATTATATAATGAAAAAGATAGTCTTATTTCTTTCTGTTGCTTTATTGTCCTTTGGGATTGAAGCTCAGGTAAAAGCACCACAACCAAGTCCGATTTCAAAAATTGAGCAGGTTATTGGATTAACAGATGTTTCAGTAGAGTACTCACGTCCTAGTATGAAAGGAAGAACTATTTTTGGAGATTTAGTACCCTTTGATAAACTTTGGAGAACAGGAGCCAATAAAAACACACAAATTACTTTTAGTGATGATGTAAAGGTTGGTGGTAAAGAGCTTAAAAAAGGTACTTACGCAATTTTTACGAAACCAGGTAAAGAAAACTGGGATGTGATTTTTTATAAAGACACAAATAATTGGGGAACTCCTCAAAAATGGGAAGATGCAAAAGTAGCTGCAAATGTTAAAGTAAAAGCTAATACATTGCCTATGAATGTAGAGACATTTACTATAATGTTTAGTGATTTTACTATGGAATCTGCTGTTCTTAATTTTATTTGGGCTAATACAGAAGCTGCAGTTACTATACAAACTTCAGCAAAAGAAGCTACTTTAGCAAGTATTGAAAAGGCAATGGCAGGACCATCTGATGGAGATCATTACCAAGCAGCTACATTTTATAAAGAAATAGGGGAGACCGCTAAAGCTAAAGAACATATTGATAAAGCGATTTCGTTAAGTAAACAACCTGCTTTTTGGTATTATAGACAGCAGTCCTTGATTTATGCAAAATCTGGTGATAAAGATGGTGCAATAAAAGCAGCTAAAATGTCGTTAGAGTTAGCAGGTAAGGCAGGAAATGCCGACTATGTTAAAATGAATAAAGACTCTCTTACTGAGTGGGGAGCTAAATAAACATTTTTCTTTACACACAAATTATTAAAAAGCATTCTGTTCATCAGAATGCTTTTTTAAGTTATACCAGAGTTGTTGTTTTAATTTACGGGAAAAGAAAATAAATATTTTTTTGTTTCAATGAAAAAGAAAAGCTTGTGCCAGAATCGATCTGGTATTAAGCATAAGAGAACTACACATTCAAAACCCAAATTACATGCCTGAAATTGAAGTTTTAACAGAAATAGAAAAAAGATTTGGATTACGATATATAAATAATATTATTAGCAATAAAAAAGCAATCTTTATTTGATAGTGTAATAAAACAAGAGTATTACACAGTATTTATCTTGCTTTTTTATTAAGATTTCTCTACTTACTAATAGCCCGAGTTCGATTCATTAATATTAGTCGAACTCGGGTTAATAAAATCAAATTTTTTCAACAAAATTTAAAAAGACTTTTTTATGAAGTTCAAGATCCATATTAGGAGAAAGTGCTACACGAGCAATATAATCTTTGTCCCCTTCTTTAGTTGTTCCTTGTGTAGATGTTGCAGGTATCGTCCAATAGCATCCATTTAATTGCCCATAGCTCACACAGTACTTACTTTCATTTGGGATTTCTTTGATCATTAAATCGATTAATTTATGATTCAATGCTCTTTTATAAGATTCTTTTTCTTCATCAGTATCTCCTTTAGTGGGAAGGTCTAATGAAAAAACGGATGGGGTAAATCCTTCTTCTGCTAATTCTTTGGAAACAAAATTAATTTTTGCTTCTGGTAAAACATCATTAATAAAGTTTACAAATTCACGTGTATTCTTATAAGCATCATTAATTCTTTGTTTCATTGAGGGTAATTGTTTTGCTAATATTTTTATTTGAAGATTTGTCGCTTCGTTATCACAAAGTCTTAGATGCATTTCTACTTTTTGCATCAAAGCTTCTGATTTTTTATTTGCCACGCAGTACCCCGAAGTACATAGTCCGCCACTTGGAAATTTTGATCCACTAGCAAATGAAATAGTTCTAACTGTAGAGAGTATTTCGTTATCCCCTAAAAAATGTACATTAGGGCAAAATGTTTGATCTAAAATAAAAACAGGGTCGATAGCAATTTTACCTGTTGTAGATTTACGTTCTTTACTTAAAACATCTTTTAATTTTATAAGATCAGGAACTTCAACTCTAGGGTTTGTTGGGATTTCGGCAATTATGTAAGGGATAGCATCTTCGGTTGCAATTTTATCTAAAACTATATCAATACTTTGAACCATATCTTTACCACCATCAACTAGTAAATCCAATACTTCGACATTGTCAATACAGGCAGCAACTCGCCTAGCTTGATCATTTGTTCCACCATAACAATTTGGAGGGACAATAATCTTGATATCTTTTCCTTTATGTTTTTCTAGGGCATCATGAATTAGCCCCATTAAAATGGCATATTGAATAGATAGCCCACTAGAAGCAATTAACGCCTTTGTATTCGTACCAGTAATGGTTGCTATAGAATCTAAAACTAATGCTTTGTTTGTCTCGAGATCACTTTTTTTATTATTAACAGAAGATTTTTTTATTAGATATTTTAATGCTGCAAGAGAGTTGTCTGGCGTCATTGCAATTGTTTCTCTTCTTCTAACATGCTGAATTTCTGAAATGTAATTTTCATTTCCCTGACCATTTACAAGTAAAATACTTCCTAAGTAAGAATGAGCATTGATGAAAAAGTCAATATTTGGAGTTAGATCGAAATTACAAATTTCATCTTGTTGTGAAAAGAAAATGATACTACCATCAAACTCAGAAATTTCTTCTAATTCCTCAACAGTCTTTAATTCAAATTTATAACCATAAATGTTTTTTAATACCTCAGTATCAAAATAATCGGGTAATTTACCTGTATAAATGATTTGGGTGTTTTTATTATCTAATAAATTTTTTCTTAGAATAGCCAAAACAGGAACCGTCTTTGATGCAAAGCTTATTACATTATCTGATTTTAGATTATTGAAGCTAGCAATCACCCATTCTAGTATACAGGATAATGGATGACCTAATCGAATATAGTCGAAAGCAGTGGGTAATTCACTTAGTGCCGATGCTTTAAAATTATTGGTATTAAATAAGGTTTCAAACTGTTCTAAAAATTGAATTTTGGCCAATTTTTCATCGTAAATATCTAATCGATGCGTTGTTAGACTTAGCCATCCAGTTGGCATGTTTTCTAATACATTTTCAATATAATTGAGCATTTTATTATCTTCCATAATTTTCACCTTTATATAGGTTGCTAGTATACATTAATTAGATCTATTTTAAAAATATTATAGGGTGTTTTGTTACATCTCGATATTAGTCGAGTTTAGTTATATAAAATCAAGAAGTTTAAAATCAATATCTTCGGGTTTAAATATTAGGTATATTAATTATTTTTAATAAATCATTTTTCTTTTTTGATCTAAGAATAGATATTCAGAATGAGGTAATAGGTCTATTTTTAGTGATTATAGTAAGTAAAAAACTCAATGCGGTAACTAATTACTACAAGGACTACTGGATTAGTAGTAGTTTGTACTCAAATTTTAAATCATCAATTATTATTGAAAAGTATTCTGAATTAAAACTTGAACTATCTAGAGAGAGTTTATGAGTAGTCTAGAACTAAATAATTAATCTAGAGGGTATAGGGGGTTACGTTCTGAACTATTGTAAAAATAGCATAAGAGGACTATTTTTATTTGACAGTTTATACTTAAACGCCTTGAAAAATTTGAGAGACAATTTTATTTTAAAAGTCACATGTATTTGACAATTAGTCATCTATGTGATTGAAGAGAAGTGTCGATTTGTCCTTTTTTTAAGATTTTTTTTAGAAACCTTACCTTATTTATATATCTGAATTGACTAAAGTGGTTGGGATTTATCATTGGTACTTTTTTTGAAATACAATAATTGTGTTTACTAATAAATTATTTAGTAACAAGTATAGATTTAAGAAAATAATTAAAATTAATTATCGTTTTTAAAAATAAGTTTATGATGTTTCTGTATTCAATAAAATTGTCTGTTCAAGAGTAAGGTTGAAAAGGCATCAACACAAGTACTATTCCATTTATCATAGTTATCTAAACCGTTTTTAATCGAAGTCAGGTGTTGGACGTAAAATAAAGACTAATATTTACCTATTTATATTTTTTTAAGAATCTAAAAATTTGAAAAAAAAAATGAAAAAGCTACCAGTAGAAGTTCGTTTAATAGGACGCAAGAATAAATATTATCAAATAGAGTTCCCTAATGTTGCTGTACCAGTAGAGGTTAATGAAGAACTATATAAAAAAATGTTAGAAAGCCCTGTTTTTAAGTTTATAGCTTCTAATGGAAGGGCTTCCATCGGCAAGCGACACAAAACCATCAAATCAAGGAAACAGAAAAGGCTATACTCCTCTTAAATGTGTGAGAGCCTCAACGTGGTATTAATTACTGCGTTGGGCTGCTCGACTGTAAACTATTTTTTAAGCTTTTTGAATTCAATAAATTTATATCGGATAGAGTTCCAATCCAATATAATGTTTGATTTGGGGTTATGTTATTTTGAAGCATAATATCATATAGTGCCGAAATAAATGATCCGTCTAAACTTTGGATTAAGAGTCAAATCTCATAATTAATTATCCATTTTGTTATTTCGAATTGAATGTATTTTTTTTCCCTTTTCATAAGTTTCAGTTAGCAATAGAACTCCTTTATTATTATAAGTTTTCCAGATTCCATTTTCTATGCCTGTTATTTTTTCTCCAGTTCTATAGATTTGGCCATTTTTATAAAAATAGGTCCATAAACCATTTGCTTTTCCTTTTTTATAATTTTCTACAGAAGCTAATTCACCTGAATCATAGTAGCTTTTCCATTCGCCTGTACTTCCTTCTGTATCATAATGCTTAATGTATTTAAGGGTTCCATCATCCAAATAGTGTTTCCATGTTCCGATTTTGGAATTTTGTAGGTGTGCTCCGTCCAGATATACTTTTCCTGTTGGGTGAAATATTTTCCAAGTACCTTCTAATTTTCCATACTGATAGTTTTCTATTTTAGATGGTTTCCCGTTTTTGAAATAGCTAGTCCATTCACCTGTCTTTTCCTTATTTGTATACTGCCCAGTGACAAGTAGTTCTCCGCTGTCATAATAGTCTTTAAAGACTACGGTATTTTTTTCATAATTAATATTTATACCATTAATATTTGATGGGTTAGAACTTTGTTTGCATCCCAAAAGCAGGCATATTATAAGAACAAGTAATAATTGCGGGATTTTTTTCATATTTTCTAATAGTTTGCTAGGGCTTTCGTAAGTAGGAAAGAAGCAAGTGATAAATTATAGCTATTGTGTGTGCCCAGCATGGGCATTTTTTATTTATCGAAGATAAATAATTCATCTAGAGGGTGCAAGTCTTTTATGGGCGGGGGTGCTTCGACCTTGCTCAGGACAGCTTATCAATAAACGTAACGATTGACTATATAATAAAAGCCGTATAAGAGATTTGTATAGCCTGTCCTTAGCTTGACGAAAGATATATGTTGGTACTTCGATAAACTCAGTAGAGCTGTGAGAGGTTTAGGGGTGAAATTCCCCTTTTCCTACTCGACTGTATGCAGTGATTTACGCATTTTGTTTCAGTTTTACGTTTTTCCGTAAATATGATTTAATGTCAGTTTCATTCTGCAATTCCCTTTTTCTAAAGATAATTATTTTATTAGCATTCTCAATATAGTTCAAATTAATATAGGCATATCTTAAAATGGAACTTCTAATTTTCTTTTTTCTATCTAATGTAAGAAATTTATAACGTCTTAAATTTTCAAACACTTTTTCGTATTTTATATAAAGCACAGTGTAATAAATAATTGGTAGGAAAACTAAAGTGAATATTGGTGGAAGTAAAAATGACTTTAAATTACTCAAAGTAAAGAAATCTGCATAATCAACGATTAATTTATAAATGCCATAAATTAAAAAACCAAATCCGATAATTGTTAAAACATTTTTTAAAAAATTTGCTACAATTTTGGTGTTTGGGTCATCTTTTTTCAAGTCTGCAAATACTGGAAGAATTGATATGAAAGTTAAAGATGGAATTAATATCAATTCCCAGATGAGTGAAAAATTATAGAAACCAACTATAAATTCCAGTATAGTTGTTAATGAAGTTGTGGTTAAAATAATTTTCGTAAAATCTTTATAGTTCTTTATATCCGAAACACCGAAAAAGAGTACAAGACCTGTTGTTAAAAACCAATAAATAAAATCTTTATAAAGAGAAAACTCCCAAATTGACAGCTCTCGAAATATATTAATAATGATGAATAAATACAGTCCGATTATTATATAAAACGGAATAATCTTTTTTACAAATATTACTTTAATTACACTCCAAAGGTTTAACAGACTTCCTTTTGATTTAAAAACTAAAATGGCAAAAAACAATAAAGTCCAAATTATTATAGAAATTTCTCTATTAGAAAGTAATTTGAAGAACTCTATCATTAAAAATTTTTCTGAATTTTGAGGTTAGCACAATTTTTTTTTCATTGCATATAGCCTGTTCTAAGCCGTTTTCGTTTTTACACTATTTGCTAAAAACAAGAGAGTTAGAACCTTTGTTATTAATAATATGCCCATTAACAGTATATTCAGCCAATTCACAAAAATTGATTTCTTTTATGCCAGTCTTTTTTGTTACCTTATTTAAGAGGAAATTATAAATATCATATTTTATAGTATCATTAAGGACAAATCGATAAGCTAATTTTGTTTCGATTTTATTGTTTAATGCTATATAGACTTTTTCTTTATCTGCTCTAATATTATTATGATGTGTTAAAAACTGATGGCTTGTTAAATTTACACTATCTAAAACAGTGTTAAAATTATCGATATAACGAATTAAATAAATTTTTTCTATTTTAACATCTGTTTCTTTCCACCCAGAAATACTAATATTAGAGTTAAGATTTATATGTTTTTCACAATTATCATCATGGCACGAGATCAATAAAAAAATAACAATTAAGTATTTAAAAATTTTAATAATCATATCATTTTAATTTTAAGTATCCATAATAATTGTTTCTATATGCTTTTTTTGATAATTCTAATTTTGGCTTTTCATTAGGAGTACCATTCTTAATTTCACCCCAAGTCACTACATTAAAGTTTATATTAGTTACTTTATCGTAGTCTGTTTCTGGATTTATTCCATTCAAAATTTCAAGTCCTCCCTCATAAGTTACCCAATGGTATTCTCCTAGGTCGGTTATATCATAATCCGATTTATTACTTATCATATCTCCATCAATCATCATACATATTTCATATCCATTTTGATAATCGTTGTCAATATCCTCTTCTAAAATTCTAATTTTTTCATCTGAACCAAAGAAATCCCGTATGTATGATTTGTTCACTTTATAATAATCCATTTTTACAGTTGTATAGCCTAAAAGTTTCTTACTCAAATTAGTCATTAACCAAGGCCAATTTATAGCAGAAGCATCTTGTCCTTTTTTACCTGTATATCCAAAATCACTTTCTTTACTCCTTGTAGTCGCCATTGTTATCCAGTCTATTTCAGGAATCCATGGATGTTCTTTAGAAGTAGTAGGGTTTGTGTCATACATTTCTTTTTTTGCATCTTCATCAGGTTCTACAGTATATCCATTATGAACTGCTTTTCCTTTTCGGTGAAGAGTTTCTGCAAACTTTTTATATCCGTGCTTATCGTTTTTGGCAAAAATATAGAATAAACAAGCCATCCCACAAAGAGAAGTTCCTCCTTGATTGATTTTCCAAGGTTTTTTTATTCGCTCTTCTATTTGTTGTTCTACTATTTGTCTATTAAACCATCTAAAACGGTTGTGATGAAATACTTCTAATTCAGCCTCATTTTCTTTTTTCTCTATGTAAGCATAAAAGGTTATGGTTTTACCACATAATTCTAAATCATCTGTTTTAAAAGTTACTTTTTCTCCTGTTTCTTTAAATGTTCCTACAAAAGCACTTCCATCATCGGGGTCATAGGTATAGCCCCATTTTATTTGGTTAAGATTACTGGGTATTTCATCATTTCTAAATTTGACAATTTTCAGAGTATATTCTTTTCCATAAATAAGCCCCATTTTACTATTAGTATCCCCATTAGTTGACCCTTCATCAAGTTCTATAACTTCAACTTTTTCTACAAAATATTGTTTTTTTTCTTCATTATCTAGAGGCTGATAAGGTATTCTCTCACTTGGAGGCATCCAACTCTCTTGCCAAGGTTTTACCAAAGTTATTCCTTTTACTTCTTGTATAGCCGCAGAGATTGTCATTGTTATGCTCATTGGTTTTTCTCCTACAGCAGTAAATTTTTCTTTCCAATAAATTAAAGCGGCATCATTAAATTTGTATTCAAAAAGTGTGACACCATCAAAATCACCTTCATAAAAAATAATTTTACATTCTGTTAATGTGCAGAATTTGTTTTCTGGATTGTGAGTCATCCAACGAAGTAGTCTATCATCATCATAACCAGAAGAAAAGGCTAGGGTAACAAGCCCTCCCATTGGAATCTCACCGCAACGACCTGTTTTATGATTTAATGTTTTGGAATATTCTAAATCAGTCCACAACAGTTCTCGTTCTGTTCCCAAAACGAATAATTTTGCTTTAATCATTGGTTAATTTTTAGGTTTTAAAAGTTAGCCATTG
>NZ_AUML01000031.1 GCF_000430665.1 Aquimarina muelleri DSM 19832 | reverse complement strand
GTAACAGAGTCCCTAAAGGAAGTAATCGACTCAAAATTGCACTCAGACAAGCTGCAAATGCTATAGGAAATCTAAAAGACACGCACCTTTCTGACTTTTTCAGAAGAGTAGCATATAGAAAAGGTAGGCACTCAGCAGTAAGTGCAACGGCTAGAAAACTAGCTGTTATCATTTGGAATATGATCACTAAAAAAGTACAATATAAACCACCAAAACAATATTTGTTCCTAGATCAAAAAAGAAAAATGGGACTCATCAAAAGAATTAAAAAACAAATCGATAAATTTGAATTAAAACCTGATGATTTAGGGTTTAAAACAATCTAAATATCAAAATAAAAAAGTGACGTTAGTCAGAATTAAATTTGACTTTAGTTGAGATAAAAAAATGAACACGCTAAAAGAGTATATCAATTCAAAAATAACCATTGAAGAAGCAGTTTTAGACACTATATTATCAGCCTTCACTATAAAAGAATATGATAATGATCAAACTATTATTAAGAACGGGCAATATGTAACAAACTACTATTTTATAGTCTCTGGTGGTATCCGAATAGTTATTGATACGCCAGATAAAGATATAACTGCTTGGTTGCTATTTGAAAATAATTTTTTTAGTGATCTAGAATCAATAAAATCGGGACAGCCCTCTAAAGCAAAGATGCTGGCAGTAGGTAAATCTATGATATTGAGTATTGAGGTTAAAAAAATGCATAAATTCTATGAACAGTATCCCGAATGGCAAGAGTTTGGGAGAAAAATGATGGAAGAACTATGCCTAAATTTAATTGACACTCTAATATCATTCCAAATTATGGATGCCGAAACTCGCTATTTACATTTATTACAAAAATCAGATATTCTAAATAGAGTACCATTAAAACAATTAGCTTCTTACCTAGGAATAACCCCTACTTCCCTCAGTCGTATCAGAAAAAATATTCGTTAATTCTATTTCTTGCCATTTGGTAATTTTGCCAAACTGAATCTAGCGCATCTTTGTATCATAAATTATAAAAACTAAATTATGATGTTAAAAATGTTACTTATAAGTCTATTATTTACAATTGGACCTATAAAAGAAAAAACGCAAAAGAATAAAGGAACAGTTACTATAGAATTTTCTGGAATTGAAAAACAAGGTGGCTATGTAGAATTAAGTATGTTTAATAGTTACAAAGGATTTCCAAATAACAGAAATATTGCTTTTAAAACATATTGAATAAAAATAACTACAGGTAAAAAATCTTTTACAATTAAAGATTTTCCTTACGGAGAATATGCTATCTCTTGTTTTTATGATGCTAACAACAACAAAAAAATGGACACCAATTTTTTGGGTATCCCTAAAGAAAAAGTAGGAGCATCTAACAATCCTACAAGCAATTCCATTTCTAGTTATAAAGATACGAAGTTCAACTTTAACGTACCAGAACTGCATCTATCAATAACTTTAAAATAATTTTCTTTTTTTAATTTAAAAATCAATATATAATGAAAAAATATATTCTATTTTTTTGCATAGGACTACTATGTAAACAATTAAGCGCACAAGTAACGGGCGAAGTAAATGTACTTGACAGAGATGTTTTTTACATTCAGTATACGCCCAATATAGCTACTGAAGATTTTACTTATAATAGAATAAGTGGAAAACTAAGTATTCCTCCAATACGCTTAAAAAAACTATCTCTTTTTACAACTATTGGATTGGACATACACCAGTTTGATTATAAGGATAGTAATCAATTTAGAGACGCTACCGCTCTAGATAAATTTTACAATGTTAACTTAAGCTTATTTGCTAATTACAAGTTTTCAGATAAATGGTCATTAAATCTTTTGGCAGTACCATATATAGCATCTAACCTAGAAGAAAATTTAACTAGTGATGATTATAATTTTAATGGATTAGCTTATCTAGAACGTACTTTTTATTGTAAAAAAGGAGGATATATACAGCTTAATATTGGTGCAGGTTACCTAACTCTTAACGGAACGACAACTGTAAACCCTATTGTACAAGCAAAAGCGAGGTTTAATGAAAACTGGTCACTTGTTTTAGGGATACCAAATACCTATGTAAAATGGGACATCAACAAAAAGCATTCCTTGAAAGTAATAGGAGAGATAAATGATTTTTCTGCAAATTTAAATGGCACAAACAGTTTTGAAACTGTAAATAATGTAGATCGTGCCGTTTTTACTTCAATTTCGTCAGGTGTAGAATATAACTATTGGATTACGTATTCAATAGGCATAATACTTAAAGCTACTCAAAGCGTTTGGGATAATTATGAACTAAGAAACACAAATAATGAAAGTATTTATGAATTTAACACTTCTTTTGAACACCCTTTTATTGGCTTGGGTATAAAATTCAACCCTATCAGAAGTTTACAAAATAGTCTAAATCCATTATAACGATGTCAAACAATAAAAATATAACACAGATGTTCAGCAAAGAAGCATTTTTAAAATCGGCATTCCCTGCTTATTTCTTTCCGTTAATTATGTCTGGAGGTCCTGCTTATTTTTTAAATAAACCAGAATTACTTAAGGCTAGTTATTCAACCATCGCTTTACCTTCTTTGATTGCTACAGTTATTTGTTTTTTTCTACTTAAATACCTTAAAGAGAAACAACTATTTCTGTTTCATAGGATTCTAATCACATTGCTTTTGATTGTTTCAATAGGAATCCTTTCTCTGTTGATAATTCAAATTTTCGCCCTTTGGACTTATCTATTAGATATCCTCCCATCAGCCGCACTTGGAGCAGGAATTATAGGAATGACAAAACCTCTTAAGAAAAACTAAAACGATGGAAAATTATAAAAAAACAATAGTCATATTTGGTTGTACTGGAACAGTAGGTTTACCTATCTTACAACTTTTAATAAAAGATACCTGCATTGTACGAGGCGTACTTCGCAACCCTCAAAGGGAACACCCTATTTCCTTAGAAAACACAATAAATTTAAGTTATGTAAGTGCAGATTTGTCCATCGTTAAAGAGGTAGAAGATGCCTGTAAATTTGCAGACACAATATTTTTGTTAACAGCAACTCACCCAAAACAAGAAGAATATGAAACTAATGTGATTAATGCGGCTAAAAAATATGGAGTAAAAAGAATTGTAAAACTATCTGCACCAGATATAGAACCTGTAAGTTTAGTAGAAGTTTCAAATTGGCATAGAAAAATAGAAGGAAAATTAGAAGATTCAGGAATTGAATTTTGTTGTCTTAGACCTCAGGCATTTATGCAAAATTGGGAAAGAAATACTTTTACAATTAGGAGGTTTGGAAAAATTTATGGTGCAATGGAGAATGCACCTAGAAACTATGTAGATGCTAGAGATGTAGCTGAGATTGCAGTAAAACTATTGTTACAAAACACACCTTTAGAACTTAATTACATTTCTATTTCTGGACCTGAAGCTATTACAAATTACGATATGGCGGAACGACTTACAAGAGTAACAAATACAAATATTGAATACCTAAACATTTCTTCTAATGAATTATTTAGAACACTCAAAAATAGAGCTAAATTACCTGAATGGTTAGCAAACCATATCGTAGAACTAGACGAACTTGCAATAAAAATGCCAGAACCGACTGAGGATTCAACGGAAAAACTTCTAAATAAAAAACCTAGATTAATGAATGCCTATTTACAGGAATCAAAAGAGCTTTTCAAAAGAAAGCCAATTTGGAAGTTATAAAATGTAAACTTAAGAAGCATATGGCGTGCCGATAAACTAGCGCTATATGCCTTGTTGAAGAATCCAAAATTTGCAAATAAAGGGGAAATCGAGAAGTTGGCAAGAACCTTAGAAAAGAATAACCACATTTTTAAAACACCTTACCTCTTTTTCTTATTAGAATGATCCTCAAAGAGAACATTTTTTAAGGCAATTTCTATTTTTTTATGTGAGATTTTTTGTTAGTCCTTCCTTTAAGTTTGGGTACTAGTATGCTAAGGCTCATTTTAGAACCGTTTTTTTAATGGTTAAATTTCACTAGTCTATGTTTCATGATTTGTTTATAATTTTTTGGTGGTCCATGACTGTCAAAGGTTAAAATTGTGATTACTGTTTCCTTTTTACAGCTTGGGCAAATACGATGTAGCGATTTTTCTTGCGCAAGAAAGAAATAACTATCCCATAAAAAAGGTTACCTGTTTTCGGAACTGGACTCGAATGAGTAATCTTTGGGTTATGAGGCTAAAAGTTAAATTTTGCAATGAATTAATTTTAATTATTAAAATAGAACTTAATATTATGTTTATAACATTTTTTATAAATGTCATAAAATCTGATTATTAATGCTATATCTTCTACTAAAAAGTTTAAACTCTTTCCCTCTGAGGTCACAAAAAGAGATAAACTTAACGTTTATCTCTTTTTATTTGTTTATAAATCAATCACTTAGTTGTTATTTGTTCCAGTTTTTGTCTCATCGGGTTATATTTCTTAAATTAGATAACTAATTGATTTTCAAAAACAAAAAAGTTTAAACATTCCCGTTTAGGTTAAAAAAATTAGCTGCCTTTTCAGTTCTATTTCACTAAAAATATAAGGTAATTTTCTTATTTATATAGGAAGTTAAAGTAATTTCTTTTTTCATTTACTTGATCCTTAACTGCGGGATTTACTGCTCATTATTCATTGAATCTTTTTCTCTCTTGGTAACAAAAGACATTTTTACAAATAGTAAAAAAGATAGTTTTCAAAATTATTACTGGTCGTAATTCACTAATTATTTATCTGTTATTTCAGTAATTTATGAAACATATCTGCCATTTGTATTTCGATAAACTTGACGATATGTTCTTTAGATTTTTCTCCCTGATACATTGAAAATACTTTGGATGCATTACGTTTTTTAAGCGTTTGGATATCTCCTTTTGGATTCTCTATTTTCTCTGGTTTTAAGTTCCATTGCAGTAACGATTCTAATAACTCGGTATGTGAGGCATATCGTTTTTCTAATACTTGTTGGCTTTTTATATCTTCTGGATCTTTCTCTTCGGTACTATTAATCCTTGCACTTACTACGGTAAATTCATCTCGTATCTGGCGATCAATTTCATTAGCTTCACGTATTAATTTTAAGTAAGCTTCGTATATTTTTTTACTATAAAACTCTGCAAACTCTAAATACGTATCTATTTCTTTAAGATAACTAATAGCTACTTCTTTATATACTCTTTTATCTTTCTCTTCTGTTTCTTTAAGTTGCTCTTTTAATTCACTTAATTTTCCTTTTCTATCTTTTATGATATGCGCAAAACCTTCTTTTTCAGGAAGTACTACTAGCTGTGGAGTAATATTTTTCGGAAGTCCTTCAAAACGATATTTTCTATATTGAATTTTGATTGAATCATTTTCCAATTTTGGTTTTTTAGGCTTCTTATTAAAACCAATCTTTGGTTTCTTAATTCCAAATGCATAATTGTAACTAAAAGTAGCAGTAAACTCATTAAAATTATCTCTTTGATTTACAGATTTGAATAGCTGAATAGCATTTAAGCTAAAATGGTGTTTTTCTAATAATAGATAACTTAAATTTAATCGAAAATTAGTGATTGTAGAATTTCCTGATATAGCACTAGATTGGTTGTATGATCCTCCTAGACGAGAGGTTAATGCTTTATTAAAAAAACGTTTTCCTACACTAAAATTTGGCCCCCAGGTAGTTGATTCTTCTTTCCCTATTGTATTGTATGTTCCATTGATAGCTGCATTTAGAGAGATGTTATTTTTTGGAAAATTTATAGTATGTGCACAACTTAAGTTATGAAAACTTGATACATCTCCTATTCTTACATTTCCGTCTTGCTCATTTGCTACATCATTTAATGCGTAATTAATTATTAAATTTTGAATTGATGTCTGCTTATTAGAAAGCACATAATTCATAGATAATGTAGCATTTTTGGATAATTGTCTATAATTTAATTCTTCAACTTGATTATCTAATAAATTAGCGTCATTTACATCATCAAATTGATTGGGTCTGGTATTAGTATAAGTAGTAAAATTAGAAAAAGACCCCATGAAACTTAATCTTTCAGAAACAATAGCTTGTGCATTGATTGATCCTATCTTACGATTCGTGCTATTTGTTTTTGAGTTACCCAAATTATCTCTTTGATAACCAATATTTAATGACACTGATAATTTATTTTTAAAAAACGTATTGGCGACATCTAGGGTTATGTTTTCAAAATCATTATTAAAAAAATATGCTCCCAATGTTTCATATCCTGGATCAATACGTTCATATCCTATACCTAAATTTATAGCTTTTTGGACATATCCTAATCTAGTTCTAATAGCATTATAATATTCTGAAGAGATGCGATTATTAAAAAAAACTCCTGCTAGAGAAAATTCTGTTGCTTTTGACGGTGTAGCTCTGATATCTTTTGATATTACTGTAGAAGCATATTCTACTTGTAATGTATAGTTTTTTGCTATTTTAACTTCTCCTTCTAAACTTAAAACGAAATTTTCTTTGGGCAATATATTTCTGGCTTCTGGGATAGAATCTATAGAGTTTTGATTGTCTTTTGCATAAAACCCCATAAACCCGATATTATATTTTTTTTTCTTTAATTTTGTTTTGATACCGTATCCCATACGACTATAGGATGGGGTTGTTTTTGGATTACCATCCTCACTGATTGCTTTACGTAACTCTCCTGTCATCGCATTTATTATTACTGATTTTGAGGGAGTTAAATCAACCCCACCCCCTCTAAACTGATGATTATTTATTGTATATGGAGAAAAACTCATATTTACAGTCCCAATATGGGCAGTTATCCACTTGTACGTTGGGTGTAAACTAAGTGTGTTATAATCAAAAGGCAATTTGTAATCTAAGTTTTCTCCTTGATTAGAAAAATTATATTCTACAGGCATTGAAAAACTATAGATATTTATATTAAGTACCCCTTGAAGAAAATATGTAAATGGATTCCTATTTGAATTTTTATTCGCACTATAATATACTGAATTTGCAGAAATCTGACCATTTATTTTGATTGGCTTACTTTTAATAATATTAGTAATATACTGACTGTCTATGTTTTGTGAAAATAAAAATACTGGAAATAATAAAAACAAGAATATCTTTTTCAAAATTACATTAATTTTTATCCCGTATATATTACTCAAGCGGACTAATATATACGGGATGTCTTGTTCGTACTATTTACTCGTATAAACAACACCTTCAATCAATTGATATTCGGTATTTATTTTAACATTACTAAAGTCTACTATAATTTTAGCACCTCTAATGTATGGTACTGTTATATATCCTTTACCACTAAAAACACCGTTTCCTCCACTTATTTCTTGTAACGTTACATCAAAATCTCCCGCAGTAAAACTTTTACCCAAATCCAAACTTGCCAAAGGCTCTTGATTCGTAATTTTTATATCTGGTTGTATGCCACAATTATAATTTGAAGTCTCATCGTCTGTTGTTGCTATGGTGGTTGTGAAATTTGAAGTTGTAGAATACACATAAGAACCCTTACTCATACATTGTCCCCCAACTCTATATTCATATGTAGTGCCAGGTTCTAGGTCGTATATAGTAACGGTATTCCTGGTAGTATTACCCTTAAACCATTCATTTTGAGATCCTTTTTTACGGTATTCTACTTGATATTGCTTATGATCTGAAACTTGCCAGGTTATATTTTCTTTAGTTACTCCTTCTGATTCTGCCAAGACATATTTAGGTTCTTCACAAGTATCTGTATATACAAAGTGATAGATTTCGCTATACCCATCATTCTTAAACACCGATGTTTTACTAATACCATCATCAACATAGGCTTTAACACGCCAGCCATACGTTTTATTCGGTAAAAGTTGCGTTTCTGCAGGACCGTATAATAGTGCTGTAGCCCTAATAGTTGTTTGATATAATGGAGGGCTTTTTAAAAAATCTGTTTGTGGATCTGTATTCGTATCCCATAACTCTTTTAATGTAAACTCATACTCTACATTAGTTGCATTAAGATGTCTGGGAGTCCAAGTGAAAAATATATTTTGTGGGTTTTTTACCGCAATTTGCTCATCTCTAGAGGGTAAATTTAACAAAGGAGGATCATTAAGTACCATATACACAGTTGTACAATCTTTTTTAGATATTTTCTTACCAGATATATTATCATACACTTCAAAACAAAACCGATATAAACCTTCGGGTAAAGTCGTATTGTATTGTTGTGGTGTAATTCCCTGTAGGTTATTCAGCTCAAAATAAGGTCGTAAATCAAGGTTAGTTAATCGTGTTGGGATACCACCTTCTAAAATAATCGGTGATGCCCCTACAACCAGATTCTTATTTTGGATAGATAAACCTGCTGTATTTTCTATATACATTTTTAGCCTAACTTGTATAGTTGGCTCAACAATATCAATCAATAATATATTTAGAAATATCCTATCTAAAGTAGCGGTACTATAATCTGATAATTTCAAGCTGTATGGAGGTATTAACTGTGCTGTAGATTGCACAGGTAATATTTGTGTGTACATCTGTGATACAAAAAATAATGAGATCACGATACTATATATAATTTTTTCTTTCATCAGTTTTTTTATTACTTTTTTGCTAGTACTTAATATACTATTGTGTCTGGTTTTTTGAGATTATCGTTTTTCTTTCTGCACTTTTATATCAACTAGGATGTATGAATTTTCTCCATTACTATTATATTCTTTGATTTTGATTGCTCCTTTTTTTCCTTCTTGTGTTTTAAACAATATAATTCTAGGTACGACTATGTTATCAAAATATAAGTTATCCTCCGTATCCAGAGTAAGTTTTGTGAGCTGTGCGTCATCTATCATTTCATCAAACTGTTTTTTAGTTAACGAGTCTGGGCAATTACATAACTCTTGTGTGTTAATAAATGTAGTTGTTTTTGGTTTCTGGATATTATCAAAAGGAGTCTTTGATAGTTGATTAGGGCTTACAAATTGATTTCTTGTATACGTACTATTTAATCCATAAAAAACTAGGTCTATAGTTTTTCCTATTTCAGGAGTTATTTCTTGTTTTGTATATACTTTTCGTGATGAGATACTAAAAAAACTACCTACGCTATTATTTTTATGAGCGGTATTAATACCGAGCTTAATATCTTTAAACTCTCTAAGATTTGTATTTTTTAAAAATGTTATATTTTTACTTACAGATTTAATTTCTTTACCGTTAGAAGCTGTAAGAGTAATTTTTTGTTCTCCTATCGTATTAAACACAACTTCTACATCTTTATCTTGTGAGGTAGTAATATTGGCTCCTTCGATAGTCCATATATAATCGGTAGTACTTATGGATGTACTCGTAAAATTAACTTTTGCAGGTATTTGATAATCATCATTAGTAAAAGCAATTGTATACTCAAAATCAGTACTTAAATATGGAGCAACTATAACAGATGTATTCTTGGTATAGGTTTCTCTGCCATTACTTATCTCTAATTCAATTTTATGTTCTCCGGGTTCTTTAAATACAATTTCTTTAGGGTTTTGATCTCTAGAGCTTAAAGGGGTTCCTCCTTCGAATAACCACTTATATGTAGTTGCTCCTTTGGATAGGTTTGTAACAGTATAAGTAGCCGGAGAAAAAGTATTTATTACATTAGTAGCTGTAAAATCAAGGATTAATGGGGCTTCTATTTTTATTTTTAAAATCTTACTATCTATAGAACCATCTATATTTGTAGCGGTAAGTTTTATTGTATAATTTCCTTTTTTATTAAATTTAACAATCCCAGGGTTTCTATCTACAGATCGTGAAAGATTTGCTCCTTCAAAATACCATTCATATTGATCTGCTCCTTCTGTTCTATTAAAAAAAACAATACTTACGGGAACGGAATAATCATTATTAATCACTTCATATTCAAAATCTACAACTACTGGTATTGCTTCTTCTTTAAGACAAGACCAAAACGATAGTATGAGTATAATATACCTTATTTTTTTCATCCTTTTTAGAGTTCCTTTATCGAATTAATATTCGGGTTATTCAACTACTAGTTTTCTCCTTGAGGATCCTTGAGGAGTTTCTAATAACACTAAATATACTCCCGAGGGCAGCGAAATCGAATAGTTTAACAGAAAGTCTATATTATTCTGTTCTGTTCTCTCATCGAGAACCATCCCTGATGCCAGATTAATAATCTTCACCGAAATATCAGAGGGTTTTTGTAGTGCTATTTTTGTTTGAAATGTTCCGATATTAGGATTAGGAAACACTATAAACTCTTTTATAAAGCTATCATTGTCAGACGGTTTATATGTTTCTATTGTAGATTGTACTATAATTTTTTTTGTAAAGTCTTCAAAACAATCCCCTACATGAGATCTTAAATTAACTTCGTAAGTACCTTCTTTATCAAAGAGTATTGTAAGTTCATCTTTACTTTCTTTAAGTATATTACCTCCCTCAGAAACATTCCACTCTACCTTTTCACCTATTGGATTACTAATATTAATTAGAGTTACTTCTTGTTCTACATAAGCTTGTGTAGCGATTAAATAATGAGCATCGATTTCGGTTGTATCAAAAATGACTACTTCAATCGTTCCTTGACTACTACATCCTAATCCATTGGTTACTGTTGCTGTGTATACTCCTGTTTGATCGATTGTAACTATATTACTGCTACTCGTAAATCCATTATCACTAGACCAGTTATATGTAGATTTTGGGTCATCAATCTTAACATCTAATTGCAAAGTTTGATCTTTACACAAATTTCGTTTCTCTTTTAACGTTACGATTACAGGTTCAGGGTCTTTTAAGGTTTCTTCATAAAACGCTTTACATCCTTCATTATCAGTTACCTCAAAAGTGTACGTTCCTGCTGCTATATTTTTTATCTCTGTAGTAATATTACCAGTATTCCAAGAATACGTATATGGTGGAGTACCTCCTTTAATTGCTACTTGCACATGCCCGTCATCTCCTTGATAACAAGTAGGATATGCAACATATACAGGCTCGATTACTAATCCATTAGGTTGCTCGATAGTAACTACATCTTCTATAACACATCCCTTGCTATCTGTTACATAGATCGAGTGTTTTCCTGCGATTAGATGATCTGTGAAAGCTGTATTCGCCCCATTGCTCCAGTAATATGTATACGGTGGTGTTCCTCCTTTTATAATGGCCTTGGCAGTAGCATCTGCTCCACTAGCACAACTTATCTTTGTTTTTTCAAAAGTAATTTCTAATTTTTCTGGTTGTGTTAGATAGAAAAGACTATCGATAGCCGTTACGAGACTATATTGTAATTCATCTTTACTATTTTTTGAAGAGCTATACGTCCCTAATACAATTCCATTTTTATCAGTAACATTCAATGCATAATCTCCAAAACTTTGATGTTTGATAATACTATCATTTATTGATATGTTTTCCCATATATTATTTATCTTCTTTTTCCAATGATAATAATAAGGAAGCTTATTTCCTTTTTCATTACTAGGAGTATTAGCATCTATAATTCCGCTTGTACTATAGCGAACCCCACCTGTAACATGTACTATGAGTTCTCCATCTTGAAACTGATCGGGGGTATTAAAAGGTTTTTCAAGATCTTTTCCGTCACTATATTCATTAGAAATGTTACATGAAATCGGGTTTGTAACTTCAAAAATTACTTTAAGAGCGTTGGGTTGTTCTAATTTGAATACTATATTTTCTTCGAAACACCCTGTCTTATATGTTGCCTCTTTATAATTTTTATCGGTAACTTGTAATGTATACGTATCAGCCCCAATAGAATGTAATGTGATTACATAACCTTTATTATCCAATAACACTTCGGTATGGGTAGAAGTAAGGATATTACCTTTAGAATTTTTCCATTCATAATTATAGGTTCCATTATCAAAAGGAGTTCCTCCAGAAATTTTATATCTAATTTTTCCATCTTCAAAACCAAATGCAGTAGGTTCTTTATGAAATACATTCTCTACTTGTAGCGTAGCAGTAGGTTCTGTAATGGTGAGAGTGGCAATTTTTTCTAAAATATTATCTTTATGATATCCAGCACAATAGATGTTTCCTGTTTTTTTTTGTACTCGAACTTCGTATTGTTCTGGTTGTACATTTTTTATGATATGACTATTATTCTTTTTGAAATCATACCAACGCAAGGAGCTTGTATCACCTACTTTTTGAATCGAATATTGATAAATACCATCGCTACCTCCTTCTACATTGATTGTGATTTCTCCGTCATTATTGTTATTGGGGTCGTTATCATTATCATTACAGCTAGAGTTTTTACTACTAATACTAAAAACGATTTGTGAAGGATCTACAATATTTACAGGATCTTTGGGATCTCTAATTACGGTACTTATTATCTGTCCTCCAATTTTCATGTTTCCTCCTGCGAATTCTATTGTATAGTTTCCTTCTTTTACTCCTTTAAATGTATAACTGTAAGTATCAGTACTTTCTTTTTTGAATGATGTAAGAACTCCACTAGAATATTTAATACCTAGATTATCTTTAAGATTAACAGTTAACTTTTCTTGTACTATAGTCTTTAGATTTCTATTAAAAACTATTTTAACCTCTCCATCCCCTTTATAACAAATAGGATTGGTGGTTTCTATTTTTGTTACTCGAGGAGCAGATGGATAATAGGTAAAGGACACAGGGTTTGATGTTTTACATTGAGTAACTAATTCTAGTCGTACTCTTTTGCCATATGCCGTTTCATTTAGAAATTCCTTTCCTTTTATGCGCAATACTTTTTTACCATTTTTTGCAGTGATGTATTTTGATGGGATATTGTTATAACGACCACTTCCCACTTGATACCTCCAATAATATGAATAACCATCTAATAAATTATCAGGAAGAGCTATCGTTATATACTCATCACTAGCTAAGTACAATGGTTCTTTTGGAGTTTTTATTTGTACTACTGTATTAGATTTCACTTTAAGATCATGCATATAAACCTTGGATTCAGTCATGTAAAAGATACCTCCATAATATTTATGATCTGGTTTCCAAAATCCAGAATATCCTTGAGGGTAACACGCATTTCCGTATTCGACTTTTATAACATCCATACTTTCATCTCTAAATCTATCAGTAAACCAACTATCAAGCCCATCATAAAAAAGCCAGCCTTTACACAACAATCTATCATTAAAATCATTATCAATATGAATTTTTACAGGAAATTGATTTTTTGTGAATTGTTGGTTTTCTGTATCATAACTAAACACTCCATGTTTTCCATCGGCATCTATTGTTTTAACTGTTTTATTATTCTTGTCCAGAAATCGAATTTCTTTAATGCCATAATCACAGTCAACCCCCAAAGGACCATTATCATGTGACCTGTTTCCAGAAACAGTAAGGCGATAATATGCTTTGTTATCTTTTGTTAAGGTAATCCCTTCTTGTCCAAATGCATTTGGGATTATTACTGTTATAAGTAACAGTAGTATAATTATTTTTTTCATGATAGTATGTTATTTGCTAGTAAATGACTTGTACCGTTTCAGCCTGAGATATTGTTCCTTTACCAAAGATGGTTTTGAGTGTATAGGTATACGTATTATCGGGATTTATCCTTGTATCTACTAATTTGTTAATACTAGGAGGTATTTGCCTCCATAACATAGGTTGATCTTCATTTTTTGATCGATAAACTAATATTTCTGTTACTTGATCAGGCATTTTACGCCATGATACTGTTATATTCTTGATTTCTCGATCAGCAATAGCGTTAAATCCTTTTATAACCTTAGTAGTGCTGTGTGACATCCTAGCAGTAATAGTAAGTGGTGTCGAGGGTTCTGACTGTAGTTTGGCGTTGTCTTCTGCAAAAATTGCATATTTATACTGTACCCCAGATACTACTGTATTATCTGTGTATTGAGTAATCGTATCGGTCATGAAGAGTTGCTGCCAAGTGTTTTTTTCTTTAGAAAGGTTTTTTCTATATAATTGATGTACGGCTACATCGTGACTACTGCTGTTGATCCAATATAATGAGACTCCCTTATCTGTAACTTTATAATCTTTAAATATAGGTGGGATAGGTGGGATAATATCTGGTTTTGTTAGCTCAATTTTTTCTGAACGATCCGATATGTTGTATCGTTTATCTAAAGCAACAAGTTGATAATAGACTTTTGAGTTTAATGATTTTATCTCTACAGTATCTGTAAACGTATGCCCAGTTATGAGCTCTGTTGTAGCAGGTATAACAGCCTCGTTATCTAGGTTTGCTTTATATACAATATACCCCTGGATGTCTTTTTCGATATTGGCTTGCCAAGATAATTGTACAATTCCCAGAGAATCGATAGTGCCTATAAGCCCTATTGGTGGATTGGGAGGGATAGAATCAACAGGTTGCACAAAATGTCTAAGCGAAGTTGTTTTTTGATGGCTTTTACCAATAGCATTTATTTTATAATAATTTGATGCTTCTACCTTTTTAATTTTTGTTGATCGATTTTGCACAGGGATAGCAGTCTTGATTCTGGTATACGGGCCTTCATCTTTGGGAGCCCAATCGATAGTATACTCTTTAATTTGTTTTTCGGCTTCTTTGTCAAATTCCCAGTTCAAAATAACAGCATCAGGAGATTCTACTATATGTGATACAATCTTTGGGGTAGCAGTTAGTTTTTTGATTCCTATTGCCGATATGATTTTTGATGGAGGGCTTTTTTCGCCAAAAGCAGATACTCCGACCACACGATAGTAATACGGTTTGTAGTTTTCTACAATACTATCATTATATATCATTTGTTTGTTTGAGGATCCTTCTTGATTAAAATTAATAAAAGGAATGTCTCCTCCTGTACGTTTAAAGTGTATACTGTCTTCTGATTTTTCTATATGGTAAGCAGTGAATATAGATTTAAAGATTTCGCCATCCCAAGCAAGTGTGATTTTTTTATCTTCTGGCAAAGCAATCAAATCAATGGGAGCAGGTAATCGATCTTTTTTTTCTAGATCTACTAATTTTAAACCTGTTTCTATCTCTGATTTAGGCACTAAGCTTTTGATACGATATAAGTATACCGTATTTTGTTCGACATCGGTATCGGTATATCCCAAACCTGCCATTGTAGCAGCTTCAAAATTCATATCTGCAGCCAATACTACATATCCATATTTTTGATCTATATCTTTCTTAAGAGCTAGTATATTCGCTATTGGATTTGTCGCTGTTGTAATTGTACTCTTACCATACAGTAGCTGTGCAATCATTAGTGCATAATCATTTTTATCAGCTATAGTTTCCCATTCTTCTAGTGGTTTTGGTTTTATGGTTGCAAGTATTTTTTTCTCATAAGAAGGAGGCATTAGTTTTCTGTTTTTCTTTATAGTAATACGCTCGATTTCATAGCCTGATTTATTTAATTTTAACCATGCCGATGCAGTATTAGGTGCCCATCTCAGATTAACATATGTTCCATTATTTCTAGATAGTACTTTTATACTACTAGTAATCTCTTCTTGAGAGAATAGTAGTGTTGGGATTCCTAAAAAGAAAATAAACACTATATAAATTATTACTTTTTTCATTTCAAAAACCATTGAGTTAATATTTAAAATCAAATAAAGAATATGATTTTCTAATTCCGCCAGGCAGCACATAACTAAGGCGTGTGCGATAGGTACCCTCTCTCATAAATCCAAATCTATTATCAAGAAATTGTAAGGCATCATCGCCTGAGGTTAAAATACCTTTGTAATAATCATCACTGATATGGGTCATGATATCCTCAAAATCATCTCTATATGCTTTTGGAAGCATATATTTATATGGAAAACTTTTTAAACGCCACTCTGTATCTGTATCTTTTTTAAGGCTTGCTATATAATTGGTTCGTACAGAAATTGCTTTTGAAGGTGCTGTACCAAGCAAAGCCGTATTACGTCTGAAGGTATATTTACCAGCTATAGGATAATTAGTATATAGCATAGGAGCTATATCTTGTTTAAAATAATCATCCTCTAGTGTTGCGTTAACAGCTACAAGTGGCTTATTCTCAGAATAGGTACTCCCTTCTAATTCTACAATATCGAATCCTTCATCGTGAGAAGCTATAGTCGAAGACAAATAGATAGCATCAATATATACCTTGCCAATAAAGTTTTGGTGAGTAGTAATTGATTTCATTTTGTTTTTAAAAGTAGTATACTTACTAGAGCTAAAACTATAGCTCAGTCGTTCAATTTCACCATCCTTAATTACAGTTTCTGCTTTATTTTTTTTAATAGTAATAGTGCTTCCGGTAGTTGTATCATTTTGGGCAATATCATGATCAGAAGTGTCTTTAGTTTTATTTGTGCTTCTAATTGGTGTACTCACCATCTTTATAGTATAGGTTTTCTCCTTATCAACCTTAGGGATATTGTATGATAGTTCGTTATTGGTACTATGGTATTGAAGACTTGTCTTTTTGTTAGTATTGTTTAAGGAATCAGTATATTTTACCTGAGTTTTCCATTGTGCATTTTCAAATAAGTAATCTTGTCCTTTTTTTAGTTTTACATATCCAGTCGGGTGTTCATTACGGTAAAATAATTTTTGATTAATTACTGGATATGAGTATTGTATGTTACTTAATGGAATATAGCTAGGAGCATCGCCTGTAGTAAACGTATGAGTTCTCTTTTCAATAAACTCTTCTCCATTTACTTTGAATGTTCTAAAAACCCCATCTATTTTTTCTTCAAAAACAACTTCTACTTTTGCTGTAAGTTCCTGGTTGGGAGGAAGAATATCAGTAGATTCGAAGGTGATTCTGTCATTTTCAGGGTTCCACTTATGTTTTCCGTCTATTTTTTTTCCTTTACTGTCGGTAATACTAAATGTTTTAACTTCTATTTTATATGTCTTAGTTTCTTTATTTACATCAGGTATCTGGATAGGGGTATTTGCCGCCATAGTGAGAGCTAACTGTGGAGATGTAAACACATCTACATTCGAATCGTTATTTGATGGACTAAAATCTGAAATTATTTCTACCCCTAATGCATTATCAGGAACTGGATTACATACGTCTCCAATAGTAATATCTTCATTAATTCTTCCCTTTATCAAGCCTCCTAATAAATTGTAGTTGGCGGCAAATCTAGCTTGAAACCAGGTAGGATTAGGACCTCCTGTCTTTCCTAGAAAAGCACCCCCTCCTTTGATGATAGGAAACCTTCTGTACCCTCCAAATAAATCAATTCCTATACCTAGTTCACCTTGCATATAGGTATAAAATTGTCCTGTGGCATAAAACCCATTACTTCCTATAGGTGATATCCCGTTACAAGTCATTACATTATCGTACTTTTTTAGTAAGACATCAAATCCTATTCCTGCAGTAAAACGAGCATATAACGGTCCAAATAATAAATTACCTGTATCAAATTCTAATCCCGCACCAAAAGCAGCTCCAGTACCCGTAGAGAGACTATGGTTATTTCGTTTGCTTTTTAAAACTCCTAACTTATCTCCTAAAATAGTAGCTACTCGATAAGGAGGAGGCGTAGCTTTAGGAAGATTTTCGCCCAACATGACATACCCTCCATAATCAATTCTAAAATCTCCAAATCCAGTAGAAAGCCCCATTTGGTTAATAGGATTCCCAAAGTGTAGATACCAAGTATCTTTATTTATTTGTAAGATGCCTTCTCCTGCTTTGGTCCCCTTACCTCTACCTATAATAATTCCTTTTGCTATATCGGCATAAACCTCTAAATGCATACTAATTGCTTGATTCTCAAAATCAAATTGACCAAATAAATAAGCGTCTACACCATCTACATCGGGCAAGGATTGCGAATCGGTTACATCGGTGCCTGCCGCTTCTTGAGAGGCTCTTTCTGACAATGACCTAGTGTCTCTAACCTCACTTTTAATTCTCCCTTCGATATCTTTTTCACTATTTACTGGTTTTTTAGGCTTTGCTAATTTTTCGTAGTTTGCTAATTGTTTTACAAGCTTATTTTTAAAGGGAAAGCCACTATCTTTCATTTTATTTAACCCTCTAGCTTGTCCTATAAAAGACAAGCTATTTAATCCCCCACTTTTATTAATATTAAACTCAAGACCAGCACCAAGCCTAAAAAGTGATCTATTTGCAAAATAACCAAATACCATGCATTTAAATCCATATCGCCCTTCGGCAGGAGCATATGAAAATCCAGAGGGAGAACCTTTTGCACTGGCTGAGCTAGGATCCATTTTTCGGTTCATATTATCAAAATAACCAAAACCAAAACCATTTACATGAAATCCAGATGGACCAATAGGAAAACCTGTTGGAAATTCGGCAGAACCATCAAAATAATAAAAAGACATATCGTCTGCCATAATCGTTTTAAATTTTCCTCTAAAAAAATTAGTAGCACCGTTTTCTTTATCCTTATTTTTTTCTCTTTTACTAAAATCTAATTTAAATTCTCCATCACCAGCATAAGCATTACCATAAACAGGATCATCATAAGTCATTCTTAAAATTCCTTTAAGTCCCAAGAGAGCATATTTAGCATTGAATGCTATTTTTGACCATTTAAAATCTTTATATACCAATTTTATTGTATTATTTTCGATTTTAGTTTCTGAAATGATATCGAACCTAGTTGTTGCTAGAAAGAGCATATTTTTTTCTTTTTCAAGGCCAAGACTTATGTTAAATCCTATCCTACCTTCTTTTTTTTCTGGATTATTTTTGTAAGTAATTGCGTCTAACGAAACAGAAAAACCTCCTTTTTTAAAAGATACTCCCTCAGTATATCCTAAATAATCAATAGTAAACAAAGTGTCTTTGGTTTTCATTTTTAAGCCTTCAAAGGTTAGCCCTTTAAATCGAATAGTGTTTGTTCCTTCTTCTGTTTCTCCTGCATCTGTAGTATAGGAATGTTTGGCACCGTCTACTGCTTCTCGTTGTTTTGAAGAAGAGATGATAGTAGTCATCATCCCATTAAAGTTGGTTTCTGGTCTAAAATTATTGTTTACGACAGGCATTTTTATATAAGATCCTGCTCTCATTTTTATTGTAGCCAAAAAAGCGGGGACACCTATTTCTTCTAATGTTGTTATCGCAGTACTGTATTCCTCATCAGAAATCATTCCTTCATATTGCAAAAGAGATGTGTTTTTATCGTCTTTTAAAACCCCATTATCATCATTATATGAAGAACCTATTTTGTCAAAAATAGGAAGGCGTATACCGCCAGAAAATTTAGACTTGATAATACTATTATTTTGTAATACAAGATTGATAGCAGACACAGATATAGGCCATCCAATTGGTGCTGATGTAATTCCATCATCGATAGAAATTACATCTTTTGCAGAGAAATCTCCTGAAACACCATAATTATCGATCAATAAATCCGTAGCTTTGAAATATACCCTATCTTTACTAGTGATACTATGATGTGTTTTAAATACCTTGGGTAATCCAACCTGTAATGATTTTATACAAATACCTCTCCATGTATTTTCGTCTGGTAGTAATATACCGCTATCCTTATAATATTGAGGGAAATTTATGTTCTCTGGATTTCTACTATCGCTGAAATCAAAAACAGCTTCATTACTAGTAAACATAAATCTATCCGCTTGATTTGCAATAGAAAAAGGAGGCAATTCAACACTAACAATCAGGTCATTCCAAGAAGTTGCTGTTGCTGTAAAAGACGCCTTTACTCTTTCGGTATTATCTAATACTGGTTCTCCGTTATTTTGTAAAGGCTCTAATAAATTTCTTGAAATATAAACCTCACCATCAATACTCATATCGGTTACACCTTTACAGTCTATGGATACATAAGATGTTTTTTGCAGATTCAAATTGGTATAGTTATCAGAACCATTTAAGGTTAACGACCAATTTTCTGTATGAAAGGGGATTTGCACATCTCCTAATAATACAAGATTAGCATTTCCTGCGGCACTGCCGTTACCTATAAGCCCTCCTTGCTTGGATAGCTTTATATTATTTGCTCCAAAAAATAATTCGATAGGTTTTCCATCTTTATCAGATTGCGGTAGTACAACTTTTGCAAAAATTTTAAAGATAGTCTCCATGCCGAATTGAGCCTCTGCAAAGGCCAATTGATATTCTACCTCATTTACAACTTCTTTTATTCCTACAGGTAACACCAAACCGTTATCCGCTGAAAATGAAGAGATCCAATTTTCTGAGTTTTCAATTTTTTCAAATACTGATTGGGCTTCAGTTCTTGCATTTTCAGCCGCTACAAATAGCGGAAATTCTTTTGTTATGCTACCAAAACTGAAATCAGGGGAATATATTTGTGTTTTATTATAAACATGGGCTTCTTTTTCCAATTTATTAACATTAATTTTGATACTATTATTCTTTAACAATCCTTTTTGAATAGAGTTTTTCAATATTAAAGAATCTGAATCATTATAATTTTCGTGACTTTCAGCTATGAAATGAGAGAAACAAATTAATAATAAGAATAAGGGTATGTTTTTCTGTAAAAGTATTTTTGGAATATTTAAGATCATAATTAGGGGGTATTCTTTTCAGGGTATAAAAGTAAAATCCATCTTTACGAATAGCCTCTTTTATTAATTATCTTAAGTTAATGTTATTATTAAGCTTTTATTAATTATCAAAAAGCATAAGACCACATACTATAAATGGTTTTACCTTAAACAACTTTTTGTAATTCTGAAATTAGTCTAAATCCTATGGAGTTATTTAACTTTGATAGTATATTTATTTGATTATAGGATTTTATAAAGAAAATAGATATAGATAATACGACTATATCTGCTTGAAATATAGCATGCAACTACAGGAAAATTAAATCACCAAACTATTTACTGGATAAAGACTAAATGTTGTAGTCCATCTAAAGAAGAAGAATTCTATATTTTTTACTTCCTTGAACTGTGCCCTAAAGGCTTTTATAATTATTCTTTTCTTTTCCCATTTAATGATATACTTATTGCTGACTAAAGAGACACTTTGACGTAAATTAAAATTATCTTCTAAATTTATATGTTCAGCGAGAATCGGGTTTTATCACCTGCAAAAGCAACATACTTTTGCACTATAAAACTCAAAATACAAGCTAAACAGGAAAACACCAACTATAATCGTACTGATGAAGCAATTGATTATATCAAAGCAAATTTTAAAGAATGGTCTTGACGTGCCAATTATTGTAAAAATCTTGGACAAAATTAAAAACAATGCATAAAGGAATTTCAATTAGCCTATAAAAAACAGTTATAATATTTGCGTAACTTAAAAGTTACATATAAATTTGCGTAACCTTAAAGTTACTTATTTATGAAAACAGAAATTAAGCACAAGTGGTTTTATAACCAATCAGTAGAAGTTATTTGGGAATATTTGACAAAAGCAGAGCTAATCGAAAAATGGCTAATGCCTAATGATTTTGAGCCAATTGTAGGACATGAGTTTAAGTTTACAACAAATCCGGTACCAGGCTTGGCACTTGATGGAATTTTTTATTGTAAAGTTTTAGAGATTACTCCTCTTAAAAAACTTGTTTATAGCTGGAAGGGCGGCTCGAGTAAAAATAAAGTAACATTTGATACCATTGTTGAGTGGACCTTGGAAAGCAAAGATAATGGAACTGAATTAAGGCTTGTTCACAGTGGATTTAAAGAAGAGAATGGTTCAATCCTTACCGCAATGTTTGATGGTTGGGACAAAAATATTCAAAAAATGTTCAACCATATAAAATCGGAATAAAATGTCAATACCAACTCTTGATGCCTTTCAAGCAATTGCAGATCCAAGTCGAAGACAGATATTAGGAATGCTTGTCAAAGACACACAGAATATTAATTCATTAGCAGAAAATTTCGAAATGAGCAGACCAGCGGTGTCAAAGCATATTAAAATATTGGAGATGGCAGGTTTTATCTCTATTCAAGAAATAGGCAGGGAACGACATTGCTTTTTAAATCAAGAAGGGTTTAATGAGCTCAAAACTTGGCTAAACTACTTTGATAAATTTTGGAATAGTAAACTAAAAAACTTAGAAATTGTATTAAAAAATAAAAAATGAGGAAATTATGGACAATCAAAATTATTCGGCTACAATTTTAGTCGAGCAATCACCGGAGATAGTATTCAAAGCCATCCAAAATTTTAAAGGATGGTGGTCAGAGGACATAGAAGGTAAAACAAACCAACTCAATGAAGAATTTTTCTATCATTATAAGGATGTTCATTTATGCAAAATCAAACTTATAGAAATGGTTCCTAATAGAAAATTGGTTTATCATATTATAGATAATCAGTTTAGCTTTACAAAAGATAAAAGCGAATGGATCAATACGCAATTGGCTTTTGAGATTTCAACAAACGATAGCCAAACCAAAGTCAAATTCACACATAAAGGACTTGTGCCTGAATATGAGTGTTATCAAATATGCGAAGATGCTTGGAGCAACTATATCAAGAAAAGTCTATATGATTTAATAACTACTGAAAAAGGTCTACCTAATCCGAAAGATAAAGATGGCTTCAATTCGGAAATAGTCAGAAAATGGAAATTAAAATAAAAAATTGAAATAAACTGCAGACTAATTATAGCAAAAGAAATAATACGCAAATGAATGACATCAAATTTACAGGAGGAATTAATATCGCCATCAAAATCCCTAAATCAAAGTATCAGCAGACCGTCAGTTTTTATAGAAATATATTGAAATTGGAAGTGACTGAAAAAGCAATTAAAAACCCTACGGTTTCAAAAACTTACGAAGTTAAATTTGGGAATAATATAATTTGGTTGGACTGTGTGGACAATTACACGCATTCAGAAACATGGCTAGAGCTTAAAACACCAGATGTTGAGAAAGCAACAGAATATTTGAAATCAAATGGAATTAATACTTGTGATGAGTTAGAGCAAATACCTGAAGAAAATCATTGGATTATGGATCCAGCAGGTAGTGTTTTTATAATAGGAAAAGAAAATACAAATTATTCACTTGATTAAAAGTCAACTGTCAAAGGGTTGTCACACTTGGTAGTTTTCTTTGTAGAATAATAATGCAATGGTTATAAAAATGATAGAAATATATAAAACAAACGTACAAAAGAGGCAACAAGCAAAACAGATAGTGAAACAAATCAAAACTTTGTTTTCAAATTACAGGGTTAATTTTGACCTAGAAGACTGTGATTGTATTTTAAGGATAGATACTGGTGTTAAGATTTTAGACAATAATACTATAATAAAAATAGTCCGTGAGAATGGTTTTAAAATTGAAACTCTGTCTGATGAGATTTCACTTGTAAAACCTAAATTCACAGTTAATATTTAAATTCTACAGGCATGGCGTACACAGATAACATTTCAAGACTTTCTCGGTTAACTGCCATTCATTTAAAATTACAGTCTAATTTATATGTGTCCATAGAACAACTGTCTGAGGAATTCAATATTAGTAAAAGAACAGTTTATAGAGATATAGTCGCTCTTGAAAAAGCCAATGTTCCCATTATATCTGTTGAAGGTAAAGGGTTCACGTTAATGGATGGGTATAAAATTCCACCAGTCATGTTTACCGAATCAGAAGCTAATGCCTTAATTTTTGCTGAAAAAATGATGGCAAAAACCAAGGATGAATCTCTAATCAAAGAATTCAACAATGCCATTAGTAAAGTAAAAGCGGTATTAAGAAATGATGAGAAAATAAAAGCTGATTTTCTAGCCAATAGAACAGTCATAGGAAGGAATTGGCAAAACGAAAAAACAAGCAATTTTCTATCTGTAATGCAACGTGCCCTAACCAATTTTAATGTATTAAAAATAACATATCAAAAAGAGTCCGACACCCAGCCAATTCTACGTGAAATAGAACCTTTTGCTATTTATCATAGCTTTTCTGAAGATTGGATAGTGATAGCCTGGTGTAGATTAAGAAATGAGTTTCGGAATTTTAGAATCGACAGAATGAAAACTATTATAAGTTTACCAGAAAAGTTTGAACCCCATCAGTTTACCATTGAAGAATATTGGCTAACCCAACAAAAGAAAGCTAATAATACAAACTGGGTGGATAATAAATTTAACGATCATCAGTAATTATTAAAATGAAAAGCTTTTCCTTTAATGCAATCATAGAAATAATAGGAATCAATCCTTATGTCCAAGTGCCTAAATCAATTTTGTCTAAAATCTTCATTCAAGCTGGCAAAGACAAAGGCTTTATTTCAATTAAAGGAACAGTAAATAAGTTAGCTTATCAGCAAACTTTAGTCAAATACAGCGGTCTGTGGCGACTTTACATCAATACAACCATGCTTAAAAACTCTCCCAAACGTATTGGGGAAACTATAGAAGTAACCATTGAGTACGACCCATCGGACAGAACAATAGCCCCACATCCCAAATTGATAGCAGCGCTCAATCAAAATAAAGAAGCCAAGCGTAAGTTTGAACAAATAACACCTTCACTAAGAAAAGAAATAGTGCGGTACATATCCTATCTGAAAACAGAAGAGAGTATTGATAAGAACATTGTTAGGGCTGTGAACTTTTTATTGGGAAAAGAACGTTTTGTAGGAAGAGACAAGCCTTAAAAGGTTTAGATAAATTAGGATAGGAGAATTGTTTGATTTTAAAATAAATCACTTATTTGAATGACATAGGGTTGACAGTCTTCATGCTTTACTTTGTAATCTAAACAAATAAAAATGGAAAAATTAGATTTAAAAAAGCAATACAAAGCGTATTATAACGCTAAAAATAAACCTGAATTATTGATAATTGAGAAAGCACAGTTTTTATCAATAACAGGAATAGGCGATCCATCAGGTAAGGTATTTTCACACAAGGTACAAGCTTTGTACGCAACAGCTTATGCCGTAAAATTTTTATGCAAAGCGTTAAATAATGATTTTGTAGTAGCCAAACTTCAGGGACAATGGAGTTTTGACGAGAACAAACACAAAGGTCTTTCAATGGAGGAAGCATCTTTAAAAGTACCACGAAGCGAATGGAATTATAGAATAATGATTAGAATGCCTGAATTTGTTACCAGAGAACAATTGATATCGGCAATACAAACTGTTGTAACTAAAAAGCAAATTCAATTAGCTACAGATATTGAGTTTTACGAAATGGAAGAAGGAAAGGTGGTTCAAATGCTACATGTGGGCCCATTTGCAAACGAACCTGAAACGTTGAAACAAATTCAGGAGTATATGAAAACAAACAATTTAAAAAGAAATGGATTGCATCACGAAATATACTTATCAGACTTCAATAAAATAGTACCCCATAAGCTCAAAACAATTCTTAGAGAACCAGTCAAATAAAAAATACTGCCATTGAATATAATTAATTACGAGGAGTTTTACCATCTGGATTTCATAAAGGGAACCCTTCTGAAGCTACACATTGTGTGTAACATTGAAAACTAGTTGGTTAAAGGGTATCAATAAAAAAGTGTTGATATACGAAAGAATAAAGCAGTTAAAGAAATATATTTGTGAGGATATAACGGGTTAGCCACAAGCTAAAAAAACACATAAATGCACGAAATTAGGAAGTTTATTGATACTATTTCTCCAATGAACAATTCTGACTGGGATTTTTTCTCTTCAAAACTTCAAGAAGTAAAATTAAAAAAAAATACTACGTTATTACAAATCGGTAAAGTTGAAAATTATTTATCCTTTATTTCAAAAGGAATCATCCGACTTTATATTCCAAGAGTAGAATCTGATTTAACTTTCGGTTTTTTATTTGACAATGAATTTGTTACAGCCTATGATTCTCTTTTAACGCAAAGTCCCTCTGAATATCAAATTGAAACGTTAACAGAAACAATCTTGTGGAAAATTTCAAACAAAGACCTGCAAGAAGTCTATGAAAAAACAAACAACGGAAATATTATTGGTCGAAAAATGGCTGAAAATATGTTTTTAATAAAATCGAAAAGAGAACTTTCCTTATTAAGTAGAACAGCAGAAGAACGCTATTTGGACTTATTCTCTGACAGACCAAATTTATTACAACAAATCCCATTAAAATATATTGCTTCTTATATCGGAGTTACTCCACAAGCATTGAGTAGAATAAGAAAACGTATTACTTAACTTGGGTTCATTATTTTTATTTGTTCTTTTCTGACCTTTGTATTTTAATAATTCAGAAAAACGATGAAACCATTAATAGTACTAATAGTAAGTTTTGCAATTTCATTTTTTATTTTAAAACTTGTTAAAAAAGAATATGATTTTGCGCTATCAGCGCGAATTGCAATGTCAATTATGCTTGTATTTACAGCAATAGGGCATTTTATTTTTACAAAGGGAATGTCAATGATGATACCTAATATTATTCCTTTTAAAGAAAATTTTGTTTACCTAACAGGACTGTTTGAAATCTTATTAGCAATAGGTCTTCTAATTCCAAAACTAAAAGATATATCTGGATGGACACTTGTTATTTTTCTTCTGCTAATGCTACCTGCCAATATTTATTCTTCTATAAATACTATAAATTACCAAAAAGGAACATTTGATGGACATGGTGTTAATTATTTGTGGTTTAGAATCCCTTTACAAATCTTTTTCATTGTGTGGACTTATATAAGTTCCATCCGATTTTGAATATCAAAAAGTCAACGATGATTAAAACTAGAAACACAACAAAGGATGATGTTGATACATTATTTGATTTGATTATGGGAATTGCAAGATTTCACAATCAAGAAGAATATGTTCTAACAGACAAGCAGGAAATGCTGAATTCCGGTTTTAATAATAATCCAAAATTTGGGGCCATAATAGCGGAATTTAATGGTCAGATTGCTGGCTATCCTTCATATACTTGGAATTATTCAATATGGAATGGTGGAGAATACATGAAATTAGATGATTTATTTGTTTGGAAAGAATATAGGTACCAAAAAGTTGGCTTATAGTTAATGAATCACGCAAAAGATATTTGCAAAGAAAAAAATATAAGTTTGATTAAATGGGAGGTGGAAAAAGATAATGTAAGAGCAATTGAATTCTACAATAGACTTGGCGCAAAGATAACAGAAAAAGGAATTTTTAGGTGGAATATAAAAGCAAGTAACTAACAACGAGCACAATTAATTAATTGACTATAATCTACTTACAAAAATCTTCACAGATTTCCTATTCAGTTTTTATTTGCTAGATTAGGTACTTAAGCACGCTATTGTAAGCATACCAAAAATCGTTACCTTTAATTAAAAATATATGCAAAGAATTTACATCCTAATAATTTTATTTTTAACAATAAACCAAATTTATAGTCAAAATATAAACCAATCAAAAGCTTTTGGTAATTCAATAATTCTAAAATCTGATATTCTACAAGAAGCGCGAGAAATTCAAATATACCTCCCTACAAATTACCAAAACAATTCAAACAAATACCCTATCCTTTATGTATTAGATGCACAACGATACTTTTTGAACGGAATTGCATTTCAGCAAAACCTCACTTGGGAAAATATTGTTCCAGAGTTTATTATTGTTGGAATTAATACAGACTCTCAAAAAAGACGAAATTTATTTTATAAAGAATCCTCTAAATTTATCGAATTCTTGAACAAAGAACTGATTCCTGAAATTGATGCTAAATATAGGACACTCGATGAACGCATTTATTTTGGATGGGAAATGGCAGCAGGTCTTGGTATTGAGATTTTTGCAAATAATCCCTCTTTGTTTAAAGGTTTTCTTTTATCAAGCCCCACTCATATATCAAAAGAACGATTGGAAACGGTAAATAAACGGTTAAAAAGTAATCCTAAACAAAATCTAAAACTATATTCAGTTCTAGGAACTGTTGAAAATTGGGCAACAGAATCAATGTTTTCTCTAGATTCCATTTTTAAAGTACATTCAACAAAAAATATTCAATGGAAATACAATCTTTCTAATGACGAGAATCATTATACAACTCCATTAATAACTATAAATGAAGGATTAAAACTATTTTTTAGTGACTATGAACCAATCCGATTTTATACATTGAAAGAATTTAGCGACTTCGGTGGCATAACTGCATTAAGAGAGCATTATAACAATCGAGGGAACAGATATCAAATTGCAGGTGATGTTCATAACGATACCAAACGCTATCTCTTTATGCTATCCTATAGAGAGAATGATTTCGAAATTTTTGATGAGTTAGTTAAAGAATTTGATGGAAAAACATTCATTGCGAATAATTTTAGTAATGCTACTTGGTTCTATAGATTTACAACATTTTTTCTTACGAATAATAAATTAGAGGATGCTTTAGAAATTTTAGAAGCAGGGCTTTTAAAATTCCCAGATGCTTCAATTTTGCATTTTGAAAAAGGAAATTATTATAAGTCAATTGGGAAAATTAAAGAAACAAAGAAATGGTATAAAAAAGCTATTCAAATAGCAAGAACGAATAATGAACCTGAACTAGAAAAATATACTTATGAACTTAAAAAATTATAACTAGTCCTAGCACTAATTACTAGGTTCTAACCTTTTGAAAAAGTCATCACGCCTTCCTGCTGTCAAGACAAAGACTTTCTATTTGGTATTTATTTGCTTTGCCAGGTACTGAAGCCGCAACTAATCATACAGACATGTTACGTTGTAGCCAATTCGAAAACGAAATTAATGAGAAATACTAAAGAGCAAATAATCGGAAGTTGGAAACTGAATAATTTTGAATTAAAAAACTTGACGGTTAAAAAATCTATTTTTCCATATGGAAAAAACCCTATTGGAATTTTAATTTTCAGCAATGACGGATTTATGTCTGTATCTGTAATGACAGATAACAGAAATGATTTTGAAATTGAATCATTACAAATGTCATCTTCTGAAGAAAAAATAAGTGCAATTGAAACGTATTTGTCATATGCTGGAAAATGGAAATTAGAAAATGATAAAATCTACGTTGAAATTATTACGTCTTTATTACCCAATTGGAAAAATGGAAAACATTATAGAACATTCCAATTAACAGATGGAACTTTATCGTTTCAAACACCTAAAATACGACAAGGAGACTTTGAAATATTAGTTGAACTGGATTGGAGGAGATTTAAATAAAATAAGCAAAAGCGATCTGTAAAAAGGAAACTGAATAATAAGTGTATTTCAATCCCTAATCATTATTTTACGAGTCCGTATTGACGTAAATTAAAGTTTCCCTCAAAAAAGTATCTTCAGCAAGAATCGGGTTTTATGACCTACAAAAGTAACATACTTTTGTAACATAAATTTCAAAGCAATGACTGAATAGGGATACATCAACTATAATCGAATTGCAGAAGCGATAGATTATATCAAAGCAAATTTTAAAGAAAAACCTTCTTTAAATGACATTGCCAAAAAAGTTCATTTAAGTCCATTCTACTTTCAGCACCTTTTTACCGATTGAGCAGGTGTAGCCCAAAAAAGTTTATGCAATACATCAGTATTGAATATAGTTTAAGTCACACAAACAATATACAATCATCACAATTTTTCACTTCACCATAGTAAGTTTCTCTATATTTATGTAGGGTTTTAACAGGTAAGCCTAGAAAGTATTTCTTGATGTAAGTAACTCTGGTAGTAAGTTCTCCCATTTGTCTGCTATAACGTTTCTCTCTTTTTGTCTTTCTCTTAATATTAATAATTTTCATAAACTAATTTTTATTGTGGTTAATCAACAACCTAAGAACAATCTCATGAGGTATTCTTCTAAAAACACATTTTGTTTTCAAAGTAATTTTCAGAGAAATCAATAACCTCGGAGCAAGCTCACAAGATATACTTCCGAAAATATATTTTGTTTTTGAGGCAAGCCTCGGAGAATTAAACCCCTAAATAAGAAATTCAATGTTGTTGTTTTTAAGGTTCTAAATTTTGATCTATTTTGTAAGCCATATTACTACAGTTCACTATGCTCTCTTATATATTGTTCCTTGTATTCTGCTTTTTTTATTTGCTCTCTCCTTTTTGTGGATTTTTTAATATAATGCTTTCGCTCTCTAATTTCTTGTAGCTGTTTTACATTTCTATATTTTCTTTTATATCGTTTTATAGCCCTATCGATATTCTCTCCATCTTTCACTTCTATTTTTAGCATAACCTTAGTTTTTTTATTTATTTTAAATATGTTCTTAATATATTATTACTTGTTGAAAAAATTATCAAACATCTAATTCCCTCCTCTTTAACTTATCTAACTCTCTTATCAAATCAAACATGTATGTGATTTCGAGAAGGCTTATAGAGTCAAATCAATCTATTTCATAATAGAAAACTATAATTCTTCATAAGTTATGATATGAGATCTTTTTATTACATCCCGTAAGTGCCTATCTAATGATTTTGCCCCTCTTTCTATTATTTATTTTTAAGCATCTCATTCTTTTATTTCAAAATAGAGAATTTCACAAAAATAATTTCTTTATTTAACCCATATTGTGGAGTTTAATTCTCCGAGACTTGCCGCCAAGGTTATTGATTTTATATAATAACCGAAAAGTTTATTTCTCAATAAATTAAGACAAGTAAGATTAGGTGCAATATTTTGCTAGATAGCAAAAACTTTTTTTAAGAATGAACAATGTAATTTTTAATAAAAGAAAAAAATAGTACAGATACTTTCTAGAGTAAAAAAATTATAAAGCATTAGAATTACTGACAACTTCCCAATAAGACATTTCCGAAAATTCAGTGCATTTTCTTTTCTTATTTTGACTTTCCCAATAACTAATTTCTTTTCTTACTCTCCCAGAATCATTATTTACTCCTGGTATTCCTGCTTTTTGAATCATGTTTTAAATTTCTTTATGGATTTAGTGTATATCTAAGACCACTTATACTTCGAATTTATAGCGAATTGAGATAGTGCTATAACACATGGATTACCCACTAATACTTTGCATAAAACCTTCACACTCATTAATCGATGTCGCTTCTTTCTTTAAAAAAACACTTAAACTAGATAAAACTTATTTAAACACTTCATTTAGTAGCCTAGTTTGTAAAAACAGATCTTTATAATCCTTAAGGAAACTGAAAAAAATTCTGTGTGCACATTTTTTAAAAGAAATTTGTTTTACTGAAACAACACTTAAAACCCTTTGTTTTATTATTATTTAATGCAAATATACTAAAAATAGTTTGTATAGAAACTATTTTTAGTGCCAATTGAAAAGAACAGCTATAAATAACTTACATAAAACACAAAAGAAGCTTATAATCTTTGAACTGCTAGATGAAAGGTTGTAGGCTTGTATAGTAAAAAAGTGAACTTCCTCTATAAAATCAAAAAAAAAAGTCTATCACGACACCTCTAACTAAAAAAAGGAGTGTTTAAGATTTAAACACTCCCTTTTTTGTACCCTTTCAAAAGTAAATTAATTAATTTTCATTTGGAGAAATACTTTCATTATCATGATTATTCCTAGGTCCAAATAATCTTCTACATCCATTTCTTAAACTACATCTTAATCCGATAGATAAAAAACCACCATTAATTGCGGATTCTTGATCTCTTGTAAGAGTTTTAACTTTTAAATTTTTTAATTCCAATTTTTTCATTTTTTATTTTATTTAAATGGTTTACAAAATATTCACCTCAACCCTAACTGCCAAAAAAAGCAAATTAAGAGTCAAAATAAATTCCTTATCCTCTAAATAGAGTTTGTTTTTTTATTGCTTTTTGAGTAAACTTAACTTGGTTAAAATAAGATTTTGCTAAATAATAAGATTTGAATTCATTTAATCTTTGTTTTTCATTAAAAACCCTATTTAAACTCATATGAATCAAATCCATAACATAGTTATCTTTAATTAATTCACTGTTTCGTAATGTATTTTTTATTTCTGTTTCAATTTCTATACCTTCAAGAAAATCGTTTGGTTTTAAATCATCTATATCTCTTCTTATTTCGGTGTAAATTTTGTTTAGTGATTTTCTTAATTTAGAGTCCAGATTAAATCTACTGGAGAAAGCTTCTATATTTTTTTCGCAAAACGAAATCATTTCTTCTATAGTAAAGTCAAAAAACCTTAAATAATATTCTATTTTCAAAATCGAAAACATATAAATATCGTTCTGCTTTAATTCATTATTCAAAACAGTAAGAACTGTATGCTTACTATCTAAGCTAAATATATGTTCTGTTACACCCATTAATTTTTCACCTCCAAACCTGTACATTTCTTGTTCATAAGGCAAAACATGATAATTTCGGATTATATTTTCCTGTTTTAAATTGTTAATTTTCGAAAAAATATCTTCTATAACAGGAGTTGATTCTGTTTTAAATCTAATTCTTAAATGAGTGTCTGGATGATCATACCTTACAAAAAAGAATTGGCTTATAGAGTTTTCTACAACTATAGTATGGTATATAACATTTACTAAATCATTTTCTGCATAGGGGTTACAATACAAATCAAAATACAACCAATCACTTAAAATTGGTGCTTTATGCCCTACCGTAACATCTTCTTTTACAATTTTAAAATCTGATCTATCTGCCTTAAAACTGGTGTTTTTTATACTGGCAATGATTTCGTGAGGATAGTGATTTAATTTATTATGTACTTCTGGAATAAAAGATTCATATAAACATTCACACACATAAATTGGGCTTACTTTTTTAATTTTTTTAAATAAAATATGTAAGTGATCCTCGTTCTCTGTATTAATGGTTATATCTCCTTTATCCTCTATAAATGAAATTTGCTTTGAAAACGAATATTCTTCTAATCGACTTAGTAAATACTCCTTAAACCCTTGGAAATCAAAATTATCATCCGACAATAAAATCTGAGCGGGATATAGTAAAATATCGTCTTCTAAGTAAATCCTTGGAACAAAGGGCAAAAACATGTTTTCATAATAATTGAAATTGAAATTAACACTATGAATTTCTCTTTGTTGAGATTGCAAATCCGCCAAAAACTTATAAACATTTGATTCTGATAATGTTGTATTTACAGAAGAGGTTATCCTTGGTATGATCTCTTTCTTATATTTTTCAGAAACCAGTATAAATCTTATTCCGTTAAACCGAATAAAAATATCCGATAAAAAAATAGGATTAGAATCTTTATTATATATAGTATTAAGAGGAATATTATAGTCATAATATTGCCTACTTGCAACCACATTGGTCGCTCTTGGTTTAGATATTATATTTACTTCTGCTATTAGTTGCTCTTTAAATATTTCTTTTTCATAATCTGCAATATCGACACATATTCTATCTGAGACTTGATCAAATCTAGATAGCAAGTTTATAGCAGACGTCCCTCCCATGTACTTAAAATAAGTAATCTTTTTCTTTGTTTTTTTACAAGTCAATAACTCAAAAACAACACTAAAAGTAGATGGTAAATTTGACATATCTACTTGAGCATTATTGGTAACTGTTTTAGACAAAAAAACTTTATCTTTATTAGATACCAACATTTTACTCAATATATCCTGATGTAGCCTTATATCATTTTCTAAATTAGTAGAACTATATTGTAATCCAGAATACGGGTTAAAAACTTTACTTAAAGGAATAAAAACATCCTTATAACTATGGTAAAATTTATTCCCAAATTTTAATAAGGATGTATTGATTGGGGTATATTTCTTATTATAGGTTACTGTAAAATTTATGAATTTTAATATCTTTTCCTGTAACGCTACTTCTAATTGCCCTATATCTTTTTCAAAAGCAGTTATAGAGTGAGAATATTTATTACTACTTTCTTGTTTTAAGAGTAAAGCATCTTGTTCTTTACTATAGGATTGAGAAAAGTTATCAAAATCTTTAGTGGTTTTTATGCTATGCAAATTATTATTTACCAATTTTGAATAAACTCCTTCTACTTCAGATAGATTTCGGTATGGATAAAAAATCATTTCATTAATAACAAGCCCCGCTTCAATACTATCTAATAAAAAGGCGTGAATCTCGGTTTTCTCAAACCCATCTTTTTCCAAATCTCTCACTACCTCAACAATTTGGGCACCGTTTTCGAACCTTTCTACAAGCCATTTAATATTCTCATCATAATCTATTTCTACATATTTTGTCTCAATATCTCCTATCGTTTTTTTCTCGAACTTATAAAAACTTATCTTACTCTTACTTAAAAAATGGATCGATGGATTTGTGTAATAGACAAATTTTTTCCAATCCCTGCTCATTGTAGCTGCTAGCTTTTCTGAAATCAATAAATTATCAAAATCTACCTTGAGAAGCAGTGTTTCTGATTTGGTAAGTATACGCTTATCACTCCATTTTAAAACACCAATACTAGTAAAAGTCCCAAAAGGAACAGGGTTAAGATGTGCTCTCGAAAAATAATTATCTAGCGATACTTTAATCTTTTCTGTTTTGCTTTTTTTGGCATCCTCATACAAACTTCTAGAAGAGGTTAATATCGATAATTGGAATAATTTATTTTCTTCAAAAAAATTATATACATCATTAGCATTACAACCATAGGATTCTACAGAAAAGGATACTACTCTTGATATTAATTCATTAAAAAAATCCATCTATCTTGATTAAAGTTTCATTTATTATTCTGTAAATAAATACAGGAATAGCAAAACATCCATTTAAAAACCAACACCTCTATAAGTAAGTTTACTAAGTATAGTTCCTAAAATTATATTCTGTTACCCAAGAAAATTCCAAATAATATCTATGTAGCCTAAAAAATAAATTGCTTTATTTTGTAATTAATCGCCAAATAGTACGACTTTACTTACTATCAAAATTATTTTATAAGCAAATTGTTCTACAAACAAAAAGAAATAGCCATTCTTGTATTTGCCAATTCCTCTAAAGAAGAATTGAAGCATAAACGCATTGCAAACGGAGAACAATTATTTAACTATTTCAATTCGCAAACTATAGATAAGGTTCGTAAAACTGGTCTTCCCTTTACTATCTATTCTGAAAAAGAACAACACGGCAACACCTTTGGAGAACGTTTTACGAATGCTATCGAAGATCTTTTTAACAAAGGGTATCAAAAAATTATTACTATTGGTAATGATAGTCCTAATTTAAAAGCTTCTCACCTTATTGATGCTTGTAATAAACTTTTAGAAAATGATGTAGTTATTGGTCCATCCACAGATGGTGGTATCTATTTAATGGGGCTACATAAACAAAATTTTGAAAAACAAACATTTTTAAAACTCCCTTGGCAAACCAAAAAACTAGCCAGAACAATTATTTCTACTACATCCTCTAAAGGACAAAAAATTGAGGTACAACAAAAACTTAGGGATATAGATGGGTTTCAGGACTTAAAATATTTTTTTTATAATACCAAAAACCTGTCCCAAACATTAAAAAGTATACTTATACGACTACTAACTAGTTTTTCTAAAAAAATTAATTACAAAAACATCTTTATTTCTATCTATATCTTTAAGACTACCTTTAATAAAGGATCTCCCGATTTGATATAATTTACACTGTATCCAATTAAAAATAATTCTATCTAAATATATTTATGAAGCACTTTTTACTAGGGCTTACACTATTTATAGTGTCTTTTATTAATGCCCAAAATGTAGTTACAGGAACCGTAACCGCAGCAATCGATGGTACTCCTATACCATTTGTGAATATTGCAATAAAAAACACCAATCAAGGAACTACCTCTAATGTTAATGGGGATTATTCTATCTCAATAGATAACAAAGATACCTCTCTTGTTTTCTCTTCTTTAGGTTTTAAAACAGTTGAAGTACTCATAAATAACCAAAGTAGTATGGATGTTAGTATGGAAGAAAGCTCTACAGGTCTGGACGAGGTTATTGTTACTGCGCTTAACCAAAAACGAGACTCCAAAGAGCTAGGGTATGCGATACAAAAAATAAGCGAAAAAGATATCACCGAGGTAAAATCTGTAAATTTTTTAGATAATCTGGCAGGAAAACTAGCTGGAGTAACTATCACTCCCGGAGGAGCTACAGGGGTTGGGTCTTCTTCTAAAATTGTAATTAGAGGAGAACAATCATTTACAAACAACAACCCATTATTTGTAGTAGATGGTACGCCTATAAACAACAGCACTGTTTTTAATTTTACAAACGAAACAGCAGCAGGATTTCAAGAGGTTGATTTTGGTAATGGTGCGATGGAGGTTAATCCCGATGATATCGAAACCGTTTCTGTATTAAAAGGTCCTAGCGCAGCAGCATTGTATGGTACAAGAGCTTCTAACGGGGTTATTATTATAAACACCAAAAACGGAGCTAATAGCAAAGGATTAGGAATAAGTAGTAGCTCTAGTGTATTTATCGATAGTGCTTTTCAATTACCGCAATTTCAAAACCAATACGGGCAAGGAAACTCTGGTCAGTTTGCGTATGTAAACGGGCTTGGTGCAGGAATCAACGATAATATCTCCTACAGTTGGGGTCCCAGATTAGACCAAGGAACTCTAATTGCCCAGTTTGATAGCCCCGTTACTTTACCAGATGGTACTGTTGTTCGTGGTGGAGATACTTCACTATACAGTGCATTGCCAATTACCCCTACTCCTTTTACCTCTAACCCTAATAATGTAAAAGATTTTTACCAAACAGGAGTAACCACCATTAACTCTATAGCTTTATCTTCAAGCTTTGATCAAGGAAATTACCGCCTGTCCTTTACCGATCTAAGAAGCGAATCTATAATCCCCGGGGTAAATCTGGATAGAAAAACAGTAGCAGCACGATTAGGTTTTTTACCTACTCCAAAAACAAAAGTAACCAGCAGCATTAATTATGTAAATAGTACCAGTGATAACCGCCCATCTAATGGGTATGGATCAGAAAATGTAAACTATTCGTTAGTAGCATGGGGTCCTCGATCTTTAAACATCGATAATCTGCGAAACTACTGGCAACCTGGTTTAGAAGATATTCAGCAATATTCCTTTAACTATACTTTTTTTGACAACCCGTTTTTTATACTTAACGAAAACCGAAATAGCTTTCATCGGGATCGTGTTTTTGGCACCATATCCATACAACAAGAGCTGGCTACCAATCTAAAGGCAACAGTACGCACAGGAATGGACTATTCTAACGAGAAACGACAATTTTTACGAAATTTTAGCACGAATAGATTTAGAAATGGGGCGTATGCAGAGCATGATGTTACTTATCGCGAAATAAACACCGATTTTTTACTTAATTACACCAAAAAAGTAAGTGATTTTAACATCGATATATCTTTGGGAGGTAACCGATTAGATCAAAAAGCAACCACTACACAAACGCAAACCACACAATTAGCGCAACCTGGTATTTTTAGTTTTAATAATGCGGCTTCGCCTATAGAAAGCTTTGGGTTTATATCCAAAAAACGTATTAATAGTTTATATGGGCTCTTAAAAGTAGGATATAAAAATGTTCTCTTTTTAGATATTACAGGCAGAAATGATTGGTCTAGTGCTTTGGCAACTCCTTTTTCGGCAGATAACACCTCTTTTTTCTACCCTTCGGCATCTGGTAGCTTTGTAGTAAGTAACGTAGTAAAACTACCAAAAATGATTTCGTTTGCAAAAATAAGAGCAAGTATTGCACAGGTAGGAAACGATACCAATCCATACCAAACCTCTGGTGCTTTTGTATCCCAAACACCAGTAAACTCCCAACCTACATTTACCAATCAAAATTTTATTCCTAACCCTGATTTAAAACCAGAGCAAACCACCTCGTATGAATTTGGAACCGATATCCGCTTTTTTAAAGATCGATTAAATGTTGACTTTACCTATTACAACTCCTTAACCAAAGATCAGATACTATCCTTGCCTATTCCTATATCTTCAGGATTTAACCAGCAAGTAGTAAATGGCGGAGAAGTACGCTCCCAGGGAGTCGAAATTGTACTAAATACCATCCCTGTACAAAATGAAAATTTTACATGGAACGCTACCGTTAACTTTAGCAGAAATGTATCTACCATAGAATCTTTGCCACAGCAAGAAGGAAGAATCACATTGGCATACTCCCGAGTATATGATAACCCAGATCAAACGGTATGGTTTCAGGTAGAAAAAGGTGGTCGTATTGGCGATTTTTATGGCACCGGGTATTTACGTAATGAAAATGGCGATTTTGTACTTACCCCAGAAGGGCGTTTTATTGCCGATAACAGTCTTAAAAAGCTTGGTAATTCTAATCCGGATTTTGTACTTGGGTTTCACAATCAATTTACCTACAAAAACTGGGACCTCAGCTTTTTATTCGATTGGCGACAAGGTGGCGAATTAGTATCCCGCACCCTATCCCTTGCGGCTGTTGGAGGACAATTAGAAGAAACCGCTTACAGGCCCGATGCAGGCATTATAGCACAGGGAGTGGTAAATACAGGCACCGCAGATAACCCTGTATATGTACCCAATACTACCGCAGTTTCCCCAGAAAGTTATTATCGCCAGTTTTATGATCGTAATCATGAGGAAAACAATGTATACGATGCCTCTTATCTTAAACTTAGGCAATTTTCGATTGGATATTCTTTTCACCTCGATAAAAACACATTAGGATTTTTAAAAGAAGGAGCAGATTTTACTATCTCTCTTATTGGTAAAAATATTTTTGCCATAAGTGAGATCCCCCATTTTGATCCAGAGCAATTAGCGGTTCAAGGACAAGGATTAGTTAGTGGTGTAGAAGATTTATCTTATGCAACCACCAGAAGTTTTGGATTAAAATTAGGAGTTAATTTTTAATAGAAAAGCAATGAAAAACTATATATACCTATTTATTTTCACGATCCTGATCGCAGGATGCGCCAAAGATTTTGAAGATATTAACACCAATCCTAATGCCCCGGTAGATGTACAACCCGCATTATTATTGCGACAAGTAATTTATGATTATGCCGAGCAGATGTCTTATGAAGGTTTTGTTGCAGGAAATCTGTTAGGGCAGCATCTTACCGCTTTAGATTTTAACCTGTTTGATCGTCATGCATTAAACTCCCCACAGTTAGGAGGAAACCCTTGGGCTATTTTTTATACCAATCTTAGAGATAATGAAATCATTTTAAAGAAATCTCAAGAAATAGAAACTTTTGCGGTTTATGAAGGCCCGTCTCTAATATTAAAAGCCTATATGACCATGGGACTTACCGATCTTTTTGGAGACGTTCCTTATAGTGAAGCTTTTACTGGAAACACCAACACCGTTACCCCAAAATATGATCTGCAAAAAGATATATATTTAGCACAAGGCGGAATTCTGGATAACCTACAAAAAGGTATCGAAGCGATACAAAAATATTCAGGTACTTTTGCTCTGGAAGGAGATATACTATATGATGGAAATTTAGAATACTGGATTAGATTTGCTAACTCTTTACGTATTAAAGCGCTAATGCGAATCTCTGCAAAACAAGATATTACCACCCAATTGCAAGCTATTGTTACAGAAGGCAACTACATTACTACGAATACCGAAAATGCCGTTTTTGAATTTACAGATGCAGAACCTAACAACTTTAGATTAGCAAGATTACGAGCAGGAGATTTCAATAATTTTGTGATGTCTGAAACTATCGAAGACATATTAACCAGATTAAACGACCCCAGAGTTTCCGTTTTATTCAGACCGTTCGAAAATGCTACAGATAATCAATATAACGGATTAATTAATGGGATTGACGCATCACAAACCACGATCTCTTTGTCTAATTATTCTCTTGCAGGAAAGATATTTAGAGAAAATACAGGAGATCTGGATGCTAATTACATGACTGCATGGGAAACCAGCTTTTTACTTGCCGAAGCTGCCTTAAAAGGATTTATTACCAAAGATGCAAAAACATTATATGAAACTGGCGTAACACAAGCTTTTGAATATTGGCAAACTACCCTCCCTAATGCCTATCTAAATACAACAGCAGCGTATGATAACACCATAGCTCTAGAACAAATTATAACCCAAAAATGGATTGCGAATACTATTAATGGGTATGAAGGATGGATAGAATATCGCCGTACTGGCTACCCTGCATTACAACCCGTTGGCGCAAGTTTAAATAACGGAATTATACCAATTAGATTACCATATCCTGCAGAAGAAGCTACTTTAAACACCACTAATTATACTACCGCAGCACAAACCACAAATGCAAACAGCATCAATTTTCCTGTTTGGTGGAACCAATAAACGATAACAATCAAAAATGGAAGAAATACAAATCTGGCAATGGGGATTAATCCTACTATCTGGCGTATTATTTTTTTGGTGGTCGCCATTGGCGAAAACCAAAGACCAATTTTATAAAGCCAGCACACATAAAAAGCAACCAACCTTTTGGATGCTTACCGGCAGCCTGATAATTTCCTGGATATTTGCCAAGAGTATTACCAATGCCGCAAACCTGGGTCTTAGTTTTGGATTGGTAGGTGGCGTAGCGTATGCTGCATACTATCTTTCTTTTGCAGTTGCAGGGGTAATACTATATCAATTAAGAACAAAAGGCAAGTTCGATAGTATTCATCATTTTTTAAGCTCTCGCTTTGGTCATAAAGCAGTACTTCTTTTTTCTGTTTTAATTGGTATACGTTTATTTAACGAAGTATGGTCTAATACCATGGTAATTGGATCCTACTTTGGAGAAATAGGTAGTACAGCCTATTATAGTGCCATCGTGGTGTTTACTCTATTAACCCTGTCCTATGCGTTAAAAGGAGGCCTAAGTAGTAGTATTTTTACCGATGTAATACAAATGGGATTGTTTACGGTATTACTTTTTATCATTCTATGGAATATTTTTAGCGTAGAAAGTTTTTCTGTAGAACAAGTTGTGATTTCTGGGGAATGGACTATGGCAATGGGAGGCAATTTATTACTTGCTGCTATACTACAGTCTTTTAGCTACCCCTTTCATGACCCTGTTTTAACAGATCGCGGGTTTATTAGCTCTCCAAAAATTACGCTTCAAAGTTTTTTATGGGCTTCTGTTCTTGGAGCATTTTGTATCCTGCTCTTTAGTATCGTTGGGATTTTTGCACAACAACAAGGGTTTCAGGGGCAAGCAGCAGTAGCAGTAAGCAAAGCTTTTGGAACCGTAATATTATTGGTCATCAACTTTATAATGATTACCTCTGCCGCCTCTACATTAGACTCTACATTTGCCTCTTCTGCAAAACTGTTTGCTATAGATCTGCAATGTAGTTCTAAAGTATCCTTTGGTCGTTGGGTAATGATTGCTGTAGCTTTACTAGGTACTTTACCAGTGTTTTTGGATACCGAAATTTTATCCGCAACCACCATTAGCGGCACTATGGTAATTGGGTTAACCCCCATATTTTTGTTCTGGAAAATCAATGCTCCAAAAATCAGCTTTTTTTTATCGGTAGGTTGCGGACTATTATTTGGTTTTTTATTAGTTTTTGAAATGTTCCCTGCGCAATTTATATATACCACAGGAAAATATGCAGAACTCCTATGGGTAAACATTTGGGGGATATTAAGTTGTTTTATAGTATATTTTATACCAATATGGATAAGAAAACGATACCCTTAGGAAAACGTAACGGCAAGACCTTGATCTTTGGTGGCATTTATAGCAACCTGCAAGCATTAGAGGCTTTAATTACTATTGCCGAAGAAGAAAAAATCGCTCCCGAAAACTGTTTCTGTACAGGAGACATTGTAGGATATTGTGCACAACCCGAAGAAACCGTACAGCGATTTATACAGTGGGGGGCACAATCGATTATAGGTAATGTAGAAGAGCAGTTGCGCACAGGAGCAATCGAATGTGGATGTGATTTTAAAGCAGGGTCCAGATGTGATGGATTTTCTAAAACCTGGTATGCCTTTGCACAAACCCAATTATCCAAAGCTTCTATAACATGGATGAAATCCTTACCAGATCATATTAGTTTTGAATTCGCTAACAAAAATGTAACCTTAGTGCATGGCAGCTATACTCATATTTCTGAATTCATTTTTAAATCCACCCCTTGGCAAGCAAAACAATCTTCATTTAATGCCAGTACTAGTAACGTAATCATTGCAGGGCATTGTGGATTACCGTTTTATGACCAAAAAGAAGAAAAAATCTGGATAAACCCGGGAGTGATCGGTATGCCTGCCAATGAAGGTAAAACAAGAGTATGGTATGCTATTTTAGACGATTCTAAAGGTTTTTCTGTTCGATATAAAACCTTTGCGTATGACTACCAAACGGCAAGCCGGTTAATGCTGGCAAAAGAACTACCCCAGGAATATGCTACAACCTTATGCACAGGCCTATGGGATAATATGGAAATACTTCCGGAAACGGAAAAGAAGTTACAAGGTATCGATATAAAGAGATTTATAGAATCTGTATCCTAAAAAGAGTGATTTAACGTGTCATACCTTTTGTTTTCGCCTCCATCCTAATAGTTTTATTTACAGCCAGGCCGCATGTAGTCTGGGGCGCGCCACGCGCCTTGGGTTTCGACCTCCGCGCTCGACCAAAAGTACTCCGCGCCCTAGTGACTACCCCACGCGCCTTGGGTTTCTGCCTCCGCGCCCCATCAAAAGTACTCCGCGCTTGGGTAACCTATACCCGCGCCCAAGGTAAAACACCTCGCGCCCGAGATAAAACACTCCGCGGCTGGACTTCTTATGTCTGTGCCCGAGATAAAACACCACGCGCCTAGACTAGTGAGCTTCGAGAACCTCAGCTCACAAATTCGAGAACCTCAGCTCACATTGCAATTTACCCAGAAGGTTGGACTTCGAGAGCCTCAGTCCTCCAATCCCCGAGGGGTGAGCTTCGAGCGCCTCAGCTCACGATTTGTTATATCCCGAAGGGGGAGGTACTCGAACCCTGAGATCAATTTAATCTCCCTTTTTCAAAAGAGATGCAACCTTATAGTTTTACATTTGTCTATAGGTTAGTTGGATTATCTAAACAATCAAAAGTAAAACAATTTATAAATGACTAAAAAAAATAGAATCACTACTCTGTTACTACTGCTTGTTTCCTTGGCAGGTACTTCGCAAACAGAAACATCTATCCTTTCTAGAAAAGAGTGGCGAAAAAATATACCTGCATACATAGGTGTTAGTGCTGGACTAGGAGGCTCTACCTTTAGAGATTTTGCAACCTCTCCGCTTTTTTACAAAGGAACCGCTAAATATATCTCCCTATCCTACTCTAAATCTAATTTAGAAAGAGAATCTGAAATTGGAGTATCTTATTCTTTTGGGGAGTATCACAATAATTTTAATAAGCATTCACAAATTAGTACCGTTAAAAGTGCATCTTTATTTTACTCCAGACTATACCAGTTAAAGTCACTAAGCTCTCCAAAATTAAATGTAAAAGTTGGTGGATTATTGAATACTACTGGTAATTTTAGAACTAATGAAGCTTTACTAAATAACACATTAGGGTTCGAATTAATTCCTACTCTTTTTGGTTCTGTTAAAATCGAAAAAGACATAAGTACTAAGGAAGAAAAAAATAAAAAATTTTTATTTATTAAATATAAATTGAAAGAAAAAACCAGAAACTTAGCATTTAGATTAAATGTTGGTTTGATTAATAGTTTTTACCGAAATGGCTATGTATATGCAGGACAATCAAGTCTTTTAAATGCTCCTGTGTTTTTTGATGATTATCAGTTCAAAGTTTTTTCAGGATTTAGAATGAATAGCTCCTTAGACTATACTGTGTCCTTAAAAAACAAAAATGCTCTTCGGTTTTCTTATGCTTGGGATGCATATAAAACTGGTGGTAATTTAGACAAATTTGAAATGGCTACCCACACTTTTAAACTTTCCCTTTTATTCAATACAAATAATAAATAATGAAAAAGTTATACTACATAGTAATAGCGGGTTTATCCCTTGTTTCTTGTGAAAAAGCAATTTTTGAAGAAGACTTAGCTTCTACAAGTCCAAAAGAAAACTTTGAGTATTTATGGAATGAATGCAATGAAAAATATTCTTATTTTGATATAAAAAATATTGATTGGAATACTATAAAATCAAAATACTCTGCCAAAATATATGATGGTATGAGCCAAGATTCTTTGTTTGAAGTTTTAGGCGGAATGCTTACCGAATTAAAAGACGATCATACCAATCTTATCTCTAATTTTAATGTTTCGACATTTAAAGTTAGCTACTTAGGGCAGGATAATTTTGACTGGCGTATTATTGAGGATAACTATTTAGCCAGAGACTATTATATTTCTGGGCCATTCTCTCATGATTATTTGGATAATAAAAAAATAGGGTATATCCGTTTTCCAATTTTCCCAGGAACTGTAGATGCTAATAATCTGAATTTTGTTTTAGAAAGATATAAAAATACAAAAGGGTTGATTTTAGACTTACGAGAAAATGGTGGTGGGTCTGTAGCCGATATATTTGCAATACTAAGCCGTTTTGTGGAAAGTAAAACACTAGTCAACTATTCCAGAATAAAAACTGGTCCACAACACAATGATTTTTCAGATGCTAAGCCTGTATATGTTTCTCCATATAACGGAATGAGATATAAAAACAAAGTAGTCGTATTAGTAGACAGAGGAACCTATAGTGCAGGATCTTTCTTTTCACTTGCTACAAAAGCGCTTCCTAATATGATACTTATGGGAGATACCACAGGCGGAGGACTTGGTTTACCAAACGGAGGTCAACTGCCTAATGGGTGGACATATCGATTTTCGATTACCCAAGCATTAACTCTAGATAAAAGTCCTGATTATGAAAATGGAGTTCCGCCAGATATTAAAGTGCTTTTTGATTGGAATGATCTAACTAAAGATGAAATTTTAGAACGAGCAATTCTGGAATTACAATAAACAACTAGCTAAAAAACCAATAACCTCGGGACAAGCTCACGAGGTATACTACCGAAAACATATTTTATTTTCCGAGGTAATCCTCGGAAAATAAAACTCCACAATGTGGATTAAAGATCTGCAGGATTAACAGCCAAGCTATTAAAAAGTTTGGCTTTTGTATTTAAAAATTTATTTTGGACTTCTATTTCTTTAAGCCTTGCTTCAATAAGGCTTTTTTCTCTCGAATTGATTAAAAATAAAGAGCTTTCTCCAAAACTAAACTTACGTTCTTCGGCATTAAGCAATTTATTATAATCGGATACTATATCTTTAATAAGCGTATTTTGATTTTTAAAGGATTCTAATTCTACATAAATAGCCTTAATTTTATTTTTAATCTTTAGCTCTGTAGTTACCAAATCAAATTTAGCATCTTGTAATTTATACTTTGCTAATTTTAGATTTCCTCTTTCTTTTCTTAAAAACAAGGGGAAACTAAAATTAATGCCTCCTTTATAATTTACGGTATTAAACGTCTCTGTTTCTTCTGGAGTTGTACTTAAAAAATTATATTTTAGATCGATAGTAGGTAGTAGTTTATTTGCTTTTAATCTTCTATCTACTTCCAAGCCTTCTATTTTATAGTTTAAAGATTTAAGTTTAGGATGGTTCTCTAATGTAAAAGTATGTAATTGATTGCCATTAATTTCGAGAGCATTATCTATATTATCTTCGATATTACCCTCTGGAACAACATTGGATTGTAATTCTACAGGTGTATCTTCTAACCATAAAAAATTAGACAGCACTAAAGACTTTTTTGCCAGCTTTACCTTTGCCTGCTCTAAACTAAGTTTTCTATTTTGAAAAGAGATTTTTGCTTCTACGGTATCTATAGCTGCTTTATCCCCTGCTAAAGCGCTCTGTTTAACGCCTTCAAAACGTATTTTTGCATTATTTAAAAAATTAGTATATATCTCTTTTTCTTGATATACTTGTAACCAGTCAAAATATGCTACAGAGGCATCGTATAAAATCTGGTTTACAAAAAGGTCTCTATCTGCTTTTGTTTGCTCTCTAAAGAATTTAGCTTTTCGCAAAGTTGCCATTCTATCATTTATTAATAGCCCTTTTGCTACAGATACAGAAATTCCTGCATTAAAAAGCCCATCTTCTGGAACTGTATTTTGAGGGTTTATATACTCTCCTTCATTTTGTTCGAAGCCTCCTTTAAATTCTATTCCATACCAAGTGGGAATTTTAAATGTAGCATTTAATAAATCATAATATTCTGTGCCTTTAAACTGTTTACGATCATAATCTATTTCTATTTTAGGGTCAAAACTTCCTCTGGCTTTCATAAGAGTTGCTTGTCCTATATTAATATTTAGTTCTGCTTGTTTTGCTATTGGATGGTATTTTTTTACATACCCTAAATACTCTTTAAAGTTTAGTACAATGGTATCTTTTTGTTGTGCATGAATCGATGCTATCCAAAAAAACAAACATGATATGACCAAATTTTTCATTTTATTTCTTTTCAGATTTCGCTTTTTTAGTAGTGATAGGTTGATAATAATTTGGAGGAAAGCCATTTAATTGTCTCCAAATTTCAAACCAGATCGGTACATCTTCTAATAGAGCCATGGTTGCTGCCCCAGAGCCTACTTGTATTTTTGGCCATTCATGATCATCTGGATCTGGGGCTATTAAAATTCTATATTTACCGTTATCGCTTATAAAAGTTTCTATTGCTACAATTTTACCTCCATAGGTTCCGTAAGAGACATTGGGCCATCCGCTAAATACGATTGCGGGCCATCCGTCAAATTGGACACGTATCTTTTCTCCTACATGAATTAGAGGAATATCAATAGGTTTTACATAAGTTTCTACTGCCAAATCGTATTCTGATGGCATAATATTTACTAATGGATCTCCTTCTTTAAAGGTTTCGCCAACACCAGATCGTAGTGTTTTATTAATAAACCCGCTTTGTGGAGCTTTAATATAATACATATCATTACGCATTTCGTAATTTGTATATTCATTTTCTAATTTGGTAACTTGTGCTTTAGCATCAAACTGGTTTGACTGTGCTGTAAACTTATCACTTTGTGATTTTGATATCTTATCGGTATATTCTGCCTGTACTCGATTGATTTCTACCTGCGCATTGATTATTTCATTTTTACTTGCTAACAATTTATTTTCCTGAGAAAGTAATTTTGCTTGAGTTTCCTGTAATTTCAACCTTTTTTCTTCTATATCGGTAAGAGATTTCAGTCCTTCTTTTTCTAATTGTACAATACGCTCATATTGTCGTTCTGCAATACTAATATTAGTTTTTGCTGCCTCAAAATCTATACTATCACTTTGTACTTTTAATTTAGATTGTAGGAGCTTGTTTTTTGCTTGTTGTAATTTTAAAGTTCTTTCATTCATCAGAGCATTTATCTGATTCTCTATAGCTTTTACTTTTCCTTCATAAGAGTTTACCGACATAGTTTTTGCCTCGATTTGTTGTCCTGTTCTTGCAACCAAATTAGGGTCAAAGTATTCATTCTTAATTTCTGAAATGAAAAGAATAGTATCTCCTTTATTTACAAAATCTCCTTCTTTTACATACCACTTCTCGATTCTACCTGGAATTGGGGATTGAATTGTTTGTGGTCGTTGATCTGGTTTTAATGTAGTTAAAAACCCCGCTCCTGAAATATTCTGAGTCCAGGGTAGAAACAATATAATAACCATCAAGACTGCAAATACTTTTAAAAAGCGGTTAAAATATTTATAATGCCTTTTGTGAAAAACTTTTTGAATTGCATTATAATGAGAAAGATCTACTTTCTTATTTAATGTATTATGAGATATATTCAACATAGTTTATGATTTTTCACTTATAATTTTACCTTTCTCAATATTAATAATCCTTTCGCAGCGATTTATCCATTGTTTATTTTGGCTTACAACTACTAATGCCCAAGGGTTAGAAGGATCTGTAAGAAAATCCATAATTCTATTTACCTCTATATCTCCAAATTGATCTAAAGGATCTTTTAAAAGTAATAGTTTAGGTTTTCTAACAATACTTCTAGCTAAAACAATTTTTTTAGATACGGTATGTGCCATTTGTTTTCCTTCTGGATAAAGAATAGTATTTAATCCTTGTGATTGTTCTTTCACAAATTGTATGAGCCCTACTTTTTCTAATGCCCAATACACTTCCTCGTTAGAAATTTCTTTATCCCCAAAGGTTATATTTTCTAAAATACTTCCTTCAAAAGGGGATTCTTCTGTCAAAGATTGTCCTAAATAAGATCTATAATAGTTTAAATGAATACCTTTAAGGTCTATATTGTTTATATATATACTTCCGCTATCTGGCTCTATAAGTCCAGCTATTAATCGAAGTAAGGTCGATTTACCAGAGCCATTAGGTCCTTGTATTAAGGTAGTTGATTTTTCGTTTATAGTAAGAGATATATCTTCTAATATTTTTCTTTTCCCTTCTGGAATGCTATAGGAAACATGATCTAACTCTACTGTAAAACCTTGGTCTTTCTTAAAAGGTTTTTCTCCATCTTGTGGTTCTAATTCTTTATCTACGACCTGTCCTAGTTTTTCTATAGAAGTCAAAACATCATAAAAAGATTCTAAACCAGTTATTAGTTTTTCTACTGATCCTATTACTAATAAAATGATAATCTCTGCAGCTACAAACTGTCCAATATTCATTTCTTGATTAATAACTAATATTCCTCCTATTAGCAAAAGCCCTGCTGTTACCAAAACTTTAAATCCTATCATTTGTATAAATTGGATCATCAAAATCTTAAAATGACTTTCTCTAGCGGATAAGTACTCTGTAACTAATGCATCGTTTTTTTGTAATGCAAGACTCGTTTTTCCTGAAAGTTTAAAACTAACAATAGATCTGGCAACCTCTTGAATCCAGTGTGCTACTTTATATTTACTTTTAGATTCCTTAAGACTAGTTTCTAAACCTTTTTTTGCGGTGTATTTAAAAACTACATATACTAAAAGTAGTAGTAATAATCCATAAATAATAAAAAATGGATGATAAAACGATAATAGCATTAGTCCAAAAATAATTTGCAACAAAGCTGCTGGAAAATCTACCAAAATTTTAGCAAGTCCTTTTTGAGCTGTTAGCGTATCGAAAAAACGATTTGCCAGCTCTGGCGGATAATAATTTCGTAATTCGCTCATTTTGATTTTCGGAAACCTATATGAAAATTCGAAAGAAGCTCTAGTAAATATTTTTTGTTGCACATTTTCTATAATTCGAACTTGCATTAATTGAAGTAATCCTACAAATAATACTCCAACAGTAACCAAGATTACTAAAATAATCCAAGAGGTACTAATCTGCGCTCCTTGTATTAAATTAATAATAGCTTGTATTCCTAAAGGCAATGATAAATTTACCAATCCAGCAAATATGGCATAATAAAATGTTTGAAGGATATCTTTTTTATCTAGTTTAAGAAGCCCTATTAATCTTTGCCAAGCTGTTAAAACGTTTTTGGACATAAACTATTTCTTTAAAGAGTTAAATACAAGATCAATAAAATATTTTGTAGGGGTTATTTTTTCATTACAATTAGTTAGGGACGGAAAATGTTCTTTTAAAAAGTGATGATGTAATGCTCCTTCAATAACTGTACTGGATAAACTAGAAGGATATGGATATGTGCTATCTACTTCTTTAATGATATCCTGCAATCTCACTACTAATCGTTTATAAATAGAAAAGCAACTTTCTTTATTTTCTTTATCCACTTCTTTGGTTAAATAAGGCCTAGAGTATTCATTAATTATTATTTTATTTAAAAGTACTTCATTAATATGTGTAAAAGAAGAATCCTCTTGTATAGATCTAGTAATTATTTCTATTGCTTTTTCTAGTTTTTTAGATGGTATAGAAATACTATTTGTAGCAAAAACCAATTGGTATTCTAACCATCCCCAATACCATGAAGTAAGATATAATAATAGTTTGTGTTTGTTTTCAAAATATCTATAAATAGAACTTTCATTAGAGCCTATCTTCTCTCCTAATTTCTTAAACGTAAAGCTCTCAATTCCAGTTTCATAAATCATAAGAATACTATATTCTATAATTTTTTTACCTAATACCGAAGTCTCTGGATCCTTAATATAAATCTTATCATTTATTTTAACCTTCAAGTCCTGAAGCAGATATTTCATTTAAAATATTTTATCGCAAAAATAATAGTATTACTATTGATATTTAATAGTTTAACTTTTATTTAACTAAATTAATGTTTCTTTTATACCTCTATATATTATTCATTTTATAATAAATAAATTATCGAGATATTACTAATTTAATCTATATAAAAAACAAGTTTATCATACTATACTATTACTTTTTTGAATGTCAAAACACTGAAAAGAAATAGCAACAGAAACTATCTTAATTACAGAATAGGTTTTAATAGATAATTTTAAACACATCTACTTTTCTAAGATAAATTTATTATTACAAAAGGAGAGATTCCTAATTATAAAAACTTATCAAGAACTAGAATGTTAACTAAGGATGTAAATGGAAGGACAGAAATTATTTTTAATCAATAACATTGGAGCAAGCTCACGAGGTATGTTTCTGAAAATATATTTTGTTTTTGAGGCAAGTCTCAGAGAATTAAACTCCACAATGTGAATTAAATAATTTGAAAACAAAAAAGCCATCCTTATCTAATAAAGGATGGCTTTAATAAAAAGTTCAAAGCTTGTAAAAGTTAATTAATTATTAATACAAAGTATTAATAGCTGTTCTATCAGTACTAGTAAATTCTCCGTCATCACTTGAACTAAAACAAGCAAGCATTATAGAATCTGCTCTATCAGAAGATGGAGTACCTGCAATCAATACAGCTCCTACTCCAGCAGTACCTTCATTAGAGTTTTGACCACAACTCTGACGTGATCTCCAATCTTGATGACGGAACCCTATACAGTGTCCTATTTCATGAGTCATTACATGCTCTATAACATTAGTATTATAAGCATCTGTTCCTTGGTTAATTTGAATCCACTTGTAAGCTCTTCCTCCACTAGGAAAACCTGCAGACCCTCCTCCACCAGAGGCACCATTATTATAAACTACCATATCCGCATTTGTACTAGCAGAAAAAGTAAGAGTAAAATTTAATGAAGAATTTAACGCATTATAATTGTTAACTGCCCACTGTAAACCAGTACGCATTTTACTAGTTAATGCATTACCAGAACCTGTATAACCTATTACACTAATGTTTCTATTACCACTAGATACAAGATTATTAGTTCTGTATTGCTTATTACCATTTGCAACAGCTTCTAAATCGTTAAATTTTTCTAAACCAGAAACTGGAATTGTAATATCTCCTGAAACTAAAAAGTTATCTGAACTTCCATCAGGAAAAGTTATCTTTTCTATTTTAACATCACTAGTGTTTACTCCCATATTATTCAACTTTGCAAGTTGGTCTTTTGTTGGAGTTACAGCTACTTCTTGTGGTGTTTCATTAGAAACTTCTTCTTTTTGGCAAGATGTTATGAATCCTGCTGCAATAGCACAAAGTGCTAAAAATTTGATTTTTTTCATTTTAATAAGTCGAGTTTGTGTAGTTACTAAACCAAATTATAAATTGTGTTAAGAACTTATATTTCAGTTATAAATAATTTAAAAAGCTTTGAACTTTTTTAATTTATCGGTTCGAAGATATGATATTTTTTTTAAATATTAAGTCGCTTTTTTATGTGATTCTTTAAAAATACGGTTAAACCGTATGATTAATTTAATAAAAACACTAAAACACTATTTTTTAAGCAACAAAAAAACCGATCAAATGCACAACATCTAATTATCTTATAGATGTAAAAAAAGTGTTAACGGAAGAAGAGAAAAAGGAATATAAGATGAGTGAAAAGAAATAAAAAGAAATAAAAAAGAAAGTTTTTTCTTACAAATCATAAATTTATTTCTTTTTCATTAAATACATGTTATTTACTAGTATATTTTGTAAGAATTTAATTTTTAATAAAAAAAGCCCTAAAAGGGCTGTTATTTTTATAAAAAAATTAGAAATTATACAATTTCTGCACTAAGTCCAGCTTCTAATAATTTAGAACATCTTGGTACTAGTTCTTTATAAACACCTGTCTTTACTGTACATTTTCCTTTGTAATGTACTAGCATAGCGCACTGCTCTGCTTGTAATGCTGTATGGTCACAAGAATAAATCAAGGTTTCTATAACGTGATCAAATGTGTTTACATCATCATTATATAAAACAATCTCATTATTATTTTTTTCAACAGGTTTTTCAAGAACCTCTTCTAAAACTTTTTCTTGAGTATTCATGGGGAGTAATTTTTTTAATACAAATATAATAACTTAGAGGGTTACACAAACTATTTAACATATAATTATAAAGCATAAGATACTGCTATCCAATTATTTCTACTAATATGCTCTCTAATTTTCAAATCATTTTTTTTACATTCTTCTGTAATCATACTCAGATCTTCTTTATAAAATCCACTTACAAATAAAATCCCGTTAGGCTTTAAAGATTTTGCATAAGCTTGAATATCATCAAGTAGTATATTACGGTTAATGTTTGCTATAACTACATTATATTTTCTTTCTTTTAACAAAGACACATCTCCTTCATAAGCTGTAATTTTTGTACAATCATTACGTTCTATATTTTCGACAGTATTTAAGTAACACCAATTATCTATATCGATTGCGTCTATGGATGCAGCGCCTCTCATTTCTGCTAAAATTGCTAAAATACCCGTTCCACATCCCATATCTAAAACAGTTTTATCTTTTAAATCTTCTTTTAAAAGGTGCTGAATCATCATATGCGTTGTTTCATGATGCCCAGTTCCAAAAGACATTTTAGGCTCTATAACAATATCATATTCTGTATTTGGTTTTTCGTGAAACGGTGCTCTAACACTACAAACATCATCTACTATTATGGGATTAAAATTTTTCTCCCATTCTATATTCCAGTTTATTTGCTCTATTTCTTCTACAGTATACTGTATATCAAATTCTCCAGAACTTAATACATATACTTCTTCCAGAATATCTTCATTCCATTCGTCTTTTTGAATAAATGCATTTACTCCATTTTCCGTTTCTACAAAGCTTTCAAATCCAATATACCCTAGTTCTGCTATTAATATTTCGGTTGCTGGTTGAATTGGCGAGACTTTAAAATAATATCCAATGTATTTTGTATTCGACATACTACTATTTTTATTCTTAAATATATAAGACAAAGCACCTCAACATGATGATGAGATGCTTTGTTACTTTTTTCATTCACTATTTTTGTTAGATTGCATTAGCAATTACTGCAAAGTTTTCTGCATCTAATGCTGCACCTCCTATTAACCCTCCATCTACATCTGGATTAGCAAAAATTTCTTCGGCATTATTAGGTTTTACACTTCCTCCATATAAAATAGAAACTTTATCTGCTACTTTTTCGCTAAAAGTATTTGCTATAGTTTTTCTAATAAAGGCATGCATTTCTTGCGCTTGTTCTGGCGATGCGGTTTCTCCTGTTCCTATAGCCCAAACTGGCTCATATGCCAAAATTACATTTTTCCAGTTTTCTTGTGCTATATGAAAAACTCCTTTTTTTAACTGATTTTCTACGACCGAAAAATGATTATTTTTTTTACGGTCTTCTAATTCTTCTCCAAAACAGAAAATAATTGTCATATCATGCTGTAATGCTGTATTTACTTTACTTGCCAATAATTCGTCTGTCTCTCCAAAATATGCTCTACGTTCACTATGTCCTAAGATAACAGTCTCTACTCCTATACTTTTAAGCATATCTGCAGAGATTTCGCCTGTATAAGCGCCGTTTTCTGCTTGGTGCATATTTTGCGCAGCAACAGTGATAGAAGAATCTTCTAAAATTTCTACAGCACTACCTAAATTGGTATATGTAGGTGCTACAATAATTTCTGTTTGAGAAGCGGTTAGTTTGGTTTTTAATTCTAAAAGTAAGGTTTTGGTTTCTGCCAGATTTTTATTCATTTTCCAGTTTCCGGCTACAATTTTTTTTCTCATTAATTCAAATTTTATATGTGGTTAAATGTGTGGTTACATTGATTTAGAAGTAATTAGCTTCTTATTTTAGGATCCAACCATCCATAGATGATATCAACAAATATATTAATTAGTATAAACATGGTTGCTATTACTAATACAGAACCCATTATTATTGGCAAATCTAACGTATTTAATGCATTTACAATCTCTTTTCCTAATCCGTTCCATCCAAAAATATATTCTACAAATACGGCACCTGCCAACATAGAGGCAAACCACCCTGATATTGCAGTAACCACAGGGTTTAATGAGTTTTTTAACGCATGCTTTCTTATCATCTGAGACATAGAAAGTCCTTTTGCTTTTGCGGTTCTAATGTAATCCTGGCTCATAACTTCTAATAATGAATTACGCATTAATTGAGTAACTACTGCCAGTGGGCGTATCCCTAATACAATTGCTGGAAGAATAAGGTTTTTCCATTGCACATATTTACCTTCTCCAAAATCATCAACTTCATATAAACTACCTGTCATATTTAGATTAGTATACTCTTGTAATATATAACCAAATAACCATGCAAAAATAATTGCACTAAAAAAAGAAGGTATACTCATACCTAAGATACTTACCAATTGAATTAGTTTATCCGGCCATCTGTCTTTTGTCAAAGCACTTAAAACACCTAGAAACACCCCTAAAAATATTGCAATACATATTGCAAAGACCGCAAGAATTGCTGTGTTTGGCAAAGTCTCTTTTATTACTTCACTAACTTTTTTTCCGTTTTTCTGAAAGGATTCTCTTAGGTATGGAAATTTAAGTACGGATACAACAGTACTTGTTTTAAACAAAGTAACCGCTGTATACTTTTTAGAATCATAATATGAAAAATCATCGGGTTTCAAACTATGAAATGAAAGTGGAGAAAGGTCATTTAAATAATGTAGATATTGAGAAGAAACTGGCTTGTCAAAACCATATTTTTTTCTAACATTATTTAATTGTTCTTCTGTTTCATTTTGTCCAAGCATCATCTGCGCAGGATCCCCAGGCAACAATGTAAATAATAAAAAAATTACAGTCACCACCCCTAATAAAGTAAGTAAAGTATATCCGATTTTACTAATAAGGTAACTGCTCATTTTACTATTATATTAACATTTACCCATTAAAATGATAATTTATCAGCATCATTCCAGTGTAATTTTTGTTGAATAACCCCATATTTTAATTTTAAAATTCCTGGATTAGATCGTATTACAGTTTTTAATGCTGTTTCATCTGTTGAGAAAAAATAAAAATCCAAATCATACTTAGCTCTTACATCAGAAATATCTTTACTTCCAGAAGCTGTAAGTCCTATTACTGTAAATCCTTGAGATTTTGCTTTGTCTGTTACTTCTTTAATAGCAGTAAAACCTTCATCCTCACTTTTAGATAAGTTATACGCAACTATCATTAGAAGTTTTTCCTTTTTAAGAAGTTCTACTGTATAATCATTACCATCTTTTTCGATTGCAAAATCATGAATAGCAGGCTCATACCCTTCTTTCAACTCTTCGGTTTCTACGTTTATAAATTCTCCTTCTACCTTAGGATAATCCCCGCTGGTTGTTATGATTTTTTCTTCTCCATTAATATCAAACTTCCAATGATACGCAAACTCAGCTTTTGGCGCTCCTTCAGGAACCTCCATACCTTTTAACATATCTGTTCCTTCTTTATATGCTCTAAAATCAAACACGGGTAAATACATTAAAACATAATATGCAAAACCTAAACATAGAGTAAAAGAAACAAAAACAACCCATTTATGTACTGCTATTGGGTGTACGGGTGTAATAAACTTTCTTCCAAAAAACAATACTAAAATTAAAGCTAGCAGAATTAAATCTTTGGTAAAAGACTCCCATGGTGTTAATGGCAAAGCATCACCAAAACACCCACAATCTGTAACTTTATTAAAATATGCAGAATAAAATGTTAGAAAAGTAAAAAATACTATCATTAACAAAAGAGACCAAACTGTAAATTTGGGGAGATACCCTAGTATTAATGTAATCCCAAGTATAATTTCAAAAATCACTAAAAAAACAGCTATGAGTAATGCATATGGAATAAGAAATTCTAAATTAAGCACCCCTTCCCCGAAGTATTCCTGAAGTTTATATGAAAAGCCAAGTGGATCATTTAATTTAATAAATCCCGAAAATAAAAAAAGTGCAGCAACAAATATCCTACAGAAAGTAACTAATATTTTCATCTGTTCTATTTTAATGTTTTTAATTGTTATACTTCTACTTGGTTCAATATAAGAAGTACTAAACTCGCCATTTAGCTTTTTGATTAATACCTTTTCAATTATTAATACTCATTTAATACTCTTATTATAATTTTAATTTGCACAAGATAACATGGTTTAAATATTGTTACTTTTAGTTTAACAGTATTTTATGCTTCTACTTATTTGCTTCTCCAAGATGAATCATAGCAAATACTGCATAATTAATCATATCCTGATAGTTTGCATCTATCCCTTCACTTACCAGAGTTTCTCCTTTATTATCTTCAATTTGTTTTACTCTAAGTAATTTCTGAATAATTAAATCTGTAAGCGAACTTACACGCATATCACGCCAAGCTTCTCCATAATCATGATTTTTATTCATCATTAGCGTTTTCGTTATATCGATATGTTTATTATATAATTCTGTAATTTCTTCTGGAGACAAATCAGGCTGTGTCGCAACTCCTTTTTCAAGTTGTATCAATGCCATAATACTATAATTAATAATACCTATAAATTCTGAAACCTCTCCTTCATCTACCTTACGAATCTCATTTTCTTGCAAACCACGAATACGTTGTGCTTTAATAAAAATCTGATCGGTTAATGATGGTAATCTTAATATTCGCCATGCACTACCATAGTCTTTCATTTTGTTGATAAATAAGTCCCGACATATAGTAATTACCGCATCATATTGTATAGACGTATCTTGCATAAAATTGTTGGATTTTGCGTAAATTTCGCTTTAATATGGGAATTAAAAAAATGGAAGCCAAAAATTAATTCTATTAGAGTTTTAAAACTCTTTATTATTTATTAAAAAAAAGAAAATAATAACACTGTATAATGGATCTTAAATTTGACTTAAAAAATACTCTAAGTAATGACTATCAATTGTAACGGTTCTTTAATTAATTTATCTACTCCAAAAGTAATGGGTATACTAAATCTAACTCCAGACTCTTTTTATGACGGAGGTAAATATAAAAACGAAAATGAGATTTTAAAACAAACAGAACTCATGCTTAAAGATGGCGCTACTTTTATAGACATAGGAGCATATTCTTCAAGACCTGGAGCAGATCATATTTCTATTGAAGAAGAGAAAAAAAGAATCCTACCTATAGTATCTTTATTACTCGATAAGTTTCCTGAAATTTTAGTATCTATAGATACCTTTAGAAGTGAAATCGCAAAATTATGTATTGAAACTGGGGCAACATTAATAAACGATATTTCTTCAGGAGATCTAGACGATAAAATGTTACCAACCATAGGCGAACTAAAAGTACCTTATATCATGATGCATATGAAAGGGACTCCAAAAACTATGAAAACATTAGATCAATATGATAAACTAATTATAGAAATTAACACCTTTTTTGCAAAGAAAGTAGCCGATGCCAAAAAATGTGGTATAAATGACATTATTATAGATCCCGGATTTGGATTTGCTAAAAACACATTGCAAAATTTTGAAATCTTAAAATACTTAATTCTTCTGGAATCTCATAACCTACCTATTCTAGCAGGACTTTCTAGAAAATCAATGGTCTACAAAATACTAAACAATACCCCTCAAGAAGCTTTAAACGGAACTACAGCTTTAAATACTATTGCTTTACTCAATGGGGCATCTATCCTAAGAGTGCATGATGTTAAAGAAGCAATGGAATGCATTACTTTAGTTAATACATATAATCAAGTAGATTAATCGTTGTTTTAGTTTATATTTTAAGGGATAGAGAACTAATATCAATTAAACATCAAAATTTCACTAATTTTTCTATTTTTACAAAAACATTAGGCATTTGGACTTAATCAATCTTAGAATACTAGACATACTTGATATTGTACTCGTTGCCTTTTTATTGTATTCCATCTATAAATTAGTTAAAGGGACTGCTGCAATTAACATCTTTATAGGTATCGTTATTATTTATTTAGTTTGGAAACTTACTCAGTTTCTGGCTATGGAGATGCTTAGTAGTGTCTTAGGAGAATTCATTGGAGTTGGAATGTTTGCTTTAATCGTCGTTTTTCAACAAGAAATACGAAAATTCCTATTAATGATTGGCTCTACTAATTTTGGGAGGAGGCGTCAATTTTTAAGGCAATTAAAATTTATTCGAGACAATCCTGAAGATACCATTACTAACATAAAGGCAATTATAAATGCCTGTATCGAAATGAGGAAAACTCATACTGGAGCGCTAATTATAATTAAAAGAACTACATCTTTAGATTTTGTAAAAACATCTGGAGACTCTATGGACATTCGTATAAATAGCCCAATTATTGAGAGTATCTTTTACAAAAACAGTCCGCTTCATGATGGGGCTATGATTATTGAAGATAACCATATTGTAGCCACCAGAGCTATTTTACCAGTTACAAATGATAACAACATTCCTTTACGTTTTGGTTTACGACATCGAGCAGCTGTAGGGATTAGTGAAAAAACAGATGCACTAGCTTTAGTAGTAAGCGAAGAGACTGGCAGATTATCTTATATCAAAAATGGAGAATTCGTTATCTTTAAAACAGAAGAAGAACTTATAGAGAAAATTAAAAAGGATTTAGCTTAATGAGTGATTTAATCACTATTACTAACTGCAAGAATTGCGGAAACCAAATAGAAACTTATAATTTTTGCCCTAGTTGTGGGGTTAAAAAAATCACCAATCGAATAACTTTTAAGAATCTTGTTTCTGAGTTTGTGGATCGTTTTTTTAATTTGGATAACTCTTTTATCAAAACATTTATTCATTTATTTACCAAACCTGACGAAGTTATCGATGGATATATACATGGACTAAGAAAGCGTTATGTAAATGCTTTTGGGTATTTTGCTATCTCTATAACTATTACAGGGTTCTATGCTTTTTTAGTAAAGGACAGACTCAAGGAAATCATAAAGTTTGGCAATTTTTCTGAACAACAAGCAAAGATGCAGAGTTCCCTATTTGATTCTACTTTTCAGCATCAATCTATCATAAGTTTTTTATTGATTCCGTTACTAGCTATATTATCCCGATTGGTTTTTTTGAATTATAAAAAATATAATCTAACAGAGCATTTTGTAATCTATTTATACGCCTACTCCCATATAGTAGGAACAATGGCATTAGTATTATTACCGCTAATGTTTATAGTGAACGACTTTATAATTATTATGTTGATACAATTTCCTGTATATATTTTTTATATGGCATACGTTTTAAAGAAGCTTTATCAGATTAGTGTAAAGAAAATTATGATCAAAACACTTCTATTTCTTATATATGTATCCATATTGTACATTATTACAATCATACTAGCTACTGCACTGATGATCATGTCGGGTACAATCTCGATTCCATCCAAATAAGAATAACAAACTGTTTATTCCATCACATCAGTAAATTGTACTTCGTAAAGATTTTTATAATATCCATTTGTAATTTCCAGTAATTCGTTATGACTACCTTGTTCTACAATTTTACCCTGATCCATTACAATAATCTTATCGGCATTCCTAATAGTTGCTAATCTATGTGCAATAACTATAGATGTTCTACCTCTAGTAATCTTATTGGTTGCATCTTGTATTAATTCTTCGCTATAAGAATCTATGGAAGATGTTGCTTCATCCAGTACCAAAATTCCTGGATTGGTTACATAAGCTCTTAAAAAAGAGATTAATTGTCGCTGCCCAGAGGAAAGCATAGCACCTCTTTCTTTTACATTATAATGATATCCATTAGGAAGGCTATTTATAAAATCGTGAATCCCTATTTCTTTTGCTACTTGATGTACTTTTTCTTCAGGAATATCGGGGTTATTTAATGTTATATTATTAAGAATAGTATCTGCAAATAAAAATACATCCTGAAGCACAACAGCTATGTGATTTCGTAGCGATTTTAGATCAATAGACTCGATATCAACATCATCTACAGAAATCACTCCGCTATCTATTTCATAAAACCTATTCAATAAATTAATAATTGTAGATTTTCCTGCACCTGTAGCTCCAACTATCGCTACTGTCTCTCCTGCATTAACCGTAAATGAAACTCCTTTTAGAATTTCTTCATCTTCAATATAACTAAATCGCACATTATCGAAAGTTATTTTACCTTTTACATTCTCTAATAATATATCTCCTTTATTCTCAATTTTAGAATCTATATCCAAAATAGCAAATACCCGATTAGCAGCAACCATACCCATTTGCAAAGAGTTAAACTTATCCGCTATTTGTCGTAAAGGTCTAAAAAGCATTTGTGATAACTCTATAAAAGCAATAACTACCCCCAATGTAATCACATCGCCTTGTGCTGCCTTAAGTCCCCCAAACCAAACTATTAATCCTATAGCTATAGAACTAGACATTTCTGCAATTGGAAAAAATATAGAATTATACCAAACCGTTTTTATCCAACCTTTTTTATGCTTTTCATTAATTTCTTTAAAAGTAGCATATTCTGTTTCTTCTCTTGTAAACAATTGAACAATCTTCATACCTGTAATACGCTCCTGAACAAAAGAATTTAAATTAGACACTTGGGTTCTAACTTCTTCAAAAGCAATCTTCATTTTTTTCTGAAAAACTCTTGTAGCGTACAAAACAAATGGCAATACAATCAGAACTAACAAGGTAAGTTGCCAACTTTGGTATAACATATACCCCAAAATGACTACCATTTTCAGCAAATCACTAATAATCATAAATAATCCCTGACTAAAAATACTTGCTATCGTTTCAATATCACTGACTGCTCTAGTCACTAATCTACCTACTGCCGATTTATCATAATATTGTTTTTTAAAACCTAGCATGTGCTTAAATAGCTTTATTCTAATATCCCGAATAACTTCTTGTCCGAGTAAATTGGCAAAATAGATAAATAAAAATTGTGAGATAACTTCCAAAAGCAAAACACCCAACATTGAACTTATAAAGAAAACCAAAAGTTCATTATCCTTAGGAATAATAGTTTTATCTATCGCTTGTTGCAACAAATAAGGTCTTAAAACAGAAAATGCAGACAATAATATAGCTGAAAAACAGACAAAATAAAAAATGAACTTATAGGGGTTAGTATACCCAATCAATCTTCTAAAAAGCTTAAAATCAAAAGCATTACCGCTCTTTTCTGCCATCTATTTTATATATATTATTTCAGGATATTCTATAGCTGTCAAATAAAGTCCGTGAGCAGGAACAGAGTATCCTGCTTTACTTCGGTCCTCGCTTTTAAGAATCGCCACTAATCCCTCGTTATTTAACTTATGTTCTCCTATTTCAATAAGTGTTCCTACAATTGCTCTTACCATATTTCTTAAAAAACGATTTGCAGAAATCTTAAAAATTAATTGATCACCATTCTTTTCCCAAACGGCGTTTGTAATAGTACAATTATACGTTTTTACATCGGTTTTAGATTTACTGAAACATTTAAAATTAATGTAGTTTAACAGTATCTTAGCTCCTTCATTCATTGCCTCTACATCTAATGACTTCTTAAAATAGTATGATTTACAAATACTAAAAGGATCTTTAACAAAACATATATGATATTCATATGATCTACTAATTGCATCAAAACGAGCATGAGCATTTTCTTGCACAGGATACACTTTTTTAATTGCAATTTCAGATGGCAAAATAGCATTAAGCTTATATTGAAGCTCTTCTGTATTTAAAGAGAGTTCATAATCAAAATGAGCCATAATTTGCTTTGCATGAACACCAGTATCTGTTCTGCCCGCCCCTATTACAACTATGCTATTTCTTAATACCGTAGATAAAGATTCTTCAAGAACCTCTTGAACCGAAATTGCATTAGGCTGTTTCTGCCAACCATGATATGGCGTACCATTATATGAAAGTTCTAAAAAATATCTCATTATATATTCTAATACACTAAAAAAAAGGAAGTTTTGCTATAAATATTTTATTACATCAAGCTCCCCTTATTCCATCACTTTTTCAGTACAATACTTTACTTTTGCATAAAACTAAGCGCAAATATACTTTATAAAATATAGATCGAAGTTATAATTTGTATTCAGTTTTCTTTATCATTCATTATATAACTCGTTATTATTATTTCAATTTTGAAAAAAATACTTTTACTTAGTGACACCCACAGCTACATAGATCAACGTATTTTACATTATGTAAAAGAAGCTGATGAAGTATGGCACGCAGGAGATATTGGAGACCTTAAAGTAACCGATGCTATCGAAGCAATAAAACCTATTCGCGCTGTGTATGGAAATATCGATGATGATAAAGCAAGAGTAACCTATCCTTTAAATCTAAGATTTGTATGTGAAGGAGTTTCCGTCTGGATAACCCACATTGGAGGATACCCCCCAAAATACAATATAAATACCAGAGACGAGATTAAAGCCAACCCTCCACAATTATTTATTTGTGGACATTCACATATTCTCAAAGTTATTCCGGATAAAAAAAATGGAGTATTACATATGAATCCAGGAGCAGCAGGAACACATGGGTTTCATAAAGTAAGAACAATGTTACGATTTACTTTAGATTCTGGAAAAATCGAAAACCTTGAGGTCATTGAGTTAGGAAAAAAATAACAAAATCTACTAATTATACGATTTACGAATAAAAATCTCGCATATAATCGCATTCTTTTTCTACTATATTTTCTTCATAAAATGAAACAATAGCTATGACTATTCTTTAATTTGATTCATCAATCTAGCGAAAAACCTTTGCAATTATTTATACGCAATTCTCATCCGTAAATCGTATTACAAGTCAATTATCGTGAGACTTTCATTTCAAGGCAACTTTCAAAGAAGCAAACTCTCAAAATATGAATTAAAAATAAAACCCGGAGTTGGCATACTCCGGGTTTTAACGCACTAATACTACTAAGATTTTAGGTTTATCGTAATCGATCTACTGATTTTACAAGATTCTCATCCTTTTTAATAGCCTTATTGGCCATTACTAATAAAACGATAGAAATAACAGGAATGATCATCCCAATACCTTTCTCAGAAACATAAGTCTCTCCAGATACCGTTAGTGACCAATAAACAAATACTCCTAGTAAAATAAAGTTTAATAAGATATTGATACGCCCCAATACAAATTGAAGCTTTCTATTTTTAAATAAAAAAACCGAAATTAAAGATAATACTGCAGATCCCAAAAACATTCCTAAAAGAAATGGTTCTGTTTTTACATAAAGAGCTACTGCATTTTTATCTAACCCATAAGGCAAGTACATACTCACTCCTGCCGATACTACAGCAGTCAAAATTAAATATACGGTTTGAATTCTTTGTAACATTATATTTTTTCCTTGTGAAAAAGCAAAAATAAGAGTTTCTTTTTACAAATATGTGTAAATAATTAAAAATAAAGTTGTATAATTGCATCACAAAACATGTAACCTTCTCAAATAAGGTTGCTTACCTTCAAAATAAAATTTTCCTAGAATTCTTCTTTTGAAAATTTATACCTAAACGTAAATTATATAACAAATTTAAATGTTAGAGATTTCTGAATTAAAAGCAAAAAAGCTTCCTGAATTGCAAGATATTGCAAAAAACCTTAATGTACCTAAATATCGTACATTAAAAAAATTAGACTTAGTATACCAAATATTAGATTACCAAGCAGCAAATCCTAATAAGGTAAAAGAAGTGATTAAAGAAGATTCTTCAGAAAAAACACCTTCTGAAAAACCAAAACCTAATATCCGCCCAAGAAGACCTCGTGCCGCAAAACCAGAAGGAGCTACAATCCCTACAAAAAAGGAAGCAAAAGCACCTCAAGAACGCAAAAAAGAGGTACCCGAACCCGTTGTAACAAAGGAGGAAAATGTAGCTAAGAGCAATGAAAATAGCGACAAAACTAAACCTCTTCACAACAAAGAAGATAAAAAAGATAACCGAAATAGAGGTAACGACAAGCCTCAACAAAATAAATCCAGAAACACCAACAACAACCCTAATAAAAAAGATAGCGGAAATCGTGGCGACAACGGAAACAGGGATAACGGGAATAGAGATCACGGAAACAGAGACAATAGAAATAGGTACAAAGAACCTGATTTCGAATTTGATGCTATAATCGAAAGCGAAGGCGTTCTTGACATCATGCAAGATGGTTATGGCTTTTTAAGGTCTAGTGACTATAATTACCTTTCTTCTCCAGATGATATATATGTATCACAATCGCAAATCCGTCTTTTCGGGTTAAAAACCGGAGACACCGTATTAGGACAAGTAAGACCTCCTAAAGAAGGAGAAAAATACTTTCCGCTTATTAAAGTAAACAAAATTAATGGTCTTGACCCACAAGTGGTTCGAGACAGAGTCTCTTTTGAACACCTAACTCCATTATTTCCTCAGGAAAAATTCAATATTGCCGAAAGACAAAGTACAATATCCACAAGAATCATGGACCTGTTCGCTCCTATCGGTAAAGGACAACGTGGTATGATTGTATCACAACCTAAAACAGGAAAAACCATGCTACTTAAGGATGTTGCTAATGCAATTGCAGCAAACCATCCAGAAGTATACCAAATGATCCTTCTAATCGATGAAAGACCAGAAGAGGTTACCGATATGCAACGAAATGTAAAAGGAGAAGTTGTTGCCTCAACTTTTGACAAAGAAGCTAACGAACATGTAAAAGTTGCTAATATTGTTCTTGAAAAAGCAAAAAGACTAGTAGAATGTGGTCATGATGTTGTGATCCTATTAGACTCTATAACCCGTTTAGCAAGAGCATACAATACCGTGCAACCTGCCTCTGGAAAAATATTGAGTGGTGGTGTAGATGCTAACGCCTTACATAAACCAAAACGTTTTTTTGGAGCAGCCCGTAATATTGAAAACGGAGGTTCTCTTACTATAATAGCAACAGCTTTAACGGAAACGGGATCGAAAATGGACGAGGTAATCTTTGAAGAATTCAAAGGTACTGGTAACATGGAACTTCAATTAGATCGTAAAATTTCAAATCGTCGTATTTTTCCAGCTATCGACCTTACATCCTCAAGCACACGTCGTGATGACCTACTACTTGACGATACCACAATTCAAAGAATGTGGGTAATGCGTAAATACCTTGCAGACATGAACCCAGTAGAAGCAATGGAATTCATCAATGATCGTTTTAAACAAACTAAAAACAACGATGAGTTTCTTATTTCTATGAATGGATAAGATCTTAAAACAAGATAAATAATTAAAAAAGGTATGGCTGTCCGTTTGGACAGCCATACCTTTTTTAATTATTTTCAACACACAATATGAAAGTTTATTATAAAAAAAGAGACCAAACACATAAACATAAACCATTATGAAGAATACATTATATATATTATGGAGCGTAATTTTATTGTTTTCTAGCTGCCAAAGCAATAGTCAATCCAATAACAAAGACCAGAAACAAGCAAAAATTAAAAACATCACTCCTGTACAAGTAAAATCAATAAATAACTTAGAAAGAGCCTATTTTGCCAGCGGGTGTTTTTGGTGCGTAGAAGCTATTTACGAAAGCGTAAAAGGTGTTAAAGAATCTGTTTCTGGCTATTCTGGCGGACACACCCAAAACCCCACATACCAAACAAGTAACACAGGAAGAACAGGTCATGCAGAAGCCGTAGAAATTACCTATGACCCAAAAATCATATCTTTTTCTACTTTAGTAGACATATACTTTGGATCTCAAAATCCTACACAAATTGATGGACAAGGGCCAGATAACGGATCACAATACAGATCTATTATTTTCTATCAAAATGAAAAACAAAGAAAAATAATAGAAGAAAAGAAAGAAACTCTATCTAAAAAATTAAATAAAAGAATTGCCGCAGAGATATTACCTTTTCAAAAATTCTGGAAAGGAGAAGCGTACCATCAAGATTATGAAAAGCGCAACCCAAACAACCCATACATACAAAACATATCTAAACCAAGATTAAAAAGATTTCAAGCTAAATTTCCTAATCTCATAAAAGAAATACATTAAACATAATATACACGTATCTTCGCACCATCCCCCAGCCTTGTAACCCTTAACTTACAAAACCGACTCAGTACTTTAAAAACTTAAATTAAATCGGTTATAACAGCAAAAAAAATCGTTAAAAAACACAAATTGAAGAAAATAAATCAATATTTTTAGATAAATAAAATGAAAACAAGTTGTGTTTTTCATATTAAAACATTACTTTTGAGTCTGATTTAATGGTTTTCTTTTCAGTAATTTAATGAAAAACGCTGAAGCTTTAGTACAGCAAAAGCACTTCAAACAACTGAAAACAAAGAGATTAAATAATTAAATCACTCTTAAAAAAAGTGCTTTTTAAGTCATTTATTTAAATGTTTCAAAAAGCAGAATTAGAATAAAAAACTTTTTTTAAGACCAAATTTTAATAAAAATTATATTTTTTTATAAATTTAAACTAAGAAAATAACAAGAATTATAACCCAATCTACTTAAAAACAAGCGATATGAAGTCTATTTTTACATTTATTGTGCTTTTGGTGATTACCTTCTCGTCTGCTCATGCTCAAGATGGGCAATACTTAATGTCTTCTAATAAATTAGAAGTTAGAAGTGGTCCCGGCCTACAATTTAACACCATTGCCGAAGTTCCTCAAGGAACTCAGGTATACGTAATGAGTTCCAACTATGGAGACTGGAGTGCTATACAGTACAAAAGTATGAACGGTTTTGTGATTACAAAATACCTAACCGAAGACAGCCGAATTGCAGATGCAGAAAGAGCTGAAAAAGAAGCAGCAGCAAAAAGAGAAGCTGCTAAACAAGCTGCGGCACAAGCAATCGCCCAAGCTGAAGCGGCAAAAAGAGCTGCAGAAGAAGCGGCAAGAAAAGCAATTGCTAATGCAGAACGCTTAAAAAGAGAAGCTGAAGCAGTAGCAGCAAAAGCAATTGCAGACGCTGAAGCTGCATCTAAATCTAAAGATGCCGCTGCAAGAAGAGCTTTAGCCGATACTGAAGAAACAAGAAGAGCTGTCGAAGAAGCTAACAAAAGAGCTGCCAGAGGTGGTGATTTAGCATCTACACCGATAGAATCTACAACTCCTTCTTACGGATCATCTTCTAAAAACACTAGCACAGCTTCCAATACTAGTTCTCCTAGATCTACTTCTATTGAAGTATCTAGAGAAGACAAATATTCTAGCTGGGAGAAAAAAACATATAAATCTGGTGCTACTCCAACATCATTTAACTTTAAAGGTAAGTTTGACTACAAGTTAGACAACTACTTAAAAATAAAAGTTGGAAAAAACACAGAAGTAGTAGTTAAGATGTACAAAATGGGTAAAACCAAAGCTGACGATGAACTAGTACGTGTAACTTACATCAACTCTAATACCACACAGTTTATCAGAAACATCCCTGAAGGGGAGTATTTTCTTAAAATTGCTTACGGTATAGACTGGAGAGAAACTATCGTAGATGGTAAGAAATATGGTACTTTTACTAAAAATGCTTTATATGAAGAAAGTCAATCTGTACTAAACTTCAATACAGTTAAAACGTCTAAAGGTATTAATGTACCTTCTTACAACTTAGCATTAGACCTTACCAGTGGTGGTTACACTAATGGTGGAGATCAAGACAACATTACTGCTAATAAATTTAATGAAGACTAAAATACACATTTAATCACCAAAAAATAAATGTAATTTATAAAAAACCTGAGACTCGAAAGAGAATCTCAGGTTTTTCTTTTTTACATATTTTATATTATTTTCAATAAACAAATCCTATAAATACATTAAGAAGACAACTTTTAAAGCTTGTATTAAAACATATTTAAAAGCTTTATAACAAACCCTCTTTCCCATTCAAGAAACCTCTATAAAGAGAATTTAATACTATTTATCTCGCATTATCACCCAAACCTAAATGACAACCTTAAGTCCTTAATTTAAAAAACTGTAAATTAATTGATTTCTAAGGAAGGAAGTTCCTTTTCTTTTAACCTGAGTTCGACGTAAGGATTTAACAGAAAAGAGTCAATTGTTCAGATTTTTGTGTTTCAAATTTGATACTTGGTTTCTTTTCTTGAAAGGAGTATGCTATTAGACTAGCCACTAAATTAGTGATGAAATTTCCAAAACTTCTGTGTCTGGAATGTTCAGCTTGAGCGATGTTTTTAAGTTGATCATTGATAGTTTCTATAACTGATCTTTTGCGAAGCAATATTTTATCTCTTAGTGTCATTAATACATTTTTCATATTGTTTCTAATACCTGTTACTAGGTGTAAGCCTTGATCAAAG
>NZ_AUML01000030.1 GCF_000430665.1 Aquimarina muelleri DSM 19832 | reverse complement strand
GGGAAGCAAAATATTCTTATGCCATAAAAAGTTGGAGAGACAATTGGGAGGAGCTTACAGCTTTCTTTGAATTTCCACTAGAGATCAGAAAAATTATTTACACAACAAACCTTATTGAAAACCTGAATGGAAAAATCAGAAAGTATACCAAAAACAAATTATCATTCCCTACGGATCAAGCTGTGATGAAATCTGTATATTTGGCTACCAGAGAAGCAACCAAAAAATGGTCTATGCCAATCGCAAATTGGGGAATAATCCTTAATCAGTTCTTAATTATATATGAAAAAAGGGTAAGACTTTAAAAAAGTCAAACCCTCGATATTTTAAGTTACACACTTAATGAAACAGTGTCAACCTGAAGAATTTTCTTCAGGTTTTTTTTATGTCTTTTTTTATCCTCTTACTTTCTGTTCCCATTTCCAAGCAGAGCTAAGGGATTCATCTAGGGAGCTATTTGCTTTCCATCCTAACTCATTGTTTGCTTTAGAAGTATCTGCATAAGCAGCAGTGATATCTCCTTGTCTTCTTGCTACAATTTTGTAGTTTAGTTTTTGATTAGAAACCTTTTCAAAAGATTGGATCACTTCCAGAACAGAGCTTCCAGTTCCAGTTCCTACATTAAAAACCTCGTAATTCGACTTGTTTTTGTGTTCCAATAAACGTTGTAATGCGACTACATGCGCTTTTGCTAAGTCTACTACATGAATGTAATCCCTTATACAGGTTCCATCATTTGTAGGGTAGTCATCTCCAAATACAGACAGTTGTTCTCTAAGTCCCATAGCTGTTTGTGTGATAAATGGCACAAGGTTTTGAGGAACCCCTATTGGTAGTTCTCCAATTTCGGCTGATGGATGAGCTCCTATGGGATTAAAATAACGTAAAGCAACTGCCTTTAATTTAGGATATACCTTACAAGTATCTCTAATGATTTCTTCTCCGATTTGTTTTGTGTTTCCATAAGGAGATTCTGCAGTTTTTACTGGAGCATCTTCTGTAATAGGTAGTTCGTCAGCTTGTCCGTAAACAGTACAAGATGAGCTAAAAATAAAGCTAGCAGATGGTTTACTAGCTAATTGTTGTAAAATGTAAATTAGCGTAGATAAGTTGTTTTCATAATACAATAAAGGATTTTCTACACTTTCTCCTACTGCCTTAGAGGCTGCAAAATGTATAACTCCTTCAATATCATTATGCGTTAAAAAAAAATCTTCTACCTTATTTTTTTCTCTGAGATCAAATTGTGCAAAAATAGGTTGTTTTCCAGTTACTGCTGTAATTCCTTTTAAAACTTCGGGCGACGAATTTGAGCAATTATCAATAATAATTACTTCGTATCCTTTATTCTGTAATTCTACAACGGTATGAGAACCTATAAATCCCAATCCCCCCGTGACTAAGATTTTCATATGTAAGTGGTTTTATGTTTGTTTAAGGTAAGGAACAATAATTAAAGGATTTTAGCAACTTCTTGATTTACAAATTCTAAAAACCTTTCATCTTTTTCTGTAAACGGATCTGGAGTTTCAGAATCAATATCGATTTGACCGATATTTTCACCGTTTTTAAATAAAGGAATTACTATTTCGGATTTAACAGTAAGGCTACATGCAATATAATTATCTTGAGCTTGTACATCAGGAACCACAAAATTTTCGTTAGAAACAGCAACCTGACCGCAAATTCCTTTTCCAAAAGGGATAATTATATGGTCTGTTTCTTCTCCAACATACGCACGAAGTTTTAATTCGTCTTTGTCTCCATTTTTAAAATAAAAGCCAACCCAATCATAATAATTAATGTTGTCTTTAAGTAGTTGGCAGGTTAATTCAAGCCTTTCTGTTACTGTTATATCATTGTTTTTAAGTAGTTGTTCTACTTTAGGTTTTAAATCTTCAAAAATCATTCTTCCAATTTTTTCGCAAAAGTATCTAAAATATTTAGAAAAACTTCTTATTTAGAATGGTATTGTTTTGTTAAAAATAATAATTATAAATACAATAATCCTTTGGTAATTACCTCATGTATAGAGTATTTTTGATATCTCTTAAAAAAGAAAGTAGATATGTTTTTTTTGATACATAATTTTTTTAATGTAATAATGCGATATTTAATAGTAGTACTAATTTTAGGAGGATTAAATGCCTCTTGCACTGCTGATAAAAAGAGTAAAAAAATAGAGCCTGTTATTGAGGATGAAAAAATAGACTATAATAAGGATTATGATAGTACAGATAGTCAAACAAAGGTTGTATTTTCTCAAGCAAAAGACCAACAAATATTTGATTTATATTTATCTATTAAAAAAGCCTTAGTGAACTCTAATGAAAAAGAAGTGCAGTCACAGGCAAAGAAATTGGGAGCAGTTATTAAAGATTTTGATGAGGATAAGCAACTTAAAGCAATATCCAAGCTTATTGCTTTAACAAAAGATATTCATAAACAACGTGATTTTTTTGTTGGATTAACGCATGAAATAGAAAAACATATTAATAAGGTTGATATAACTTCTGGAGAGATCTATCAGCAGTTTTGTCCAATGGTTTTTGAAGGAAAAGGAGGATATTGGTTTTCTAATTCTAAAGAAATAAGAAACCCTTATTTTGGTAAGAAAATGCTTACTAGTGGAAGCGTTAAGAAAATTTTTAAATAAAAATATAGAATAGTCTTTTTTGTTAAGATAAAAAAGTTTTGAAAAAAACGCTATATTTAAAGAGGTCAAGTATGGGATTAATTAGACTTTGGGGAAAGTTCAATTATGAAGATATATTGGATAGTTATTGATAATTGGAATAAAAGAAAAAGATATGAATAAGAGAAAATTGATAGTTTTGATTTTTTCTGTGCTAATTTTTGGTTGTAATGAAGCAAAAGTAGTTGCAGAGTCGAATAGTCAAATTTTAGCTCTTTTAGAAAGGTCTAAGACACTGCAATTACGAGGAGAAAAAGTAGAGCAGAGCATGCTTAAAAATAAAGATTCACTAGTAATTCTTAATGGAGAACCTGATGTAAAATTAAATCAAAATAGTAAAGGTTTTGTAAATATAGAAGAGTTATCTGATGAATTTATTTTAGATATGAAATATGCTACTTCTGATAATTTTTTAAAAGAAAAAGTATACTCCTGTGAGAAATGTTATGTTAGAGAAGAGGTTGCAGAAGCTCTTATAAAAGCAAATAATGATTTGCTAGCACAAGGTTATAGGATAAAATTTTTTGATTGTTATCGCCCTTATAGTGTACAGAAAAAAATGTGGAAAATTTTTCCTAATCCAGGATATGTGGCAGATCCTAAAGGAGGGTCAATTCATAATAGAGGAGCAGCAGTAGATATTACTTTGGTTAGGTCTGCAGGAGGACATGTTGATATGGGTACAGATTTTGACTATTTTGGTAAAGAGGCGCATCATGCTTACACAAAACTTCCAAAAACTGTTTTAGGGCATCGTAAATTATTACGAGAGACAATGGAAAAACATGGATTTAAAACGATACGAACAGAGTGGTGGCATTATAATTTTAAAACAAATATTAAATTTAAAATATCAGATTTTAAATGGGAATGTGAGTAAAGGTGTTCTGTTTAGTATTTAAAACAAAGTGAAGTAAAACGACACTCATATAGTGAATGTCGTTTTTAAAGAACAATGGTAAAAATCGGAAAAAAATTACTATTGTGTCTATTAGAATTGTTCCACTTCAGTACTGCCTTTCATTGCTACAGTAGAAGATTTGCCTGCGGTCACTGTATTTTGTACCGCATCAAAATAAGTGGTGCCAACAAACCCTTGATGTTTTACAGCTTTAAAGCCATCTTTTTGTAAAGCAAATTCTCTTTCTTGTAGTTCAGAATACCCAGCCATTCCTCTTTCTTTGTATGCCTTGGATAACTCGAACATACTAGTGTTTAATGCATGAAACCCTGCCAATGTTATAAATTGAAACTTGTATCCCATTGCAGCTAGTTCTTCTCTAAATGTTTCCATTTCTTTGACAGTAAGTTTTGCAGCCCAGTTAAAAGAAGGAGAGCAATTATATGCTAACATTTGATCTGGATGTTTAGCATGTATAGCGTTAGCAAATTTGCGAGCTTGTTCTAAATCAGGATTGCTAGTTTCCATCCAAATAAGATCTGCGTACGGAGCATAGGATAATCCACGATCGATTCCTTGTTCGATCCCATTTTTTACATAAAAGAAACCTTCATCGCTACGTTCTCCTGTTACAAATTGTCTATCGCGATCATCTATATCACTTGTTAGTAAGTTAGCAGCATCTGCATCTGTACGGGCTATAATAATAGCAGGGACTCCCATAACATCGGCAGCAAGACGAGCAGCAACTAATTTGTTGATAGCTTCCTGTGTTGGAACCAATACTTTTCCTCCCAAATGCCCGCACTTTTTAGCAGAACTCAATTGATCTTCAAAATGAACACCACTTGCACCAGATTCAATCATAGATTTCATTAGTTCAAAAGCATTTAGGTTTCCGCCAAAACCAGCTTCTGCATCTGCTACAATTGGTACAAGATAATCTTTTGTGTGTTTTTCTCCATTTACTATCTGTATTTGATCTGCACGTAACAAAGCATTATTTATTCTTTTTACTACTTGTGGAACACTGTTTACTGGATATAAAGATTGGTCCGGATACATTTGCCCTGCAAGATTTGCATCGGCAGCAACTTGCCATCCACTTAGGTAAATAGCTTCTAATCCAGCTTCAACCTCTTGTACGGCTTGATTTCCTGTAAGTGCTCCTAATCCTGCTACAAAATCTTGAGTTTTTAACTTCATCCATAGTTTTTCTGCTCCTAATTTAGCAATGCTATGTTCAATTTTATACGATCCTTGTAGTTTTACTACTTCTTGAGCAGTATAAGGACGTTCAATATTCTTCCATCTTGGATTTGTAGTCCAATCAATAATCAACTCTTCTATTCTTTGTTCTGTACTCATGGCTTATGGATTTACTATTTTTCTTAATTTTATTTATGTTTTTATTTAGATGTACTTATATGCTCTGTTGGTAAGAAATTCTTCAAACTCTGTATTTGTAACTAGTCTGTGAAAAATATCAATTGCATTCTGATAGTTTTTGGTTTCAAATAGAAGGTTTCCTATTTGTTGTTTAATCACTTGTAGTTCTTCTTCAAAAACAGTCTGAAAAAATGACGTATTAAAAACTCTGCCGTCTTCTAGCACGACTTCATTTTTTAACCAATGCCATATTTGGGTTCTGCTAATTTCTGCGGTTGCAGCATCTTCCATTAAATGATACAATGCTACTGCGCCATTACCGCCCAACCATGCTGCTATATAATGAATACCCACGTTAATGTTTTGTCGTATTCCTTTTTCGGTAATAGTACCTTTTGGAATAGTTAAAAGATCTGCTTCCGTAATTTTTATATCGTTTCGTTTTATATCAATTTGATTTGTAGTGGGCATATATTTATCAAATACTTCCATTGCTAATTTTACTAAACCAGGATGTGCTACCCAAGTGCCGTCGTGTCCATTTTTAACCTCTCTTTCTTTGTCAATTTTAACCTTTGCAAATGCTGTAGCATTTTTGGTTTCATCGTTTTTAATAGGAATTTGAGCAGCCATCCCTCCAATGGCTAGGATGTTTCTTTTATGGCACCTTTGTATAACTAAAGTGCTGTATGCGTCCATAAAAGGGCTACTCATGGTAACTTGACTTCGATCAGGAACTATAAACCCTTTGTGGGCTCTTAGTTTTTTGATGTAACTAAAGATATAATCCCATCTTCCGCAGTTTAATCCTACGATATGATCTTTTAAAGCATATATTATTTCATCTAGTTGAAAGCTAGCAGTAATAGTTTCTACAAGGACAGTAACCTTTACTGTGCCATGTTCTATTTTTAAATACTCTTCAGAAAAATCAATTACGTCGTTCCACCAGATGGCCTCTGTGAAATGCTCTAGTTTTGGTATATAGTAATAGGGGCCAGAACCATTTTCTTTAAGTTGTTTGTTATTATGAAAAAGATATAAGGCAAAATCAAAAAGAGAGGCACTTATTTCTTCATTTTTTATTAAAAGATGCTTTTCATTAAGATGTAATCCTCTGGGACGTACAATTAATGTAGCTGTTTTTTCATTAAGGTGATAGGTTTTGTCTCTTTTAGGATTGTAGAACGAAATAGTTTTTTTGACCGCATCCTTTAGGTTTTTTTGACCTTGTAGACAGTTTTCCCAAAGAGGTGCATTACTGTCTTCGAAGTCGGCCATAAAAGTTTTAGCTCCAGAATTTAAAGCATTAATGATCATTTTTCTTTCCACAGGGCCAGTAATTTCGACTCTACGATCTTGTAAATCTAGAGGAATTGGTGAGGCACTCCACTCGCTATTACGAATCTCTTTGGTGTTTTCTGGAAAAGAAGGGTGCATTCCCAGATCAAATAGATGCTGTTGACTTTCTCGATTTTTTAAAAGAGCTAATCGTCTTTTGTTAAAACGATCTTGTAAAGCCTCCAAAAAATTCAGGGCACCATCTGTTAAAATTTCAGGATGATAATTTGTAACTTCTTTAGAGAAGCTGATTTTCTGACTAAGGTTTGTTTGAATTTCCATCTGCTTTAAAATTTAAATGACGGGTTAATCTAATGATGTGATGTGCCTGTCGATAATGATTTTTTCTTAAATACCCATTATGAATTTTCATGACTAATATCGTTTGAGTGAACAATATTAAAAAAAAGTTTTTTACAAAACAAGCGAACGTTCGCTAAATGTTGTTTTTTTATTTTTTAGACAATTACGCAAAAAAGATTACTTTTGGATTTATGGTAATAGCAGAAGAATATATAAGATTGATTTTTGGTCTGAAAATCAAGCAAATACGAACAGAAAAGGATTTGTCTCTTTTTGGGTTGTCTAAACTTTGTGGACTGTCTAAATCATATTTAAATGAAATAGAAAAAGGAAAAAAATACCCTAAGACAGATAAAATAATTAAGCTGGCAGAAACACTAGAGGTACCATATGATCACTTAGTTTCTTTAAAACTAGATAAAAATTTAGCTCCAATAGGCGAAATTTTGCAGTCAGGGATATTAGACGAGATACCATTAGAGTTATTTGGGATACAACAGAGTGATTTAATTGATATTATTGCTAATGCACCATCAAAGGTTAATGCGTTTATTAGCACAATTATAGAGATTGCTCAGCATTATAATATGAGTCGTGAAGGGTTTTATTTAGCTTCGTTACGATCTTACCAAGAAGCACATAACAACTTTTTTAAAGATCTTGAAGATAAAGCTGTGCGATGTGCTAATTCTTATCAATTAGATTTAACAGGAAAAATAACTTCGAAAGAGCTGGAAGAAATTCTTGAAGAAGAGTATGGGTATACAATTAATGTTGAAGGTCTTCCTGAGCAAAAGGAGTTAGATAATCTAAGATCAGTATTTGTGCCTTCTACAAAGACACTTTTATTATCTAATAGGGTAGATGAGGCTCAAAAAACATTTATTTATGCAAAAGAGTTAGGGTATCAGTACTTAGAAATCAAAGACAGACCTTATACTTTTTCTTGGATACGATATGATAATTTCGAAGAAGTTTTACATAATTTTTATGCATCTTATTTTGCAGGAGCATTGATTATTCCTAGAAACCACCTTAAAGATCACCTTAAAAATGTTTTTGCAATGAAACGGTTTTCCGAGAAGGCTTTTCATAAAATTATGAATTTGTATAATGCTTCTCCAGAGTCTTTTTATCAACGACTTACTAATGTATTGCCAAAGGATTTTGGAATGCAAAATGTGTTCTTTCTTCGATTTACGCATAAATTAGGCGCAGAAAAATTTAATTTAGTTAAGGAATTGCATATTACCCATCAACAGCAGCCCCATGCTAATGAGGTTAACGAGCATTATTGCCGACGATGGATGGCTATAAAAATCTTACAGCATGTGTCTAATAAGGATCTGGACTATGCTTTTAATATTCAGATTTCTGATTATGCAGATACGGATCAACAGTATTTAGTATTTACATCGGCAACAAAAGATCCATTTAGAAAAGAGTATTATCGCAGTATTGGAATTGGTTTTTTAATTTCTCCAGCTTTAGTTAAAAAAATAAGTTTTGTTGATGATTCTAAAATCCCAAGGATTAAGGTTGGGGTTACTTGTGAATCGTGCTCTCTAACCGATTGTGAAGTGAGAAAAGCGCCTCCAAAACGATTAATTGCAAAAGATAAGCATAAGAAAACAGCAGCACTGGTAGAAGATATTATGAAGAAATATTCTTAAATGTATGTTATATAATGAAACCCATCTCATTAATTTGAGATGGGTTTTTTTATTAATATGATAGGCTAAATAATTTTGATAGCGTATTATTGCTTTATAAACAAGCTAATAATTTCGCTGTCGCTGGGTGCCTACATCATTCCTGGCATACCTCCACCCATTGGCGGCATTCCACCACCTCCAGCAGATTCTTCTTTGATGTCTATTAAAGCACACTCAGTAGTAAGGATCATTCCTGCTACAGAAGCAGCGTTTTCTAGAGCAATACGAGTTACTTTTTTAGGATCGATGATACCTGCTTTAAGCATATCTACATAAGTTTCAGATTTAGCATCATAACCAAAATCATCTTTACCTTCAAGAACCTTAGCAATTACTACAGATCCTTCTCCACCAGCATTTTCAACGATAGTTCTAAGAGGAGATTCGATAGCACGATTAACGATTTGTACTCCTGTAGCTTCATCTGCGTTTTCGGTTTTTACATTGTCTAATACAGATTTAGCTCTAACCAGAGCTACACCACCACCAGCAACAATACCTTCTTCAACAGCAGCACGAGTTGCATGAAGTGCATCATCTACACGATCCTTTTTCTCTTTCATTTCTACCTCAGAAGCAGCACCTACATATAATACAGCAACACCACCAGCTAGTTTAGCTAGACGCTCCTGTAGTTTTTCTTTATCATAGTCAGAAGTAGTAGTTTCAATCTGAGCTTTAATTTGATTTACTCTATTTTTGATTAAATCTTCTCCTCCAGCACCATTTACTACGGTGGTGTTATCTTTGTCAATTGCTACTTTTTCTGCAGTACCTAAGTGTTCTATAGTGGTATTTTCTAAAGTAAATCCGCGTTCTTCAGAGATTACAGTACCACCTGTTAGGATAGCTATATCCTCTAGCATAGCTTTGCGTCGATCTCCAAATCCAGGAGCTTTTACAGCTGCAATTTTTAATGCACCACGTAGTTTGTTTACTACTAATGTAGCTAATGCTTCTCCATCTACATCTTCTGCAATAATTAAAAGAGGTTTTCCAGTTTGAGCAACAGGCTCTAATACAGGAAGTAAATCTTTCATAGCAGAGATCTTTTTATCATATAATAAGATATATGGATTTTCAAGATCTGCTGTCATTTTTTCACTATTGGTAACAAAATAAGGAGAAAGATATCCTCTGTCAAATTGCATCCCTTCTACGATATCTACGGTAGTATCTGTACCTTTAGCTTCTTCTACTGTAATAACCCCTTCTTTACCAACTTTTCCGAAAGCTTGAGCGATAAGATCTCCAATAGTTTCGTCATTGTTAGCAGAAATAGCAGCTACTTGTTTTATTTTGTCAGAAGAGTCACCTACTTCTTGAGTTTGTTTTTCAAGATTAGCAGTGATAGCTTCAACAGCTTTGTCAATACCGCGTTTAAGATCCATAGGATTAGCCCCGGCAGCTACATTTTTAAGGCCTTCTTTTACTATTGCTTGTGCTAAAACGGTTGCGGTAGTAGTACCGTCACCAGCCAAATCATTAGTTTTAGAAGCTACCTCTTTCACCATTTGAGCTCCCATGTTTTCTAAAGGATCCTCTAGTTCTACTTCTTTAGCTACAGAAACCCCATCTTTAGTAACTGTAGGGGCGCCAAAAGATTTACTAATGATTACATTACGTCCTTTAGGTCCTAAAGTTACTTTTACTGCATTAGCCAGAGCATCAACACCACGTTTGATACCGTCTCTTGCTTCTATGTCAAATTTTATGTCTTTTGCCATAATTTATTTTTTTTTAATTAAATCTTAAATTATATTATTCGATGTTCCAAAATAATTAAATGGAGTTTGTTGAATAGTATAATATTAGATTTGTTTTTTGTAATTTTTTAAATTGATATGTGTGTTCTTATACAATTGCTAGTATATCATCCTCACGCATGATTAGATAGTCTTTTCCATCTAATTTTAACTCAGTACCAGAATATTTACCATAAAGTACGGTGTCTCCAACTTTAACCGTCATGTCATGATCTTTTTTACCGCCACCTACGGCAGCTACTTTACCTTTTTGTTGTTTTTCCTGAGCCGAATCAGGTATGAACAATCCTGATGCTGTTTGTGTTTCTGCCGGTAATGGCTCTACAACCACACGATCTGAAAGAGGTTTAATATTTACTCCCATTATGATTAGTTTTTGTTATAAAATTAAAATGAAATCTTTGAAAGATATCATTTCAGAAATTATGCCAGTAAATGGATACTGACAAATTGAAATAAAAAATGTCGACTTTATGACAAGTCGACATTTTTTATATTTTATATTTTTTTAAAGATGCTATTCTTTGTCATCTTCTTTTGCTGCAGGAGGAGCTACAGGAGCTTCTACCTGAATATCTTCAGTATTTACTTTTGATTCTGGAATAGAACTGCTTCCCATTAAATCAACATTTGATAACAGAATCAAAACTAATAATAATGTAGCTAGAGTCCATGTGCTTTTGTCGAGAAAATCGGTAGTTTTTTTTACACCACCTAATTGTTGAGTTCCACCACCACCAAAAGATGAGGATAAGCCACCTCCTTTAGGATTTTGTACCATAATTACTACTACTAGTAAGAAAGATACAATAACGATAAGTATCAGAAAAATTGAGAAAGTTGTCATTATATTGTTATTTATTTTCTTGTGTTTTTTTTATTGCTCGAATTTGGTCTGCAAAGAAACCACTTTTTTCGGGATTTTTCAAAATTAATATATTGTATGCCTGAATTGCTTTTTTATAATTTTTTTGATTCAGATAAACTCGAGCCAGAGTTTCTGTCATTAATTCGTCTGTTGGGACTGTGTTTTCTTTAGTCAGATCACGGGCAGGAGCATTTTTAGCAACAGGTTTTATTTTTGGATTACTTGCGATAAACTCATCAATTAAATTAAACTTATCTTTTTGTTCTAGAGGTTTTTGAGACTTGTTTTCTTTATTTTTAGAATTAGATGACGTTGTTTTTTGATTAGAGTCTCTCTTTATTGGATCTAAAGAGGTGATTTTTAGCCATTCTGTAAATGAGTGTGTTTCTTTTTTTGTAAAATCAAGAGGTTTATTTATTTGTAATATTTCTTCGGGTGTTTTATTTTGTTTTTCTGACTTTTGAAGATCTTGTTGTGTTTCGGAAATTTCAGATTCTTTTTCAAGACTTTTAAGGGGTTTATTTTCTTTTCGAGTAAAAAATAAAGCAGGATCCAGAACATCTTCGGCCTCTTTTATCTTCATCCGTATAGCTTCGTCCATAGTGATTCTAGGCGACGCTTTTATTTCTTGAGGATCAATAACCTCTATCTCAGAGGTGTGTTTCTTTTTTACATCTTGATTTTTGGTATTTTCTTTGAAAATATCCGAGGTAATAAAATCAAATAAAACACTACGATCTGTAGTATGTGCTGCAGTAATTTTTAATTCTTGATTGTATCTAAAACTTTCTTGAGATTTTAAAGATTTTAAAAATAAAGATCTTGCAGATTGAAAATAAGGGAATGTCTTGATGATTTTTTCTAGAGCATATCCTTGTTCTTTATCTAATTGTTTAGGATTTTGTAGTATATATGTAAACTCTTTAGTGTTCAAGTATTTTTAAATTATAATGTTGTTCGATCTAAGGAATTAAAACTAATAACTAAAAGATAACTTACCATTTAGCTAAAGTAGCATTAAACATATCTTGCGTGATTCTTTCAAAAATTATCTGTAAAGCTTCATCTCTTATGGTGTTTTCTGATGATGAAGCTGGGTAATCAAAGAAAAATGAAAAACGTTGTTCCATATCTTGTGTAGAATCTTTTGCGTCATAAAATCTCATATTAACTGCAATGGTTAAACGGTTTTGAGCTGCTGTAATATCTGATGTGGCAGTGTTAGGAGATACATAATCTTGTACAATTTCTCCTTCATAAATAATATCTCCTCCAGAATTTGTTAAACTAAGGTTAGTTTGATTAAGGATTAAATCTTGTAATTGATTCGTAAAAGTTTGATCTGCTCCTGGGAAAATTCTCGGAGATTGATTTTGAAAAAAATTAACCTGAAATGTTTTTGTTTCAGGGGAAATAGATATTCCACTAAAAGAGTATGCGCCACACCCTTGAAGAAGAGGTATGCTTATGATCAATACAATAATGCATTTTAGTTTAGTCATTTGTATTTTGTGATTTCTTATGGTTGCTAACTATGTTGAAAAAGTTTTGATAATATTTTTAATAATTTTTGGATAAAATAATTTCCTTAAACCTAATTAGAGGTCATATTGTTTTATTTTTCTATACAGGGTACGTTCACTAATTCCTAATTCTTCTGCAGCAGCTTTTCGTTTCCCTCTGTGGCGTTCTAAAGATTTTTTAATTAACTCTAACTCTTTATCATGCAAGGATAGTGTTTCTTCTTCTTCAATTTCTTCAGCAAAATGATATTTATCGTCTTCTGTTCTTTGAATTGTATTTTGTGACTGTATTTCAAGTACTTCAGAGGTAGGTTTTCTTACTGGTTTTTCAAAATGCGTCTCTTCTTTCTCTTGGTAAATTTTTTGAATTAATCCTTCATTATCTTTTTGGACTTGTTGATTATTTCCATTTTGCATCAACTCCATAGTTAGTTTTTTCAGGTCATTAAGATCGCTTTTCATATCAAATAAGACCTTGTATAAAATCTCTCTTTCGTTACTGAAGTTACTCTCTTTTTTATCTGAAGAAATTACTGCGGGTAAATTATTTCCCATATTTGGCAGATATCCATGAAGAGAAGCTGCGGTTATAGCTCTGTTTTGCTCAAGGACTGAAATTTGCTCGGCAATGTTGCGTAGTTGTCTAATGTTACCACTCCAGTGATACTTTTCTAAAAGTATAACTGCTTCATCACTTAACCGTATGGTTGGCATTTTGTATTTGGTAGCGAAATCAGAAGCAAACTTTCTAAAGAGTAAATGGATGTCGTCTTTACGTTCTCTAAGAGGAGGTAAAAGTATTTCTACAGTACTAAGGCGATAATATAGGTCTTCTCGAAATCTTTCTTTTTTGATTGCTTCAAACATATTTACATTGGTTGCGGCAACAATGCGAACATCTGTTTTTTGTACTTTTGAAGATCCTACTTTAATAAACTCTCCGTTTTCTAAAACCCTTAAGAGGCGAACTTGAGTAGTGAGAGGTAATTCCCCTACTTCATCCAGAAATATTGTTCCTCCATCGGCAACTTCAAAATAGCCACTTCTGGTTTGTGTAGCTCCTGTAAATGCTCCTTTTTCATGGCCAAAAAGCTCGCTATCTATTGTTCCTTCAGGGATTGCTCCACAGTTTACAGCAATATATTTGCCATGTTTTCGGTGAGATAAAGAGTGTATTATTTTAGGAATACTTTCTTTTCCTACACCACTTTCTCCAGTCACTAAAACCGAAATATCAGTAGGCGCTACTTGTATGGATTTTTCTACTGCGCGGTTTAATTTAGGGTCATTACCTATGATTCCGAATCTTTGTTTTGTGGCTTGAACTGATTCCATTTATAATAAACTATTAATGGTTTATTTTACTTTTTAATGTTTAGTCTGTGTTGGTAAGTTAGTTGTTGTCAGAATACTCGATTGCTCTACCAAGTAAGGTAGCGCTTGTGCATTCATCTATACGAACCATTACAAAATCTCCTACTTTATAATTCTCTTTAGGAAATATTGCTACTATGTTTTTTGTGGTTCTGCCACTCCAATGTTGATCTGATTTTTTAGATTCTTTTTCTATTAATACCTCAAACGTTTCTCCTATGTAGTTTTGATGTCTGTATGCGCTATGGCTACGTTGTAATTGTATGACTTCGGCAAGTCTTCTTTTTTTGGTTTTTTCTGGGACATCATCCTCTAATTTGCGTTCAGCAAGTGTCCCTGGTCTTTCCGAATAGGCATACATGTAACCATGTTCGTATTTTATGTTTTCTAACAGTGATAATGTATCTTGATGATCTTCTTCAGTTTCTGTGGGGAAACCAATGATCATATCCTGAGTTATGGCACAATCAGGAATTATTTTTTTTATATCAGTCACTAATTTTATGTACTCTTCTCTGGTGTGTAAACGATTCATTTCTTTTAGAATACGATCACTTCCACTTTGAATAGGAAGATGTATGTGCTTGCAAATGTTTTTATGTTTAGCCATAATCTCAATAACATCGAGAGTCATATCTTGTGGATTAGATGTCGAAAAACGAATGCGTAATTTAGGATGTTTTTTAGCAGTCATATCCAAAAGCTTTGCAAAATTTACTGCGGTAGCTTTTTGAAAATCACTTGCTTTTTCAAAGTCTTTTTTTAGACCACCACCGTACCATAGATAACTATCTACATTTTGACCCAATAAAGTAATTTCCTTAAAGTTTTGATGGACTAAATCATCAATTTCTTCGAGAATACTTTGTGGATCTCGACTGCGTTCTCTTCCTCTGGTAAAAGGAACGACACAAAATGTACACATGTTATCGCATCCTCTTGTTATAGATACAAAAGCAGACACTCCATTGCTCTGTAGTCGTATAGGAGAGATGTCTCCATAGGTCTCTTCTTTAGAAAGAACTACATTTACAGCATTGCGTCCAGCATCGACTTCTTCAATTAAATTTGGTAAATCTTTATATGCATCAGGGCCAACAACAAGATCTACAATTTTTTCTTCTTCTAGAAATTTGCTTTTTAATCTTTCAGCCATACAGCCCAGAACTCCAACTTTCATTCTTGGGTTAATTTTTTTTACGGCATTATATTTTTCTAATCGTTTCCGAACTGTTTGCTCTGCTTTTTCACGAATAGAACAGGTGTTTACTAAAACTAAGTCTGCATCCTCTAGATTTAGTGTAGTATTAAACCCCTCCTTAGCCAAAATAGAAGCAACAATTTCACTATCACTAAAATTCATTTGACAACCGTAACTTTCAATAAAAAGCTTGCGTTGGTTGTTTTTATTGTAATCAAGAACAAGAGGTTGGCCTTGTTTATTTTCGTCAATAATCTTCTCCATAAAAAAAAATAATTCCTTATCAATTTAGGGCAAATAATATGCAAAGATACTTTTTAATACGATTTATGACAAAGTGGCAGGGGTTTATTTTGTAAAAAATCTATATTTGACCTTTTTTTTCACTTAAACAAAAATATAATTATATGACATCTGATAAACTCTTTGAAAAGATAGAGAATTGTAATTCTTTGGATTTTGGAGGTATTTTTAATAAAAGTATAGAGCTTTTTAAAAAAGTATGGCTTCAAGGATTTGTGCATTTATTGATTTCTTTTTTGGTGATGCTTCCATTAATTTTTGTAATGTATATACCCATTATTGCTTTAGCAGGGGTTTCTTCAGGATATGGGCATGGGTATCCTAGTGAAGAGGTGTCTATAGGTCTTATGATTTTATTTGTGATATTGGTTTTTATAGTATCTATTGTAGCATCAGCATTTCAATTTGGGATAACAGCACATTTCTATAAGGTTTGTAAAGAGGTGGATTTAGGTCTTCCAGAAACGTCCTCGTATTTTGTTTTTCTTAAAGGTAGAAATTTAAGAAAAGTTCTTCTTCTTTCTTTAGTAACTTTTGGGATAGCACTTTTGGCTATAGCATTATGTTATTTCCCTCTTTTTTATGTAATTGTACCATTGCAGCTTCTAGGAGTTTTATTTGCTTTTAATCCAGAGATAGAAGTCTCAGATTTAATAAAAGCAAGTTTTAAACTAGGAAATAAAAAGTGGCTACTTGTTTTTGGATTAGTTTGGGTATCTTCTATGTTAGCGACGATGGTTGGTTTTATTATGTGCTTTGTTGGAGTGTTTTTTACCTCCTCTTTTGCATTGCTACCAGTCTATTTTGTGTATAAGGATGCAATAGGTTTTGAAGAAGAGGAATTGGAAAATGAAAACACATTTTTAATAAAATAAAAAGTAAAAAACCTGCTGATTGGCAGGTTTTTTTTAAACTAATTTTTTGATAAAGAATCTTGATATCAAAAAATTCATATACTTTTGTCGTCAGAAATTAAAGGATTATGGCTAAGAATTTAGTGATTGTGGAGTCGCCTGCTAAGGCAAAAACTATAGAGAAATTTCTTGGGAAAGAATTTACGGTAGCATCCAGTTTTGGACATATTGCTGATTTGCCTTCCAAAGAATTAGGAGTAGATGTTGAAGGTGATTTTGAGCCTAAATATATTGTTTCTAAAGACAAGAAAGATGTTGTTAAAAAACTAAAAGACCTTTCTAAGAAGGCAGATATGGTTTGGTTAGCAAGTGATGAGGATCGAGAGGGGGAGGCAATTGCATGGCATCTTGCAGAAACCTTAAAATTAGATAAGAACAAAACGAAACGTATTGTTTTTCATGAGATTACAAAAAATGCAATTTTAAAAGCAATAGAAAACCCTCGTAGTATAGATTATAATCTGGTAAATGCGCAGCAAGCCAGAAGAGTTTTAGATCGTTTAGTGGGGTATGAGCTATCCCCGATTTTATGGCGAAAAGTTAAAGGAGGATTATCGGCTGGTAGAGTGCAATCTGTATCTGTGCGATTAATAGTAGAAAGAGAGCGGGAGATACTGGGTTTTAGTGCAGAAGCCTCATATCGAATTGATGCAGAGTTTACTAATAAAGAAGGTAGGTCTGTTAAAGCCAAGTTGCCTAAGAATTTTAAAACAAAACAAGAGGCTCAAGCTTTTTTGCAGAAAAATCTTGGGGCGTCCTTTAAGGTAGCAGATCTTTCTACAAAACCAGCAAAGAAATCACCAGCACCTCCATTTACAACATCTACTTTACAGCAGGAAGCTTCAAGAAAATTGTATTTTTCTGTTAGTAAAACAATGACTATGGCACAACGGTTGTACGAAGCAGGGTTAATTACTTATATGAGAACAGATAGTGTGAATCTGTCTGTAGAGGCTCAGAATGGTGCAAAAGCAGAAATTGACTCAGCGTATGGAGAAGAGTATAGTAAGCCAAGGCAATACAAAGGTAAATCAAAAGGAGCTCAAGAAGCTCACGAAGCAATACGACCTACAGATTTTTCCATGCATAGTGTAAATGTTGATTATGACCAACAACGATTATACGAATTGATTTGGAAACGTGCTATTGCCTCACAAATGAGCGATGCTAGATTAGAAAGAACTAATGTAAAAATAGAAGCCAACACTCATAAAGAACATTTTACAGCCAATGGAGAGGTAATAAAATTTGAAGGATTTTTAAAAGTATATCTGGAAGGAAACGATGACGAGGATGAAGAGCAAGAAGGTATCCTTCCTGCAATGAAAGTGCAAGAAGACTTGTTTAATAGTTATGTTTCTGCTACAGAAAGATTCACTAGGCCTCCAAGCAGGTATACAGAAGCTGCATTAGTCAAAAAGTTAGAAGAATTAGGGATTGGAAGACCATCAACGTATGCGCCTACAATTTCTACAATTCAAAACAGAAATTATGTAGAAAAAGGTTCTAAAGAAGGAGAAGAGCGTAATTATATACAGATGATTCTTTCAGGAGATTCTGTAAAAGAGAAAAAATTATCCGAAAAAGTTGGCAGTGATAAAGGGAAATTGATTCCAACAGATGTAGGAATGGTAGTAAATGATTTTTTGGTAAATCATTTTGCTGGAATTTTAGATTACAATTTTACAGCAAAAGTAGAGCAGGATTTTGATGAAATAGCAGAAGGGCAAGAAGATTGGACTCAGGTAATGAGAGCGTTTTATCAAGAATTTCATCCACGGGTTGAAGATGTTTCTCAAAATGCAGAAAGAGAAGTTGGGGAGAGAATTTTAGGCGAAGATCCGTCTACTGGAAAAGTAGTAAGTGTGCGATTAGGTAAATTTGGACCTATGGTTCAAATCGGTAGTGTAGAGGATGAGGATAAGCCAAGGTTTGCAAGTTTATCTCCTGGTCAGACATTAAGTGGAATTACTTTTGAAGAAGCAATGGATCTTTTTCAGTTGCCAAAAGAACTTGGAGAATATAAAGGAGAAACCATTGTGGTTAATAATGGGAGATTTGGGCCTTACGTGAAATTCGGAGAGAAATTTGTTTCGCTAGAAAAAGGAGAAGATCCCTTAAATACTAATTTGGATAGAGCTATCGAGTTAATAGATGCTAAAGAAAAAGCAGATGCTCCTATATATACCTACGAAAATCTACCGGTTCAAAAAGGTACAGGGCGATTTGGTCCTTTTATTAAATGGAATAGTATGTTTATTAACGTGAACAAAAAGTATGATTTTGATAACCTTTCTGATCAAGACATAATTAACCTTATTGAAGATAAGAAACAGAAGGAAATAGATAAAGTTATACATAATTGGGAAGATGAAGGGATTCGAGTGGAAAAAGCAAGATGGGGTCGTAGTAATGTTATAAAAGGTAAGATTAAAATCGAGTTGCCAAAAACTGTAGATGCAACAAAATTGACTTTGGATAAAGTAAAAGATCTTATAGAGAAAAATGCTCCAAAGAAAAAAACTACAGCAAAAAAGAAAACAACAACAAAGACTGCTAAAAAGAAATAAATATGTCTTTTGAATTTCTTGTACCCGTTAGTGAATTAGTAGTAGCGCATACCGAAACACTTTCAGAACATACATTAGGAAAACAAATTAAAATTCATACAATAGAGAATGGATTTCCGGATCTGGAAAAAATTGATATTGCTGTTCTAGGGGTTTGTGAAAACAGAAATGGTGTTGATTTTCTAGGAGAAGAATTAAATTTTGATAATATTCGTAAATCTTTGTACGAACTTTATCCAGGTAACTGGAGTACAAGTATTGTCGATCTGGGGGATATTGTTCCTGGTAACGAAGTTAGTGATACTTATTATTTAGTTCAGGAGGTACTGTCTGATTTATTGAAGAAAGATATTGTTCCTATTATTTTAGGAGGAAGTCAGGATTTAGTATATGCTCAATATAGATCATTTGATGTTTTAGAGCGTATGGTTAATTTGGTAAATGTGGATAGTAAGTTTGATTTAGGTAATTCTTCTCAATCCATAACAAATACATCTTTTGTGAGTAAAATTATAATAGAGCAGCCGTATAACTTATTTAATTACAGCAATATAGGTTATCAGACATATTTTAATGCACAAGAAGAGATTGATCTTATAGAAAAATTGTATTTTGATGCATATCGATTAGGAGAAGTTGTTTCGGATGTGACTATAGTGGAGCCTATAATGAGAGATGCAGATCTTGTTTCTATAGATTTAGGGGTTATAAACTCTTTAAGTTTAAACGGGCTTACATCTTCTCCTAATGGCTTTGATGGTCGAGAAATATGTGCTATTTCAAGGTATGCAGGTATTAGCGATAAAATTAAAAGTCTTGGTATTTATGAGTTTAAAAATTTCAAAAATGAGGAAACAACAGCACTTTTGATAGCGCAAATCATTTGGTATTTTGTAGAAGGAGTTAACTATAGGTCTAATGAATTTAATATAAGAGGATCAAAAAATACGCTGCATTATAATGTTCCAGTTGAAGATGAAATATTGTCTTTTTATAAAAGTGCGATGACTGGAAGATGGTGGATAGAAATACCATTTATTTCATCTGGTAATAATAAATTACAAAGACATACGTTATTACCATGCACATACAATGATTATGAGCGTGCTTGTAATCAAGAAATACCTGAAAGATGGTATAAAGCAAAACGAAAAAACGAAGTTTAACATTTTTATTAGGCAGATTTAAGGTTTTTTTTGGAAAAAAATTGTTTTTCTGGAAATAAATAAATAGGTTTACGTCCTTAAATCTAGAAGATCTTAACCTAAAACACGTTATGAAGAAATTTGTATCACTATTTGCTATTTTAGCTATGCTCTACAGTTGTGGCGGAGGAAACCGAGGAGAACTGGTTGGAGCACAAGGAAAAAAATGGCACCCCGAAAAACCATATGGTATGGCTCTCATCCCCGGAGGATCGTTCATTATGGGTAAGTCGGATGATGACAAAGCGGCTATCGCAAACGCTCCCACGAGGATGGTTACTGTTCGTTCGTTTTATATGGATGAAACCGAAATCACAAACAGTGAGTATCGACAATTTGTAAGTTGGGTTCGCGATTCTGTAGTTAGAATGAGACTTGCGATAATGGCAGATGATCTAGGTAAAACCCCAGGTGATGACGGTATCGGAGAATTTGCATTTTTAGATGCAGATACTGAGAACATGTCTGTCTATGAAAAATACATGTACGATAACTATAGTGGTACAGGAGAGACTGGCTATGAAGGTAGAAGACTTAATAAGGATATAGATATCGAATGGGATATTGAAGATTATCCAGATGAGTTTTATGCAGAGGTTATGGATACTATGTATATTCCATTGGAAGAATCGTATAATGGAAGAAGAACTCTAGACGTAAGTAAATTTCAATTTAGATTTACTTGGATGGATATTCAGGCAGCAGCCAGAGCTAAAAAAGGTGGAAGAAAAGATTTTGTCAAAGAAGAAGTTATTGAAGTATATCCTGATACAACGGTATGGATTAAGGATTTTAATTACTCCTATAATGAGCCTATGCATAATGACTATTTTTGGCATAGTGCATATGATGATTATCCAGTAGTAGGGGTTTCTTGGGAGCAAGCTAAAGCCTTCTGTCGTTGGAGAACTATAGAGAAAAATACCTATCAAAAACAGAGAGGGAAAGAATTTGTAAATTATTTCAGACTGCCTACAGAAGCAGAATGGGAATATGCCGCTAGAGGAGGCCTCGAGTCAGCAACGTATCCTTGGGGTGGTCCATATGCGTTAAATGATAGAGGATGCTTTTTAGCAAACTTTAAGCCTCTTAGAGGAAACTACGCAGCAGATAATTTTTTATATACTGTAGAAGCCAAGACATTTGACCCAAATGATTATAACTTATATAACATGGCGGGTAATGTTTCTGAGTGGGTACAGTCATCTTATGATCCAGCAGCATACGAATATGTGTCATCAATGAACCCAAATGTCAATGATGATGAAAACAAACGTAAAGTTGTACGTGGTGGATCTTGGAAAGATGTAGCTTATTTCCTACAAGTAAGCACCAGAGATTATGAATACGCTGATTCTGCGAGGAGTTATATCGGATTTAGAACCGTTCAGGACTATATGGGTACTGACGTGACTGGAGAAGCTAATACTCAGAATCAAAAATAAGTCCCAAAATTTTCTATCAAACTTAATTACTAACCTTTTTTAAAACTAAATTAGATTTAAAAAAAACAAAACAAATTTATTATGGCAAATTCAAAAGCAAGCAAAAAATTAATGAATATGGTATACGGTCTGGGAGCAGCCGTTGTAATATTAGGTGCACTTTTTAAAATCATGCACTGGCCATTTGGTAATGAAATGCTTATCCTTGGTCTGGTTACAGAAGCATTAGTATTTACAGTATCTGCATTTGAACCAGTAGATAACGAATTAGATTGGTCTCTTGTTTATCCTGAATTAGCAGGAGGAAATAGAAAAGACAAAAAAGAAAAAGAAACTACTCCAGAGGGATTGTTGTCTAAAAAATTAGATGATATGCTAAAAGAAGCTAGAGTAGATTCAAGCCTTATGAGTAGTCTTGGTGAAAGCATCCGTAATTTTGAAGGTGCAGCAAAAGGTATTTCTCCAACAGTAGACTCTATTCAAGGGCAGAAAAAATATAGTGAAGAAATCACACAAGCAGCTGCTCAAATGGAGTCTCTGAATAGCCTATATAAAGTGCAATTAGAGTCTTCTGCACGTCAGGCTGAAGCTAATCAAGCAATAGCAGATAATGCAGCTAAGCTTAAAGATCAAATGGAAAGTCTTGCTAGTAACCTTTCTTCTCTTAATGGAGTATATGGTGGTATGTTAACTGCAATGAACAGAAGTTAACATTTTTATTAATTAATTATTTTATAATAACTACCAAAAATCTAAGAAGAATATGGCAGGAGGAAAATTATCCCCAAGGCAGAAGATGATTAACCTGATGTATCTGGTTTTCATCGCAATGATGGCACTAAACATGTCAAAAGAAGTATTGTCAGCTTTCGGTTTGATGAACGAAAAATTAACCGAGTCTAATACCCTATCTACACAACGTAATAGTGCGTTTATGGCAGGTTTAGCTGAAAAAGTTTCCGAACAACCAGAAAAATACACCCCGTTAAAAGAAAAAGCGGATCAAATTAGTGCTTTATCAAATGAGTTTAACGATTATTTAGATAAAATTAAAGCTGAATTATTAGAAGGAAGAGACGATCCAACTGATTATGAAGCAATGGATAAAGGAGATGAGTTAGATGCTAAATTTTTTGAAGGTGGAGTTATTACTGCATCTGCACAAGAATTTTTAGATAATGTAACTAAGTATAGAGATGGTGTATCCTCGGCTATACGTTCTGTTAAAGAAGTAGAGCCTACAGTGGCAGATGATGTAGATAAAACTTTTAAAACAGATGACGTTAAAGATGGTGACGGAGTTACTAAAAATTGGTTGAAATATAATTTTGAAGGATTTCCATTAGTTGCTTCATTAACTAAGCTTACACAGATGCAAGCAGATGTTAAAACTACAGAGAGTAAAGTTCTTTCTGCATTATTAGCAGGTCAACAAGCTTCTGAACTTTCTTTTAGCAATTACGAAGCAATAGTAGTTCCAGATAAAACTGCTTTTTTTAGTGGAGAAAGCTTTAAAGGAAGAATCGTTTTAGGACGTTTTGATGCTACGCTTAAGCCAACCAAAGTTATGGTAAATGGTAAAGAGCAAACAGAGGTTACGAATGGGCAAATTATGTTAGATTTTCCTGCAGGTAATGTGGGAGAAAGAGAAGTAGCTGGTGAACTTCAATTTAAAGAAGGAGATTCTATTGTAACTATTCCTATTAAGAGTTCTTATGCAGTTATTCCTAAACCAAATTCGGCAGTTATCTCAGCAGATAAGATGAATGTGGTATATCGAGGAGTAAATAATCCAATGACTATTTCTATTCCTGGTGTACCTTCAGTTAATGCATCTGCTCCTGGGTTGAAAAAACTTGGTGGAGCTGGTAAGTACATGATGAATGTAACTACAGTAAGAGCTAGAGAGGTAAGTATCAAAGTTAGTGGTAAATTGCCAAACGGTGCAACAGTAAGCGATAGTAAGAAATTTAGAATTAAAGATATTCCAAGACCAGTGGGTACAGTGCGTGGTGAGGATGGATCTATTAAAATGGCTAGAAATGCAGTTGAAATTTCTTCTATAGGTGCTATTTTACCTGATTTTGATTTTGATATCAAGTTAAAAGTAACTGGATTTAAATTTAAAGTTGAAGGACAACCAACAGTAAGTGTTAATGGAGGAAGACTTAATGCTAAGGCCAAATCTGCATTACGAAAAGCTAAAAGAGGCTCTTCTGTTCAGATTATTGACATAAAAGCACAGTTAACTACTAATGCTGGATATAAATTAAAGAAAATATCTCCAGTCATTGTAGAGTTAACAAATTAAAAAAATAAACTACGAGTTATGAATTTGAGAAATTTTATATTAACCGTTTTTGGATTATTAGTTTCTTATACTTCTTTTGGACAAGCAAACGTTTTGAACGCTAGTAACCCAGATGAGATAGGTAAGAAAACACAAGAACAGATCTTATACGATAATGACCGTCCTTTAGAATATGGTTATGTCGATAAGCGTGATGTATTGTGGGCAAAGACCACATGGGAGACTATAGATTTAGATGAGAGAATAAATTTCCCTTTGTATTACCCTATAGATACATTTAATATTGGAGCTAATCGTCGTTCTCTCTATGATGTCTTAATAAGTAATATCAAAAATGGTAAAATAAAGAATATATATTCAGATTCATACTTTACCGAAACCCGTACTTTTGAAGATCTTCAATCTACAATGTCTAAAATAGATACTACAGATTTAGGATATGAGCAGTATAATGCAGGAGAGGAAGTAGATCCTCAATATGTAAATAGAAGGGATATTACTTCGGCTGACATTGCAGAGTACAAGATAAGAGGATACTGGTATTTTGATAAACGTCAAGGAGAATTAAGATACAGATTGCTAGGACTAGCACCTGTTGCTCCAGATGTTAACTTTATCGATGATGATGAACCAGATATGGTTGCTTTATTTTGGATATGGTATCCTGATGCTAGAGAAATATTTCATAATGCTATGGCGTTTAATAGAAAAAATACTTCTATGCCTTTTACTTATGATCATATTCTTAATGCAAGAAGATTTAATTCTGTAATTTATAAAGAAGATAACATTCAGGGGGATAGAGAGATTAAAGATTATGTGATAGATAACTCTCTAATGCAACTTCTTGAAAGCGAAAGAATTAAAGAAAGTATTCGTAATTTCGAAATGGATATGTGGAGTTATTAAAAATTTCCGTATTTATTTAATGATACTATGTAAAACGCCTAACTTATAGTTAGGCGTTTTTATTATTTTTACTCAAATTCAAAAAATTAAATGAATGTAGATTATATTATTGTAGGATTTGGTTTATCTGGATTGTCTTTTGTAGAACAATTAGAGAAAAATGGGAAATCATTCATGGTATATGAAGATTCATCTCAAACATCATCAAGAGTAGCTGGCGGGATTTATAATCCAGTGGTTTTAAAGCGTTTTACTTTAGCTTGGCAAGCATCAGAACAGCTTAGAGTCGCAGTTTCTTTTTATAAAGATGTCGAGGATAAACTTTGTAAAAAATTAGTAGAAGACCTTCCTGTATTGCGCAGATTTAATAGTGTAGAAGAGCAAAATAACTGGTTTGAAAGCTGTGGTAATTTAGGGTTAAATGAATTTTTGTCATCAGAATTAGTTAGGAGTAAAAATACAGCAATAGATGCTCCGTTTCATTATGGAAAAGTAAAGCATACTGGAAAAATTGATATAAACAATATGCTGTTTTTTTATTCAGAATACCTTCATAAAAATAATAAAATTATAAAGGATTCCTTTGATTATGATAAGATAGAAGTCAAAGAAGGTTTGGTTTGTTATAAGAATATTGTTAGTAAACATATTGTATTTACTGAAGGGTTTGGTATGAAAAACAACCCTTTTTTTAATCACCTTCCTTTACAAGGTAATAAGGGGGAATATATTATTATTAAATCAGAAGCTTTACAGTTAAAAGAAGCTATAAAATCTTCCGTATTTATTATTCCATTAGGGCAAGATATGTACAAGGTAGGTGCAACATATAATAATGAAGATAAAACATCAGGAAAGACACTACACGCTAAAGAAGAATTGCAAAAAAAATTAGAACGGTTTTTAAAAGTGCCTTATAGTGTTGTAGATCAGGTTGCAGGAATAAGACCTACAGTTAAAGACCGTAAACCATTGATAGGCACCCATACAGATTATCAAAACATTCATATTCTAAATGGCTTAGGCAGTAGAGGGATATTAATAGGCCCTACAGTTGCAAAAAAATTATATGACCATATAGAAAATGGAGTTCTACTAGATAAAGATATTGATATTAAGCGATTTAATATATTAGGATGAATGTTTTTTCTTTTTATAACTCATAAAAAAGTTGATCCATATATTTCGGGATAACCTTAAAATTATGGGTAAAAAAACGATCATTGTTCCTGCTATAGCTAAAAAAGAAATAACTAAGTTTAGTTTAAAGACCCAATGACTAATTACAAAAGCTGCTACGGCAAAAGCAATACCTACAGGATAACTAACATACATAGCTCCATAAAAAAAAGATGGTTCTATTTTGTATTTAGTGTTGCAATGACTACAACGTTCATGCATTTCTAACGTATTGCTTAATTTATACGGATTAGATTCTTTATACATGCTCTCTTCATGACAAACAGGGCAACACCCCGTAAGCATGCTATAAATTTTAGTTCCTTTTAAGAAATTCATAAGTGTTTTTATTCTAGCGCAAAATTAGTCATCTTTGCACAAAATATTCAAAAGCTGATGTTAAACATACATAATTTATCAATTTCGTTTGGAGGAGAGTATCTTTTTGAAGAAATAAGTTTCAGATTGAGCGCAGGAGATCGAGTAGGATTGATTGGTAAGAATGGTGCAGGAAAATCTACCATGCTTAAAATTTTATCTAAAGAACAAGAACCAGACTCTGGTCAAATAGCAATGGATAAAGAGGTCAGGATTGGTTTTCTAAAGCAGGACATAGATTTTGTGTTTGGACGTACGGTATTAGAAGAGGCGTATGAAGCTTTTGTAGAAATTAAAAAAACAGAACGCGATATTGATAAAATTAATACGCAATTAGCAGAACGTACAGATTATGAAAGTGAAAATTATAATCAGCTTATCACAGATCTAAGTGATCTCACACATCATTACGAAATATTAGGAGGATATAATTATCAAGGAGAGACAGAACGAGTATTACAAGGACTTGGTTTTATGCGAGAGGATTTCGAGAAATTAACAGATACTTTTTCTGGAGGATGGCGAATGCGAATTGAATTAGCTAAGCTCTTGTTGCAAAACAATGATATTTTGCTGCTTGATGAGCCTACAAACCATCTGGATATCGAATCTATTATATGGTTAGAAAATTTCTTGAAAAACTATATTGGAGTTGTCGTTATAGTATCTCATGATAAAATGTTTTTAGATAATGTAACTAATAGAACTATAGAGATTTCTTTAGGGCGTATCTATGATTATAACAAGCCATATTCTAAATATTTAGTGCTTAGAGAAGAAATACGAGAACAACAACTAGCTACACAAAAAAATCAATCAAAACAGATAGAGCAAACAGAAAAGTTAATAGAAAAATTTAGAGCAAAAGCCTCTAAGGCTTCTATGGCGCAATCTTTAATCAAAAAATTAGATAAAATAGAGCGTATTGAAGTAGATGAAGATGATAATGCAGTAATGAATGTTAGTTTTCCTATTAGTAAACAACCCGGTAAGGTCGTAATCGAAGCAGATGGAATAGGGAAATCATATGGTGAAAAGCAAATACTAAGTGGTATTGAATTGTTGGTGGAAAGAGGAGCTAAAATAGCTTTTGTTGGGCAAAACGGACAAGGTAAAACAACATTTGCAAAAATTATTGTTGATGAAATCTCTTATGATGGAGAACTAAAATTAGGGCATAATGTAGAAATAGGATATTTTGCTCAAAATCAATCTGAGTATTTAGATGGGGAAATAACAGTTCATGAGACAATGATAAATGCTGCTAACGAAAAAAATCGAATTAAAGTTAGAGATATGTTAGGGTCTTTTTTGTTTAGAGGGGATGAGGTGGATAAAAAAGTAAAAGTATTATCTGGAGGTGAGCGTAACCGTTTAGCGTTATGTAAACTTCTTTTAGAGCCATTTAATGTCTTAGTAATGGATGAGCCAACAAACCATTTAGACATAAAGTCAAAAAATGTGCTAAAAGAAGCATTACAACGTTTTGAAGGTACTTTGATTCTGGTATCTCATGATAGAGATTTCTTGCAAGGAATGACCAATTCGGTATATGAATTTAAGAATAAGAAAATTAAAGAATATTTAGGAGATATCAACTTTTATTTAGAAGAGAGAAGAGTAGATGATCTTCGTGAGATCGAAAAAAAGGATAAGCAAACACAATCTGTTTCTGCTTCCAAAAAAGAAACATCTAAGCAGTCTTATCAGGATCAAAAAAAACTAAAATCGCTTAACAATAAACTAAGTAATATAGAATCTAAGATTAATAAACTCGAAAGAGAAATTAAAGAAATCGATGTAGAATTAGCGATTAATTACGATCAAACTATTGCACAACCCGATTTTTTTGATAAGTATCAGTCAAAAAAGAAATTTTTAGCATCTTTAATGAAAGATTGGGAGATTTTGCAAGAAGAAATGGATGCAATAGATAACAATTGAGATGTGCGAAAAATTAAATATTTAATCCACATTGTGGAGTTTAATTCTTCGAGGCTTGCCTCGAAAACAAAATATATTTTCGGAAGCATACATCGTGAGTTTGCTTTGAGGTTATTGATTATAAACAGAGTTAATAAATTATAATTTTTGAGAAGAAAATATAGCTTTCTTAGGATGTTATAAATATCTTTTATTACCTTAAAGTTATACTAAAAAGCATAGGTTGTGTAGGGGCAAAAGCTATTGGTTTAAATGCACTTGCATTACAATTTTGGGTTTCTAGCACAAAAAATATTTAGAGAAAATAAGTTGAATTTATCCAAAAGAGCAATAGCATTTTTTGATGGACAGTATCAATATTTAGTAGCTTGTAAAATGATTTAAAAAAGTAAAGTTTATTATGTTTGATCTTATCCCTAAAGAGGGAGAAAATATAAATAAAAAATGGAGATCTAATTACAATATTAAAGAAGATAATATCAAAAAAAAATAACAAAAGATAATCCCGCAAGCGCATACCTTCTTAAATTATAAAGACACTTTTATTGGTGTCTTTTTTTTTATGAATTCTTTAACTGCTTCGCATAGTTGTGGTTAATAGATTTGTGAGCTACCTTACATTAAGTGTAGTTACTAAAACATACTATGAGAAAAATTATACTTTTAATTATTGGAGTACTTTTAATTTTAGCGTCCATATTTGCAGCTAGAAAAATAATTGATAATAAAAAAAGATCCAGACCAAAACCAGAAAAAGTTGTAAAAACAGTTTTTGTAGATACAGTACAGAATAAAACGATTCCTATTCAAATTTCTGCTAATGGAAGTTTAAAAGCAAAAAAAAGGCTCGAGTTATATGCAGAGGTTCAAGGTATTTTTAAAGGGGGAGCTAAGTTATTTAAAACAGGAGAAAAATATCAAAAAGGGCAAACTTTGATTCGGATTGATGCATCAGAATATTATGCAAGTGTACAGTCAGCAAAAAGTAATTTATATAATTTAGTAACTTCTATCATGCCAGACTTAAGGTTGGATTATCCAGATATTTTTAATAAATGGCAAAGTTATCTTAATTCTTTTGATATTAATAAAACAACACCAAAATTACCAGAAACTACCTCAGAAAAAGAAAAATATTTTATAACGGGAAGAAATATATACACAACCTATTATAATGTAAAAAATCTGGAACAACGTCTAGCAAAATATACTATTTCTGCTCCTTTTAGCGGGGTGTTAACAGAAGCTTTAGTGACAGAAGGAACTTTAATAAGACAAGGGCAAAAATTAGGAGAATATATTGATACAAATATTTATGAAATGCAAGTTGCGATTGGTAAAGAATATGGAGATTTACTTCAAGTAGGCGAATCTGTAGAACTTTCTGATCTTAATAAAGCAAAAAAATATAAAGGCACAGTAGCTAGAATTAATAGCAGTATAGATCAGTCTACACAAACTATAACTGCTTTTATAGAGATAAAAGAAGCTTCTTTAAGAGAAGGAATGTATTTGGAAGCAAAGCTAGATGCTAAAAAAGAAGAAAATGCTATAGAAATTGATAGAGGACTTCTTCAGGAAGGAGATAAAGTATTTATTGTGAGGGATAGTGTTTTAGATGTAATAGATGTAACCCCTGTTTATTTTTCAGATAAAAAAGTAGTGCTAAAAGGAATTCCTGACAAAACCGTTATTTTATCTAAAAGTGTCCCTGGGGCATATGCTGGAATGCTGATTAAGGTGTTTCAGGAAAAAAAAATAGAAAGTAATAATGTTCCTAGTAATATATCTACTAGTGCGACTAAAAAACAATAGTCATGCGTAAAATTATTACTTTCTTTATAAAATATCATGTAGCTGTAAATGTGATATTATTAGCTATTCTTGTATTTGGTGTAATAGGAGTTTTTTCTTTAAAATCTTCATTTTTTCCATTAATTGATTCTAAAAACATCAATATAACTATAACGTATCCAGGAGCATCTCCACAAGAGATAGAAGAAGGGATTGTACTTAAAATTGAAGACAACTTAAAAGGGTTGGATGGAGTAGACCGTGTTACTTCTACTTCAAGAGAAAATAGTGGTGTTATAAATGTAGAAATCGAGAAAGGAAAAAATATCGATTTTATGTTACTCGAGATAAAAAATGCTGTAGACCGAGTACCATCTTTTCCTACAGGAATGGAGCCTTTAATAGTAGCAAAGCAAGAAGCAATTCGACCTACTATTAATTTTGCTATAAGTGGCAATGGTATACCTCTTGCAACACTTAAACAAATAGCCCGACAGGTAGAAAATGATCTGCGAGGTATAGACGGTATTTCTCAAATAACAATAAGTGGTTTTCCTGCTGAAGAAATAGAGATTGCAGTAGACGAAAATAATTTATTAGCATTTGATCTTAGCTTTAATGAGGTTGCACAAGCAGTAAGTCGCGCTAATATTTTAACTACAGGGGGAACTATTAAAACCAATACCGAAGAGTATCTTATACGTGCCAATAATCGTTCTTATTATGGTAAAGAGCTCTCTAATCTTATCGTGCGCGCAGATGCTACAGGTCGTATTATACGCCTAAAAGATATTGCAGTAATACGGGATCGTTTTTCAGAAACTCCTAATGCTACTTATTTTAATGGAAATTTAGCAGTAACTGTTGAAATAACCAGTACAAATACAGAAGATCTGATATCTTCAGCAGAAAAAACAAAAAAATATATAGAGGATTTCAATCAAAAATATAATAATGTACAATTAAATGTTATTAGTGATCGATCCATAACACTAGTACAACGTACTCAGCTTCTTACAGAAAATGCTGTAATAGGGATGTTGTTGGTTCTAGTTTTTTTATCCTTATTTTTGAATACCAGACTAGCATTTTGGGTTGCATTTGGACTACCTGTGGCATTTTTAGGGATGTTTATTTTTGCAGGATCTTTTGGAGTGACAATTAATGTACTTTCTCTTTTTGGGATGATTATAGTAATTGGTATTCTTGTAGATGATGGTATAGTAATTGCTGAAAATATCTACCAGCATTCAGAGTTAGGAAAATCTCCTGCTCAAGCAGCGATAGATGGTACTATGGAGGTAATACCTGCCATTATTTCGGCGATTATTACTACAATATTAGCTTTTGGAATCTTTTTATTTTTAGATGGTCGTATAGGAGAGTTTTTTGGAGAAGTCTCTGTAATTGTAATTCTTACTTTGGCGGTGTCTTTGGTAGAGGCTCTGATTATTTTACCAGCACATTTAGCGCATTCTAAAGCGTTACGACGGCAAGAGGATAAACCAAAGACAAGTATAGGGAAACTCTTTGCAAAATTACGGTACATCAATACTTTTGGAGATAATATCATGAGTTGGTTAAGGGATAAAGTGTATAGTCCCGTATTACATTTTTCATTACAAAATAAGTTGTTTACATTTTCAATTTTTGCAGTTTTACTTATTTTAACTATTGGTACAGTGGGAGGAGGTATTGTTAGAACAGCTTTTTTTCCGCAGGTGGCAAGTGATAGAATAGCTATAGATCTTTCTATGCCTAATGGTACAAATGAAAAAGTAACTGATAGTATTATTTCATTGATAGAAGAAAAAGCATGGGAGGTAAATAAGGAATTAACAAAACAATATTTACAAGACCCACTATACCAAGGAAAAAAACTATTTGAAAATGTAATTACAAATTTAGGTCCGGGATCAGCTTCAGCTTCTGTAGTCATTAATTTATTACCAGGAGAAGAGCGTCCGGATAACATATCTTCTGCCTTAGTAACAGATCTTATCAGTGATAAAATGGGAAGAGTTACAGGAGTAGAAAGTTTGGTTTATGGTAGCGGAGGAAACTTTGGAGGAAGACCAGTTTCTGTTTCTTTGTTAGGAAATAATATTGAAGAACTTAAAGCAGCAAAAGTAGAATTAAAAGAATCTTTGATTAATAATGCATTATTAAAAGATGTAACCGATAATGATCCTGCAGGAATTAAAGAAATCCGTATAGAGTTAAAGGAAAATGCATACTTACTTGGCTTAAACTTGCGAGATATAATGGTACAAGTAAGAGCAGGTTTTTTTGGAGTACAGGCACAACGTTTTCAGCGTGGGCAAGATGAAATTAGAGTTTGGGTACGTTATAATCGGGATAATCGTTCTTCTATTTCTAATTTAGATGATATGCGTATAACTACAGGTACAGGACAACGTATACCGCTTAACGAAATAGCAAATTATACTATCGAGAGAGGAGATGTAGCAGTTAATCACTTAGATGGTCGTCGTGAAATACAAATTTCGGCAGATTTAAAAAACGTAGAAACCACTAGTGCAACAGATATATTACAGGAGATTCGAACAGTAATTATGCCAGAGATTTTATCCAAATACCCTACAGTAAGACCTTCATACGAGGGGCAAAATCGCGAAGCCGGTAAGCTTTTAGGGTCTTTGGGACCTGTTGGCCTTACGGTGTTGGCATTGATATATATAACGATTGCATTTACTTTCAGAAGTTATAGTCAGCCACTGCTTTTACTTCTATTAATACCGCTAAGTTTGCCAGCAGTCGCTCTTGGACATTGGATACACGATTTCCCTATTAATATATTATCGATGCTAGGTATTATAGCACTCATAGGTATTATGGTTAATGATGGTTTAGTGTTAATAGGTAAATTTAATAGCAATCTTAGAGAAGGAATGACATTTGATAATGCTTTATATGAAGCAGGTCGTTCCCGTTTTAGAGCAATATTTTTAACTTCACTTACTACAATTGCAGGATTAGCACCATTAATTTTTGAAGAAAGTCGTCAAGCCCAATTTCTTATTCCAATGGCAATATCGATAGCATATGGTATTGGTTTTGCAACTGTGTTAACTTTATTGATGCTACCATTATTCTTGTCATTTAGTAATACAGTAAAAGTACATTCTAAATGGCTAATTACCGGAAACAAAATTACTAAAGAAGAAGTAGAACGTGCTATTAAAGAACAAAAAGAAGAAGATGAAGAACATCATGAATTACAAGTATAATTTTATATTAAAGTTAGGTTTCTTCCTGTTTTTTATTTCGTATAATGTAGCTGCTCAGCAATTAACAAAGCAAGAAGCAATAAGACTTACATTAGAAAATAATTTCGGGATATTAATTGCGACTAATACAATTGAAATTGCTAAAAATAATAAAGGAATTCTTAATTCTGGATATTTACCCACCTTAACAGGTAATGCAAGTGCAAATTATCAATCAGGGACTACTAATACCTCGTTTCAAGGAGCAATAGACCCAAATACAGGGCAACCACGAAACAGTGTCGAGATTAAAGATGCAGAAACACAGCGATTTAATGCAGGGTTAAATCTTAATTACACCCTCTTTGATGGATTAGGTCGTTTTTATAATTTTAAACGCCTTAAAGAGCAATATAATCTTACTGAATTGCAAGCAAGAGAAACTATAGAAAATACGATTTTGCAATTGTTTTCTGTATATTATGAAGTAGCCAGATTATCCGAAAATTTAGAAATTTTAGAAGAAACTCTTCGTATATCGAGAGAACGGGTTTCCAGATCTAATTACCAGTTTGAGTACGGTCAAAACACAAAACTTAATGTATTAAATGCCCAAGTTGATGTTGCTAATGATAGTATCAATTTATTAAATACTCGACAGCAATTGGTAAATACAAAACGAGATTTAAATATAATTTTAAATGAAAATATAGAAAATAATTTTGAAGTAGATACTGTCCTTAAATTTATTCCAAAGATTCAGTTAGAGGAGTATTTAACAAAGTCAACCAAGAATAATGTAACGCTTTTACAAAATGAAAGCGCTTTACAAGTTAGTGATTATGATATTAAAGTAAGCAAATCAGGATATTTACCCTCAGTTGGTTTAACAGGTTCTTATGGTTGGAATGAAAACCGAAACCCAGCTTCTGCATTTTTTCCGGGCAATGTTTCTGATACATATACTTTGTCAGCAGGAATAAATCTTACTTGGAATCTTTTTGATGGAGGGAGTACTATTACCCGAGTTAAGAATGCAAAAATAGCATTGGATAATCAGGAAATTATAAAGAATCAGGTTACTAAAGAAGTAGAAAGAGATATAGCTAATGCATTGGGAGACTATAGAAATAGATTAAATATATATGAAATTCAACAGCAAAATGTAATTACAAGTCAAAACAATTTTGAACGCTCCCAAGAACGTTTTAAACTTGGGCAAATTGCATCTATAGAATTTAGGCAAGCGCAAATTAATTTAATCTTAGCAGAAACAAATAAGAATTCTGCAAAATACGATGCGAAGATTGCAGAATTACAGCTTTTGCAACTCACTGGTCAATTATTAAATATAGAGTTTTAATGCAGCAGATATCACCAAATTATTTTTGTTATTAACTAATAAAGATATAACTATGTTTGAACACTATTTTCAATGCCCATATTGTTGGGAAGAGATATCTATGTTGCTAGATCCTTCTGTAAAATATCAGGCATATGTAGAGGATTGTGAAGTTTGCTGTAATCCTATCGAGCTTCATCCTAGGTTTGAAGAATTAGAGCTACTATCTTTTGAAGCGTCGAGTATCGAACAATGATTATAGAGTGCATACAATCAGTAAATTGTAATAATTTTATTTTTTTTATCTAAAAAAGTATTGTTTTAATTAAAAAGGGTTGTATATTTGCACTCCGATTAGGAAATGAGATATGAAAAAGAAATAATCGGAAGTTCATAAAAATAACATTTACAAATCAGTTTACTGATTTATATAATATACATCGCGGGATAGAGCAGTAGGCAGCTCGTCGGGCTCATAACCCGAAGGTCACTGGTTCGAGTCCAGTTCCCGCTACTAGTAAAGAGAAGGCTTTCGAGAAATCGAGAGCCTTTTTTTATTTTACATAGTACAGAATCGTAGTATTTTCGGTTTGACATTTCTCTTGATTGCAAATGCTATTATTTTGTAGTAAGAAATAGTATTGATGAAATATATTAATGCTTAAACGCATTTTTCATTAATTCCATTTCATTTCTTGGAATACCTAAATCGATTGCCAGTTGTTGCCATTGACCAACATTCTGCTGAATTGTATTGGCTTCTTTTTCTTTTAACCGAAAATAAGGCGCGACTTCTCGTACCAGATCTAAATCCAAAGCATTGTCATTTTCTGAAATATTAAGTTTTAAACCAGTACCGTTCGGGGTTGGATTGATATCATAAGCCGGCGAAAGTATCCAACCTGAATCCATTAACAGAAATCCGTGATTACGAAGGTGGTCATCCGTATTGGAAATACATACATTAAACACAATACGTATCCATAACTTCTTGAGATCATTATCAACATCAGCCCCATTCTGCATTAAAAATTCCACGAGCTCTAAATAACTGACCCCATCTTGATAGTCCGTTCTGTCAGTATATCCCAATAAGGTCATTGCAGAGGCAAAATGGATACGAGTACCATTGCTTCATTATCATCTAAAAAAGCACCATCCTTTGCTGTTTTAAAACGAAGTCCTCCCATTCAGTTATTGTCGTAAACCCCAAGTAGATAATCCGACTCCATTAAAGTTTTGGGGCGTCGATCTTCTTTTCTGGACTTGGTAGCCTCTTTGCGCATCATTAGTACTCGTCCCCATCGATCAGGTGAGGAATCCAGAAAAATACCGAAATTGGATTTCTCATCATTGAGTACTGAGCTCCTTTGAATAATTGTAGGTCTGGATCTATGATCTGGGCATAATCCGATTGTAACCATCCTTTATCATATTCAAAGGAAAATATTTCTTTCCCTCTAGATGGCGTAGCATATAAACTCCCTATTAAGAATGGAGCTTCAATTCCACCCCAATGCGCATATACAAATATTTCTTTTCGTTCCAGTGCCATTATTTCTTGGTGTTTTTTGGGCCGCGTTCCTTTACGGTTAGATCGGCATCTTGTATTTTTCTGCCCAATACATCATCGTCGGCCAAAAGTAATATATCCTTCTCTAACCCTAATACTAACAAAACTTTGAGAATAATACCTAAAGAAATTGAAGGGCTTTCTTTTTCTAGGGAAGAAGTGTGGGACGAGAAATCCCTGCTCGTTCTGAAACCTGATCCATCGTCAGTTTCCTACGTAAGCGTGCTAGCTTAATATTTTCTCCCACTGCTTGTAAAAGCTTCTTATTTTTAGGTAGTAATATAATACTGTTTCTGGACATAACGTTAAATATATTTTACAAAAAAAAACAAAAAAGTAAATAGTATTTTACGTTATATTAAAAAGAAATTATTTTTTATTCATCTTTTTTGCAAATAATTTTCCAAAATTTCTGTGAAGGTTTGTCGCTTATAATTTTTACGGGTTCGTTTATTTCTTCAGCTTCAACCAACCCGCATGCTCTAAATTCCCTTTCCAATGTATCTGAATCATAAAAGAATAGTTCAATATCGTGTTTAGTGAGGTATGTATTGTTGCTTATTTTTTCACCTTTTCCGAATCGGGAATCATTAGTTGAAAGTGATATAAAAATCATAATACCATTTTTTTCAAGTTGATCATAGCAATCCTGAATTAGTTTTTTACGCTCATTTTTATTCAATAAATGAATTAAAGCATAGCAAAAAATCCCGTTATAGTTTTCCTTATCAAAAGGCATATCGGCTATAGATCCGTGATACAGCTTATAGTTGCCTTTCAAATGTTCTTTAGCTAAGTCAATGGCGGTTTTTGAAATCTCTATGCCTGTTACATCAAATCCGCTATCGATAAAAGTTTTTGCATTTCTACCGTATCCAAAACCAGGAATTAGAATTTTATTAATGTTGTTTTTCTGAAATAACGCTTTTACTTCCAAAGTAGCATCTGCAGGTTGCGCCCCCCACATTGTCTGTTTATTTTGAAAATTGGATTCCCAAAATTCTTTCATAATTTTCTGTTGTTTAGTTACATATTTTGTCTTCTAGAATATGGCACTCATATCCATTTTTGTTTATATGGGAAATTAAATTCTGTACATTAATTGTATCCCCCTCAACACGCAAAATGCTATGATCACAAGGATAGTTTACTATGGGTGCCTCTATATCAAAGTCAATCTTTAAATCTGAGAAAGACGCTTTAAGGCTTTTTTTTATCCGATTTCCCAATGTTTTATTTGGAATACTAGTGGTAAATATTTCAATCATTATCTAAATTTTATTAAAAATGTTCTTTGGTCAATTCGGCATTAACCATTGCGCCGGCGAGGTTTCCATTGGCAACAGCACCAGCCACAGAACGCATCATTGTCGAATTGTCCCCACAGGCATAGATACCCTCAATAGTTGTCTGCTGAAATTCATTGACCTTTATATGTCCGTGCTCCGTCAATTCACAGCCTAAAGAAACCGGAATGTCGGAATGTTGGGTAAAGGGAAATCCTGTATACATCGCATCGAAGGCTATTTTTTCTCCATTACTTAGGATCACCTTTTGGAGATGGCCATCCTGATGTTCAATTGCTGAAATTTCAGTTTCGATGATAGCTATTTGATGTAATTCCAGTTTTGCCATTTGATCGGATGTGAAATCAACTCTGCCAGTCGTAAGTATAGTTAAATTATCCGTAAGATTGTTCACTAGTGTAGCTAAGTGAAATGCGCGCTCACCATTCGCCATAATACCTGTTTTCTTATTTTGAACTTCGTAGCCGTGACAATAAGGACAATGGATCATCGAAATTCCCCAACATTCTGCAAAACCGTCGATTTTGGGAATGATATCTTTTACCCCGGTAGCAATAATAAGTTTCTCAGCAGTAACTACATCACCTGATTGCGTGGTAATAGAGAATCCTTTTTTATTTTTTTTCGCTCTCACTGCAAAATCATTAACAAAATCTATTGTCGTGTATTTTAGAACTTGTTCTTTGGCTATTTCCGTTATTTCTAAGGGAGGGACACCATCCTGCGTAATAAAATTATGCGAATGCGGGGTCTGCTGATTACAGGGTTGACCACTATCAATAATCAACACTTTTCGAAGGGAACGTCCTAATGCCATTGCTGCAGAAAGACCAGCATAACTTCCACCAACGATAATTACTTCAAAATTTTTAGTTTTCATTTTTTTAAATTTAAATTGTCTCAAAAGTGAGACATGTTAATGTAAATTTTTTTAAGGTGTTATTGCTTTTATATAGGAAGTCCAGGCGAGCTCTTTGATTTCCTCAAAACTTTTAGTTGTGGTCTCTCTTGCGTTGACCGTACTTTCAATAATTCCGGAATGTAAAACCTGTATCCATTCTGGGGACATTACTGGATTTACCTTACCCTCTTTCTGTAATTCGATGATAATATGTTGGAATTGGTTATAGATATGATCGTAATCCGCACAATTCTTATTTTGATGGGTATGTTTATGATCTTTATTTTGGTGCAGTTTATAAAAAACGGAATATTTTGCTCCGCAATCAATTCCAGCGTAGAGCATCCGTTCTAATTGGATGAGGGCATCATCGCTGCTTTGAATAGCCGATATCATTGCTTTCTTGCAGCTTGATTCTATAGTTTGTTTACAGACCGCTACAAGTTCATTACGATCTTTAAAGTAACGATGTAATGTTCTTCTGGTCACTGCTGCATTATCTGCAACTTTTTGTAATGGGGCCGATAGGTCTTCATTGAAGATATTGATCGCAGATTCTATAATTCGTTTTTTTGTATCGGTCATAAGATAAGGCAAAGATATAAAGATTTCTCAAATTTGTGACATTTGAATTTGTTACAAATATTTTTCAATAAAATATAATTAGCCCAAAAGGCATTATTTTTTTATGAGATTCACTCAGTACATTCCCATCCATTCCGATAAAAGCTGCATTGCGAGCAATGAACTTTCTTGAAAAAGTCTTGGATAACCAAAAATTATTGAATTTAGAGTTGTTCTAAAAAAGGGAAGCCTACACTAGCTTGTTTCTTTTTTAAGATTATATACAACAAAGAAAACTAGAAACTGTGACAATCCTTTGATAGTCTTTTTTTATTCTTTTAAATAAAAACTACATACAATGTGATAATAAATTGATTGTAGCTCCGTTCGGCTCTTTGATAAAAAACCGTTTTACACCCCAAGGTTCAGTCGTTATTGGGTAAACTATTTCAATATTTTGTGCTTTTGCTCGTTCATACCATTGGTCAATATCCGATACTTCCATAGATAAGAAAATCGCTTTATTATCCAGAGGCTTATTTTTATCATTTTGAAAAATTGAGATTTGAGCTTTTGGGTTTTCTTTGGATGCAAAAGTTAAAAGCCATTCCATATCCATCACCAATTTCATATCTAAAAATTTAGTATAAAACTTTTTGCTTACTTCCATATTATTGGAATAAACATTAGGAACAATTCTTAGAATGGATGTTTTCATTTTAGTTTTTTTACTATCTAATTCAATCGCTTGTATAATATAATATTCAAGTATTTCATCTTTATAATCTTTGCTATCACTTATTCTTAAATTTAAAGATTTATTCCCTACACCTTCTAAGAGCTTATATTTGTCTTTAAATTTTTTTCCATCAGTAAATGAAAATGTAATCCCTTTTAGAGTAGGGCTTACCGAAATGATTATTCTATTGTACCTATATACAGGAATTCCATAATACTTCTCAGTTCCTCCTCTCATTTCTTCCTTTAGAAGTGAAAATTTAGCGTTAATCAAGTCCCTAAATTGAGTGAAAATTGGGTGATATTCTTCTTTGATTTTATCTGCTATGAATTGATTGATTGTTTTCATAAGAATGCTAGTTTTTTAAATTAGATTTTTGAAGATAATTAGCAGAAAACCAAATCCATATTGCACAAAATACTATAACAATTCTACCAAGCCAGCCAATAGGGGTTTCAGGTGTAATCATACCATTCGTTTCACTCAAATAAATACCCATTACAGCTATTAAAATAATCTCTAAACCCCATAGAATTGAAGTTAACAGAGTGATGCTTTTTTTATACGTTTTAAGCTTTTCCTGTTTTCTGAATTGAAAAGTAATAAACAATGTCGCCAAAATCATAAAAGCTAATAATCCTGCTGCAGCGTTATGAATTTGGCCATTTATTGTCATGTTTTCAGGTAAATTGCTTACTGGGTCAGTATTAAAAATACCTGCTAAAAAGTTTCCAATAGATGCTATTATTAATAAGACACCTCCAATTTTTGAACCGGTATTTGGCAATTTTTTAATTAGGTATAAACCCAATGATAGAAAACTTATGCCTAATAAAATAAAAGCTATTTTCATTAACCAACCTGCAGTTCCTAATGCATATTCGCTAATGGGTTGCCATATTGGATTTACAGAAGTATTAATGAAATGTAATAGCACTAATAGGACAAAAAATCCAATGGCACCTATTTTTGAAATAGTTAATTTGTTCATTTAATTATTGTTTTGATATTTTGCATAAAGAATAATCTTTTATTCCCTTTTCCCTTTGATATATGCGTACATAGCCATTGCGTGACCATGACCTAACTCAAATTCTTCTTTTAGCCAATTGGTTATTTCGGTAGCCTTAACAGCTAATTCTCCATTCTTGGTAAACCCTTTTTGTTCAGCTAGCGTTTGAAAGTCTTCAGCAATTTTACCTGTTTTATCTTCTATGTTTTTGATGTACGTTTTAAATGACATTTGATTGTTTTTTGAATTTAGTTTATGATAATAAATGTAAGAGACTGCTAATATTCCTAATACAATTAATGGGAAAAATGATTGTGCATTCAAACCCTCTATAGTGAGATGACTTATGGTTGCAAATAAAAAGTTAAACGTAAAACCTGCATACGCCCATTCTTTTATTCGATTTGGTACTTGTGGAATTATGAGTGCTAAAACTCCTAAAACTTTAAAAACAACCAATGCATTTCCAAAATACTCGGGATAACCCAAATGCTTAATTCCTTCTTTCGCTAATTCTGTTTGTGAGGTCAATAAAGGCATTACACCTTCAAATAGAGCTATAATTACTGTCGCTGACCAAAATATAATTTTCTCTTTTTTCATGAGTTCTATTTTATCTGAAAATTTATCATCCAATTGACACCAAATTTATCTGAAAACTCTCCAAAATAAGCTCCAAAAAACATATCTGCCATAGGCATTGTAACGATACCTCCAGATGAAAGTTCATTAAATAAGCGATCTGCTTCTTCTCTTGTTTCAGGTTCAAGGCAAATATGCATGTTGTTGCCTTGAGTTAACGTAAATCCCATTTCTTTTGGAGCATCAGTTCCCATTAAAACATGGCCTCCCAAAGTAGGTAATTCCACATGAAGAATCATTTTTTTGATTTCTTCAGCTATAGGAGGCTGACCTTCTTCGGCAGGAATATCGTCAAATTTTTGAATTCCTTTTCCACTAAATTCAGTTTTAAAAACTGATTTATAAAAATGGAATGCTTCTTCTGTATTACCAGGGAAATTTAAATATGTTGATACTCTTGCCATATTATTAGTTTTATTTTGTTTACGTAATAAAAATTGTGATGCTATGTATTGATCTAAATTTTCAAGTCCTGCTGTAAATCCCTCTTTAAAGCCCATTTTTATAATGGATTCCAAATCTTCAAGAGTTTTAAATTGAAGTTGAATATTTACAATTGTTTCGTTTTCGTTAGGGACAAATTTATTATGCCAATTAACTCTAGGTTTTATATTGTTTATCACGGCATTTTCATCACAAAAGGCATCAATACCCGAAAAACTCTTTAAAGGTTCAATGCTTTCAAAATCGAATAAACACCAATGTTTTTCTCCTTGTGGACTGGTCATACAATAATGCCATTGTCCGCTTTCGGAAAAATCCATTGATTTAGTTTCGTTTTTATAAGGTTTTGGAGCCCACCATTGATCCAGAATTTCAGGAGTAGTCCAAGCTGTCCAAACCAAATCTTTAGGAGCGTTGAATGATCGTTCTATGTTTATTTGCTTGTTGTTTTTGTCAACGGTAAAGTTGAATAGAATTGCCTTGTTCATACTTTTTTGTTTTTAAGGTGATTTAATACATTGTCTAAATTATCGAAACGATTTTCCCAAATTTTTCTGAATTGCTCCAGCCAATTGTCTATTTCTTTCATTTTATCAATTTTAAGTTGATAGTAAATCTCTCGTCCTTGCTGATTCGATTCGACAAGTTCGCACTCGTTTAGTATTTGAATATGTTTTGAAATAGTCGGTCTTGCTGCATCAAAATTAGATGCAATGGTGCCTGCGGTCATCGATTGGGAGGTAAGTAGTACTAAAATTGCCCGTCTTGTTGGATCGGAAATAGCTTGAAAAATATCTCGTCTTAATTTCATTATGAAGTTATTTGACTACAAATATATATGAAGTTATTTAGCTACGCTAATTTTGACGAATAAAATTTCCGGATATTACACATGGATCACTTGAATTTTATCTAATCTGTTTGATATTAATTGAAAGTATTTTGATAAATACTGAAAAGACAATTACTAACCTAAATGAATTGTAGTGCAACGGAAAGGCGTGAAGGATTTCTCTTGCTGTGCGTTACAGGAAGCGGGTGGAGTTAAGTGTCCTAAAGCAGAATGTATTCTACAGGTCGTATTTTCACTCAAAATCCATAAAACTATTCTCTATCGGTTACATCTAAAAATAGTAGTAAGATAAGATGACTCCATTGATGCCCTATTTAATGTAAGTGATATCAAATACCTGTTTTTCTACTGGAATATTATTAGATTTTTTGTTAAGTATATTTGAGTCACTGAATACGGATGATTTGAGTTTGCAATTACTATTCTTTTCTCTTTAAACACATCTTTCTCGTCAGTTTTCTGATATAAGATACTGGTGTTTTTAAGCCTTTTTTCTCTTTAGTTTTTTTGAACTCTAGTATTTTCGTAAATTTTAGTACTAGATATAGATATAAAATTTATACACTGTTTTAAATTCAAAATCTATAAATCATAAAATTTTCTTAAAGCTAAACTTATGTATTAATCTTAAAAACAGCTAGATAGTTTTTTTATATGCTTTTAGAAAAGAAAAATTATTTCATTTGTAATTATATAATGTTAGTAGAAAATATTGTTTATCTAAAGATTCAGCATAAAATTAAGATAAAATTAAGATAAAATTTAGGATTGGTATAGGTAATTATTTTATTTTTGGTAGCATAAATATTCCTTGTGAGGGGAAAAAAGTGAAGTTTTTTTAGTTAATTTTTTCACTTTTTTGAAATTAAAGATTCGGTCTTACCTCACAAGTAAAAACCAGGTCAAGAGCAAATTTTGCTAACTGACCAACCTACGGTATATTTGAACTCTTAAAACCTCAATAATACCTCTTTTATTATATTACCCCCTTTTTTCGTGAGAATTCATTAGAATCAGTTAATTAGAAAAATGCTAATTGACCAGCCTTTGGTGTGTCTAATTATTAAAAGATATACCTATTCTCACAACCTTATTTATCTAAGGTATAACAAAGTTCAAGTTTTTTGCGATTGATCCTTTAATATAAGGATACTTGTCAACAATAAATTGATTTATCCAAAATAATGAATAAACCTATATCCAATCAAGTCGAACTCTCATACCCAGAAGCAGTACTGGAGAGGAAAAGAAAAAATAATGAAAAAAACTGGTATATTTTTTATACATCACCTCGTGCCGAGAAAGTAGTGTATAATGATCTTTTGGCAAAAGAATATGATGCGTTTCTTCCTTTAATGAAAACAATGAAAGTGTGGAAAAATAGACAAAAAAAAATAATCGAAACCCCTATTTTTCCTGGTTATATATTTGTAAATACTATCATAAACGAGATTTATGAGATTTCGAGATTTCCTAAAATAGCGACATGTATTAAATGTGGGGAAAGACCTTCAGTCGTTTCACCGAATGATATCGATTCTATAAAAAAAATGCTTTCACTTGAAAATGAGGTTTCTGTTGAAACAAATTATTATGAAGGGGAGAGTGTAAGAATTATTCATGGACCATTAACTGGACATGAAGGCATTTTGGTAAAACAAAAAGGGAAAGCAAGGTTTGGGATTCAACTTAAAGAAATCCATCAAACAATGTTTATAGATGTTTGTACGACTATTTTACAGAAAATAAATATAGATTAAGTATAGAAAAAATTCTACAAAAAAACTTCCACATTTTCAATAATATCGACTTTGATGTTCAATTTTATTCTTGGCTTTTATCTCTAAAAATATTTTTAGAGATAAAAAGTTAAAAAATTCTATGACTGAGAGTGAACTAATATTGATAGATGTTTACAAAGTACGTGGATTAATAATCCGTAACAGATTGTGTTAAAAAAAATCTTAATAAAATATTTAACCACTTAGGTTACCTATCTATGGTTGTGACTGAGAAAATGACAGATAAAGAAAAAATATTAGAATCAACAGAGTATTATCTTCAATCTCTGATATCTGAGGTTGCTCAAATATCAATTGAAGATAATAATATATCAACTCCATTTCAAGAACTTGGGATTGATTCATTTCGGGTATTACAAGTTATCAAGAAATTAGAAGAAGAATTTGGGACTTTGCCAAAGACCTTACTTTTTGAGAACTTCAATATTGGTGATTTAAGTAATTACTTTGTTAATAAGCATGAACAGGTGCTTATTGATAAATTCGCGAAAGTAGAACAAGCAGTGTCTACAGTAGTTAATTCTGTTAAGGAAGATCTCATAAACTTGAAGGAAGAAGTACTGGAAATAGTTAAGAGCGAGAAGCAAAGTATTTTAAAAGAGACCCCTATTCTTATATTAGAACAAGAAGCTAATAAAGACTCTGAACTACAGGTTCTTATAAAAAAAATCTTCAATCAATATAAAAACGAAGGATCTTCTTCGAGAGGAACAAGAAACATAGCTCCAAATCTTTTTATTGGTAGTAAAAAACAAGGGTATTTTAATTACAGTCGAAGTAAAAATATCATATTAGTATATAGCTATACTGGTCCCAAAGATTACCTGCCAGTAATTTCAGAAGAAATGTATCATTACTGTGTGAGTAACAATTTTGAGCTAAATTTCTTCACATCAGAAGAGTTTGGGTCTATAGCAGGTGTTCCATTTTCAGCTACTCCTTTTGGTATTTTATCAAGGGTAGATATAAAAAACTTCACTCTTCAAGGAAGCAAGATGCGCCGTTTGCGGTATTTGGTTTCAAAGTTTGAAAGAACAGGGAAATGTAGAACCGAAGAATATCATAATGGTTCTGATAAAGAAATAGATAAAAGTATAGCTTCTATTATCGATAAATGGTGTGAGCCAAGAACAATGGTTAACCCACTTATTTATATGGTTAAAGAGGAAATTCTGACAGGTAATTTAAGCTCAGAACATCGACTTTTTTTAACATATTTGGATGATGTATTACAGAATGTAATCCTTATTTCAAAATTATCCTTAGAGGAGAATGGATATTTGATGGATTTAGAGTTCTATCCACAGGATATGCCTTTAGGGGGATTAGAATATGGAATTGTAAAAATCATCGATATTTTGGTAGCCGAGGGATATTCCATTTTAAGCTTAGGAGGTACTTATGGTTGTAAAATAGCCTCTTCCTCAAATGCAGATCCAGAATTAGAAAAAACTCTGGATTATTTACGAGAGAAGAATATCTTTAATGATGAAGGAAATTTACAGTTCAAAAATAAATTTAGGCCTGAACACAATACCGTGTTTCTTTCAAGGCCAATAGGAAGTAATTCGGATAACGTGACAGATATTATCATGATGATTGCTGATCCAGTAAAAATGCAAACATCAGATGAAGAAAATCATAATTTCAATAAATTAGAAAAGCAAGGAGATCTAACAGAAGTAAAAACTGAAATACAGGGTGTATCAAATGAAAATAAAGAGTTTAATCAGGTTCATGAAAATTTGGATGAGACAAAACATAGAATAGTAATAGAAGGAGAGGAACGATCCGCCATATTATTTGATTATGGATATAACCCTCTAAATATTCCAAATAACAAGGTTACGCTTGATCTTAAAACCGATTCTTGGGCACAGTTAGATTTACCTGCCATTCAAAACCAATTAAATTTTCTTTATACACAACTCCAGCAACCGATAAATGTCGATGAGAGTTTAAGAAGTGTTTTCCCTTTTTCTTATTTCGCATTAACCAATGCAGGTCGTACTACAGAGTATGCTTTTTGTAAATCATGGTCTAAAAAAGGAATAGTACTTCAGAATCTCCTTTTTCCCACTACAATTTTTCATCAAATTGAAAATAGTTTTACTCCAAAAGAGTTGCCTCACCCTAAAGTATTCAAGTTAGATTCAGAAGAACTATATAAAGGAAATTTAAATTGGGAAGCATTTACAACTAGAGTAAAAGAAGATCCAAAGTCGATAACTTTTGTTTTAATCGAGGTTAGTAACAATGCGGCAGGTGGAGCCCCTGTGTCTATGCAACATCTTAAAGATGTAAAAAAGTTGCTTTCAGAACATAATATCCCTCTTGTATTAGATACTACCAGAATTGTAGAAAATGCATTATTCATAGTGGAACATGATAAAGAATTTTCTAAAAAAAATGTTTGGGATGTAATAAAGGAAATAGTTTCTCATGCAGATGCAATAATCGCAAGTTTAGCCAAAGATTTTGGCGTAAACAAAGGAGGATTGATCGCAACTAATGATGTGGAGCTTTTTAATAAAATCCAGGACCTGATTTTGGAAGAAGGAATCGGACTGGATGTTATGGATAAAAAAATCATAGCACTTTCTTTCCATAATAAAAATAAGATAGAAACCTCAGTACGAAATAGAGTACAATCTGTGCATACGATTTGGAGTGCATTAAAACAACATGGTATTCCAGTTGTATATCCAGCAGTAGGGCACTGTGTATTAATTGATGTTAAACAAATTATTGAATTTAAGTCTTTTGAATATCCGGTTTCCTCTTTTGTTTCTTGGTTATATTTAAATACAGGGATTCGTGCAGGAGCCCATAATGTAGGAATGCAGAAAGGCACAGCAATCAATGACCTAGTGCGTCTTGCTATCCCTGTTGGCATAAAACAAAAACAAGTAAAGGAAATAACAGATAGATTAATCGAAGCCTTCAAGAAAAAAATAAATATACCTGAAATTTTGCTGGATAGTAATTCATCTGAAGCGTTTGGAAATATTCACTCTAATTTCAAACTTAAAAAATATCACAATATTTCAGGACAAGTAGTTTCTAAATCATTTGATTCGGATTCTTCTACAAAATCAAAGAATATTGAAAAATCTGATTTGGTTAATCCGGATAATGAAGTCAAAGAAACAACGATAAGCAATAAAGCACAAAACGATAAGCGCCACGAAACAGGAGATATTGCTATAGTGGGTATCGCTGGACGCTATCCCAAGGCGAAAAACATGAGTGAATTTTGGGATAATCTTATGCAAGGAAAGGATTGTATTGAAGATATACCAGATACCCGTTTTGACCAGCGCCTTCATAATAAATTTTCAGAAAGATATCGTGGAGGATTCATAGACGACGTAGACAAATTTGATTCCTTATTTTTTAATATCTCTCCAAGAGAGGCCGAATATCTAGATCCTCAGGAAAGGCTTTTCCTTGAAGTAGCTTGGGAAGCTATTGAAGATGCTGGATATTATCCAGAAACATTGGCAGAAGATGATGAGCCTCGAAATATAGGGGTGTATGTAGGAGCTGTATGGACACTTTATCAATTACTTGGTACAGAGGAAAAACTTAAAGGTAATTATGTAAGTCCAAGTTCTCATTTATGGGGTATTGCCAACAGAGTGTCGTATGCTTTTAACCTTTCAGGACCGAGTTTACCTATAGATACAGCCTGTTCCTCAAGCTTAAGTGCATTATATCTGGCTTGTGAGGCAATTTATAAAGGAGAATGTTCTAGTGCAATTGTAGGAGGAGTTAACCTTGATGTACATCAAAGTAAAATAGATATAAATAGAAGTGGAGGAGCACTTTCTGCAGATGGTGTGTGCCGTACTTTTGGAAAAGATGCCAATGGATATGTAGCTGGTGAAGGTGTAGGTGCGGTTTTTATTAAGCCACTCGATAAAGCAATAGAAAATGGAGATAACGTTTATGGAGTAATTAAAGGTGTTGCTATTAACCATGGTGGAAAAACCAGTGGATTTATGGTGCCTAGCCCAAAATCACAAGCAAAAGTAATAGCTTCAGCTCTTGAAAATGCTAAAGTTGATGCTCGAAGCATTGGTTATATAGAAGCACACGGAACAGGAACAGAACTAGGTGATCCTATCGAGATTTCTGGACTAACTACTGCTTTTGAAAAGTATAATGTGGATAAACAAGAATGCTCCATTGGTTCAGTAAAAACCAATATAGGGCACCTTGAAGCAGCAGCAGGGATAGTAGGACTTCATAAGGTACTTCTACAGATGAAACACAGAACACTTGTTCCATCTCTACATTCTTCAGAGTTAAATCTTTTTATTGATTTTAAAAATTCCCCTTTCTATGTAGAGCAAGCTGTTCAAGAATGGAAACCTAAGATAGTTGATGGTGTTCAATACCCACTTCGTGCTGGAATTAGTTCCTTTGGAGCGGGTGGAGCTAACGCACATGTTATTATTGAAGAATACAGAGCTCCCGTATTACAACAAAAAGAATCACCTTCGATATTTAAAGACCAAATCTTTCCTCTTTCAGCCAGAAAAGAAGACCAACTCCGAGAAACTGCAATTCGTTTGCAAGCATTTCTTCAAAAAAATGTATCCGAAAAGACACCTCTTAATATAAAAAACATTGCACATACTCTGCGAATCGGAAGGAAATCTTTTGATCATCGCTTGGTAATTTTTGCAAAAACAAAAGAAGAATTACTTCAAAAATTAACCTTATTTATTGAAGGAAAAAAAGATGATGCCTTGCTTACTGGTGAAGTAAAAAACAGTGAAGGTATTACTCGTTTGTTAAGCCGTAGGCAGAAGGAAGAGTTTATTAAAATACTCTCAAAGAGTGGTGATTTACGTAAGCTAGCTCAATTATGGAGTGATGGACTTCTTGCAGATTGGCAAGGTATACAAACCTTAGAAACAGGAGTGAAAGTTTCTTTACCTACTTATCCTTTTGCGGATAAACGCCATTGGATTTCTGAAGATTCAGAATCTATTAATGTTTCTTTACAAACCACTTCGGTACTTCACCCATTGATTGATTCCAACGAATCTACATTCGAACGGCAGGTTTTCAAGAAAACTTTTCATGATAAAGATTTCTTTATTTATGACCATTTAGTATCCGAAATTCCAACTTTACCTGGTGTTGCCTATTTAGATTTTGCACGAAAAGCAGGCGAACTTGCAGCTGGAAGAAAAGTACAAAAAATTAAAAATATTCTTTGGCTAAGTCCTTTAACGGTGGTGAATTCAGTTCCTAAAGAAGTATTTATTGAACTGAAACCTAATGGAGAATCCGTGCAATTTGAGGTTTTTAGTGAAGAAGCAAATGATACAAAACAAGTTTATTCGCAAGGAAAACTTTTTTATGCAACTGATCAAGAACTATCTCTAGAACCTGAATATATTGATTTTAAAGAAATTAAATCAAGGTGCTCAAAAATAACTGAAGGAAAAGAAGCGTATCCGTTATTTAGATCATTGGGGTTAGATTTAGGACCGAGTTTTCAGGTACTTCAAGATATTTATAAAAATGAGGATGAAATATTAGGAGAGTTACTTATTCCAGAAGCTAGAAATAATGATTTTAAGGATTACTTACTCCATCCTTCCCTTATTGATGGTTCTTTTCAAGCAGGTATGGCAGCACAATTGGGGGCGCAAACTGGTGAAATGTTTGTGCCATATTCTATTGGAGAAGTAGAAGTCTTACAACCATTAAAGCAAAAATGTTTTAGCTACGTTAAAAAGGTAAATGAACCTAATTCTAAAGTTTCTAAGGTAAATGTCTTTATTGTAGATGAGGACGGAATGATCTTAATAAAAATTAAAGAATCTATCGGGGTTCCTCTTGTTAGTGTTCATGAAAAACCAGATAAAGCGGAAGAAGAAGAATATTCAAAGCTTTATTATTCTCACGAATGGCAGGAATCTTCTTTAGAACAAAAACAAATACAGCAAGATAATCTAGGCTCTATTTTACTTTTTGGTTCTGATGACAAACTTTGTAATACTTATAAAGATCGTTTTAAAGAATCTGATACAATTATATTGGTGCAATCAGGAGATACTTATGAAGAATGCGGAAATCAGATATATAAGGTAAACCCAAAAAGCCAAGACGATTTTAAAAAGCTTTTTGAAACTCTAGATAAAGAAGTTATAAAGAAAATATGTTTTGCATGGCCAATAGATCCTTCTTTAGAAGATGGAAGTGAATATAAAGAAGATTTTTTAAATAAATCGTTAGACAAAGGAGTTTATTCTTTCCTTACTCTTTGTCAATCTTTAATAGAACAAAAGCAAGACAATATTCAGCTTTTATATTTGTATTTAGGACAAAAAGATACTAGGCAGCCACATAATGATGCTATTAATGGGTTTATAAAAACCCTTTTATTAGAGCAACCTAAATTACACTGTAAAGCGCTAGAGATTCAGCAGTCAAAAAAATCTTATGATAAGATTTTAGATATAGTTTTGGCGGAGTTTGATTCTGGTATTCAAGGGGCAACGACTATTCGTTATGAGGAGCAAGAACGTTATATCAGGAAAGTAAAAGAATTTTCTTTAAAAGAGGATAGTACTAGCTCTAATCAAGGTTTAGGATTAAAGGAAAAAGGTGTTTATATTATTACAGGAGGAGCAGGAGGATTAGGGCTTATTTTTGCAGAATATTTAGCGATTCAATGCAAAGCAAGGTTAGTACTTACAGGTCGTTCCAAACTCTCTGAGGAACGTCAAATTAAGTTAGATCAATTAAAAGAAAAAGGTGCTGAGGTAGTTTACATCTCAGCAGATGTTTCTAAATATACAGAAGTTAAGAGTCTGATTAAAAAGACTAAAACGAAATTTGGAGAGATTAATGGCATTATTCATAGTGCAGGTGTTTTAAGAGACTCATACATCAGGAACAAAACTCGTGAAGAGATGGAAGCAGTTTTTGCTCCTAAGGTATATGGAACTCATTATTTAGATGAAGCCACCAAAAATGAAAACCTTGATTTTTTTGTCATGTTTTCTTCTCTTGCAGCTGTTGGTGGAAATGCAGGTCAGTGCGATTATTCATTTGCAAACCATTTTATGGATTCATTTGCAGGCAATCGCAAATTCTTAAAACAGAAAGGAAAACGTTCTGGGGTAACATTAAGTTTAAATTGGTCCTTATGGGCTGAAGGAGGAATGAAACTAGATGAGCAAACAGAAATCTTTTTCAAAAAGAATTTAGGAATAAAGCCTTTGAGTACTGAAACTGGTTTAGAAGCATTTGAGAAAGGTCTTCATACCAGAAAAACTCAGTTTATAGTATTAGAAGGGGTACAGGATAAAATAGAAAAAACTTGGGGTATTAAGGAGAAAGAAATTCCTGAATCAGTATCCATTGTCGATTCAACGTCTTCTAACTCTGATTCACAGATTGATCAACAATCTGACAAGGAGTTGTTCACTATGGTTCGGGATGTGTTGTCGGATATTGTTATGGAACTTTTAAAAATAGATCCCGACGACATTTCATATGATAAAATATTACTAGATCTAGGATTTGATTCTATAGGTTTAACCACTTATGCCAACAGAATCAATGAACATTATAAGTTAGATGTAACTCCAGTGCTTTTCTTCGAATACCCTTCAATCAAGGAAATAGCACTATTCCTTTCTAGAGAACATAAAAATGAAGTATCAGGTATTCATAATATATCAGGAGCTTCTGTTGCATCTGATACAGTAGCAGTGGAGTCCTCACCATCTGGAAATGATGAAAAAGTTGTATTTGGCATCAATAAAGGATGGAATAGCAGTACATGGGATCAACAGTCAAAAACTCTATCTTCAGGAAAAGAGTTATCCGCAGAAAATAGGTTTATCGATCAACCAATCGCTATAGTTGGTATGAGTGGTGTTATGCCAGAATCAAAAGATCTGGAAAAATTCTGGGAGAACCTAGAAAATGAAAGAAATATGATAACGGTAATTCCTAAGGATCGATGGAATTGGGAAGATTATGATGGAGATCCTTTTAAAGAAGAGAATAAGACCAATTCTAAATGGGGAGGCTTCATGAAAGATGTGGATAAGTTTGATCCATTGTTTTTTGGGATATCTCCAAGAGAGGCAGAGATGATGGATCCGCAACAAAGGATTTTTTTAGAAACTGTGTGGAAAGCCATTGAGGATTCAGGACATAAAGTATCGGATCTGTCGGGTACAAAAACAGGATTATTTGTTGGAGTTGCAACTAGAGACTATGCAGATTCATTAGTAGATAATGAAATTCCACTTGATGGATATACAGCTTCAGGAAATTCTCACTCTGTATTAGTAAACCGCGTTTCTTTCTTACTTAACCTACGTGGACCTAGTGCACCGCTTGATACTGCTTGTTCTAGTTCTTTGATAGCGATTCATCGAGCAATAGAATCAATACATACCGGAAGTAGTGATATGGCTATAGTAGGTGGAGTACAATTAATGCTTACTCCAGCAGCTTATATATCATTTGGGATGGCAGGTATGTTAAGTGGAGATGGTAAATGTAAAACCTTTGATAAAAGTGCAAATGGATATGTAAGAGGAGAAGGTTCAGGGGCTATATTTCTTAAACCTTTGGATAAAGCAGAAGCAGACAGAGATCATATCTATGCTGTTATTAAGGCAACTACAGAAAACCATGGAGGAAAAGTAACTATGCTTACAGCTCCTAACCCTGTCGCACAAACAGATTTATTGGTTGAAGCTTATGAAAAGGCTCAGATAGATCCATCAACCGTAGGGTATATTGAATGTCATGGTACTGGTACTAGTTTAGGAGATCCAATCGAGATTCAGGCTCTTAATAAAACGTTTTCTAAATTATATAAGAGACATAATAAAATTCCTTCAGAAATTCCTCATTGTGGTTTATCTTCAGTAAAGACCAATATAGGTCACTTAGAGACAGCTGCAGGAATTGCAGGTGTTCTTAAGGTCTTATTATCCCTAAAACATAAAAAAATACCAGGGACACTTCATTTTGAAGAACTCAATCCCTATATCAATCTTAAAGGAAGTTCACTTTATATTGTAGATAAAACAAAAGAATGGGATGCCATAAAAGATGATCAGGGTAATCTTCTTCCAAGAAGAGCAGGAGTAAGTTCCTTTGGCTTTGGAGGAGCTAATTCACATATTGTTTTAGAGGAATATATCCCAAAAGAAAATCAAGTTAATGTTACATCAAAGGAGCCTCAGATAATAGTACTTTCAGCAAAAACGGAAGATAGGCTTAAAGCATATGCTCAATTATTACTAGAGCATTTAGAAAAACATGAAGACGACTTTACAGATCTTGTTTTTACTCTTCAGGTAGGAAGAGATGAGATGACTGAACGTTTAGGACTAGTTGTAAATTCGAAGGAAGAGCTGAAAGAGAAACTTTTTGTTTATCTGAATGATGAAGAAAATATAAAAATTAAAGATGTATTTTATGGAAGAGTTACACAAAAAAGTAGCTCGAATTTTATAGATTCAGAAGAAAATAATGATACTCCAGAAGTATTTGTGAAAAAATGCTTTGCCAATAAAAACTACATCAAACTAGCCGAAGCTTGGGTAAAAGGTGTTGAAATTGATTGGACTCAATTATACAAACAGATTAATCCTAGGCGTATTAGTTTGCCTACCTACCCTTTTGCGCGTGAGAGATACTGGTTTAATCTATCTGATAGCGAAAAAACAAAACATGAAGCAGAGTTTGAAAAGCTCCATCCATTGTTACACTACAATTCTTCGATATTGAGCCAACAAAGCTATACTTCAAATTTTAGCGGGAAAGAATTTTTTATCGCAGACCATAAAATACAAGGTCAAAATGTAATGTCATACTCCGCGTATTTAGAAATGGCTCGTATTGCTGTAGAAAAATCTATGCCAGATCTTAACAGATCAATGTTCATGGAATTTCATCATACTACATGGAGTAGTTTATTTACAGTTTCAGAGAACAAACAAGTTAATATAGCTCTTTTCGAAAATAATAATGAAGGAATTGATTATGAGATTTATAGTGCAGAAGAGGGAGAAGAAAGAATTCATTGTAGTGGTCGGGTAGTATATAAAGACAATTTGGCTCCTGCCAAACTAGATATAGTACAACTCAAAACCCATTTTGAAGTAGATCCGATCGATGTAGAACGTCTTTATTACACTTTAGAACAAATGGAGATCAGTTATGGTTCTTCTTTAAAAAGTATAAAGACAATTTATAAAGGAAATGATCAAATGCTGGCTCAGTTAAGCTTGTCGGAGCTTGTAGTAGACAGTTATAAAAGCTACACCCTACATCCAAGTATTATGGAGAGTACTCTACAAGTAGTAATAGGTTTGTTAACAGGTTTGGATACGCAAGTTAATAAACCTTTACGACCACTTGAAATAGGATCTTTACAATTGCTTTCTCCTTGTCATAAAGAAATGTACGTATGGGTACGCTATTCAAAAGGAAGTAAAGCGGGAGATAGGATGCTTAAAACGGATATTGATTTAACTGATGAAAAGGGTAGAGTATGTATTAAAATTAAATCTCTGACATTTGAAAACACTCTAAATAATCAGATAGTTAAAGACTTTGGAATGTTACTAAATACTATGTATGAACAAAATTCGAACAGGATAGAATATGCTGATGTAGAGAATTCCGAAGTTAGTTTTGATGAATTATTAAAAGATATATACTAAACCAAAGATATGGCAGTAATTGACGATATATTGGAAAAAATTGTTTCAAAGAAAATAGAGAAACAAGAAGCTTTAAAACTTTTTTCGGAATTACCTGATAATGATAAAGATTATATGGTTTCCAAATTAAAAAAACATTTATCTAATGGGGATAATATAATTGAAAATAATTTTTCTGGAAAAAAAAGAAATGTTTTTAAAGCATTAACAGAATTACAATTAGTCCAAGAACATAAACTGTTCATAGATAAAATGGCTAAAAAGCTAGAGAAGACTACTCCAAAATCGAAGGAAAATGCATCAAAAGATCAGGATCACCTTGTTGATCAACGAAAGACTGGAGGTTTGAAAAAAGCATTAAAACGACTGCAGTTTCATTTAACTTATGACAAAGCAGATGGAGCATACCTTTATGATATTGATGGAAATAAATATATTGATATAGCCAGCGATAATGGAGTTAATTTATTTGGACATCAACCAGAGTTTATAAAGGAGGCTGTTATAAAACGTATGGAAAAAGGTTATCCATTGGTTGGGTATACAGAAGAACTTGCTCAGGTAACTAAACTTTTTAGTGACCTTACAGGTCATGAACGTGTTCTTCTCACGCAATCAGGAACAGAAGCTGTTATGTGGGCGGTAAGAATAGCAAGAACAGCAACTCAAAAAAAGAAAATAGTAATTTTTGAAGGGGCTTTTCATGGTCTTTCGGATGCAGTACTTGCTGCAAAAGATCAGTTTGGTAATAGTATTGCAATGGGATTGGGAATGCTTCAGGAATTTGCAGATGAGATTATAGTCTTGGATTATGGTAACATGGATCACCTAAATATTATTGAAAACAGGGCAGATGAAATTGCTGGCGTTTTAGTAGAACCAGTACAATCGAGAAACCCAGATAATCAACCTATCGAATTTCTAAAAGAGGTACGTAAATTGACTCTGGAAAAAAATATTTTATTGATCATGGATGAGATGATCACCGGATTTAGAGTTTGTTGTAATGGAGTACAGGGGCTTTGGAATATTAAAGGAGATTTAGCTACTTATGGAAAAATCCCTGCGGGAGGTATGCCTTCAGGAATGATTGCAGGACTCACTAAATATATGAACTTCGTAGATGGAGGAGTTTTTAATTATGATGATAACTCTATGCCAAGTGTTAAAAAAACACTCATGGCTGGTACGCATACACGAAACCCTATTAAACTAGCAGCTACACTTGCTATACTTACCGAAATTAAAGACAGGTGTTTAGCTTTAGGAAATGAAACGTGTGGGTCAAACTCGTGCTTTTTACAAGAACTAAATGAAAAAACGAAACGAATGTGCGAAGAGCTGAATTCTTTCTTTGCTTCAAAAAAGGTACCAGTAATTATCGAATATTTCAGTTCATTATTCAGATTTAAATTTCTAGACGATCCGAATGGAGTGGTAAAGGAATTATTATTTGTTTTAATGAGAATGAACGGAGTAGAAACTAGTCCTTCCGGCAATTGTTTTTTAACCATGGCACACTCTGATAATGATATCAAATCTATTATAAAAACGGTAAAAAATAGCATAGACATATTGTTAGAGGAGAACTTCTTTTATGAGTCGGATAGTATAGAAGAAGACAGAGAAGATGACCAGACAGAAATGCCCATCAGTTCTGATATGAGAGATAACCATAAGAATCGATCTGAAAAGAATGATCAAATGGAAAAACTAAGAGATTTAATTATCTCTGATTTGAAAAAATTCCAAGAAAAAGGAGTAACGATATGACAGAAGAAACAGCACAAAATACTTTACAAGAAATAAAAAAAATCTTCGAAATAACATTGCGATTTTCCTCTGGAAAACTGGATGTTGATGCTAATTTCGAGGACTTCGGTATTGATTCCATTATTTCAATGGAATTGATTAATAAAATATCTAAGAAATTTAACATTACACTGGCTCCCTCAAAATTTGTAAATGTAAATACCATTAAAGAACTGGCTGATTTACTAGAGGAAGAAATCAAAGAGAAGAATGAGAATGTCAATAACGGATCTGATGCAAATGATTTATCAGAAATAGCAACTAAAAGTATTTCGATCAAAGAAAACATTAATCTTAATCCTACACCTGTTAAGCAGATTACCCCAAGTCGTGCTCCACAGGGTAGAAGATTGATTAAGGAGTCTTATCAAGAATTGCTATATTATATTAATCAAAAATATAATATAGACTTGTCTGGTCGTTCATTTAGATCAATTGATGATATTGTAGATACGTTATTGACTCACCATACAGATAATTTAATAAACTATTATAATACCGCTCATAAAAATAATGAGGATAGTCTTAATAGCAAGAAAAAATTAAATACAACAATAAAAGAACCAGATCACTCTTATGATGTAGCGATTGTTGGCCTTAGTTGTAATTTTCCGGACGCACCTAATACAGAATCCTTTTGGGATAATCTGATGGATAAGAAAAATAGTATTCAGGAAATTTCAAAGTCAAGATGGAATTGGGAGGATTATTATGAAAAAACTATCTCTCCAGGTAAGACTGTCTCCAAATGGGGAGCATTGATTGATGATGTTGATCGCTTTGATCCTGATTTTTTTAACCTTGATCCAGAAGAAGCTTTACTAATAGACCCTCAAGAAAGGTTACTAATGCAAGAGGTTTATAAAGCCTTTCAGGATGCTGGGATAGCACCTAAAAAATTAGCAGGAACAGATGCAGCGGTATATGTTGCTTATGAATATGCAGAATATGAAAATTACCTAAGAAAAAATATAGATAAAATTCCTGTTGGGAAATATGGACCTGTTTTTACTTCCTCAAGTCCTACTTACTATTTAGCTAACAGACTTTCATTTTTATTTGATTTTTATGGACCTAGTGAGTCTATAAATGCTAATTGCGCGGGCTCTGCGGTAGCAATAAATAGAGCATATTACTCGCTAATTAATAATGAAAGTAGTGTAGCGGTAGTAGGAGGAGCATCTTTAAACTTATTTGCAGATGATTATATATCATTATCTCAATATGGCATGCTATCTCCTACAGGAACATGTGGAGTTTTTGATGATGACGCCAATGGGTTTACTAGAGGAGAAGGAGTAGCAGCTGTTGTTTTGAAAAGGCTAGAGGATGCGGAAAGAGATAATAATAGGATTTATGGTGTTATTAAAACTAGTCATCAAAGTAATAGAGGAAATGCTAGGTTTTTATCAGAAGTTAAACATGACGCAATTACTAATGTTATTACCAAATGTTATAATAAATCCTCAATAAATCCAGAATCAATAAAATATATTGAGGTTGATGGATATGCGACAAAGTGGGGAGATTCATTTGAATATGAAGGCATTAAAAATGTATTTAAAGAGCACGAATCAAAAGAAAAAAATTGTGCATTAGGAAGCGTAAAAGGAAATATAGGGAATTTGGAAGCTGTTAGTGGTTTGGCTAGTTTTATTAAGCTAGCACTTTCACTTTATCATAAAAAGTTTCCAATGACCATATCAGGAGAGAAAACAAACACTTTTTTGGATATTGATAACCCTTCTCACCCTTTGTATATAGCAAAAAAAGAACTGACATTTGATACCCTACGGAAGAATAATGGTCCAATAAGAGCAGGACTTAATTCTTTTGCAGATAGCGGAGTAAATTTGCATATCGTTTTAGAGGAATATCCTGTTGACGAATCTGTGATTTATCCAGAAAAAGTAAAAACACCTCAGTTATTTGTGCTTTCTGCAAAAGATGAAGAACGTTTAAATGAATATATTAATATTTATATAGACTATTTATCCAAAATTAAGGAAGATATATCTTTTGAAGAAATGATTTATACTCTTCAGGTTGGTCGTGATGCAATGGATGAAAGATTAGCTATTGTAGCCTCTTCTTCTATTGAGTTGCTTGAAAAACTAACAATATTCAAACATTCTAGTAAAGAAGAATCGTTGGAGAAAAAAGAGATCTTTTGTGGAAATATTAATCTTAATAAAGAAAATCATATTATCAATATCTTAACAAAAGATATGGTCAAAATGATGATCAAACAGAGTTTAGAAACAGTACAATGGCAACAACTTGCCCAACTCTGGATTAGTGGTCTTACTATAGATTGGAAAGTGGTTTGGAAAAATAAAAAGACACGCCCTGTATCTCTACCCACTTATCCTTTTGCTAAAGAAAAATATTGGATAGATATCGATAGTGTAGAAAAACCAATTATTAAAACAAAACAGTCAGCAGTAAATATTAAAAAAGAAACAATAACTAAAGAAGCATATCAGCCCGTAATGAAAGCTAAATGGTTCTTTTTTACATCTAATAAAGAGGATAAGGAAAATAATTCTCTTAAGCCTGATGAAAAAATAGAAATGTTTCTTAAACATGAGATAGCACTACAGCTCAATAAAAATTTGGATAAAATCCCTGTTGATATTAACTTTTTAGATCTGGGAATGAATTCCATTGGCTTGATTACTTTGATAGCTCAAATCAATGATTTGTTACAAATCAATATATCCCCTGCTATTTTATTTAATTGTCCAGAAATAAAAACACTTACTAAATATTTAACCAAGAATTATTCAGAGAAGGTTAAAAACATAAGTATAACAAATGATAAGGAGTATGCAGATGCAATCAATAGTCAAACAAAAGTGAATCCAGGTCAGGTAGGTAAAATAGATCCTCAGGTTACCCGTAAAATACTAGTGCCTATGCAGATAAAAGGCAAGAAACGCCCTATTTTTGCAGTTCCAGGTGCCGATGGTAATGTGATAACATTACAACACCTTATCTCTGCTTTGGGTATGAGGCAGCCATTTTATGGTTTAGAGACAGTAGGGATCACAGGAGAAAACAGCTCGCTTGATAGTATCGAATCCATTGCAAAAGCTAATATTGAAGCAGTCAAAGAAATCCAAGCTACAGGTCCATATCGTCTGTTGGGATTCTCAAATGGAGGTACAATTGCATACGAAATGGCAAGAATTTTACTGAGCCAAAAGGAAAAGGTAGAGTCATTAATACTTATTGACTGTATATCTCCTACACTACCAGGGGGAGATATGATTGATGATCTCGTAGAAGGTATTAAATCTATTTTTATAAACTCATCTGGTCACAATATAACTTTAGATGTAGAAAAAATAAAAGAACTTCCTGAAAATGAAATTTTTAGTTATATATATGACAACATCAAGGATTTAGGATTTAATTTCCCGAAAGATCAATTAGCCATAAGTATTGATACAACCATAGCTAATGATAAGTTTTGTCGTGCTTATAAACCTTCGAAATTATCAGATGAGGTTAAAGTAATCCTCTTTAAGGCTACGCAAGGTTATATTGATACATATAAAAATGCATCTGAAGATTATGGTTGGAACGGATTGCTAAATAAGCCAGTTGATATCTATCCTATTCAATCAAACCATTTTTCGATTATTGATAAGGACAATAGTAAAAAAATAGCTAAAAAGATAAATGCTTTATTCAATAAAACTTCCAAAGAGGAAAAAAACATTCCGAAAGCATCATTAGTTGATTAAAAATATTAACTATCAAATCATTGCCCTAAGAGATTAAAGATCTATTGGGTTATCACTTTTTTAAAACCGTAATAAATCTAGTTATGAATAAGAATTCGAAACCCAAAGCACAGTTTCTTGAAAATGTTACTGGAATGGTTCGGAAAAGAAGACTAATTATCTGGTTAGTTTTTATAGCTATTACAGTATTTACATTTTTTGGATTACCAAAAACAAAATTTGACATGACCATCGAGGGATGGTTTCCAGATGATGATCCAGTTTTAGTTGCTATGGATGAGTTCAAAGCTCAATTTGGAAGCAACGAAGGCGTATATATTGCTTATAAACCAGTAGATGGTGATGTGTTTTCTACTAAATCTCTAGAGGTTATAAAGAAAATACATGATGATATTATTAGTGCAAAGTATAGTGATGATTCAACAGCATTAAAACATATTGTTAAAGTAAATACGATCGTTAACGCGTCGCTCTTAATAGCAGATGGAGATTTATTAGTTTCCAGAAAATTAGTAGGAGATAAAATTCCGACGACAAATGAGGGTGTTGAAGAAATCCGTAAGCTAGCGCAATCTGAAAAGTCTTTCCCATTGCTTTTCTTTTCAAAAGATATGAAATACGGAGGAATGCTTATAGAAACCGATTTTGGTACCGAGCGTATAAATGAGGAATCAACTACCACTACCGCAGAAGGATCATTTGATGAACCACTGAATATGGATGAGATGGAAGTTGCAGATTTTAGTGAGGTAAAAGAAGTAGAAGAAAGAGTTCGTTTTAAACATGCAGATTTAAGTGAGCTTGTTCCTTTAATGAAGGAGCTTAATGCAATTTTAGATAAACCAGAATACAAAGAGCATTTAAAATATTATTCTGTAGGGAATGCTCCATTGGCTTATGAGCAGGAAACTATTGTTAGTAAAGAAGCTGGCCCGATTTATTTAGGACTTTTACTTATAATATCGATCCTTTTATGGTTTTTCGTCCGTTCATTTAGTGCAGTACTTTGGTCCCTTTTAATTGTTATTATAAGTGCTGTTTGGACAGTTGGCTTAGCAGGTTGGTTAGAGGTAGAGGTTACGGTTTTTTTAATGCTAACGATCATGTTGATACTAACTGTTGGTGTGTGTGATGCCTCCCATATATTTTCTGGGTATACATTTTTTCGAAATCAAGGTTATGATCGTAAAGTATCCGTACAAAAAGTATTTCAATCCACAAACAAAGCTATCGTATTAACTGCAATTACGAATATAATAGGTATGTTGGCTTGTTTTCTTATTCCAATTCCACGTATTCAGGTATTCGGAATGATGTCTGCTGCCGGTGTGGCTTTCGCATGTATCTTAACTATTTTTCTATTACCCCTTATGTTTGATGTATGGGCACCTGGCTTGGGTGAGGGAGAACAGAAAAGAAAGTTCAGGTTCTCATCCGATAAGTATATTCCTAATTTTTCTCTTTTTTTACAAAAAAGATTAGATAATATATTATCTCTTGTACAAAAAAGCCCAATTGGTATTATTTCTTTATTCCTACTAGTATTAGGAATAAATATCTATGGTGTAACCATGCTTAAGGTTGATACTAATATTGCTAATCAATTTGTTGAAGGTAATCCTTACAGAGAATCTGCAAATATTATAGATGAAAAAATGATGGGAAGTCTTAATATGGAGATATATTTAGATTTATCCAAAGCAAACGCATTTGAAAACCCATTCGTACTAAATACAATCGATAAGCTACAACGAAAACTTGAAAGTAAATACAGTGATGTAGTTGTGAGAACATCGTCCTTGGTAGAAGTTGTAAAAAAAGCAAATAAAACATTGAATGAAGATAGGGAGGAGATGTATAGTATACCTGAAAATGCAAATGCTTTATCTCAAACTCTTTTCCTGTTTAATTTGGCTAACCCAGAAGACCGAAGAAAACAAGTTTCGGATAATTACAGTAAATCTCACATTTCAATGCAACTATATAATGTTGGTTCTTATAAATACATGAACATATATAAGGACATGCAAAAAGATATTGACGAGTCTGTAGAAGTTCTAAAGAAACAATACCCAGATACTAAAGTATCGATAACGGGAGCCCTTCCTATGAATATGAAATTTGTACAGGTAATAGCGGATAATGGATTACAAGATATTATTATGGTGCTGATAGCAGTAACCATTGTTCTTATTTTTGTTTTTGGATCGGTCCAAGGAGGCTTAATTGCTATCATACCTAACCTGATTCCGTCCTTGTTAACTCTAGGCTTATTAGGACTAACAGGACGGTCTGTAGATGTGGATATTTTATTGTTACTTCCAGTAGTAGTGGGTATTTCTGTAGATGATACCGTGCATTTTATTAGCCATTACAGGGATAAGCTTATAGTTGATGGAGATATTAAAAATGCTTTATATCATACTATAAAAGAAGCTGGTCAAGCAGCTACCTTCACAAGTTTAATTTTGGGGCTAGGATTCGGAATATTATCCTTTTCGACTATGGAGGGAACAGCTAATGTAGGAAAATTTGGTTCTATCGCAATCTTTTCAGCTTTGATGTGTGATTTATTTTTATTACCAGCTTTAATACTTGTTTTTAAGCCAAAATTTCAAAAAAAAAGTAAACTAAAATCTCAATAGAAAAAGAAACCAAAAGTTTGATCATTATAAAAGAACAATGATTAGGAGTATCAAAAAAATATTCAAAAAAAACTTTGACAGTCAACTTAAATAATTTGTAATAGCATTGATTTGAAAGAGAAATAAATGGAGAGTCATTTCGATCAGTTAGCTACTAGAAGCACAACTAGAGCAGTGGGTATATTATATATATTTATTGTTCTTTGTTCTGTTTTCAGTATATTATACGTTCCTTCCAAACTTTTTGTTCATGAAGATATAGCAACAACAGTAAGCAATATTAGAACGTTTAATTCCTTATTCCGACTTAGTTTACTTTGTGATATTATCGTCTTTTTATGCGAAATAATCCTTGCAGTACTTTTATATCAATTACTAAAGCATGTAAGTAGTAAACTTTCAATGATAGCAGTTCTTTATCGACTTGCTATGGCATTTGTTATGAGCATCAACTTATTGAATTACTTTTTTGTTTTAATTCTTTTGAGTGGAGCATCTTATCTGGTCGTATTCGAAACAAACCAGCTATATGCTTTGGTTATGCTTTTTATCAAAGCACATGAGTATGGAGAATATATATGGAGTATATTTTTTGCCTTTCATTTAATGGTGTTTGGATATTTGATTTTTAAATCTAGGTTTTTTCCAAAGGCTCCAGGCATATTAATGATGATTGGTTGTTTAGGTCATTTATTAGAGAGTTTCAAAAACTTTCTAATACCAGATAACGAAACACTTACTATAATTATATCAGTATTTCTGCTGTTTTCATTTGTAGGGGAAATGTCTTTTGTTTTTTGGCTTTTGTTTAAAAAGAGAAAAAACCAAGATCTTACCATTGTCAATGTAGATTAACTGCTTGTTCTTAAGTTGTTTGTTTGTGTATAGTCAAAAGTTGCATACGTTATATTATTAAAAATTCTTTTAACCTAATTGAGTAAATAATGAAAAAAAAACAAATTTTTTTATGGATTGTTCTGGCTGTTTTTATACCGTCATTATCAATTAATACACTTTCAGCCCAGTCACCAAAAGATATTATGATAAAGGTGAAAAAGGTTACTAAAGAATCCTTTAATACATCAATCCAGAGAATAAAACTATCTACCTGTAAATATACAGTATCAGATAAAAGGATAGTATGTACAGAAGAACCTAGAAATAAATTACTGGAAAGTGTTGCAAAAAATTATGGAGATAATAAGCAAGACAGCCGATCTGTTTCTATCATAATCGAACCTAAAAAGGAGAAAGGAGTAGGAATGTTAACCTATGAGTATGGAGAGCTAGGTAAGGATAACGACAGCTGGATTTATTTACCTGAATTAAGCAAAGTAAAACGCTTAGCATCAAGTGCAGACAGTAATGATAGTAGTGGAAGTTTTTTTGGTTCAGAGTTTTCTCTTGAGGATATGGAAGATTTGAAAATTAATGAATATACCTTCAAGATCTTAAGTGAAGAAAAGTATAAAGGACGCGAAGCTTGGGTTATTGAATATACCCCTAATGCAGAAAGAGCAAAAAAATCAAAATATAATAAAACTATATCCTGGATAGATAAAGAAAGATATATAAGCTTAAAGAAAAACATATATGTACATGGAGAGCCCTATAAACAATTGACTATGTCAGATATTGAAAAAATAGATGGTGTATGGATAGCAAAAAAGCTAACTATGAATAATCTTTCCACTCGTACATTGAGTATTATGAATATGGTTTCGGTAGCGTTCGATCAAGAGATTTCTGATGAGTTTTTAACCACAAGAACCTTAGAGGATTTTACTTTTAGAGAACGAAATTTGAGCAAGTTTCGCGATAATTTAAAGTAAGTAAAATAATAAGCTAATTTTTTTCATAAAGAGAAATCATATAAGGAATAGTATTCATGAAATATTCAAACATAGAGGAGCATTTTGATGCTATTATCGTAGGCTCGGGAACTTGCGGGGCTACAATTGCTAAAGAATTGAGCAAGCAAAATAAAAAAGTCTTAATTCTCGAAAGAGGGGATAATTCACCACTTAAAGAATCCCTTTTGGGATATGCCAAAATTTCTAACGAAGTACGGGTTACAGATAAGTTGAAAGATTTAAGAGCTTTTACAACAGGAGGAACTACAGCTATGTACCTTGCGGTTGCAGACCTTCCTCCAATAGAAACTTTTAAGAATTTAGGAATTGATCTTACCGAAGATCTAGAACAAGTGCGTAAAGAATTACCAATTGCAGAAATATCTGACGGATTAATTGGTGCTCAGGCAAAAAAATTAAGCGAAAGTGCCATTCAGTTAGGCTATGATTGGAAGAAGAAGTTAATGTTGGTAGACCAATCTAAATTTAATCATAATAATTATTATGAAGTAAAATGGAAAGCCAAAACTTATGTAGAAGAAGCACTCAGTAATGGACTAAAACTCGTTAACCAAGCAACTGTCTCGAAAGTTATTCATGAAAATAAAAAAGCTATTGGGATTGAATATTCTATAGGTAAAAAAAAGAATACGTTTAAAGCATACGGAGAAAAAATAATTCTTGCAGCAGGCTCTTTGGCTACTCCCATAATTTTAAGAAATAGCGGAATCAAAAATGTAGTAAATCATGGGTTTTACATTAACCCAAGTATTGGTCTTATAGGTTCAGTTCCAGGCCTCTCATCAGCAGAAAATTTCTGTGGTTGTATGGGAGCAAAGTTAGACGATGATATCGAATTGATAGACGCTAATTTTCACCGTTTTTTATTTAATGTTGGGATGCTTTTTTCTGGTAAACCCTTACGTATCGCATCATACCCAAAGCATATTGCAATTACAGTTAAAGTAAAAGAACCAGTAGGAGGAGAATTAACTGAAAAAGGTAAGTATCATAAGGAATTGACAGAGGATGATCACCAAAAATTAAAAAGAGGACTGGATGTGGCAGATAAAATATTAAAAAATGCTGGAGCCAAAAAAATATTTAAAACTGGCCTTATATCTGGAGGAGCATTAGGAACAATCAAAATTAAGGAACATGTAAACACCAATCTTCAGACCGAATATGACAACTTATTTGTATGTGATGGCTCTATACTTCCTGATAACGAAAGAATTACACCAACTCTTACTCTTGTGTGTTTAGCCAAATATTTATCTAGACATTTAATTGCTTCTTTTTAAAAAACAATTAATTAACCAAATCAAATAAAACCAAAACCGTTATAAATCAACAGTTTTGATTAACTACACTAAAAAATTAGAAACTAAATGAAACATTCAGAAAAAAATAAGACCAATGCTTTTTTGGTAGCATTGATACTATTAAGTATTGCTGTTGCTGTTGTAGCACCTTTTGTATGGAATAGATTTATAGAAGGACAATTAGGAGTAATTACATTAATTTTAATGGAAGTATTACTACTTGTCTTTATCATTACCTCGACCCATTCTATTTGGAAAAAATCAGGTTCAGGAGAGTGGAAATTGAAATCAGATAAGAAAGGAATGAAGCTTTATACATTAAAAGTTCCTGGAGAAACATGGCTGAAGATTAGGATAATAGGAAGACTTAATGCCAAATTAAAAAGTATTTTAACACTTATGCGAAATCCCGATGCCGCTAAAGACGTTGGTATGTTTGATTCATACTATATAGATGGATGGGATCCAAAACTAGACGGAGTAGATCCAAAGTTGGTGTATTATACTTTTAAACAAAAACTTTTTCCTCCTTTCAAACATCGAGAGTTTGTGGTAAAATCTGAATTCTCACAGGATCCTATCACTAAAGAAATGAAATTTAATTTTGTAGCAGCTCCGGATAAACTACCCGTTAATAAGCGTTACCATCGTGTAACAAAAATGCATAATAAATGGAGATACACACCTTTAGAGAATGGTGAGGTAGAATATGAATTTATATATGACGCTGTTGATCCAGGAGGATACTTTCCTTATGCCTTGGCTAATTGGCTTATTCCAAATATGCTACCCTTTGCATTTTCAAAAATGTCAAAAATACTAGATAAAGAAAAATATCGTAATGCTGAGGTAGATTATGTTCAAGAAGTTGATGAGCCGGTAGAGATGATGATGTAAAAATAAAAAAGTTAATTTATAAGTTGCTGTCCTGTTGGTTTTTATATGATCAGGATTTGTGCAAATTATATTTAATCAAAAATTGAATATTCCTTTTAATTCTTTCTGAATAATTAATTAGATGCTAAAATTATTGAAGTTTTGCTGTCATGGCTATGTGGCCGTACCTATTATTGAATCGTGCCACAAACAGGGGTTGTTTACATTACTTGAGGGAAGTAAATTTCATAAACGAACATGGTTAACAAAACAACTTAATGCAAACGAAGGTTACTTTTCGATTGCACTCCAATCGTTGGAGTCGTTAGGTTGGCTTGAAAAAAATAACAAAGATGCATATCGCTTAACCAAACAAGCCGATAAAAATCTCTTTGACCTTAATCTTACCTCTTTATACGCCGTTGAACCAGAAAATCTGATACAAAAAGTAACCTATGCCAGAGAGCTAAGTAAAAAAATTGATAAAATACTTTTAAAGGATGTGGTAAAGAATACCCTGACTAAACAACTGATTAATGGAGCCATCTTATTACCATTAGTTACAGGTATAAAGTATCTTGATATTTTATTTTCAGAAAAAGATAGAGATAATTTTTGCGAAGTACTAGAGCAAGTCGATAAGAAACTTGCTCAGTCTATTGAAAAATTATTTGTTCAAGAAAATTGGTTATCTGCCGAGACAAGATATTTAACGGCTCAAGGCAGGAACTTATTACAAGCAGAGGTATTGGATGATATAGTATCTTATAGATCAATGCTTCATACTATAAATGATCTGTTGTTTAGTGAAAAAAAATATGTTTTTGACAGTACAAAAGAAGTTTATGTAAATAAAATAGAGCAAGAAAATTATTTTGATGATATTCAACAAGAGGTAATTGACATCTTCAATCAGTTTCCTATAAATGAACAGCCATCTACTCTTGTAGATGTTGGTTGTGATGATGGAGGATTACTAAAAAAGATTTATCTGACTGTGCGGGACCACACACAACGTGGTCAATACTTAGAACAAAATCCATTATTACTTGTTGGTGTTGGTAATAACCAGAAAGCACTAGAAAAAATAACCGATACATTAAAGTCGATAGAAACTGAACATGAGGTAATATTAAGTGATAGCAATAATCCTGATAATCTCAATATAGCAATAAAAAACTTAGGAGTATCTTCTGAAAACAAAGTGTTATATATACACCCCTTCTTTAATCAAGCTTTAACGATTGATAAGGCAAAATCCGTTAATAACTCTCTTTTTCCACTTGTAGCCAGTCAATTGCAGTATTACCTTAATAACGAAGGTCAATTGCTCGATACCTTAACTGTTTTAAGCCATTGGCAACTACATTTAAAGGCTTGGTCAAATAGTATAGGTAAATCTGGTTTACTAGTGCACCAAGCTCATACACTATCTACTCAGAAAACTTTTGAATACCTAGACAGATCTGAAAATTTTTATTTCGATACGATTCATAGTCTAACTCATCAATATCTAATCAGCGCAGAAACCTTTTTGATTCTGGCAGCAAATACAGGTTTATTTAATAAATATCAAGTAAAGCATTACCCTGAATTATCTAGTTTTTGTCGAGCAAGTTTTCATCACTTAACTAAACGAGATTATAGTATTCGCTTTGCAACAGAAAATGATCTTGAAAAGCTTCTTCAACTTGAAGAAATGTGTTGGAAGGAACAATTAAGAACTCCAAAAGAACAAATCCTTACTCGTATACAAAAATATCCACAAGGACAATTTGTATTAGAAAAAGAAGGGGAGGTACTTGGTGTAATATATAGCCAGTGTATTGTAAACGATTCAGAATTAGAAAAATATAATTCAGATAACGTTCATGAATTACACGATCAGAAAGGTTCTATTATCCAGCTAATAGCCGTAAATATAAATCCCAAATCACAAAGTTTTGGTTATGGAGATCAATTACTGGAGTTTATGCTTCAAAGATGTAGTCTTATTGCAGGAGTACTTAGAGTTGTAGCTGTAAGTCTTTGTAAAAATTATAATGCAAATGATGAGTTATCCATGGAGCGCTATATTCAGCAAAAAGGAAGCAAACAGGATCCTATCCTTGCTTTTCATGATGCCCATGGAGCTAGAATTGTAAAACCTATATCAAATTATCGTTCAAAGGATTATGACAATCAAGGGTATGGTGTATTAATAGAGTATGATATACTAAACAGGATAGGACAAAGTAATAAGAACCGATCAATAGTTAAGGATCAATCAATTTCTTTTCAGAAAAAACAAAGCCTAAGCCAATCTGAGATAAGTCAGTTTTTGGAAAAAGAAATAGCCCAATTATTAGATGTAAATATAAGTTTTATTGATTTTGAGCGTCCTGTGATGGAAATAGGGTTAAGCTCAGTAGACTTAATGGCATTGCAAAAACAGATTGAAGAAAAATATAATCAAGTGTTGCAACCAGGCTTTTTCTTTGAATACAATAATCTAAATAAAGTAGTTCAATATCTTTTATTACAATCCAAAACCTTTACTAAATCAGATGTTTGGAGTAAACTAAACAAAGAAAATCTAATTGATAAAAAAGAAATTAATCAATTTTTGAAAGAAAAAATTGTTCAGTTGCTGGATATCGATATAACTCCAGCTGCTTTTGATTATCCTGTAATGGAAATGGGATTAAATTCTGCGGATTTATTACTTCTTCAAAAACAGATTGAAGAAAAATTTAATTTAGAATTACAAGCAGGTTTTTTCTTTGAGTACAATACAATTAATAAAGTCATTGATTATTTGTCAACTCATTTAGAAGTTCTCCCTGAGTCTAATCCTCTATATGTTACAAAACATAAGGAAGAAAAAAGCACTAAAAAAATTGAAGAAGAATTAGATACAGACATAGCTATTGTGGGTATGTCTTGTAAACTTCCTGGGGGTATTGAGTCTGCTGATGAACTTTGGGAGGTACTTGCTTCAGCAAAAAGTATGATTAGCCCATTTCCAAAAGAGAGAGGTAAATGGCCAACAGGAACAGATAAACCAGGGATAGATAAAGGAGGATTTCTTTCTGATGGCGACACTTTTGATGCAGCTTTCTTTCGCATGTCGCCTAAAGAAGCCACAGCTACGGATCCGCAACAACGAATATTACTTCAGCTTGTATGGGCCTGTCTGGAAGATGCTTCAATAGTACCTGATACATTAAAAGGAACCGATACAGGAGTGTTTATTGGCGCTAGCAATTGTGATTATTATCGTTTAATGCAAGCATCTAACTTGGAAACCCAAGCACATCATGCTATAGGTAGTTCACTGGCAGTATTATCCAATCGAATTTCTTATTTTTATGATTTTAATGGACCAAGCCTTACTATCGATACGGCTTGTTCAGCCTCATTAGTAGCTTTACATACAGCTATTAAATCTTTGCGATCATCAGAGTGTTCTACAGCATTAGTGGGTGGAGTTAATTTTATTTGTCATCCAGATTTATCAATAGCTTACCAAAGTGCAGGTATGCTCTCTCCAGATTCTCGTTGTAAGGTATTTGATGCTAAAGCCAATGGTTATGTTCGTTCAGAAGGGGCGGTAATGCTTCTTCTTAAGCCTTTACATAAGGCAATTGAAGATAAAGACCAAATACATGGTGTAATTAAAGGGAGTGCTGTTAATCACGGTGGTCTTGGAGGAGGTTTGACAGTTCCTAATCCACAAAAACAAAGTGAATTATATGTAGCTGCTTGGAAAAACGCACAAATATCACCAAAAGACCTTAGCTATCTTGAAGCACATGGCACAGGAACTTCATTAGGCGATCCGATTGAAATACAAGGTATCAAAACAGCTTACTCTAAATTAGTACCAACTGAACAAGCTAAAAATTGTACCATTGGATCTGTTAAAAGTAACCTTGGACATCTGGAATCTGCAGCAGGAATTACAGGTTTATTGAAGGTTATCTTATCTATGCAGCATCGCCAATTACCAGCATCGATTAATTATGAAGAACTTAATCCGAAAATCCATTTTCAAGGTACTTCTTTCCGTATTCAAGATAAGCTTGAGAATTGGAAGACTAAGATTCCACGTCTTGCAGGGGTAAGTAGTTTTGGATCAGGAGGCGCTAATGCGCATGTTGTAGTACAGGAATATATAGCAGATTCAAAAAAGAGCATCGCTATAGATCATAATCTATTTGTTTTATCAGCAGTCAATAAAGATAGACTTAGAGATTATGTTGAAAAAATTATTAATTGGTCAAAAAATACAGCCGATATAACCAATTTTACCGATGCAATCTATAGCTGGCAGGTTGGACGCAAAGCTATGAAGTATCGTCTTGCGATCAATGTTACAAGCTGGAAGGATTTACAGGATAAACTTCAGCAATGGTTGATTGGGGATATTAATACAAATTGTACATGGACAGGTCAGGTAAATAGCATAACTACTAATCAGCAGATAAAAGAAAAACAATTTTCTGAAGAAAACTTGAGAAAACTTGCAGAAAAATGGGTAGCAGGACAGGATTTGGATTGGAAGGAATTATACAAAGGTCAGCACCCTAAACTTATTAGTCTGCCTGGTTATCCCTTTGCCAAAGAGCGGTATTGGATCGCTGTTTCAGAGAAAACCAATACGGTATCCAATTCAGGATCCGGATCTGTTTTACATCCGTTGTTACATAAGAACGCATCAGACTTCCAAGAGCAACGCTATAGTTCGACCTTTAGCGGAAGGGAGTTTTTTATATCGGATTATAAATTAGGGTCCGATCCGGACTCGAAACCAAAAGTACTTCCAGTAGTTGGGTATTTAGAGATGGCTTATGCTGCAATTAGGGAAGCCTTAGCATCGCAGGAGGAACCTTATATTTTGGAGTTGCAGGATATTGTTTGGGCAGATCCAGTACAGATTACAGAAACCAGTTCGGTGCATATAGCTCTTTTAGCACAGACCAAACAAGAATTTGCTTTTGAGGTGTATAGTACAGATACAGATAAAGAGCTAGTACATTGTCAGGGATATGTTACTGTTAAGGCATCCTCTTTAAAAAGAGTTCTTGATCTCACAGATCTAAAGAGACAAACAAGAGTAGGAGAGGAAAACTCTGCTACTGTATATAATTTTTTCACCAGAATGGGACGCTCTTATGGTGCTTCCTATCAAGGAATAACGACGATTCATTTGGGAGATAGGCAACTATTGGCAGAGTTAGAAGTACCAGAAGTTGTTGTATCAAGTTTACAAGACTATGTCTTGCACCCCAGTATAGTAGAGAGTGGTCTTCAAGCAGGTATCGTTTTACTGGGAGGAGATATCCACCAAGCTTCGGTTCGATCGATGGTATTGGATGGATTGGATAGCGTACAGGTTTTAGGAGCATGCACTCAGAAAATGTTTGCCTGGGTTCGTTATAGTGCAGATACGGATTTAGATACCAAACTGGATATAGACCTTTGTGATTCCAAGGGGGATATATGTGTGGAGCTACGCGGTGTTTATTACAAGGAAGAAACTTTTATCCCTGTAGGACAAGAAAGCTATGCGCAGGTAGCAGTACCAAAGCAACTAGAGGCAAAAGAAAAAGAAGAACCGAAAGAATCCTCCAAAGAAATCTATATACCATTAACAAATAGTAACAAAGCAGATACCTTTCATACAGGAGAAAAAGGAGAAAAAGCAGTTTTTACAGAGATTCCTTTACAAAAGCCCTCTGGTATTTTACTGGTTTCCCCGGAAGAGTTACAAGCAG
>NZ_AUML01000029.1 GCF_000430665.1 Aquimarina muelleri DSM 19832 | reverse complement strand
CTGATCCCATCCAAAAATGGAATGAAGTGTCTTATCATAACGCAACCAATCACAATGAATATAACGAGAAGCTCCTGTCCAAATACCTAACCAAAAAGATTCTATAATATGCTCCGGTGAATAGCCACGATTAGAACCGGGTTCAGGTAAATCTAATTCAGACATATACTCCCGAATCCCTGTTTGATCTATAAATCTTTTCATCAAACTCATACCCCCAAAAGGAGTGACTTGTTTATCTGAATACTCAATAGGAAGGTTAACCATATGGGTGAAATTTAAAATATAACCTAAAGCTAGTAATAATCAATAGGAATAACAATAATTTAAACCCTATTGCATAATTCAGGTTTAAAGAAAGATTTCTTAGCGATAACTTTCATGGAATTGGCTATATCAAGGGTAATCTCTTTTACTTTATCCCTAAGTGGTTTTGGAATTTTAAGTAATTGTTGTGTTTATGCAGATATCTGAGGGTAATATGAATTAGGAAGTTTATTAGAATAAAAAAACGACATCTAAAAGAAGATATCGTCTATAAAAATTCTATTTATTAGGGCTATAAAATAAAATTTATACTATTATTAATTTTCTACTACATTATAATTATTAAACTGTTGCATAACTTTTTTTGTCAGTTCTTTAGCTTTATTTATATAAAAGGTTTTAGTACTATTTAAAGACTCATTTTTTAAATCATCTTCACTCCGTATATAATCTATTTGGGCTTCAAGTTTAGATTCTTTATCTAATATTAGATTTAGTTCTAGTAATGCTTTTTCTAGGTTTTTTAAAGCGTTTTCTGCTTTTAATTTTAATAATGATTGTTCTTTGAATTCTGCAGCACGTTTAGCTTCAAATTCTGCTTTTTGTCTATTTTGTTCTGCTATTTGCTGCTCTAGTTTTTGTTGTTCAATTTCTAATTGGCGACGTTTTTCTTCTAACTCTTTTTGTTTATTAACTACTTCAGCAGTTGCTTCAGCAAGATCATTACCTTGGTCAATAGATGCTACTTCTGTATTAGGTAAGCTACTATTGTTAGCTCTACATGAAGTTAGTTCTTTTAAAATTTGAGAACCTAGTTCTTTAGCTCTTTTTGCAAAAAACCTGCTACGTTCGTAAGTATCTTCATTTAATGAACTTTCCATATCTACTCTTGCTTGATATGCTGTTTCATTTGCTTTTTTACAATTACACTTTTCTGTTAAGGCTTCTACTTTTAAGAAGGCTTCAACTGCTTTATCTGCATATTCCTGAGTATGATAAACATTATTTGCTCCATGAGCTTTTTTACTATGAGAATATGCGTAACTAGCAGCGGTTAATGCATCTTCATATAAATCTTGAGCATTAGTTTCTGAAATAGAACATAAAATAAATAGTATAAGTGTAACTTTCTTCATTATTGGGGCTTTTAAATCACATAACAATGATACAATATTTTCCTTGTAACATCAAAAAAAACGTCATTAATCGATTAAATATGTATTTTATCTTATTTTTTTACGGGAAAACCTTAGTTTTAATAATAAATATTCTACTGGCTTTTATGGAGTTAGAGAGGATGGTAGAGTTTTTTATTGGTCTCAAAAATAGTTAAAACTATGTGCTTTAGTGCATTTCGCTTTAATGTATAAAAATATTTACCTTTGTTTTATGCTAGAACAACGATCAAATGGTGATAGTGTTTAAAGATTAATTGTCTATCTAGTTTGGAGTACCAAGTATCGTTATCATGTTTTGAAAGGAGATATTCAGGTTCGTTGCCGATCGATATTAATATAAATATGCGATGCTGAAGACGTTCAAATTTTGAAAGGCGTAATTTCCAAAGATCATGTTCGTATGCATTTAGAGTATAGACCTTCTCAAAATGTAAGTAATTTGGTTAAGAAATTAAAAGGAAGAAGTTCTCGCAAGCTTCAACAAGAGTTTTCTGAACTAGAGAGGAAATATTGGGGTAGACATTTTGGAGCATAGGATATGGTTGTTGGAGTACAATTAATATTACTGATGTAATAATGGTTAATGAGTATTTGGAACATCATCGTAGACAGATGATGGTAATGCAACGAATTTCATAATTGAGAAATGGTCATGGGGTAACTTTCAGTCACCAGCCCAAATAAGTACATAGTGGTTCAGTTAGAACGATTATATATTTATAATGTTTTGTATTGTTCAAAAAAATAACTAGGTAGAGCTCTTTATATAGTTTGTAAGTTAATTATGTATATTACGTCTAAATCTACTATGAAAAAAATAATAATATCCTCGATTAATCATAACTTAAACAATGCCATAGCTTTGCTTAGGCTTATAAAGACTCCTATTTATCAAGATGATTCTGTTGGGCCATATTATTCTAGTATAGGTTCCCATATAAGACATATATTAGATTTTTTTGAATGTATAGTTAATGGATTAGATTCTAATAATATAGATTTAACTGTTCGTAAACGGGATGGATTGTTATCTAGAGATAAGGAATTTGCAATAGAATATATATGTAAATTACAAGAAACTTTATTTTCTTATGTTGATGTTAATACAAATTATTTAATTCATGTTACAGATAATATGGGTAAAGGAAAAGTTACAGTTAATTATACTTTAGAAAGTATTATGTCTCATGCTAATAGTCATGCGATGCATCATTATGCTATTATTGGATATATTTTACATAATTTAGATATAGAGATAAAAATTCCAGGTTTTGGTTATAACCCTACTACACCAATTAATAAAAGAGAAGGTGCTTAGTAAAAAATAATTTTATTTTTTTCCAAAAATAGAGTTCATTATTGTTTTTAACCCTTTAAAAGCCATTAAGATAGCGAAGATAGCACTTATTATGCCTAACACTAAAATAGGAATATATAATGGGTGATCTTGATTTTTAAAAGCAGAATGAATAATAACAGGACTTATAAACATAAAGATGAATGCTATAGCCATATGTTGTACTCCTTTCCCTAGAAGTTCTTTATCTGTTTTTTTAGGCTCCATAGTTGTTTATTGCATTGCGGACATTTCCATATTGCTCTAACAGTTTTGTTGCTTCTGTATGACCGATTGTTAATTCTTCCATGAGCATTTGTATAGCCCTTTCTACAAGTTTATTATTGCTAAGTTGCATGTCTACCATTTTATTACCTTTTACTTTACCTAGCTGGATCATTGTAGCAGTAGAAATCATATTTAAGACTAGTTTTTGGGCTGTTCCTGCTTTCATACGTGAACTTCCTGTTACAAACTCAGGACCAACAGTGACAACAACAGGATATTTTGCAGTAGTAGCTAATGGGCTTCCTGCATTACACGTTATGCAACCAGTAATAATTTTTTTTTCATTACAGTGGTTTAAAGCATTTATGACGTATGGAGTAGTTCCTGAAGCAGCAATGCCAATTACCACATCTTTTTCTGAAATATGGTGAACTTTGAGATCTTTCCACCCTTGGTCTATACTGTCCTCAGCATGCTCTACAGCTTTTCGAATTGCAATATCTCCTCCAGCAATCAATCCAACGACAAGATCATGAGAAACACCAAATGTAGGAGGGCATTCGCTAGCATCTACAATACCTAATCGACCACTTGTTCCTGCTCCCAGATAGAAAAGGCGGCCTCCATTTTTAAGTTTTTGTACTATTTGTGAAACTAAAATTTCTATTTCAGGGATAGATTGTTCTACAGCATTTGCAACTGTTTTATCCTCTTTATTAATATTAGTAAGTAACTCGTTAATGCTCATTTTTTCTAAATGATCATAGTTAGAGGGTTTTTCTGTAGTTTTTATAAAAGCCATAGTTCAAAAATAGTCATTTTTTGATTCTAAGATAAATAGTTCTTTTCTTTTTGATCCCTCATTGGGGGGTTAATTTCTCAAGACTGATCTAAAAGACAAAATATATTTTGAAAAGTATACTTCGTTAACTTGTTCTAGGGATTGTTTAGTAAAAATAATAGAGAGATATAGTATTTTTTAGCAGATGTATCTTCTATAGATAGAGATTATTTTTTTATTGTAAATTCAAACCTATTTGCTTCAGAAAGGTTAAAGTATCCTAAAGCGTATTTAGAGGGATTAGATGTGTTAATGATATTGCCTCTTGGTACAGCAGGAGGAGTCTGAAAGGGATTGCCTCCACCTTGTTCACTTTGTTCTATAAGTAAATTTGAATAATTATAGTATCGTTTGTCTATTCCTAATATTTTGATGGTAACATCTCTGTTATTTACCATATCTTTATAAAAATATGAAAAATTGAATGTTTTTCCTTGATAAAAACGATCTTCGCTTGCTAGAAATAGACTAAAATCAAAATCAAAAAGATAGAAGTCATCGCGGTTTCTTTTATCAGTGAAATAGATAACAACTTCAGTTTCATTACCTTCTAATAAAGTGTTATCTCCTTGCTCAACATTATCGATAGGTACTGTAGGAATAAGTTGTGCCGTTGCTAAATAAGTTTCATTATCATAAATAACGCTAAGTTGATATGTGGTGTTAAATTCTGGAATAAATCTGATTGAATTTGGTGTGTAATAGCCTGTTTTACCAGATTCTGTAAAATTTATTATAGAGTTATCTGTAAGGTTTGTAATAAAAACAGTAGCATTGCTAACTATTGGTGTTTCTTTATCAAAAAATGGAGCAGATAATGTGAGTTTTACTCCTCCTTCCATGGTGATAGGGGTTTCATTTAAGTAAAGTTCAAAAGATGCATCAATTACTAATCTGGAGGTTCCTATTGGAGTATCTACTTCGATAACATCTTCACAGTTTAAGAATATAAAAAATATTACTAATAGATATATTATTTTTTTCATTTTCTTAAAATTTAAAATTATATGTTACTGCAGGTATGATTCCAAAAATTGAAGTTTTAATAGCTTCATTTACAAAGGTATCTTGGTTTCTTGTAAAGGCTATTGAAGCTGCATTTTTACGATTATATAGATTGTAGATGCTAAAGACCCATTCTCCTTGCCATTTTCTAGTTTTGTTTTTTCTAGGAGTTAATGTAGCAGAAATATCTATTCTGTGATATGAAGGAAGGCGTTTGCTATTTCTAGAAGCATCAAATAAAGGAACAGATATCCCTTGGTAGTTAAATTGTCCTGTTGGGTAATTAGTGGGTTGACCTGTTTGAAGTACGAAATTGGCAGCAAATTTCCATTTTTCATTCCACTTATAACTTCCATTAAATGATATGTCGTGTGTTTTGTCATAAGGTGTATTATACCATTTACTATTATTTATTCCTGGCTCTTGTGATGTTCTTCCTGGTGTTTGTTGCTCTGATTTAGAAATGGTGTATGCTAACCAACCTTTAAATTTACCCTCATTTTTTCGGAATAAAAACTCTAATCCATACGCACGAGCTTTTCCATTTAAAATATCCTGTTCTATGGCATTATTTGCGATTAGATCTGCACCATCTATATAATCAATACGGTTTTTGATATCTTTATAAAAAACTTCTGTTTCGAGAGAATACGTATTTTCATTTATACTCTTAAAATATCCTACTGCATATTGATTAAGTAATTGTGGTTTTATGTATTTACCGCTAGGAGTCCATACATCTAATGGAGTAGGGGAGCTGGTATTAGATAGTAAGTGAAGGTATTGTGCCATACGATTATAACTAGCTTTTATGGAGGTATTATCACTAAAAGCATATGCGATAGCAGCTCTAGGTTCTATATTAGTAAAAGTTTTTATTGGATCACTTTTTTTGAATTTTTGTATATCTACAGGCTCTATTGCTTCATAAATTTGAAGTTCTTCATTAAATAATAAAGGATTGTCATCCTGATATACATTTAGTTCATTTTGTCCTAATCGTATAAAGTTACTTAAACGAATCCCATATTGAAGAGTAAGGTTATTAGAAACTTTATGTTCTGAATCAATGTATACCCCAAGTTCATTGGCATATTTATCAATCAATTTTTCTCTTTTAATCCCAGAATCTGTGCTATTAGGTCTTATTTCACCTGGATTAAATTTGAAATATATATTGTTTATCCCGTAATTAAGCTGAAAATTATTACCTAAATAGTGGTTTAAGTCATATTTAATATTAAAATTTCGTATACCAGAATCCCATTTGAAGCCTACAAAATCAAGTTCTAAACCATAAAAATAGTCAGAATAGATAAGAGAAAGATTAGAAAATAATTTATCAGAAAATAAATGATTCCATCTTAGATTAATTACAGTATTGCCATAGATATTTTCAAAAACTTTATTTATGGCAAATACATCTCTGCCAAAGTACCCAGAAAGATATATATTGTTATTATCATTGATTTTATAATTTAATTTAGCGTTTAGGTCATAGAAATAAGCAATATTATCATTATCAAATAATGGTAAAAAAAGATGTGCATAAGAGGTTCTGCCTCCTACTAAAAAGGCTCCTTTGTTTTTTTTTATAGGCCCTTCTGCAAGTAATCTACTTGCAATTGCTCCCAGCCCTCCATTCATACCAAATTTTTTACTGTTTCCTTCTTTTTGATAAATATCTAATACTGAAGATACACGGCCGCCATATCTAGCAGGAATCCCTCCTTTATAAAGTTTAATATCTTTTATGGCATCGGGATTAAAAACAGAGAAAAAACCAAAAAGATGTGAAGAGTTAAAAATTGTAGCTTCATCTAGTAAAATAAGATTTTGGTCTACAGCTCCTCCGCGAACATTAAAACCAGAGGACCCTTCACCGGTATTAGTTACACCAGGTAAAAGAATAATTGATTTAATAATATCGGCTTCTCCTAGAACAACTGGAATTTGTTTTATAGTCCCTGCAGTGAGCCTATTTATACTCATTTGCGGGTTTTTGATGTTTAGTTTTTCTAATTTTTCTGTGACTACTACTTCATCCAACATTTCGGAAGCTTCCATGAGTTGAATATTCAACTTTTTGTTTTCAGTAAGATTAATGTTTTGAAAATTGTCTTTAAACCCTAAATAACTAATCTGTAGTTTATATTTTCCTTGTGGTAGGGTTATAGAGTAAAAACCATACTCGTTAGTAACTACTCCTTTGCTTATTTCTGGAAATAAAACATTTACTCCAATAAGAGTTTCATTACTGGATTCCTCTGAAATTATGCCGCTGATCGTAAATTTTTCTTGGCTATACATAGAGAATTGTGATAGCAATGCTAGTAGCAAACTAAATAATATATGTTTTTTCAAAAGGTTGTCTTTTATTGATTAGAAACGATAAGCATAAGTCGTAAAGGAAGATATATGTAGCGAGTTCTACAATTAATTTATTGTTAATTCTACCTAAAATAAAAGAACAAAAAAACTGCACTCTCTATAGTAAAAGAAAATGCAGTTTTTGAATAAAAAAATAACTGTTTATCTATCTATTAAACATGTTTTTATTATTGAAAAGTATAGCTGGTTTTTATAACCTGCGTTAATCTAAAGTAACCAAAGGCATAATTTTTTGGGTTTGAAGAGTTTGTGCAATTACCTCTTAGAGGGACTGGTGTAGTGCCAAAAGGTCCGCCTGCATCTATTTGATCGATGAATATACTTATATAATCGTAATAACCTTTGGAAACACCATGAAAACTGATATCAACAACATCGTTGGGTTTAAATTCTTCTTGATTAATATCATCATCTTCTTCTTTTTCGTATCGTAATGTCATTTGGTTTCCGTTGGTAAACTCATCATTATCATTATATAGCTCTGGTAATAAGCCTCCTTTTTCTCGAAATTTGATAAAATAAAAATTTTCTTCGTTTTTAGGATCATTAAATATAACGTTAACTTCTAATGCTTCATCATCATCTCCATCTTCTGTGGATTGTGTTATGGCAGCAATGTCAACAACAGGAGTCATTGTTTCTTTGGCAATGTAAGTTTCATTATTATAAATAATTTCTAAGGTATAGGATTGATTTAATACAGGGATAAAATTAGTAGTAGTATATTTTCCGTTATTTTGATCTATAAAGATAAATTCTGTATCGTCATTATCATTAGTAACTTTTACAGAAGCTCCTGTTACAATATTACTTTCTATTTTTTCAAAATACTTTGTAGATGTACTTAGTGTAATAGTTTGTTCATTTCCAGAAGTGCCTTTTTCCCAGTCTAATGAAGCTTCTATAACTAATCGAGGATCTGCAGTTGGTACGTTTACATCGATTACATCGGTACAAGATGTGAAAAATATAGATATTCCTATAAATATAATTGTTATGTATGTTTTCATGGTCTTAAAATTTAAAGTTATAAGATATGGATGGTATAATTCCAAAAATGGCAGTTCTTGTAGCTTCATTTATTCCGGTCTCTTTATTTTGACCAAAAGATATAGATGCTGCATTTTTACGATTATACACATTATAAATTCCAAAAACCCATTCTCCCTTCCATCTTCTTTCTGGTTTATTATTTGGGGTATATGTAGCAGAAATATCTAATCTATGGTATGCGGGTAATCTATTAGAGTTTCTGTCAGAATAACTAGCTGTGGTTATATCTTCGTATTGATATTGAGCATTAGGATAGGTTACAGGTCTACCTGTTTGAAATACTAAATTGGAGCTAAAGGTCCATTTATCTGTTAATTTATAAATTCCTGTAAGAGAAACATCATGAGTTCTATCATGAGCAGTATTATACCAGTTTCCATTATTAATACCTGGTCCTTCTACATTGTCCCCAAGAGTTCTTTGTTCAGATTTTGATATGGTATATGCTAACCAACCTGTAAAATCTCCTTTACTTTTTCGTAATAAAAATTCTAGTCCATACGCTCTGGATTCTCCATTTAGTATTTCTGTTTCGATATTGTTTTGACCTATTAATTCTGAACCATCCAAATAATCTATTCGATTCTCTACGTCTTTATAATAGGCTTCTACTTCTAAAGAGTATGTGTTGTTAGTGAAATTTTTAAAATACCCTAATGCATATTGATTTGATAATTGAGGTTTAATAAATTTACCACTTGGAGTCCAAACATCTACAGGTGTTACCGATGTAGTATTAGATAATAGATGTATATATTGTGCAGCTCTGGAATATCCAGCTTTTAGAGAGGAAGATTCAGTTAGTTGGAAAGAAAGCCCTAGTCTTGGTTCTAGGTTGCCAAATGTTTTTATGCTCTCATCGTCTTTATAGTTAGTTTCTCCTATTGCTATCCCTTCGCTATAGATTCCTAAACTACTGTTATAAATAACAGGTCTGTTATTTGCATAATTGGTTAAAGGTTGTCCTCCTAATCTAACAAAAGAGCTATAACGTATACCATACTCCATAGTGAGTTTTTTACTGATCTTATGTTCAGCACTTGCATATACACCAGTCTCTAGAGCTTTTTTTTCGTCTAATTTTAATCTATTAATAGGAGAGGTAGAAGATGTTGGTTTTATTTGCCCTGGATCAAAATCATAAAATATAGCATTTCCGCCAAAATCTAATTTAAAGTTATTACTAGCATAATAGTTTACGTCATATTTTACATTGTAATTATTGATAGAGGCTATCCAATCAAACTTCATTGAATTGATACTTATTTCATAATCATATTTACTATATATTAGAGATAAGTTCGAAAAAATTTTATCGTTAAAAATATGGTTCCATCTTAGGTTACCAGAAAGGTTTCCATAGCTACTTTCAAAGTTTTTTGAGAAATCAAAAACATCTCTACCGAAGTATCCCGATAGATATAATTTGTTTTTTTCATTTATTTTATAATTAGTCTTTAGATTTAGATCATAGAAATTAATTTTGTTGTCTTTTAGTGCATCCTCTATTGCACCTGCATAAAGATGTGCATAGGATCCTCTACCAGCTAATAAAAAAGATCCTTTATTTTTAAAAACAGGGCCTTCAACAGCTAGTCTGCTTGAAATTATACCTATACCTCCTGTTAGTCCTAGTCTTTTGCTATTTCCGTCTTTTTGACGAACATCTAAAACAGAAGATACACGACCTCCAAATCTTGCGGGTATTGCACCTTTGTATAATTTAACATCTTTTATTGCATCTGCATTAAAAACAGAGAAAAAACCTAATAAATGAGATGTATTATAAATGATTGCTTCGTCTAATAATACTAAGTTTTGATCTACAGCACCACCTCTTACATTAAAGCCACTAGTGCCTTCTCCTCCATTAGTAACTCCTGGTAAGGTTTGTATAGACTTTACTATGTCGACTTCACCTAATACTACTGGTATTTTTTTTATCGTTTCGGATTTTAGTTTAGAAACGCTCATTTCTGGTTTCTTAATATTAGCTCTTTCTGTCTCTTCTGCAGTAATAATTACCTCGTCTAGTTCTTCAGAGGATGTGAACATCTCAAAATTTAGCTGTTTGTCACTATCCAAGGTTACTTCTTGACTAAGATCAACATACCCCATGTATGATATAATTAAGGTATAATTTCCTTTTGGAGCAGTAATAGAGTAAAAACCATATTCGTTTGTTATTACTCCAATTGTTGTGTCTTTAAAAAACACAGATGCACCAAATAATGTTTCTCCATTATTTATATCTTTTATTCTACCGCTTATGGTGTAACTATCTTGTGCAAATATTTGAGGTGGAAATAAAAAAGATGTAAAAAAAATAAGTGCGAAAATTGCTTTTTTCATTTGTTTATTAGTTAAAATTTTAAAATGATTACCTAAAGTTCTATAGTTTGATTTAATATTTATGTTTTCTAGTTTAATTATAAACTTTTCATTGTTGGGTGTGTAATAGTTTTTTATAGGGAATTATGAAAACAAGAAGGGTTATCGATATTATTTTTTATTTATAAATAATTTTGGCGTTAGGTAATAGAGGATATTTATTTTAAATCCTTAGTTTATAATAAAAATAAAATAGATAAAATAGTTTCAGAAATGGTAGAAGTTTAAAATCTATGATTGTTGGTTCTCATCTGTTGTATGAAGTTTTATGTTTTTTATTCCTATTGAAGCTCTCCATTGAAAATTAATAGGAAACCATTCTTCTTTATTTACAGAATTGTTATCCGATATTTTAGAAAAGGTAATGCCTTTTACATATACCTTATTGTTTTCTGAAAACACATATATAGTATCCAGAGTTTTTTTATTATTGTTTTTTGATTCACTCATGATTTGGTATGCTTTTTTTATAACGGTTTCTCCCTAAATTAAATACTCCTAGTTTTAGACCAAATCCAACAGAGATACCATTGATTCTGTTAATAGCGTTTGGTACTAATTCTATTTTACTAGAAAATCTGTATTGTAAGCCTGCTTCTACTTGCACATATCTAGAAATATTATACAGTATGTTTATTCCTGGTTCTACAACAAATATAGCATCCCAATCTTCTTCTTGACTTCGTTCTATCTCTCCTTCATTCCAGTCTGTATTGATATATCCAGCGGCACCACCACCTACTAATAAGGGAAAAGAAAGATTAAATTTTGCTTTACTAAAAAATATTGGCTCTAAATGCAATCCAGAATAGACTGCTCCTAAATCGGCAATATTTGACGAAAAAGTACCTGGTATTCTTTGATTAGAATAAAAAGCCTTCGTAACAAATCCAATTTCTACCTGTCTATTAGCAACATAGGCAATTTTAAGGCCTATGATATAAGTATCTTTATCTTCAATTTTGCCATAACCTCCATTAAATCCTAAATAGACACCATGTACAATATTGTTCCGGTCATTAAATTCTATATAGTCTTTAGAGTCTTGCGCATTAGAATAGAAAAACGAAATTATTAATGAGAATAAGAATACAATTTTTAAGTGTTTCATTATACTTTATTTGTTATTTCATTGACAGATTAAATTAATAAGGGTTGCATGAGGTTGTTCTTTTTTTATAATATTATTCGAAACACATATTATAGATTAAAAAAATTATTCTTTTAAAACGATTGCACCTTTTTTTCCAGTGATTTTAAATTTTCCAGCTATTTTGTCATTTCCATAGGTAGCTGTTATATCTCTAATTCTTTTTCTTTTATCAATTACATTCGTTTTTATATTCCTAAAAGATTTTGGAATCCTTAGTAATCCTTGTTCAAGAGAAGCTCTAAAATCTATAGTTAAACCAGAAATGTTGATATCTAATTCTGAGGATTCTTGAATAATATTTACATTAGCATTAGTTTTTTCTATTTTTGAAACCCAAAGATCAGCTACTTCCATGGTTAGATTTATATTGTCATAGAGAATACTTAAATTCATATTACTAAACTTGAGCTCTCCATTAATATTGCCAATTTTTTGAATATTTATACGATCTTTACTTGAGTGGATTTCTAAAGATTCTACATTTTCAATTTCTATAATTGCTCCACTACTATTTATTTTAAGATCTTCGGATGTTTCTATGTCAATTTCTCCATTTTTAAAATGGATATTGCCATAAGTTATAGATTTCGTTTTTAATTTTCCAAATTTCATTTCTATATTGGCATTATGAAGATCTTTGTTTAGCCACATATCTCCATGCTGTAGATTAGCTTTTAGTTTTCCGTTCCAGCTACTTATTATAATATCACCAAATTTGTTTATGATATTAATTTCTGCGTTAAATGGTAGATGGATAGAGTAGTCAATTTGTATGTTACTTTTATCGAAATCAAATGGATTTGCTTTGTCAAATAATTTTGATAACAGACTATTATTTTGATCTTCAATTATAGAAGAAATATTTATAAAATCTTCGGTATTATTAACTACCATATTAATTCGATTCAATAACTCATCAGCATCTTCTTTTTTCTTTTTAGTTACTTGTATTTCAACGTTGATCTGAATTGTTTTTTTCTCCCAGCCACTGATAGTAACATTTCCATATCTATTTTCAAGATGCAATTCTCCTGCATTGGTTAAAGGGTATGTTTTTTTCATTTTTTTAGATACTTTTTCTTGCGCCCATATATTGTTTACGGAGCAGAGGAGGAGGAGTAAAATAAAAACATGTCTATAAAATGTAACCTTCATTTTCATTTGATTTTTTAGAATTATTGATCTGCTCTAATAAGTTTTCGATCAATTCTATTCTTTTTTTGTAATTATTGACGATTGCTTCTAAAATATATTCATTATTTAGATTTTTTTTCATTTCTAACTTTAGAGTATTATATTCTTCATCTAATTCATCCATAAAAGACAAAAATTCTTCTTTTTCTTTGTCTTGCAGTTTTGAACTATTTTTAACCAGTTGTACTTGAAATGAAACTAAGTCTTTATAGTAAGTGTCAATATCTCTAAGTTCTTGATTTACAATATTATTTTGATTGTTATAATTTAGTCCTGAATTTAAATACATATTTATTATTGAAAATGCTCCCACTAATATTAAGATACTTGCAGCAAACTTTAAGATAGGAAACCTCCATACAACAATTGATTTAGGGGTATTTAATCTAGATTCGATATTATCCCAGATTTTTGATTTATCTGCTCTTTGTTCATCGAATAAATATCGATTTTCTTTTATGTATTTTTCAAAATCATCCATATTTATAACGTATTTATAATTTCAATTAATTTTTTCTTTGCCCTATGATATTGCGATTTAGAAGTAGAAATAGTAATACCTAGTATTTCAGCAATCTCTATATGGTCATATCCTTCAATTAAATAGAGATTAATTATTTGTCGATATCCGTCAGGAAGATGTTTAATACCATTTTTTATTTTATAAATATCTCTACTTTTTACAGAATCATTAATGCCTTCTTCATCTTGTTCATTAATATCTTCACTGATATTATATTCATGATAATCAAAAGAGGTAACGGGTATTTTTTTTATTTTTAAATAGTTTATACTTTTATTAATTACTATTCTTTTTAACCAAGATCCAAAAGTACTTTCATATCTGAAAGATTTTAAGTTTTTAAACGCTTCTACAAAACTATCCTGTACAATATCCTCTGCATCTTCTTTTATGCCAAGTATACGGATGCTTACATTATACATGGCATCCACATAAAGCTCATATAACTGGTACTGTGAATTCCTGTCGCCAGATTTGCTTTTTTCTACAAGATCTTTATGCCTATAAAGGATATTAGTTTCCAATTAGTTTTGCTTGATTGTAAATTTCCTTAAAAGTACTTTTATTTATTGTTATAAGTATTGACAATTAAAAAAAGGAAAGGTTGCATGCCGTTAGGAATTAGAGTAAATATTTTATTTTAAGGAGAAAGGTTTGTAAATAAAAAGACCGCCTAAATACTTTTTAGACGGCCTCCTTTTTATTTATTTTAAAATTTTGTTATGCTTCGATAATTGCATTTAATGTTTGACTAGGTTTCATTGCTGCAGAAATTTTATCTTCGTTTGGCCAATAGTAACCTCCCATGTCTACACTACTACCTTGTGCTTTGTTAAGTTCATTAATAATTTTAGTTTCATTGTCGGCAAGTTGTTGAGCAACAATTTGAAACTCATTTTGTAATTCTTTTTCCTTGGTTTGTAGCGAAAGTTCTTGTGCCCAGTATAAAGCTAAGTAAAAATGACTTCCTCTATTATCTAATTCATTTACTTTACGAGATGGAGATTTTTTATTGTCTAGAAATTTAATGGTAGCTTGATCTAGAGCTTCTGCAAGTACAATTGCTTTGCTGTTGTTTGTAGTTTCACCAAGATGTTCTAGTGAAACTGCTAATGCAAGAAATTCACCTAAAGAATCCCATCTTAGATGTCCTTCCTTATTAAATTGTTGTACATGTTTTGGAGCAGAACCTCCTGCGCCAGTTTCAAACAAGCCTCCGCCATTCATTAATGGTACAATAGATAGCATTTTTGCACTTGTTCCCAGTTCTAAAATAGGGAATAAATCGGTGTTGTAATCTCTTAATACATTTCCAGTCACAGAGATAGTGTCTTTTCCTTCTTTTATTCTTTCTAAAGAGAAACGGGTGGCTTCTACTGGAGACATGATTCTAATATCTAGCCCGTTAGTATCGTGCTCTGGTAAATAAGTATTTACCTTTTTTATAATCTCAGCATCATGCGCTCTATTTTTATCTAACCAAAATATAGCAGGTATGTTAGTCGCTCTTGCTCTGTTTACAGCTAGTTTTACCCAGTCTTTAACGGGAGCATCTTTGGTTTGACACATTCTCCAGATATCTCCTTTTTCGACGCTGTGTTCTATAAGTATGTTGTTAGAGGAATCTGTAACTCGAACAATACCATTATCAGTAATTTCAAAAGTTTTATCATGAGACCCATATTCTTCGGCTTTTTGAGCCATTAACCCTACATTAGGAACTGTTCCCATTGTAGTAGGATCGAAAGCACCATGCTTTTTACAGAAATCGATAGTTTCTTGATATATTCCTGCATAACTGCTATCGGGGATAACAGCTTTGGTATCTTGAGTATTTCCTTTTGCATCCCACATTTTTCCAGAGTTACGAATCATTGCAGGCATAGAAGCATCAATAATTACATCGCTTGGTACGTGTAAGTTTGTGATACCTTCATCAGAATTTACCATTGCTAATTCAGGTCCTTTTTCATAGCAAGCTTGTATATCTGCTTCTATTTCTACTCTTTTAGCATCGGGTACTTTTTTAAGTTTTTGAATAAGGTCTCCAAATCCATTATTTACTTCAACTCCTATTTCTTCTAGAATAGTTGCATGTTTTTCGAATACATCTTTAAAGAACACTTCTACGGCATGCCCAAATATAATAGGGTCAGATACTTTCATCATGGTTGCTTTCATGTGCAATGAAAACAAAATATTTTTATCTTTTGCGTCCGCTATTTGTTCTTTCAAAAAGGTGATAAGTGCTTTTTTACTCATCACTGTTGCGTCTATAATCTCTCCTTCTAAGAGAGAGATTTTTTCTTTTAAGGTTGTAACGTTATTATTTTGATCTAGGAACTCAATTTTTATATCTTGGTCTTTAGAAACAGTAACTGATTTTTCATTAGAACAAAAATCCCCACTAGACATAGTAGAAACATGGGTTTTAGAATCAGCGCTCCAAGCTCCCATAGAATGCGGGTTTTTTCTAGCATATTGTTTAACAGGCTTAGGGGCTCTTCTATCAGAATTTCCTTCTCTTAAAACAGGGTTAACAGCACTACCTTTTATTTTGTCATAACGGCTTTTAATATTTTTTTCCGTTTCATTTTTTGGTTCTTCAGGATAATTAGGGATATTAAACCCTTGTAGTTGTAATTCTGCAATAGCAGCTTTTAATTGAGGTATAGAAGCACTTATATTTGGAAGTTTAATGATATTTGCTTCAGGTTTTTGTGCTAATTTACCTAATTCTTCAAGAGCATCAATTTGTTTTTGTTTATCGTCTAAGTTCTCAGGGAAATTAGATAAAATTCTAGCAGCAAGAGATATATCTTTTGTTTCAATATTAATATTTGCTGTTTTTGTAAATTTTTTAACGATAGGTAAAAAAGAATATGTAGCTAAAGCAGGTGCTTCATCAGTTTTTGTGTATACAATTTTTGAGTGATCAACTCCCATATGTTTGGTTTTTTTACTAGGGGATCTCGAGGTTTTTTTAAAGCCTAAAAAGGTAGTAGATGCCCTAATTTGTTATACTATAAGTTATGTGAGGAAATAATTGCGGTTTAATTATCCTTATAATCATTGATATTAGTTTTTCTTTTCAGAATTATTCTGGATAAGATTTACAATATTAATAGTCACATATTTCCGAGCGCGAAGATACAAATCTGATAGTCTAAATCCAACCTGTGTGTTGTTAGTTTTGAATTAAGGAATGTTGAATTATAGTATTTTGAAAATTATAGCATAAAAAATACATTATATAGAATTTGTTGTTGTTTTTTAAGAATATTTTTAAAGAATAAAAAATTGTATTGATAATACGAATATTTTGATATGATTTCTTAGATTTTTCATCAAAAATGATCTAATACCAATTTATGATAAATAAGATGTTAAAAAGCTTAGTTTAGAGAAGTCTAAAGCATAAATTTTTTCTATTTAGATTAAATTGAAATATTTGTATAGAGCACAATAATTAGACTTGATTCCTTATTTTGTCTTTAAGCTATTTTAGACATTAGTGTAAGTTGGAGGGAGAATTGTGTTTTGTAGTGTTAGTTATCAAATGGTATATCTGTTAACTTTTGTTCATAAAAAAAAGGATTGCTGATAGGCAATCCTTTTTTGATTTATTAAAGAAAAAATTAGTTTCTTTTTTCTTTAATACGAGCTTTTTTACCAGTAAGTTCTCTAAAGTAGAATATACGAGCTCTACGAACTTTACCTCTTTTATTTACTTCAATTTTTTGAAGCGCTGGTAGGTTAACAGGAAAAATACGTTCTACACCAATAGTTCCAGACATTTTTCTGATAGTAAATGTCTCAGTAGCTCCAGAACCTCTTCTTTGAATTACAACTCCTCTAAAGAACTGTGTACGTGTTTTACTTCCTTCTTTAATTTCGTAATAAACAGTGATGGTATCTCCTGCAGAGAATTCAGCCATCTCTTTTTTTTCAACAAATTCGTTTTGCACGAATTTTACTAAATCTTCCATTTTGATATAGTTTCTTTGGTTTTGTTAAAATAACATTCACGATTTTCGCCAGAGGTTAATCTAATCGGGTGCAAAAGTAAGTATTATTTAATGATTAGCAAATGTTTTATGTTTGAATTCTTATAAGGGCTATTTTTCAAATATGTTGTCTTGTAAAAATATCGGTTATTCTTCTAGAAGATCGGGTCTTCGTTCTTTTGTTCTTTGATAAGCTTGTTCTTCTCTCCATGTTTCTATTTTCGGAAAATTCCCAGATGTTAATACATCAGGTACTTTCCATCCGTTATATTCTGCAGGTCTTGTATAGATGGGAGGGGCTAATAAATTATCCTGAAAAGAATCTGTTAAGGCAGAGGTTTCATTGCCAAGTACTCCAGGAATTAGTCGGATAATGGCGTCGCATAAGATTAAAGCTCCTAGTTCGCCACCAGAAAGAACATAGTCTCCAATAGATATTTCTTTGGTAATAAAATGGTCTCTTACTCTTTGGTCTACACCTTTATAATGTCCACAAAGAATAATTAAGTTGCCTTTTAGGGATAATTGATTTGCAATACTTTGGTTTAAGGTATTGCCATCAGGAGTCATATATATTATTTCGTCATAATCTCTTTCTGATTTTAATTTAGAGATACATTTATCAATAGGCTCAATCATCATCACCATGCCAGCCCCTCCTCCAAATTGATAATCATCTACTTGTTTGTAATTAGTGTCTGTGTAATCTCTTAAATTATGCAGATTTACTTCTACTAATCCTTTGTCTATAGATCGCTTCATTATAGAAGCTTGAAAAGGGCTTTTTAAAATATCTGGTACTACTGTAATAATGTCTATACGCATCTTTCATCAAATTCATTAATGGTTGCAAAGATGCAAAAGAATATAGTCAAAATCTAGAAATTAAAATTACTTAGTTCCTGTTTTACGTTGTTTATTGATTTCGTCCTGAAGTTTACGCATTACTTTTTGTTCTCTTTCTAATGCTCTGCGTCTATGATCTTCAAATTCTGCTTCAGTTTCGTCTAAAGCTTTTCTGGCTTCTAAAGTAATTGAATTACTGTTTTTGAATTTATATATAAAGAAGCCTAATAGACCTAAAAGAATACCAATAATGACCCACATCATGGTTTTGTAGCTAGACTTCGTTAGAGCTATTCCAAAAAAACTAATGCTATCTTTTTCTAGTGTAATGGTAGAAAGATTATCATTTGTTTTGGCAAGAGATTCTTCAAGCTCTGTTATAGTTGATTTTTGTTCTGTAATTTTAAGGTTAGAGGTGTTTAATTTAGATTCTAATGTTTTAATAGTATCTACAGTGTTTGATTTAAGTTTATTTAACCAAATAAGCTTAACTACTTTGTATTCTTGAAACTTTCCAGATTTTTTTATTACGATATCAAATTGCCCTTCAATCTTTTCTTGTTGTAATGCACTATCCACACTGATATTATTTTCTTGAGCATATGTTTTTTCAAAAAAGAATAGGAGTAGGGGTAAAACTAATAGATACTTTAATAATTTCATATTGATAATCTTGATTTTTAATGGTCGGATATAATATCCTTATGGTATGCGGTAGTAATTATGAAATAAAATAACTAATTGCTTGTATTATAAGGGGAACTATATATCTTTTGTTTATGGTTATTAATTTCTTCTGTAACGCCAATAAATGTACGATATTGTAAGTGATTATAAAGTTTTTTTTGTTAGAACTTGTGAAGGAGCATTTTTAGAATTAATTTACAGGGGATTAAGATTTTAAATTATCTTAAAATAGCTCTTAAAAAAAGCTTTTTATTGGATTTTAAAAATAGATAAAGTCGTTATTGTACAATAACGACTTTATCTATTTTTAAATTTTAGGGTACGTTTTTATTAATAATAAGTAAAACGTCTCACTTTGGCGATGTATTTTGATAGTCTTATTACTTGATGACTATATCCATATTCATTATCATACCAAACATATAAAACAGTATTATGTCCTTTCGAATCTACTATAGTAGCATTACTATCGTAGATAGAAGGTGCGGATGAACCAATAATATCACTAGAGACTAACTCATTGTCTAGTGAGTATTTTATTTGTTCAACAAGACTTCCTTCTAATGCGTATTTTTTTATTATAGCATTCATACTTTCTTTAGAGGTTTTCTTTTCTAAATTAAGGTTTAGAATAGCTAAGGATCCATTAGGTACAGGAACTCGAATAGCGTTAGAGGTTAATTTACCTTCAAAGTTAGGTAATGCTTTGGATACTGCTTGCCCTGCTCCTGTTTCGGTAATTACCATGTTTAATGCTGCTGCACGACCTCTTCGATATTTGCTATGCATATTGTCTACCAAATTCTGATCGTTGGTATATGCATGAATTGTCTCTAAGTGTCCATTAATGACACCGAAACTTTCGTCTACCGCTTGTAAAATAGGCGTAATAGCATTGGTTGTACAAGATGCTGCAGAAAATATATCTACTTTATCAGGATCATGATCTTTATGATTTACTCCATGAACAATATTAGGTATCCCTTTTCCTGGAGCAGTAAGTAATACTTTATCAACTCCTTTTGCTAAAAGATGTCTATTTAAGGCTTCTTTATCTCTAAAGGCACCAGTATTGTCAATAACTAAGGCGTTTTTTATACCGTAACTAGTGTAGTCTATATCTTCAGGATTATTAGCACTAATAATTTTTACTGTAGTACCATTTATTATAAGAGCATTATTTGCCAGATCTGTTTCTACTGTACCAGCAAAATCTCCATGTACAGAGTCACTACGAAGTAAAGAAGCTCTTTTTTCTAAAATGTCTTGAGTAATTGCACCTCGTGTAACAATAGCTCTAAGTCTTAATTGACTTCCTTTTCCGGTAATAGTCATTAACTCTCTAGCTACTAAACGACCGATTCGGCCAAATCCATAAAGAACTACATTCTTAGGTGAGATAGGCTGGAATTTTTTAGCATCTTTTAGCTTATCTTGTACAAACCCATTTATAGAGTTGTATTCTTCGCTAGCTAAATGATACTCGTATGTAAGTTTACCTATATCCAATTTTGAAGGAGGTAGATTCATTAGCTTAATAGCTTGTGCAATTTCTACAGAATCAAAAATAGAAATTGGTTTTTGTACAAACTCACCAGCATATTCGTGTAGATTAATAATCTCACTTACATTTTTATCAATTAATTGATTTCGGAAAAGTACTAACTCTATAGAGTTGTCGTACCAGAGATCGCTTACAGTCTTGATGAATGCAACTGTGGCGCGACGTCTGTCTGCCTGAAAGGCTAATTCTTTTTCATAAACTTCGTTAGAGCTCATAATATGTTGTGTTTTACAGTCTTGAAATTTCGTGCAAAAGTATATATTTCAAACGTTTTCGTGAAACCTTTTATGAAAAAAAATCTCATTACTTTTTTTAAGTAATGAGATTTTCTTTTTTTTACTAAGATTTATTACGGATTATTGAAATACAAATTCTCTTTTTTTGCCATTTCTATCTACCAGACTAATGGTGATGTCTTCGTCTTTATATTTGTTGTCTAATATCTCTTTTACATCAATAACATTTTTTACTTTTTTCCCATCTATTTCACTAATAATAAGCCCTTCGAGGTTATATCTTTTCATTCGAGAACTTAGTGCTTTACTAATTACAACTCCATGATCTAGATTGAAATTTTTTAAATAATCTTTTGGAGGATTCATTACCTCAACGCCTACATCATCGATATTATACTTTTGAATTTTATATTTAGACAAAGTAACTGGCAAAACTAATTCTTTTCTTTTTCTTAAAATTTTTACGTTTATAATATCTTTAGGTCTTTTGCTATTTACATAACCTGTTAAATCTGCAAATTTTCTAATAGGTAATCCATCTATTTCTTTGATAACATCGCCTTCTAATAAACCAGCTTTTTTAGCACCACTGTTTTCTGCAACAGAAGATACAAAAACACCTTGCGAAACAGGGATGTCATATTCCTCCATGGCTTTTGGATTTATGGTGCCACCAGTTATACCTAATATACCACGTTGTACACCTCCAAACTCTATGATGTCATCTATGATTTTTTTAGCATTGTTAGATGGTACGGCAAATGCATACCCTACGTAGCTTCCTGTTTGAGATGTTATAGCAGTGTTAATCCCTATTAATTCTCCTCTGGTGTTTACTAATGCACCACCACTGTTTCCAGGGTTAATAGCTGCATCTGTTTGTATAAAAGATTGGATTTTGTCGTCAGACTCGTCTAAATCTCTGGATTTAGCACTAATTATTCCAGCTGTTACGGTAGAGGTAAGGTTAAAAGGGTTTCCTACCGCAAGTACCCATTCTCCTATTTTAGCAGAATTGGAGTCTCCAAAAGGGATGTAAGACAATTTTTCATCTGCATCAATTTTGATTAATGCAATGTCAGATTGTGGAGCGGTACCAACTATTTTGGCTTTGTAGGATTTATTATTGTTCAATGTTATCTCTAGATCAGTAGCACCTTCAATTACATGATTATTGGTTACTATATATCCATCCTCGGTAATGATAACTCCAGATCCAGCACCTTGAATTCGTCTTTCTTGTGTTCCTCCATTTCTAAAGAACTCCATTAGATTTCTTGGTGTGCGAGAAATGCCATATTGTTTAACATGTACTACAGCGTTTACAGTTTTTTCTGCCGCTAGGCTAAAGTCAATACTAGATACTGGTAAAGCTGTATTGCTGTTTGTAACAGTATAACTTGTTGGGATTACATTTGGTTTGGATTCACTTTCTTTAACAACAACAGTTTCGGTCTCTAAAAACATTTTGTATCCTCCTAGAGTAAACATTCCTGAAAGGATAGCTACAACCAATAAACTCAAAAATCTTTTCATATTTTTTTCTTTTTTTATGATTTAACTAGTATTACTTTATTATAGACTGTTATTAACTTTTAAAATTACAATTATAGTATACTTTTTTATGATATTTAACTCGCAAGTAACAACGATTTTGTATCAACATTCTTTTGTACCTTTGCCCTGCTAATTGAATAAATAATGATGCTCACTTTTTATAAATACCAAGGAACGGGTAATGATTTTGTTATCATTGATAACCGACAATCAATATTAACCAAAAATGATACCAAATTATTCGCTAGACTTTGTGACAGAAAATTTGGGATAGGAGCAGATGGTTTAATGCTTTTGGAATTACCTAATAATGAACAAGATGATTTTACAATGGTGTATTTTAATGCCGATGGAAAAGAGAGTTCAATGTGTGGGAATGGAGGAAGGTGTTTAGTAGCTTTTGCAGCTTATTTAGGTGTTATAAGTGATACTGCCACTTTTACAGCGATTGATGGTCCGCATAAGGCCACAATCAAAAAAGATCTGGTGCATTTACAGATGCAAAATGTCTCCTTGATAGAAAAATTTGATACACACTTGTTTTTAGATACAGGTTCTCCTCATCATGTGACAATGGTTAGAGAATTAGCTAATTATGATGTTAAGAATATAGGTAGAAAGATTAGAAATGGGGCTCCTTATTTTGAAAAGGGTAGTAATGTAAATTTTGTAGAAAAGAAACAGGATGGTGTGTTTGATGTACGCACTTATGAGCGCGGGGTAGAGGATGAAACACTATCTTGTGGTACAGGTGTTACTGCGGTAGCACTTTCTATGCATGCTACAAATTTAACAGATAGGCAAGAGGTTGTTGTTAATACATTAGGAGGAGAGTTAAAAGTTACTTTTCAAGAAACGGAAAACGGATATGAAAATATTTTTTTGATAGGTCCTGCAAAACAAGTTTTTAAAGGAGAGATTGAATGGTGACATTAAAAGGAGAAAATATTTATTTACGAGCTTTAGAGCCAGAGGATCTTGATTTTGTATATGTTATAGAGAATGACGAGCAAATTTGGGAAATGAGCTCTACGCAAACACCATACTCCAGGTTTTTGATCAAACAATACCTCGAGAATTCTCATAAAGATATTTACGAAGTAAAACAATTACGATTAGTTATTTGCTCTAATGATCATGCAGCTTTAGGTTTGATTGATTTGTTTGATTTTTGCCCTGCTCATAATAGAGCTGGAATAGGTATTTTAATAGCGGAAAAAGAAAATAGGGGTAGTGGTTATGGAGCAGAGGCTTTACAGCTTGTTGTAAATTATGGTTTTACGCACCTTAATTTACATCAATTATATGCTAATATTTCTGAAGATAATATAATAAGTATAAAGTTATTCGAGAATCAAGGTTTTAATAAAGTAGGTGTTAAAAAAGACTGGAATTTGGTAAAAGACACCTATAAAGATGAATTTTTATATCAATTAATATATGTACATTAAAAAAATATTATTCGTTATTGCAGGGTTAGGCTTAATTGCTGGAGGAGTTTTTGCATATTATGTGTATCAGGCTGTGTTCTCACCGAACACTAAATTTGAAACAGAAACAAAGGTTCTTTATGTGCCTACTGGGGCTACTTACACAGAGCTTATTGAGCTTATTAGCCCTGCGCTTAAAGATATTTATAGTTTTGATAGGATAGCTAGGAAAAAAGGGTATGTAGAAAAAATAAAGGCAGGAAGGTATATCTTGAAGAAAAATTTAAACAATAACCAGATAATAAATGTACTGAGGAGTAAAAATTCACCTGTTCAGATAAGTTTTAATAATCAAGAAAGACTCGAGAATTTGGCAGGCAGAATTGCATCGCAGATCGAGGCGGATAGTCTTTCGTTGTTAAAATCTTTTAAAGATGAGGTTTTTTTAAAATCAAAAGATTTCTCTTTAGAAACAGCATTAGCGATGTACATACCGAATAAATACGAATTTTTTTGGAACACTTCTGCACAACAGTTTAGAGAAAGAATGTTTAAAGAATATAATAGATTTTGGAACGATTCACGTGTTTTGAAAACAAAGCAAATAGGATTGACAAAAAATGAAGTTATTACTGTTGCTTCAATTGTTCAGAAAGAAACAGCTAAGGTTGATGAGCGTGCTAGGGTTGCAGGTGTGTATATGAATAGGTATAAAAATGGATGGAAATTGGATGCTGATCCTACGGTTATTTATGCAATAAAAAAACATCGTAATGATTGGGATACAGTTATAAAAAGAGTTTTGTATAAAGATTTAGAAATAGATAGTCCATATAATACGTATAAATATATGACTTTGCCTCCGGGGCCAATCGCGATGCCAGATATTTCTTCTATAGATGCTGTTCTTAATTATGAAAAGCATGAATATTACTTTTTTGTGGCAGATGTTGGAAATATAGGGTATCATAAATTTGCAAAAACATTAAAACAACATAATAATAATAAAAAACAATATGTTGATTGGATTAATAAAAAAGGAATAAAGCGATAATATTTATTAGTTATTATCGTATAAAAAAAATAGTATGTTTACTATTTTTTCAGTTCAAAAAACCACATCTTATTAACAAAGTTGTGGTTTTTTTTATGAATGATACTCTTGTTGATAGAGTATTTTTATTCGTTAAAAAGATATGATTCGACGTTTAAGTGTGTTTTTAGAAGGGTTTTTAGTCGTTTTTAACACTTTTTTTTAACGTAAAACACTGTTTTACAGTATTATAATTGTTTTTTATGATGATATTTTTTTTTAAAATAAAAGTTGTATATTTGCACCGCAAAAATTTAAGTAGATGGGGACATCTTTAAGGTGGCTACTTAGAAAATTTTTATATGATAAAAAGGATAATAGGATCATCGGTATTACTTACAATTGGTGGAGTGTGTTTGTTAAGTTTTACAAAAAAAGAGGACTTAGATCTTAGTTCGTATAGTACGGCAGGCTTAGACTTGTACTATGTTGCACCTAATTTTGATGAGATAGAAGATGACAATACATTTGTTTCTTTAAAACTAGGTAAATCTTATGTAGGTTTTAAAGAAGCTCTTGCTTTTAAGGAGTCTAGAGGAGACTACGGGGTTGTAAATCAGTTTGGTTATTTGGGTAAATATCAATTTGGCAAAGGTACTCTTGCTTTGTTAGGGGTTAAGGGTTTTAAAAAGTCTGATTTTTTAGATAATCCAGAGCTTCAAGAAAAAGCATTTTATGCTAATTTGTCCAGAAATAAATGGATTTTGCGTAGGGATATTAAATGGTTTAGTTCTAAAAAAATTAATGGAGTAGAGGTGACAGAATCAGGGATTCTTGCAGCTGCTCATTTGTCTGGTCCTGGTGCTGTAAAAAAGTATCTCCGTAGTGGTGGAGTAGAGGGCTTTGCAGATGCTTTCGGTACAACTATCCGTTACTATATGAAAAGATTTGGAGGATATGATACTTCTTTTGTAGTTGCGGATAGAAAAGCAAAAGTGGTTTTCTGATTTTTTTCTAGTCCTTTTGTATGATATATATAGTGGGTCTTTTGTGAAGACTTACCTCTTCTTGTTTCCATTTTGCTACAGTTTTGGTAGCAATAAATTCAGTTGTTAGTGTGATGTCGCAAGCAATGCAAAGTCGAGTATTTTCATTCAGTATTGTTTTTAGATCATCAAACATTTTGTCATTTCTGTATGGGGTTTCAATAAATATTTGTGCTTGACTTTTTTCAAATGAGGTTTTTTCTAATTGTTTTATAGCTGATTTTCTTTCGTTTTTATCAATAGGGAGATATCCGTTAAAAGTAAAACTTTGGCCATTCATTCCGCTGCTCATCATTGCTAATAATATAGAGGATGGTCCAACAAGTGGTGTGACAGGTATTCCTTTTTCATGAGCAATTTTTACTACTTCAGCTCCAGGGTCAGCAACTCCAGGACATCCTGCATCTGATAATAATCCAATGGACTCTCCATTTAAACAAGGGGTTAGATAACTGGGGATTTCGGAGATGTCAGTGTATTTGTTAACAGTGTTTATTACCAAGGAGCGTTGAGATTTGCTAGGACTTACTTTTTTTATAAATCTTCTGGCTGGTTTTTCATTTTCTACAATATAATGATTGACTTGTTCTAATACTTTTTTAATAGATATAGGAAGTACTTCTAAGGGCATATCGTCTCCTAAACGTGTTGGGATTAGGTATAGTTTGCCTTTGGTGTCTAAGGGTTTGGGTTCCATAAGTTTTTATAGCTGATTTTGATTAGATTTGTCTGAAGAATCTAAAAACGCTGAATATAATATATTATCGAATTTGTACTAATTTAATATTATTTTTTTATAGACAACTATTGTAACGTTATTATTTACTTATATAGTATTTGTAGAGAGGTAATAATGATTTATCATTAAAAGGTCTTTGCTGTTTGCTTGTTTAAACAAGTATAAAGCTAATCTATTGTTTTAAGTTTTGATGCAATATTATCGCATGCTTTGTCTAGCATTTGAAAAACTTCTTCAAAACCTTGTTTTCCTCCATGATATGGGTCTGGAACATCAAGGTTTTTCTTGGGGTGTAGTTCGTTAAGAATGTATTCTACTTTTTCTTTTTCTTGAATGTCTTTGGTTAAAGCTATTATATTTTTGTAATTAGAGCTATCCATGACATATATGTAGTCATACGTTTTAAAATCACTTTTTTCAAATTGAGCTGCTCTTTGTTGTGTAATATCAATGTGGTGTGCTTTAGCAACTCTTATAGATCGTTCGTCTGGTTTGCTGCCAATATGAAAGTCGCTGGTTCCGCAAGATTCTATTGTATATCTGTTTAAATCCAGTTTAGATTTGAGGATGCCTTCTGCTAAAGGAGATCTACAGATATTGCCAAGGCAAACCATTAAGATTTTGGTTTTCATTTGATAGTTATGAAATTACAAAGTAAGCTTTTTTCTTAAATCATCTACATATTTTTTAAACTGTTTGTCTGTAGAGGATAGGTTGTCTACTGTTTTACAAGCATGAAGAACTGTTGCGTGATCTCTTTTGCCAATTTGAGTACCGATACTTGCTAATGAGGCTTTTGTTAGTTTTTTTGCAAAAAACATTGCCAACTGTCGTGCTTGTACGATATGTCGCTTTCGTGTTTTAGATTGTAATGTTTCTACGTCCATCTGGAAATAGTCGCTTACTACTTTTTGGATATAATCTATAGATACCTCTCGCTTCGTGTTTTTAACATAGTTGTCTACTATTGTTTTAGCAAGATCTATAGTAATGTCCTTTTTATTAAAAGAGGAATGTGCAATTAAAGAGATAATAGCACCTTCTAGTTCTCTAATATTAGTTTTTATGTTATTGGCTAAAAATTCAACTATATCTTCTGGCATTTCTACACCATCTCGGTATAGTTTATTTTTTATGATTGAAATTCGAGTTTCAAAATCTGGTTGATGTAATTCGGCAGATAAGCCCCATTTAAATCTGGATAGCAGGCGTTGTTCTATGTCTTGCATATCTACAGGAGCTTTGTCGCTGGTCAGGATTACTTGCTTTCCGTTTTGATGTAAATGATTAAAAATATGAAAAAATACATCTTGTGTTCCAGCTTTTCCAGATAAAAGTTGGATGTCATCAACAATTAGCACATCGATAATTTGATAAAAATGAATGAAATCATTTCTGTTATTCTTTTTTACCGATTCAATATATTGTTGTGTAAATTTCTCTGCAGAAATATATAAAACTGTTTTCTCTGGATAGTTATCCTTTATGTTTACCCCAATAGCATGTGCTAAATGCGTTTTGCCTAAGCCAACTCCTCCAAAAATAAGTAGGGGATTGAAAGAAGTTCCTCCAGGTTTGTTAGCTACTGCCATCCCTGCAGAACGGGCTAATCTGTTAGAATCTCCTTCTAAGAAATTTTCAAAATTATAATTTGGATTTAATTGAGATTCTATTTTTACATTTCGTATTCCTGGAATGATAAACGGGTTTTTTAATTCCGGATTTCTGCTTTTTATAGGGACATCAACTTCTTGAGAGTTGACTGGTGTTCTGTTAGAGCTGGGTATTTTTTCTGTAAATGGTTTCTTGTTGCCATAGGTGTTTTCCATCTTGATAACATAAACTAACTTGGCGCCTTCTCCTAGTTCTCTGGTTAGAGATACTTTAAGGAGATTTACGTAATGTTCTTCTAGCCATTCATAAAAAAATTTACTAGGAACTTGAATACTTAAAGCGCCATCTGTAAGTTTTACAGCTTTTATTGGTTCAAACCAAGTTTTAAAAGCTTGGGGTGTAATATTGTCTTCTATAAAAGACAAACAATTATCCCAAACTGATTGCGCGGTTACATTCATTCTTACGGTTAGATTTACTTTTTTTTGTTAAGATACTAAAAAGAAATTATCGAAAAACTTCTTACTAATTTTGCAGGACAAATATGTGAACAAAAAATGTAAAAAAAAAACTATTAGGGGGTTGAATATTAATTATTTTTTTCGCATAATTTGATAGTACTACTATTAATTAACTTATATATTTAAAATATGCTTATCACTTCGGAAACATTACTAAAAGTACGATACTCTGAAACAGATCAAATGGGTGTTGTACACCACGGTAACTATGCACAGTATTTAGAATTGGCACGAATTGATTGGTTATCAAAATTAGGGGTTTCTTATAAATCAATGGAGGAAAGCGGTATCATGCTTCCAGTGTTTGTAATGGACTTTAAATTTAAAAAATCTGCTTTTTTCGATGATGAATTAACTATTAAAAGTACGCTAAGGAAAATTCCTACAATTAAAATAATTTTTGACTTTGAAATTTTTAATCAAAAAAAAGAATTGTTAACAATAGCATCTACAACTTTAGTTTTTGTTAATAGCGAAACAAGAAAGCCTATTTCATGTCCTCCATATTTAATTGATAAAATAAAGAAATATTAATTCCCTAATTTTTTAATTTCTACTTCATACAACGGTAAGAAAACCTCTTTTATTTTATCTACCATCTTTTTTCTTACAGAAATATAAATTTTGCAATTAAGGTTAAGATCTTGACTATAGATGTTAAGGTTATTTTCCTTAATAATTCTCATGACTTTATTCATGTCTTTATACTCAAAAATAATCACAAAGTTGATGTTTATAGTCTTTTTAGTTATTTTGGAAGCCTCTAAGGCTAATTGAGCAGTAGATCTGTAAGCGTTTATTAAGCCGCCAACTCCTAATTTTACTCCGCCAAAATATCGAACAATAATAATTAGGATATTTGTAACATCAAAGGAAAGAATTTGACCATAGATAGGTTGTCCTGCAGAGTTAGAAGGTTCTCCATCATCATTAGCACGATATTTTATGTTTTCGGTTCCTATCTGCCATGCATAACACCAATGTCGGGCAGAATGATGTTGTTTTTTTAGATTTTCTATAATTTGTTTAACATCCTCTTCATTGTTTATAGGGAATGTATATCCAAAGAACTTGCTGTTCTTGTCTTTAAAAAGTACTTCTGCTCCTGGAGAATCAATAGTTTTGTATGTGTCGTCTATTTCCAAATAATACTATTTTTATATAGAAGAGGCTACTAAAATAATGCTAAATATAGCTAGTAAGATACCAATCCAATTTTTTAAAATTAATCGTTCTTTAAAAAGTAAAATTCCTGCAAAAGTAGAAACCAAAAGCACTATGATATTATTGATAGTAAATACAGTAGAGCTTTCCATAGCATCATGGCGTAATGCTTTAATTAAAAAATAAACAGAAAAATAATTTGGTACTCCTAATCCAATTCCGGCTATGATATTTTTTAAAGAAATTTTTAGAGACCCTTTGAAGGCTTTATATGTTAATGTGGATAAACCTATGATTGCTGCGCATACAAAAATAGTAGCAGAAAAAATTGGAATATCATTTTTAGAAACATAGCTTGTTTCTAAAAATTTAAGGCTGGTGTCAATGATTCCACTGCCAATGAATACTAATAAAGGGAAAATTACATTTTCTTTTTTTATAGAAATGTCATTGTTAGTCTTAATAGAAGTTAGATATACTGCTATAATTGCCACAATGATTCCTGTTATCTTTAAAAAGCCTGTGCTTTCATGGTATACTAATATTCCGAATAGGATAGGTATAACTAGGCTCATTTTATTAGCTACTGCAGCTACAGAGAGACCATTTTTTTGCGTTGTATATGCCATTAGGTTGAAAACAGAAATAAAAACAACTCCTAATATCATAGCTCCGTAAAACCAGTCTTGCTTTGATATAATAACCAGATTAATTGGCTCAGAATACGCCACTATTCCTGAAATTGAAGCAACAATGTAATTTACAACTATAGCTTGTAGTGTATTTACATTGTATTTAGAAAATAGCTTAAAGATTACAAAAATCCAAGAAGAGGCTATTATACTTAAAAATAAATAAATCAAAATAAATCAGATTTTATGGTAAATAAATCGATTATATCTTCTGTTTTTGGATTGTTATTCCAAGTATGGATTTTAAGTGTTGCAGCAGCATTTGTGTTCTCTTTAGTGTCATCAATAAATAATGTTTCTTCAGGATTTAATTGATGTTCTTTTAAAACAAATTTAAAAATATCTATTTCAGGTTTGCGTAAATTGATTTCGTGTGAAAGATAAAAAGCATCAAAACAAGATTTGAATACTGGATAAAATGAAATATGGTTTTTGATCCAATTTATGTGCAATTCATTAGTGTTGCTTAATAAAATTAGTTTGTATTGTTTTTCTGTAGCTAATTTTTTTAAGAATTCTAATCGGTGTTTTGGGAAATCTAACAGAATAGCATTCCAGGCATCTATAATTTGATTTTCTGAAGCTTCAGGGATTACTGTTTTGAAGTTATTAATAAATTCGGGAGTAGAGATAATTCCTGTTTCATAATGTTTAGTTATTTTTTTTGTTTCTGTAGCAAAAGATATGTTTTTTAATTTAAAAAACGCTTTTTCTGTAGCAGGCTTGTCTAAATTGATAAAAACGTCGCCAAAATCAAAAATTATAGTTTTAATCATTTTGATATGTTTTTAGTACGTCAGTTTTTATTCTTTCTTCAGAAACCATTTTTCCTTTATAAACTGGAGCTTTTATTCCAGATTCAAAAATAGTATTTCCTGTAAAAACTCTTGCTTCATCCCAAAGATTTTTATCTATAAAGGATTGGATTGTATGTGAACCACCTTCTATAATTACAGATTGTATGTTGTGTTTGTAAAGAATAGCACAGATTTCTTCTGTTGTACATTTTTGCGAATCAACAATTTCATAAATAAGAGTATCGCTGTTTGTATTTTTATGTTTCTCTGAGGTGATTAATATTGTTTGTGTAGTTAGATTCAGAACCGAAGAGTCTTTAGGAATTTTACTAGATCGATCAATAACAACTCTGATGGGATTTTTCCCAAACCAATCTCGTATGGTTAATTTAGGATTGTCTTTTAATACAGTTTGGTTACCTACTAGAATAGCTTGTTCTTCTGCGCGCCATTTATGTACAATTTGTCTTGAATATGCATTGGTAATCCACACAGGTTCTCTTTTTTTAGTAGAAGCAGGGGCAATATAGCCGTCTTTTGTTTCTGCCCATTTTAAAATAATGTATGGTCGTTTTTTGTTATGAAAAGTAAAGAAACGCTTATTAAGGTCAGCACATTCTTTTTCTAAAACACCAACTATAACATCGCAACCTGCGCTCATTAATTTTTGAACACCAGACCCAGAAACCTTATCAAAAGTATCTATTGTTCCTATAACTACTTTTTTGATTCCTTTTGCTATGATAAGATCACTACAAGGTGGGGTTTTTCCAAAATGGCTACATGGTTCTAGGCTTACATAAATTGTAGATTCTTTTAAAAGAGATGTTTTTTTAACAGAAGCAATTGCATTTACTTCTGCATGAGGCTTTCCAGCTTCATAATGCCATCCTTCACCAATAATCTTATTATTATGCACAATTACACTACCTACCATTGGGTTTGGATACGTAGTTCCTAAGCCATTTTTTGCCAATTGAATGCATCGTTGCATGTATTTTTGATGTGTTGTCACTTTATTTGAGTCTTATTTTTTGTTCTTTGTTTGTAAGATGGGATAGGAGAAATTTTTTGAATAGTATTTAATAGAGCCTTTATATTATACGATAATACAATAATTTTTTAGGATGTTTTGTATAATATTATTTTTCCAAGAATATTAAGTTTTTTTGTAGAAATAGCTCCTATGTTTATGTTATTTATGAGTGATTTTTTGTTTAAGTTGTTAAGATTGTTAAAAACAACATTTGTATTAATAGTAATATTACCTAGACTAATGTCGGTAACTTCTATAGAATCAAAGGGTTTAAAATTAGGTGTTCTGATAATATAACAACTTGTGATAAATGCAAATATTGTTGATAATAATAGAATTTTACTCATTGATTTCTTATTAGATTTAATGTATATTTCAATATCCTTAAATATAAATTAGTTTTTATTTAATCTGAAGACCCAAAGGTTTTTCTGATATATCCTTTATAGAAATGTAAAAGTAGTATTTAAAATATAATGAGTAGTATAAAAATACGGACTATACAGCCTAGCGATAATAAAGAAATAGCAAAGGTGATACGTAATGTTTTAATTGAGATGGAGGTTCCAAAAGTAGGAACTGCATACGAAGATAAATCTTTAGATAAGATGTTTGAGACATATAATAAGCCCAAGATGCAATATTATGTGGTTGAGGAAGAGGGGCGGATCATAGGAGGCGCAGGAATTGCTCCTTTAGAAGGAGAGGCATCTATGCAGGTTTGTGAATTGCAAAAAATGTATTTTTTGGAGCAAGCAAGAGGTAAAGGAGTAGGGTTTAAAATGATAAATACGTGTCTTAGTTTTGCAAAAGAACAAGGATATATTAAATGTTATTTAGAAACAATGCCTTATATGGAATCTGCGAGGAAATTGTATCACAAAGTAGGTTTTTTGCCATTGGAAGCGCCTATGGGAAATACAGGGCATTATAGTTGTCAGGCATGGATGATAAAAGAATTATAACAAAAAAACTTCAGTTTTGAAGATAAAAGACCTTAGAACTAATTTTGTTGATTCTTTATCTGGTATATATGATTCAGAAGAAATTTTGTCGTTTTTCTATATTCTTTCCGAAGATATTTTAAGTCTTAGAAGAGTAGATGTAGCTATGCGTTTGGATCAAGAGGTTTCTGTAAAGCAGATAGAGGTTTTTGATAAAGCAAAGCAACGATTAGAAAAACAAGAACCAATTCAACACATCATAGGAGAGGTTGATTTTTATGGGATGTCTTTTAAGGTAAGTCCAAATGTTCTTATCCCAAGACCAGAAACGGAAGAGTTAGTGGATTGGGTCTTAAAAGATCAACCAAAAGATGCTTCTTTAGCTATTTTAGATATAGGCACAGGTAGTGGCTGTATTGCTATTTCATTAGCCAAAAATTTACCTAAAGCCAGAGTGTATGCTATAGATGTGTCAGAACAGGCTTTAGAAGTAGCAAAAGAAAATGCAAAAAATAATAAAGTAGAGGTAACGTTTATTAAAGAAGATATTCTAAAGGTAGAAAGTTTATTTCAAAAGTTTGATATTATAGTCTCCAACCCACCTTATGTAAGAGAGATGGAGAAGCAAGAAATGAAACCTAATGTACTTAATAACGAACCGTCGTTAGCTTTATTTGTGTCGGATAAAGATCCGTTGCTTTTTTATGAAAAAATAGCAATATTAGCTAATAAAAAATTGAATAATGACGGAGTGTTGTATTTTGAGATTAATCAATATTTAAGCTTTGAAACAAAAAAAAGGATCGAAGAATTAGGCTTTACTTCTGTAAAGGTAAGAGAAGATATATATGGTAACAAACGAATGATAAGAGCTTGTGCTCCTAAAAAATAAATAGTAAGTATGAGTAATTTGAATTCCATTTGTGTGTTTTGCGGAAGTAGTGAAGGTAATGACGCCAAAATAATTTCTGAGTCATATTTGTTAGGAGAAAAATTAGCATATCAAAAAATAACGTTGGTATATGGAGCAGCTAAAATCGGAATAATGGGAGAGGTAGCTGAAGGGGTATTACAAAATAAAGGAAAAGTAATTGGGGTGATTCCTGAGTTTTTAATGTTAAAAGAGGTAGTGCATCGTGGTTTAGATGAGTTGATTGTTACGGCTAATATGCATGAGCGAAAAATGAAAATGCAAGAGTTAAGTGGTGGTTTTATAACATTGCCAGGAGGATTTGGGACGCTAGAAGAGCTATTCGAGATTATAACTTGGTCACAATTGGGGCTACATCAAAAACCAATAGGGCTTTTAAATATAAATGGATTTTATGATGATCTACTGGCTTTATTGAAAAACATGGTTCGCAAAAACTTTTTAAAAACAGAAAACTACGAGTTACTTATTGTAGAAGAGGATATAGATATATTGTTAGAAAAAATGAAAAGCTTTGAGCCAGTACAAACTAAAAAATGGTTGCAACCAGATAAAGTATAATATTTGTTAAAAACAAATAAAAGATATTGATTGAAGAAGTAAGGTTTTGTTAGGTCTTTAAAAAAGATACATGTTAAAATGAATATAGAGCAGAGGATAAATTTATTAAGAGAAGAGTTAAGAGAACATAATTATAATTATTACGTGCTGGATGCAGCTATAATAAGTGATTATGAGTTTGATATGAAACTTAAATCTCTACAAGAGCTTGAAGAAAAATATCCAGAGTTTTACGATCCAAATTCACCAACACTTAGGGTTGGAGGACAGGTTACTAAAAATTTTGCAACTGTAGTACATGACGAACGAATGTACTCTTTGGATAATTCGTATTCACAAGAGGATCTGCTAGATTGGGAGAAACGTTTAAAGAAAATGGTAGATGGGTCAATTAGTTATACTTGTGAACTTAAATATGATGGTGCTTCTATAAATTTAACTTATGAAAAGGGTATTTTAAAAAAGGCGGTTACCAGAGGAGATGGGATACAAGGAGATGATGTTACTACAAATGTAAAAACTATAAAATCGGTACCATTAAAATTAAAAGGAGATTTTCCAGAAAAATTTGATATTAGAGGAGAGATTGTTTTGCCTTACAAAGGATTTCTTAAAATGAATGAAGAACGGATAGCAGCAGGAGAAGAGCCTTATGCAAACCCCAGAAATACAGCTTCGGGTAGTTTGAAATTGCAAGATAGTAGCGAGACTGCTAAAAGACCACTAGATTGCTTATTGTATAGTGTTAAAGGCAATAAGTTAAAAATAAAAACTCAATTTGAGAGCCTTGATAAAGCCAGAAATTGGGGCTTTAAGGTACCTGCAGAATCTAAATTAGTAAACTCTATTGAAGAGGTATTAAATTTTATAACCTACTGGGACAGCCACCGGCATGATTTACCATACGAAACCGATGGCGTTGTAATAAAAGTAAATAACCTACAGCAACAAGAGGAGCTTGGTTTTACTGCAAAAGCTCCCAGATGGGCAATGGCTTATAAATTTAAAGCAGAGCAAGTGTCTACAATACTTAATGAAATCACATATCAGGTAGGCAGAACAGGAGCAATTACTCCTGTAGCAAATCTTAAACCAGTATCTCTTGCAGGGACTACTGTAAAAAGAGCTTCTTTGCATAATGCAGATCAGATAGAAAAATTAGATATACGAGTAGGAGATACTGTTTTTGTAGAAAAAGGAGGAGAAATTATTCCTAAAATTATAGCAGTAGATCTTAAAAACAGAAAACAGGAATCTGTTCCAACATCATATATAACACATTGCCCAGAATGTCATACCGAACTAATACGAAAAGAAGGAGAAGCACAGCATTATTGCCCTAATTATAAAGGTTGCGCTCCGCAAATAATTGGTCGCATACAGCATTATATTTCTAGGAAAGCAATGGATATTGAAGGTCTGGGAGGAGAAACGGTAGCATTACTTGTTAAAGAAGGTTTGATCACAAACTATGCAGATCTTTATGAGTTGAAAAAAGAACAAGTAGTTCCTTTAGAAAGAATGGCCGAAAAAAGTGCCGAAAACCTTATTTTAGGAATTGAAAAATCAAAAGAAATTCCTTTTGAACGAGTTTTGTTTGCTTTAGGGATTAGGTATGTAGGAGAAACGGTTGCTAAAAAATTAACCAAACATTATAAATTTATAGATGCAATAATGATAGCATCAGAAGAAGACTTGGTTAATGTAGATGAAATAGGAATTAAAATAGCACAAAGTGTTGTAGAGTTTTTTGGAGCTGAAGAAAATAGGGCATTAATTCATAGGTTAAAACAATATGGGGTTCAGTTAGAAATATCTGCAGATAAGTTAGCGGGTCAAACAAATATTTTTCAAGGAGTAACTTTTGTAGTTTCAGGAGTTTTTGAAAAAGTATCACGAAATGAACTTAAAAAAATGATAGAAGATAATGGAGGTAAGGTTTCTAGTTCAATATCGGCTAAAACATCCTTTGTTGTGGCAGGACAAAATATGGGGCCTAGTAAGCTAGAAAAAGCAAATATGTTATCCATACCTATTATAAGTGAAGAAGATTTTCTTGGTAAGTTAGAATAAAAAAGGTGTTTTAGTTGTTATAAAGACTTTATGTTGTTAAATAAGGTTCTTTAAAAATTACTATCTTGTGTTAAGATATTCTAGAGATATAAATCTAGTAATATTTTTTCTAGGGGTAAATTAAAATTAATGGAGAAAGAAAAGATAGTAGAAACTTTTTTTATTATCGTTAATGTATTTATGTTTAGTATATATTTTTAATTTAAATACATTTTTTTCTTTTCTCGTAGTAATAATCACTTTTATTATATATTGATGTAATTTTTTTATTTTTTTGAGAAAAGTAGAGGCTACATATCTAATTTTTTATATTACTTATTTGATAGTTGTATGTGTAAGCGTTTTTTTTGAGAAAAGATTGTTGGTGTACGTAAAACCTATTGTTCCTGTATCTTTAATTTATTTATATTTTAAGTTTGTTAAAGAATCGAGTTTGTTATTTCCATTATCTATGCTAGTTATAGCAATTACAGATGTTTTTATATATCTTGATTTTGTGAAATATTATACAGTGATAGCAGTACTTATATTTACTTTTTATGGATTATGTAGTTTTTTGTTAAAAGATTTTATTTCAAAGAAAGATGTTAAATTGAAAGTATTTGCGTCTCCACCAGTAATAGTGAGCATAATTTTGATAGGGTATCTTATTTTTTCTATTATCGATCTGGTTTTGCCTAAGATTATTAACTCAGTTGGAGCAATGAGTCTTATCGTTATAGGTCTTTTATTATTTGTTACAATTTGTTTTTTTATTTATGTTTCAGATAGATATGAGAAGTCAATTTATCTATTTATAGCTGCTTGCTGTACATTGTTTGTAGATGCTCTTTTAGCAATAAATGAGTTGTATTATTATAGTAGAGAGTTTACGATATTGATTAATGGTGTAGAGATATTGGGGATTTACTTTTTTACTAAATTTTTTATAGATACAAAACCGATAGATATAAAGTCTATAAACGATACATATTTTTAAATTTAACAAAAACAACTATGTTGTTTAATTATAATGGTATTCTTCTTTCTAGAAGAATACAAGACGAATTTAAACTGTAAAATAGCTACATTTGTGGCTTATTAATTTTTTTTAATAAATGATTTTAAAAGGCCTTAAAAGAAATGCGATAAGAAAAAATATCGAAGCGCATCTAGGGAAAAGACAAGCTGGATCACAAAGTATTTCAAGCCTTAAAACATTGGCGGTTCTTATAGATGCATCTCAATCGATTAACATTGTTTCTTTGTTAAAATTAGCAAACGAATTGGGAGTTGAATCAGAGAGGCTTAAAGTGATAGGTTATAAAGAAAATCAAAAAGAATTAGACGAGGATGAGGAGGCTGCTTATTATGGAAATAAAAGCTTTGGTGTAAGCGGAGTTATAAAAAGTAAATCTTTAAAAGAGTTTGTAAATGAAGACTATGATGTATTGATTAATTTTTATGAAGAAGACTTGATAGAATTAAATTATGTAGCGGCAGCTTCTAAAGCTAAATTTAAAGTAGGTTTTTCTACAGTAGATAACAGGATTAATGACTTGATTATTGGAGCTACTACAAATGACACAAATCTTTTTATAGCAGAATTAAAAAAGTATTTAAAAATTTTACAGATTATATAGTATGAGTAATTTTCTCAGAGGAACTGGTGTAGCATTGGCTACTCCTTTTGATAAAGATGGTGCGATAGATTATAAAGGAGTTACATCCTTGGTTAATTTTTGTGTAGAAGGTAATGTAGAATACCTTGTTGTGTTAGGGACAACCGCAGAGTCGGTAACTCTTACAAAGGAAGAAAAAAAGAGTTTAATTGCACATATAGTAGAAGTAAATAATAAAAGACTCCCTTTAGTTATAGGTGTAGGAGGAAATGACACTCTAGCAGTAGTAGAAGAGGTTAAAAAAGTTAGGTCATCTGATTTTGATGCAATACTTTCTGTAGTGCCAATGTACAATAGGCCAAGTCAAGAAGGAATTTTTCAGCATTATAAAAGTATAAACGATAATAGTCCTTTACCTGTATTACTGTATAATGTTCCAGCTAGAACAGGGGTTAATATGATGGCAGAAACGACCTTGCGTCTTGCTCAATTAGATAAAATAATTGGTGTTAAGGAGGCAGTAAGTGATTTTACGCAAGTATTAAAAATTATCAAAAATAAACCTACTGATTTTTTGGTGATTTCTGGAGATGATACATTAGCATTACCAGCAGTTGTAGCAGGTGGAGATGGAGTTATAAGTGTAGTTGGACAAGGGTTTCCTAATGAGTTTTCAGAAATGATACGCTTAGGATTGTCTGGTCAAACAAAAAAAGCATTTGATATTTTATATACATTACTTCCTGTTCTTGATTATGCCTTTGAAGAAGGTAATCCAGCGGGGATTAAAAATATCTTAAAAGTAAAAGGTGTTTGTGAGGATTACCTTCGATTGCCGTTGGTGTCTGTTTCATTAAGTTTAGAGGAAAAAATAAAAAAATTTATTGAGAAATATTAACTTTTATAAATAGAGGTTGAAAAGAATAATAGATTCAGAATTTTATATGTTAATAGGTTGTTGGTTCAAGTAAACCTGTTAATGTGAAGCATATTTTTAGTTTATAAATATTAAGAAGTAGCAAATATTACTGGTTTAGTTCTTATAAAGGTAGTTCTGTTGTTCTGGATCATGATGTTTTTAAGTAAAAAATCTTCGTTTAATAAATAAAAATAGTCTTTAGTGTTAAATATTGTTGAGTCTTGCAACAAGCTTTTAATTGTGTAGTTATTGATATAGTTAATCAACAAAGTAGTATAGACTATAATGATTACTGGTTAATTTGTCTGCTAAATAAATAGTAATACATATAGGTAAGTTAATTCAATAGATAAAGTTTTTGTAATACGGTAGAAATACATATTTTTGCCAGATGTTTTTTTATGATATGGATAGATTATTGTATTTGCTTGTTTTTGTTTTATTCTTAGGTTCTTGTAGTGAATACCAAAAGGTAGTTAGAGGCGAGGATTTAGCAGCTAAATATAAAGTTGCAGAGAATTTATATAAAGAAGGAAAGTATAAAAAAGCTTTACGGCTTTTAGAACAAATAGTTCCTCAGTATAGAGGTAAGCCTCAGGCAGAAAGAATAATGTACTATTATGCAGATACATATTATCAATTAGAAGATTTTTACTTATCTGGATATCAGTTTGAAAGATATGTTAAATCATACCCTAATAGTCAGAAAAAGGAAGAAGCAGCATATAAAGGAGCAAAAAGTTATTATTATTTATCTCCAAGATATAGTTTAGATCAAGAAGAGACAACAAAAGCAATAGAGAAGCTTCAAGAGTTCATTAATACATTCCCCGAAAGCGAGGATTTAAAAGAAGCAAATGCTCTAGTAACAGAACTTAGAAATAAAAAAGAAAGAAAAGCCTACGAAATAGCTAAACAATATCATCACAGAGAAGATTATAAAGTAGCTATTGCAGCATTTGATAATTATCTTGTGGATTATCCAGGATCATCTTTCAAAGAAAAAATATTATATTACAAGTTAGAGTCTGAATATCTTTTAGCTATAGGAAGTTACGAAAGCTTAGTAAAAGAGCGTTTAGAAATTGCTCAGGATTATTATAATGGTTATAAGAAATATTATAAAACTGAGGGAGAATATCTAGAAAAAGCAGAAGAAATAGCACAAGATATAAAAACAAGACTAGAATTAATTAAATAGAAAATAAAGCAGAAGATGGATTTGAAAAAAAGTAATGCGCCTGTAAATACGATCACTATAGATAAAAACCGAATTGATCAACCAACAGATAATGTCTATGAAGCAATTTCGATAATAGCTAAAAGAGCTATACAGATTAATACAGATATAAAGAAAGAGCTTTTAGAAAAACTGGATGAGTTCGCAACATATAATGATAGTTTAGAAGAGATTTTTGAAAATAAAGAACAAATAGAGGTTTCTAAGTTTTATGAAAGATTACCTAAACCACATGCTTTAGCAGTACAAGAATGGTTAGAAGGTAAAATTTATCACAGAAACACAAAGACAGACACAGAAGCTCTATAAATTTATGTCTGTTTTAAGCGGTAAAAAAATTTTAATAGGTGTCACCGCTGGTATTGCTGCTTATAAAACAGCAAGTTTAGTGCGCCTATTTATTAAATCAGGAGCGCAGGTAAAAGTGGTAATGACTCCTGCAGCTAAAGACTTTGTTACACCACTTACCTTATCTACATTATCCAAAAACCCAGTGCACTCTTCCTTTTTTGATGAAGAAGACGAAAATACTGTTTGGAATAATCATGTAGAAATGGGGTTGTGGGCAGATTTAATGTTAATAGCTCCTGCTACAGCAAATACTTTGTCTAAGATGGCTACAGGTAATAGTGATAACCTGCTATTAGCAACTTATTTGTCTGCTAAATGTCCAATTTATTATGCTCCAGCAATGGATTTGGATATGTACAATCATCCTTCTACAAAACAGTCTTTTAAAAAATTACAAGAATTCGGTAATATTATGATTCCTGCAGAATCAGGAGAGCTTGCTAGCGGATTGGTAGGGCAAGGGCGCATGGCAGAGCCTGAGAATATCGTACAATACATCGAAAAAGATATTTTAAGTAAACTGCCATTAAAAGGACAAAAAGTTTTAATAACCGCTGGTCCTACTTACGAAGCAATAGATCCAGTACGGTTTATAGGAAATCATTCCAGTGGCAGAATGGGAATAGAATTAGCTAAGGTTGCTGCTAATTTGGGAGCACATGTAACACTTGTTTTAGGACCATCTGCAATCAAAGTAGATCATGCTTATATAGAGGTGATAAATGTAGTTAGTGCTCAGCAAATGTATGAAGCAGTAGTTCCTTTGTATAAATATTGTGATATAGCAATAGCATCTGCTGCTGTCTCAGATTATAGACCTAAAGAAATATCAGGTCAAAAAATTAAAAAGAAAGAAATAGAGTTTTCTGTAGAATTAGAGAGAACAAAAGATATTCTTAAGTGGATGGGGATAGAGAAAAAAAATCAATTTCTCGTTGGATTTGCTTTAGAAACAGAAAATGAAGAAGAAAATGCTAAAAACAAACTAAAAAATAAAAACTTAGATTTAATTGTTCTAAATTCACTTAATGATAAAGGAGCAGGTTTTAAAGAACAAACAAATAAAGTAAGTTTAATCAATCATAAATTAGAGATTAAAACGTTTGCTTTAAAAGCAAAGTCAAAAGTTGCACAAGATATATTTGATGAAATTAATACATTAAAGAATGAATAAGCTATTTGTTGTTGTAATATTCATAATTGGTTTTAATCTAAATGCTCAGGAGTTTAATGCTACAGTAGCTATTAATGCAGAACAAACAGGTAATCCAAATCTTCAGGTTTTTAAAACTCTAGAACGTTCATTAACTGAATTTGTTAATAATACAAAGTGGACCTCTGTAGAGTATCGTACCGAAGAACGAATTAACTGTAGTTTTTTTATAACTATTGTTAATTATGATAATGATACCTTTTCTGCAACAATACAAGTGCAGGCATCCAGGCCAGTATATGGTTCTGGTTATAATACAACAATATTTAATGTAAATGATAAACAGTTTAACTTTGATTATTTAGAGTTTCAGCCTTTGAATTATAATCCAAATAGTTATGAATCGAACCTAATTTCGGTAATTGCATTTTATTTATATACCATATTAGGGGTAGATGCAGATACATTCGAGCTAAATAAAGGTACAGATTATTATAAAGAAGCTAAAAACATTGTTAATAACGCACAAGGAAGTAATACAGCAGGTTGGGCTAGAGAACAAAACCCTAATAGGTTCAGGCTTAATGATGACCTTCTTTCAGGGACTTATGAAGGATATAGAAAAGCAATGTATATATACCACAGAGAGGGATTAGATGTTATGTATAATAATCTAAAACAAGGAAAAGAAACGATTACTCAATCAATGAAATCTTTAGAAGAAGTTCATGATACCAGACCTAACTCTTACATAATGAGGGTGTTTTTTGATGCTAAAGCAGATGAGGTATCTAGTATACTATCAGGAGGACCTTCTGTTGATATAGCAGAGACTGTACAAGTGCTTAATAAAATAGCACCTACATATTCAGAAAATTGGAAAGATATTAAGTTTTAAAAAAACGTTTTATTTTTAAAACTATGGTATCTTTACTTTTTAAAAATAACTAAAATTTTTCTATCCTTTGCTAAGAAGTCTTTCTATACAAAACTTCGCGTTAATAGAACAACTACAGGTATCTTTTGATTCTGGTTTAATAACAATTACAGGAGAAACAGGTGCAGGTAAATCCTTGTTGCTTGGAGCTTTAGGGTTGTTATTAGGAAAAAGAGCCGATATTAACAGCGTAAAAGATAATACTCAAAAATGCTTTATAGAAGGTGTTTTTGATATTAAAAAATATAATCTTGTTTCTTTTTTTCAGCAAGAAGAATTGGATTATGAAGATCAAACCATAATACGGCGAGAAATATTACCATCAGGAAAATCTAGAGCTTTTGTAAATGATACACCAGTTACATTACAATCATTAACATCTTTAGGAACAAGGTTAATTGATATTCATAGCCAGCACCAAACACTAGAAATTACTACTAATGATTTTCAATTTGAAGTTTTAGATGCTTTGGCAGGGGCGGATAGAGAAATTGAATCTTATAAAAGAGGTCTTCAGCTTCTAAAAGAAAAGAAAAAAGAAGTAAAATCTTTGGAGGCCAGTCAAGAAGAATTCACGAAAGAATATGATTATAATGCCTTTCTTTTAAAAGAATTAGAAGAAGCTAAGCTAAAAGTAGGGGAGCTGCAGGAGTTGGAGGAGCAGTATGAACAGCTTAATAATATCGAAGAGATACAAGAACGATTATCAGGATCTTTGGCTATTGTTTCTTCTGAAGAAATAGGGGTGTCAGATCAACTAAATACTATTAAAAATAATATTTTAAAGATAGAATCCTATTCCTCTCCTTTAAAAGAACTCTCGCAAAGAATTCAAAGTCTTTATATAGAATTGGATGATATAGGAGAAACATTATTAAGAGAATTAGAGAAACTAGAAGCCGACCCTGAACAATTAGAAAAAACCAGTCAACGACTACAATTACTAAATAACTTATTAGTAAAACATTCTGTTTCTAAAATAGAAGAGTTAATGGTTTTAACAGAAGAACTACGTGAAAAAGTTTCTAAAACAGAATCGTTAACAGAAGATATAGAATTACTTAAAAAAGAAATTTATAAAACAGAATCTAAATTAGATGAGGTTGCAACTAAAATTCACAAAAAAAGAAATAAAGCATTACCACAGTTAGTAAAAGAATTAGAAGAAATTCTTAAAGAGTTAGGGATGGCTAATGCAACTTTTCAAGCTTCTTTAGAGCTACAAGAAAAATACTTGTCTAATGGTAAAGAGGTTCTAGAATTTTTGTTTTCAGCTAATAAAGGAGGAGCTTATGGGCAACTTAAAAAAGTAGCTTCTGGTGGTGAATTATCTAGAATTATGATTGCTATAAAATCTATTCTTTCTAGATATACGCAATTACCAACAATTATATTTGATGAAATAGATACAGGAGTTTCTGGAGAGATAGCGCATAAAATGGCAGATTTGATGAAAGATATGAGTCAAAAAATGCAAGTTTTTAGCATTACACACCTCCCACAAATAGCTGCTAAGGGACAAAACCATTATAAAGTATATAAAGAAGATGTTCAAAATACTACAATAACACAACTTAAATTGTTAAGTAGAGAAGAACGAATAAAAGAAATTGCAGAAATGATTGGAGGGAAAAACATTTCAGATTCTGCATTAACTCATGCAAAATCATTATTAGGTTCATAATAAGATTATTGAGAGTTAAACTAATTTTTTTTTCAATTAGTGATGGTTTGGGTCGTTTTGTTATCTTTACCATTCGTATAACCATACTTTAATTTACAGTTAAATGGCACACAATTTATTAAAAGGTAAAAGAGGAATTATTTTTGGGGCATTGGATGAAAATTCAATAGCATGGAAAACAGCAGAGCGTGTTTTTGAAGAAGGAGGAAGTTTTGTTCTTACCAATGCACCTGTTGCAATGCGAATGGGTACTATAAATACCCTTGCAGAAAAAACAAATTCTCAAGTAATACCTGCGGATGCTACTTCGTTAGAGGATTTAGAAAATCTTGTAGATAAGGCAACAGAAATTTTGGGTGGTAAACTTGATTTTGTTTTGCACTCTATAGGGATGTCGATAAATGTGCGTAAAGGACGTCATTATACAGATCAGAATTATGATTGGACACAAAAAGGATTAGATGTATCAGCGCTTTCTTTTCATAAAACAATGCAGACTTTATATAAAAAGAAAGCTATGAATGAATGGGGAAGTGTAGTTGCACTAACCTATATGGCAGCACAACGAGTGTTTCCAGATTATAATGATATGGCAGATAATAAAGCATACTTAGAATCGATAGCACGTAGTTTTGGATATTTCTTTGGTAGAGAACATAAAGTGCGAGTGAACACAATTTCTCAATCCCCAACCCCAACAACTGCAGGAAAAGGAGTAAAAGGATTTGATGGGTTTATCGAATATGCTGATAAGATGTCGCCTTTGGGTAATGCTTCAGCATCAGAATGTGCAGATTATACAATTACTTTATTCTCTGACTTAACCAAAAAAGTAACTCTTCAAAATTTATATCATGATGGAGGATTTTCTAATATGGGAGTAAGTCAGATGGTGATGGATAAATTTATAGAAGAATAGTTCTTTTAGTTAAAATAAATATTTAAAAATCCCATTTTTGACAGATAATGGGATTTTTTGTTGGTTACCTTTATGATATGAAAATAAACTTTTCTTTTATAGTGCCCGTTTTTAATAGACCAAATGAGATTAAAGAACTTTTGGAGAGCATGGTGGAGATGGATTATTCTCAAGAATATGAGATTGTTATTGTAGAAGATGGATCGTCACAAACGTCGGAATCTGTTATAGAAACTTTTAAAGACAAACTATTAATTAGTTATTATATAAAGCCTAATACAGGTCCAGGGGATTCCCGTAACTATGGAATGCGTAAGGCAAAAGGAAATTACTTTATTATTTTAGATAGTGATGTAATATTGCCAAAAGATTATCTATATAAAGCTAGTAATTCTTTAGAAAATCATTTTGTGCACTGTTATGGTGGGCCTGATGATGCGCATAATAGTTTTTCTAACCTTCAAAAAGCAATAAGCTATAGTATGACATCTTATTTAACTACAGGAGGAATAAGAGGTCGAAAAAATACAATAGGTAAGTTTCAACCGCGTAGTTTTAACATGGGATTGTCAAAAGAAGCTTTTTTGGCTTCCAACGGATTTGGAAATATACATCCAGGAGAAGATCCAGATCTTACTATAAGGTTGTGGAAGTTAGGATATGAAACAACATTAATTTCTGAAGCAAAAGTATTTCATAAAAGAAGAATTTCTTGGGAAAAATTCTATATTCAAGTTAATAAATTTGGATTAGTAAGACCAATTTTAAATAAATGGCATCCAGAGACAGCTAAGTTGACGTACTGGTTTCCTAGTATATTTATGGGGTACATGTTATTTGCAATAATAACAATGTTTTTGGGATGGTGGTATTTTATAATTGCTTTAGGGGTTTATTTTGGATTTATATTTGTAGGAGCAACTATAGAGTATAAAAAAATTTCTATAGGTATTCAGTCTGTTTTAGCAGTTTTGATACAATTTTATGGTTATGGAAAAGGATTCCTGAAATCTTATTATTATATTCATCTGTTAAAAAAGACTCCTGAAAAACAATTCAAGAAGTTGTTTTTTTTAAAGTAGTATATATGCCAAGCAGAAAAAAAAATAAATTTTATATAAAAAGAAGTAATGTAAAAACCTTTTTGTTTTTTCTTTTGTTTACCTCTGTTTTATGGTTATTTAAGCAGTTTTCAAAAAATTATACTAAAGAGATAGAGGTAACAATACAGTATTCAGGCATCCCTAAAGATAAAATTTTTAACGAAAAAAGCGACCAGATATTAAAAATGGTGCTTAATGGTAATGGTTTTAGACTAATGAATTATTATTGGGGTAAGCCTGTCTTGAAATTAGATATAAAAGATGCAGTTACTGATGTTAAAGATCAATATTACTTTTATATAGACAAAGAATCCTCAGTATTAAAAAATAAATTAGATTTTAAAGGTAGGGTTTTATCGATGCAAAAAGATACACTAAGGTTAAAGCTAGATCATAAACTGCAAAAGAAAATACCTGTTGTAATAGAGCAAAATATTGAATACTCAGTTGGGTATGGTAGTAGTAAAGGAGTGTCTGTTTTTCCAGACTCTATTACGATTAGCGGTCCTTCAAAAATAGTAGATACGATACAATCTATAAAAACACAAAAAATAGTATTAGAAGGATTAAATATCAACTATACTTCTAGTATAGATATAGATATGGATAATTTACCATCTAGTATTGTTGTTAGTCCAACAAAAGTAAAAAGTAATATTTTGGTAAGTAAATTTACTGAAGGAAATCAAAAAACCCCAATAATTCTAAATAACATACCTGAAGGTCTTGAGGTTAAAATATTTCCGAAAGAAATTTCTGTAGTGTATAGGGTAGGTTTGGATAAATACAATGAGATAAGTCCAAGAGATTTTATAGTGATGGCTGATTATGCAAAAAAATCAGTAGAAAGCTCGTTCTTGACTTTGGAGTTAATAAATAAATCAGAGTTTGTTCACGATGTACGTTTACAAGAAAAACAAGTGCAATTCATAGTTTTAAAATGATATCTTGATATATGAAAGTAGTAGGTCTAACAGGTGGAATAGGTAGTGGGAAATCCACAGTAGCAAAAATGTTTCAAAAACTTGGAGTAGCTATTTATATAGCAGATGATGAGGCAAAAAAAATGATGAATGAGAATGCTTTTCTGAAAAACAAAATTATAGAACTATTAGGAAAGGAATCTTATTTAAATGAAAAACTGAACAGAGAGTATATTGCTAATATCGTTTTTAAAGATAAAGTACAACTAGATCAACTAAACGCCATTGTGCATCCTGAAGTAGCTAAACATTTTAATCATTGGAAAAAACAACAACAAGGAGAATATGTGCTCAAAGAAGCTGCAATACTTTTTGAAAATGAAGGATATAAACAATGTGATTATACTATTTTGGTCTCGGCTCCTATAGAAATAAGGATAGAAAGAGTTTTAAGGCGAGATGATACTAGTAGAGAGAATATTCTATCTAGGATGAATAATCAGTGGGATGATGCTCAGAAAATAGTATTAGCAGATTTTGTTATTAGTAATGATAATTTAAAAGATACAGAAAATCAGGTTAATGAGATTCATAAGGTGTTATCCGCAAAACAACCTGTAGTCTGAATCTTTCATTTTGTTAACATTTGGTTAAACCCTAAAGTCGCTAAATGTTAAAGTCTTACTTTTGATCTATGAATAAAAGGTTATTCGTGTTGCTGATAATCCTGATGAGTTTATCGTTAATTGGGATTATTTTTGTTCAGGGATATTGGATTAACAACACTGTGGAGAATAATGAAGAACAATTTTCTTTTAATGCTAAACAAATATTAATATCTGTATCGAATAGAATTCAATATAGAGAATTTGAAGAGATGTTTATACCATTACAAGGAATTTTGGATAGCATCGATGAGCCTGATAATAAAACTATTCATCAGTTGCTAGATATTAGTATTGATAATACAACAAAGTCTTTTGCGTATGCAAATGGTATTTTAGAAGAAGATTATAAATTATTTTCGTCTTTTATAAACCTAAATATTGATACCATACGATTAAAAAATATTTTACATCGTAATACAGATATAGCTGCACAAGATGCAAAAAATAATTTTGCTAAGCAAAATTCTAAATCTAAATTGGAGAGAATTAGAGGTTTAACAGATCTTCAAAGAATAGATTATGAAATAGTAATAGGAGAGATAGCTAGTTTTATACCGATTCATAGACGAGTTCAAGAAAAGGAAATAGAATATTTTCTTAAAAAAGAATTAGAAGAAAGAGATATAAAAGTTGATTTTGAATACGCTATTTATAGTAACGCCCTAGCAACCAAAGTACGTTCTGACGATTTTAGTTTGGATAATCCAACAACATATGGGATTCCTCTTTTTGTAAATGAACAAGGAGTGAGTGAATACCAGTTATATGTTAATTTTACTGGAAAAAAGCAATATGTGCTTTCTACAATTAAAGGAATGGCCATACTGTCAATAATTTTTACATTGATTATTGTTGTAGCTTATTCCAGTGCATTGTCACAATTAATGCAACAACGACAAATATCTCAAATTAAAACAGACTTTATTAATAATATGACGCACGAGCTTAAAACTCCTATTGCTACTATTAATTTAGCATTAGATTCTATAAAAAATCCAAAAATAGTAGGAGACCCAGAAAAAGTGCAGCGTTATATGAATATGATACGTGAAGAAAATAAGCGAATGCATGCTCAAGTAGAAAATGTATTAAGAATATCTCAATTAGAGAAAAATGAACTTAATATCAAAAAAGAAAGACAAGAATTACATGATATTATTGAAGATGCAATCACACATGTCTCTTTGCTTGTAGAAAATAGAGAAGGATATATAAAAATGCACTTAGGAGCACTTAAATCAACAATATTAGCAAATGATAGTCATTTAACAAATGTAATTGTAAATATCCTTGATAATGCAATAAAATATTCTGAAGATGAACCTAAAATTGATATATACACAGAAAATATAAAAAATAGTATTATTGTAAAGTTTCGTGACCAAGGAATAGGAATGAGTAAAGTAGCACAAAAAAAGATTTTTGAAAAGTTCTTTAGAGAACATACTGGAGATCTTCATAATGTAAAAGGGCACGGATTGGGCTTAACCTATGTAAAAAGAATTGTAGATGACCATCATGGTCAAATCTGGGTGGAGAGTGAAAGGGGAAAAGGCTCCACATTTATAATTAAATTACCGTTAATATCTTAAAATATGGAAACAGAAAACAAAAAGATTTTGCTTGTAGAAGATGATCCAAACTTCGGTACAGTTTTAAAAGATTATCTAATAATGAATGATTATGATGTTGTACATGCTAAAAATGGTATGGAAGGCTTTGAAAAATTTAAAAAAGATGATTATGATATGTGCATCCTTGATGTAATGATGCCTTATAAAGACGGATTTACCTTAGCAAAAGAAATAAGAGAGAAAAATGAAGAAATACCAATCATCTTTTTAACAGCGAAAGCAATGAAAGAAGATGTATTGAAAGGGTATAAAGTAGGAGCAGATGATTATCTTAATAAACCTTTTGATAGTGAGGTCTTATTAATGAAAATACAAGCTATAATGCAACGTAAAAGTACAGAGTCTGTTGCAGATAGTAAACAATTTGAATTTAAAATCGGAGGATTTCATCTTAATTCAAAACTTCGTTTTTTAACATATAAAGAAGAAGACTCTATTAAGCTTTCACCAAAAGAAAATGAACTTCTTAGGTTATTAGCGTTGCATCTTAATGATCTTATGCCTAGAGAGTTAGCGTTAACAAAAATATGGCGAGATGATAATTATTTTACTTCTCGTAGTATGGATGTTTACATAGCTAAACTAAGAAAATATCTAAAGAAAGATGAAAATGTTGAAATCCTAAACATCCACGGAGAAGGATTTAGACTAGTAGTGAGAAATGAAGAGTCTTAGAAAAATAGTATAACGGTAACTAGCTTAAAAAAATCACTATAATTATCTTATAGTGATTTTTTTTTAATATACGTGATAATAGATGTATTGTTTTTTTTGTAACCAAACCATTCGATTTCTATATCTTTTTTAAACCAAGTAAGCTGTCTTTTTGCAAAACGTCTGGTATTTTTTTTAATCTCAGAAATTGCAAAATCAATACTCCATTCATTATCTAGATATTTGAATATTTCTTTATATCCAACAGTATTTAACGCATTTAGTGTTTTGTAGTTGTAAAGATTTTTTACTTCATTTACTAATCCTCCTTCAATCATTAAATCTACCCTTTTGTTTATTCTTTCATAAATAACTTCTCTATCCGCAGTAATACCTATTTTAATAACTTGGAAAGGACGTTTTTTCTTAGGTTTTTTTAGAAATGAAGAATAAGGGAGGCCAGTACTGATACATACCTCAAGAGCCCTCATTACTCTATGTGTATTATATAGATCTACTTTGTTATAGTATTCAGGATCTAAAATTTTTAATTGTTGTTGAAGATTTTCAATTCCTTTATTCGTATATTCTTCTTGTAATTTTTTCCTAATTTCTATACCTGTTTCAGGAAAATGATCTAAACCATTTGTTACAGCATTAATGTATAAACCAGACCCTCCGATAAGAATAGCATAATCGTTATGCTTAAATAATTCAGTAAGCTTTGTTAGAGCATCTCTTTCAAAATCTCCAACACTATATTCTTCTTTAATACTTTTATGTTGTATAAAATGATGTTTAGCTTCTTTTAACTCTTTTATAGTAGGAGCAGCGGTGCCAATACTCATCTCCCTGTAAAACTGTCTGCTATCAGCAGAAACAATTTCACAATCAAAATACTTTGCAAGCGCAATAGACAAGCTAGTTTTTCCTATTGCTGTTGGTCCAACAATGACAATTAAATTTTTATTCATTATTAATGTATAAGTCCTGTCCGCATTTATGGCAGAATTTAGAGTTATCAAAATGCTTACTTTCATTACAATGACCACAAGATTGAGTGTTTAAGTCCACATTCTTGTTCTGATGTTGTGTGTATTCTGCACTTACAATTCCAGTAGGAACAGCGATTATCCCATATCCCATAATCATTATTATTGCAGCAATAAATTGTCCTAAAGGTGTTGCTGGAGCAATATCACCATACCCAACAGTAGTTAATGTAACGATACACCAATATACACTTATAGGAATGCTCTTGAAACCACTTTCTTCTCCTTCTACAAGGTACATTAAAGTACCTAAAATTATGCAAAGTACAATCACCGCAAAAAGAAACACTAAAATTTTAGCTCTACTATCTTTAATTGCTTTTACTAATTTATTAGATTCTCCTATGTAACGAGATATTTTTAAAATTCTAAAGACTCTTAATAAACGTAATGCTCTAACGGCAAGAAGAGCGCTGGAGCCAGTAATAAAAAAAGAAAGGTATAATGGTAGGGTAGACAATAGGTCAATTATGCCATAAAAACTAAAAATATATGAAGAGGTTTTTTTTATAGAAATTACTCTTGCAATATACTCTAAAGTAAAAAATATCGTAACTACCCATTCTGAATAATATAATAAATTATAGGTATATGCAGGTAGACCTTTTACACTTTCTAACATTACAAAAAAGATGCTCAAAAGAATTAGTATAAGTAAAACTACATCAAATAGCTTTCCTGTAGGGGTGTCTGCTTCATATATAATACTATGCAGTTTAGTTTTCCAGTTTTTTTGGGATGAGTTATTGCTCAATTTTTTGATTTTTAATAAAAATACTAAAACTTCGAAATTAAAGTTTGTGAATAGGGATAATCTTTAATTTTTTATGTGTGCGAACATAGCTTTGGATAATATGCTTTGCATCTCTATTATGAGACATAGCAGTGGTTATAGAGCGTAAGATCTCTATATTGTTGATTTGATAATTTAAGTTAAAATAACCAACACCTTTAAACAGTCCTTCTTCGACTAAAATAAAGCTTTGTTCATCAATATCCCTTCCTCGATCTATTATAATCATATCCTGATTTCGCATAGAATTACTAAGAATCAGTTTTTGAACTCGTAAATTATATTCTTCAGCAGATTCATTTCCAATACATGCACCTAAGCATTGTTTTATGGTGTAATTAAAACAATTGCTTTTCCCGGTATCCAGACCCATAAATTTTTGACATAAATTATATTCTTCAGCCCAACGATGCATATAAGATTTAGCTTGTTGTCTGTTTACAAACGTAGTAATACTTGTTTTTCGGTTATCAGCTCTTTCGACTTTTAGGTTTATGTATCCATTATCATCTGTGAATTGATATAACGCCTGATCGTATTTTGTTTTACGTAAAGCTCTGTTGTATTTTGGTTTATTAAGCTTTATTTCTTCACTTTCTTTTAAAAGAGCTAAGAGTTCACTTCCTGTAATTTCATAGGTTACGCTAACGACTTCGTCTTGTATTCTTTTTGATTTTCTGTTGTCGTTTGTGAAATGTTGATTTAGTCGTTTTTTTATGTTCTTACTTTTACCTATGTAAATAATGGTTCCATCTTCACGGTGCATATAATATACTCCTGTTGCGGTAGGAGCGGTTTCAATCAATTTAAGAAGTTTATCATCAACCTGTTTTTTAGTTTCTGTGCGAACAGTTTCTATTATTATTTTTTTTTCGGTGTCTTTAGATAATAAAAGCTTAAATAATCTTACTGTTGCTTGGGCATCTCCATTAGCTCTATGTCTATCAGAAATAGGAATACCTAAATTACGAACTAGTTTTCCTAAGCTATAAGATTGCTGGTTGGGTATAAGTTTTTTAGAGAGCTCTACGGTACATAAAGATTTTCTTTCAAACTCAAACCCTAATCTAGAGAATTCTGTTCTAAGTATTCTGTAATCAAAGCTTGCATTATGAGCTACGATTACACACTCTGTAGTGATTTCTATAATTCTCTTAGCTACTTCATAGAATTTTGGAGCATTTTGGAGCATTTGATTATTGATTCCAGTAAGATTAACTACAAAAGGCTGTATAGTTCTTTCTGGATTAATCAAGCTTATAAATTGGTCTACTACATTAAGGCCGTCGAATTTATATATAGCAATTTCAGTAATTCCTTCTTCATTATATTTTCCTCCGGTAGTTTCTATATCTAAAATTGCGTACATATATTATGTCTGTGTAGCTATCACATTTTTAATTTTTAATAATTTAAGGGTAGGGCTAATTGATTATTCATAATTTCTTGCCCCAAAGATAGAACTACCTATTCTTACCATTGTACTTCCGCACTCAATAGCTAATTCATAATCGCCACTCATACCTATAGATAAGGTTTTTATTTGTGGATATTTTGGTTGCAAGCTTTTAAAGAAAGACATAATCTTATTAAATTCATCTTTTATTTGTTGTGGATTAGTAGTAAAAGTGGCCATTCCCATTAATCCTTCAATATGAACGTTGGTTAGTTTTTTTATATCTTCATTATCTAATAGATTAATTGCTTCCTGTTCATTTAATCCAAATTTACTTTCTTCTTCTGCAATTTTTATTTGCAACAAACAGTTTATTACCCTGTTATTTTTTTTTGCTTGTTTGTCAATTTCTTTAAGTAGTTTAAAACTATCTACTGCATGAATCAAATCTACAAAAGGAGCCATATACTTGACTTTGTTTGTTTGCACGTGACCAATCATGTGCCAACTAATATCTTTTGGCAGCATATCCCATTTTTCAGCCATTTCTTGAATCTTATTTTCTCCAAAAATACGCTGTCCTGTATTATAAGCAGTCATAAGATCCGAAACAGGCTTGGTTTTGGATACAGCAACTAAGGTAACATCTATAGGAATAGAGTCTTTTATTTTCTTAAGGTTTGTTTGGATATCATTCATAGTTAGCAAAGATATCTAAATTCCTTTTTTTAGAATGTTGTATAGCTTAAAATTCATAAATAGTTACTCCACTTCTTAATTTAGGTTCAATATAAGTGCTTTTTGGGGGCATTTTTAATCCTTCGTTTGCTATTTTTTTTACTTGCTCTATTGATGCAGGGAAAAGGCCAAAGCCTACTTTATATTCTTTATTATCTACCATGCTTTTTACTAAAACAATGTCATTTTTACCATGTGAGTACCCTATGCGGGTATCGCTGCGTAAATCTTTTATGTTTAAGATTGGTTCTAGTACTGTTTTGTATAGTATTTGAGCATCTAACTCTTCTAAAGCATCTGTGAATTTATATGCTGTTTTTCTAAGGTATAGCGAATAAAATTCGCCATCAAGATACATGCTGAAATGATGAGGTTTTGATGGTTTATAAGCTTTAATACCTCTATTTTCTATACGAAACCACTCATCTAATCGAATTAAAAACTCTTGTTTAGTTAATCCATTAAGATCTTTAACTAATCTGTTGAATTCATGAATTTTTAAATCAGACTCAGGAATTAAATAACTCATAAAAAAATTATAAGCCTCATTGCCTTGATGTTCAGGGTTGTTTTCTTTTAAATCTTGAGATAACAAGTAAGAAGACGCAGAACGATGATGTCCATCTGCAATATATATAATGCTGATGGAAGAAAAAGCATCTTGTATTTCCTGAACAGATTTTTTATCATCTATTTTCCAGAGATAATGAGTGTCTCTATATGTAGTTGTAAATTCGTATTCGGCTCTTGTTTTTACAGTTTCTGAAATAACTTTTGTGATAAAATCATTATCCGGATACGTAAGTAATACAGGTTCGGCATTAAATCCTACTGTTTTTAGATATTCTTTAAAAGTGCTTTCACGATCTTTTAGGGTATCTTCATGCTTTTTAATAATATCATTATGATAATCTTCTGCGCTAGCAGCAGCTATGATTCCACAAAAGGATTCTTGTTCCCGATTTACAATTTTATATACATAAAAACACGGATTATCATCTTGTATAAAAATTTCATCCTCTTTAAACTCCAGATATCGATTACGAACTAATTTGTAACGTTCTTCCCCAGATATTTCTTTTTGATATTTATATCCAGGATTAACAATATGTAAAAAAGAATAAGGGTTGTAATTCATGCGTGAATCACGCTCAATAGGAGTGTAGCTTTGATAAGACCTGCAAGCAACTAAGCTAACTTTGTCTCTTGTTGGTCGTACTGCTTTAAATGGATGAATTTTTGCCATTAATTTTTATTTATAAATTTACTAGGATCTAGATATCCAGATGTGTTTTTTGCATATCCTCTACCAATATCCATATAAATATTATCTCTAATTTCTAAATGTAAATGAGCCAAATACATACCATTGGCATTGCCAATAGTTGCAATCAGAGCGCCTTTTTTAACAAAATCAGCTTCTTTTACTCCTATTGAATTACAGTGAGCATAAATAGATTCATAATATTTTCTTTTATATTTATGTATGATTCTAATGACTTTACCCCAGCCTCCTTCGATATCTTTGGCAAAAGATACATATCCATTTGCGATAGCATAAATGGAGTCTCCATGATCAGTATTACCTCCTCCTAAACCATTCCAGTCATTACCTAAGTGATTATTTTCTTTAAATTTTTGAGCATCATAATAGCCTTTAGCATTTGGTTTACCTACGGGGTAATCAAAGCTAGTAGCTATAAAATCAGGATTTTTCTTAAATAGAGAATTATATTTTTGAGATTTATCCTGAATTACATCAATTTCTTTGGTGTATTTTTCGTTAACGGTTAAAAAACTGAATATCTTTTTTTCGTTTTTACAAAAAAATAAAATTAAAACTAATAGTAAAAACTTATTCATATTGAAAATTAAGAAGTGTAATTTTTTAACATTATATTTTTTTATAGAAATTGTTTAGATACGTTTTCTGCTTTTCTGTTTTCAGAATAATCATAAAACCCTTCTCCACTTTTTACTCCAAGTTTTCCTGCCATAACCATATTTACTAATAATGGACAAGGAGCATATTTTGGGTTTTTAAACCCTTCATACATAACATTAAGGATAGAAAGGCATACGTCAAGACCAATAAAATCAGCTAATTGTAATGGTCCCATTGGATGTGCCATGCCTAGTTTCATAACCGTATCTATTTCAGCTACTCCTGCGACCCCATTATATAAAGTTTCTATCGATTCGTTAATCATAGGCATTAGAATCCTATTTGCTACAAACCCTGGGTAATCATTAACTTCTACAGGATTTTTTCCTAATGTTTTTGATAATTCCATAATAGTATTAGTGACTTCATCAGAGGTGTTGTATCCTCTAATAATTTCTACTAACTTCATAATTGGCACTGGATTCATAAAATGCATTCCTATTACCATTTCAGGACGGTTGGTTACCGCGGCAATTTGGGTGATAGATATCGAAGAAGTATTAGACGCTAAGATTGTATCCTCAGAGCATAAGTTGTTTAGTTCTTTAAAAATGTTTAATTTTAGATCTACGTTTTCTGTAGCGGCTTCAACAACAAGTTCGGCATATTCTACTCCTTCTTTAATATTTGTAAAAGTAGATATATTAGCAAGTGTTTCACTTTTATCACTTTCAGATATTTTTTCTTTAGCAATCATTCTATCCAAATTTTTTGTGATAGTTGCTAACCCTTTATCTAAGGACTGTTGAGAGATATCTATAAGTTGTACTTTAAAACCTTTTTGAGCAAAAGTATGTGCAATACCATTACCCATAGTTCCTGCACCTATTACTGCAATGTTTTTCATGTTTTTTTATTTTGAATTTGTATTTTACAATTCACGATTCTAAACCATTGGATTAGAATTGTATATATGATTTAATAATATTGTTTACAGAAATATTCCTTACTGGAAACAAATATGAATATGATTATGACTTAAAACAATCAATAATTTTTAATGCTACTTCTAATGCTTTTTTACCTTGTTCTAAAGAGACAATAGGGGTTGTGTTGTTATGTATAGCATGAGCAAAAGCATTCAATTCATCTAATATTGCGTTATTAGATGGTACATCAGGGTTATCAAAATAGATTTGTTTTTTTATTCCTTCAGCATTTTGCAAGATCATAGCAAAGTCATCTGGTTCTTTAGGAGCGTCTTTCATTTTTACAACTTCACATTTTTTCTCAAAAAAATCGACAGAGATGTATGCATCTCGTTGAAAAAATCTGGATTTTCTCATGTTTTTAAGTGAAATTCGACTGGCAGTAAGATTTGCTACACAACCGTTTTCAAATTCTATCCGAGCATTTGCTATATCTGGTGTTTCACTAATAACAGAAACGCCGCTGGCACTTATATGTTTAACATCAGAATGAACTACACTTAATATAGCGTCAATATCATGAATCATTAAATCCAAAACAACAGGTACATCTGTTCCTCTAGGATTAAATTCTGCTAGCCTGTGTGCTTCAATAAACATAGGGTTTTCTATTTTGTTTGAAACAGCAGTATATGCAGGGTTAAAACGTTCTACATGCCCTACTTGTCCTTTTACATTATTAGCATTGGCTAGATCGATAAGTTGTTCGGCTTCTGCAACCGTATTAGTAATTGGTTTTTCAATAAAAACATGTTTTCCTGCTTCTATTGCTTGTTTAGCAACATCAAAATGAGCAAATGTAGGAGTAACAATATCTACTACATCTACAGCTGCTATTAACTCTTCGATAGAGTTGAATAGGTGATACCCAAACTCTTTGGCTATCGATTTTGCTTGAGTGTTGTTAGTGTCGTAGAAACCAACAAGGGTATAGTTTTCGGATTGTTCTAAAAGACGTAAATGGATTTTACCAAGGTGTCCTGCACCGAGTACTCCAGCTTTGAGCATAATTCATGGTTTTACACAAAAATAGTATTATTTATAAATTTTAAATCCTAATTATATCTAAAATCCAAAAAAATACTAAAGAGAAGAGAATTGTTTATTAATCTTTAAAATGTTTATGTAATTTTAGCCTTCTAAATAACCCTTAGAATATTGAAAGATACCCTTAGACACGCCGGAAAAAGAAAGCAGTTAGTAGATGTTTTGATTCAAAAAGGAATCACAAATAAAGCAGTATTGTCTGCTATAGGAAAAATTCCCAGACATTTATTTATGGATTCTGGTTTTGAAGATCATGCTTATCAAGATAAAGCTTTTCCTATTGCTGCAGATCAAACCATTTCTCAACCCTATACAGTTGCTTTTCAAACCGAATTATTAGAGATTAAAAAAGGAAGCACAGTATTAGAAATAGGAACAGGATCGGGTTACCAAACTGCAGTGTTGTGTGAGTTAGGAGTAAAAGTATACAGTATAGAACGTCAACAAGAATTATTTAAAAAAACAAAACTATTTTTATCTAAACTTGGATACAGACCAAAATATCTGTCATTTGGTGATGGCTATAAAGGGTTGATAGAGCATGCTCCTTATGATGGAATAATTGTTACTGCAGGAGCCCCTTATGTTCCGAAACCTTTGTTAAGCCAATTAAAGGTTAATGGACGTTTGGTAATCCCTGTAGGGGAAGATGTGCAAATAATGACTCTTTTTATACGTAAAAGTGAAACAGAATTTGAAAAAAGAGAATTTGGCGAATTTAGATTTGTTCCTTTGTTAGAAGATAAAAACTAAAATAGCAGCAGGTATTAGTAAAAAAAAATATGGAATAGTTAATTGTAATTAGATAGGGGTTATTTAAAATCTTTTTTAATTCTAGCAAGTGTTCTTTTGTTGTCTCGGTCTTTAATGGCTTCTCGTTTATCGTACATTTTTTTACCACGAGCCAGAACAATATTTAACTTAGCTAATCCACGGTCATTTATAAATAACTTTGTTGGTATAATGGTTAAACCTGAGTTTTTGACTTCTTTTTCTAGTTTTTTTAATTCCTTTTTGTTAAGAAGTAGTTTACGTACGCTTTTTGGGCTATGATTAAAATAGGTGGCATGAGAATACTCTTCAATATGCATATTGATTACAAAAAGTTCACTGTTACTAAATTCACAAAAACTCTCTGCTATATTGGCTTTTCCTTCACGTATAGCTTTTATTTCAGTACCGACAAGTTTAATTCCTGCAGTAAAACTATCTAAGAACTCATATTCGAATTTAGCTTTACGGTTTAATATGTTGATTTTATTTGGATTCATATTTAGGTGTATTCAAAATGCTTTTAAAATGCTTACAAAAGTACAAAGCTTTCTTGAAAGAAAGCTTTGTACAAAAAATGAATATTTTAAATATTTTTATAGTTCTTGAAATTGTATTGTTGATATTTTACCATTATCACTAAGTTGAAGATCCATTGATAGATTTGTTTTATCAAATTCTGCAGTATAAGTGTAGATTCCTTCTGTAGTTTCCACAAAAGTTATTTTTTTTAAATTTCCAAATTGCTCGTAGCACCCTTTAACAAAACTAGAAACACCTTCTTTAGTGATAGTTTCTTGCATATCTGTAGTATACATATCAAAAATTGCATCTACATTTTGTGCATTAAAATTTTTTTGAAAAGTTTTTATAGTATTTTCATATGTAGTAGCATCCTGAGATAGTATGGGTTGGGTTATTAAGCAAATTAATAATAAAACTATATATTTCATTGTTTTTTGTTTTGGGTTTAATAATACAAAATAATTATCTTTTTTTAAATTTTGAAAAAAAAATTTTATAAAAGACAAGTATGAATAGAGCGAAATAAATGTGAAATCACGTATTATAGTCTTCTAAAAATGAATAAAATGATGTTTTTAGTTTAACAAAATTGTTGCATATAATACTAATAGAAATACTATTTTAGTCTTTTAAATAATATTATATGCAACGAAGTTTAATAATTTTACTATTCTTTTTTTCTTTTTCAAAACCAATTTCAGCTCAAATTTCAGCTAATGAAATAATTAATAAAACAATTGATGTAGCAGGAGGAAAAAGATATGATAATGTAGTTATTTATTTTACTTTTAGAAATAAGCAATATCGAAGTAAGAGAAGCAAAGGGGTATATGAGTTAGAACGTTCTGTGAAAGGGGCTAATGGAATAACAAAGGATGTTATTAGTAATTCTGGTTTAAAAAGATTTATAGAGAATTGCCCTGTTGAAGTAGCAGATTCTTTAATAACTAAAATTAGTGATGGAGTTAATTCGGTACATTACTTTGCAAATTTGCCTTATGGACTTAACTCTCCTGCAGTACATAAAAAACTGATAGGAGAAGCAGTAGTTAAAGGAAATTCCTACTATAAAATTAGAGTAACCTTTAGTGAAGAGGGGGGAGGTACTGATTTTGAAGATGAATTTTTATATTGGATACACAAAGATAACTTTACGGTAGATTATCTGGCATATAAATATGCTGTAAACGGGGGAGGTATTCGATTTAGAGAAGCGTATAATCCAAGAGTTATAAATGGAATACGCTTTGCAGATTATAAAAACTATAAAACAGATTTTCTTAATACTCCTTTGTCTAATTTAGATAAGTTGTTCAAAGATAAACAGCTAAAGTTTCTTTCGGAAATAGAGTTAGAGGATATTTTTGTATATATAGAAAGAGATTGTTGTTGATTTCAACGATAATTTGATATAGATTTTCATAAAAGATAAAAAGGTTCAAAAACAAGTGTTGCTTTTGAACCTTTTTATTTTTTAAAATAAGCTTACTTATTTGTTCTGAGAGAATATAATAGAATTGCTTTCACCGTTTTGTAATAACGTACTTGATAATCCTTTTCCAGATTGGGTATATATTATATTATTAGAATTACCGATTTGAGTAGTATTTGTACTGTTTAATTCTCCTATTTGGGTACTTTCTATACTGTTTTCTATTCCATTTTGAATACTAAAAACTGTATTCTCATTTCCTTCCTGAGTTTGTATAATTGTATTGTTAACAGAAAAAGAGCTGTCTTTTCCCTGGATACCTTCTGCGATATTCATGTTTCCAGTTTGGGTTTGTTTAACAATATCATAAGTTCCGTTATATTGTGTAGCTTTTGCAAAGTTGTCTAATCCAGTTTGGATTTGTTGAATTATATTATATTTTCCGTTTTTTTGAAAAGCATTACTACTATTTTTTTCTCCATTTTGAGTTTGATTAATAGTATGTGAGTAACTCTTTTCTTGTTTAGCAGTGACTAGGTTATTATTGCCTTCATATTGTATTTGGGTAATAGAGTTATCCTCTCCATTTTGTATAGCAATTGCTTCATTTTTTTCACCGCCTTCTTGTGTTGTGAAGATAATATTTCTTGATCCATTCTGAGTTTGCGAAATAATATTAAGAACTCCATTGTTTTGTATTGCGGTAGCAAAGTTGTTAATACCTATTTGCTTTTGAGAAATGATATTATTTTCTCCGTTTTTTTGTTCAATTTTAGCTTGATTCTCATCTCCGTCTTGGGTTTGTGAGATTTCATTTGTATTTCCATTTTGTGTTATACTAATATTGTTTAGCTCTCCATTTTGATTACTATTAATGTAATTAGTAAGATCTGATTGTATTATGTCTATAGAGTTGTTTTTTCCTGTTTGATCCGTTTGGGTTGTATTAAAATTTCCAGATTGTTCGGTATTTACGTTGTTAGATAGTCCGTTTTGTTTTTGCTGTATATTATTTGTTTGCTCGGTTTGTAATGCTATAGCAGAGTTACGAAATCCTTTTTGATTTTGTGAAATTTCATTATCATCGCCTTTTTGTGTAGCATTAGTGCTATTCTCTTCTCCGTTTTGTATTTGAGTAACTGTGTTATTTTTATTTTGGTTTACAGTAGCTATATTATTTATTCCGGTTTGACTTTGTTTTATGATTCCTAAATTACCGAAAGATATTGCAGAAGCTTTATTTTTAACTCCATTCTGTGTTTGATTTATAGTATTTGCATCAAAACTAATTACTTCAGCATTATTTTTATAACCATCTTGATTTTGCGTGATACTGCTTCCTAAAGAACGTTCCTTAGCGGTTGCTGTAGCTATATTGTTAATTCCATTTTGTATTTGTTCAATATGGTTATAATTGGATAATAGTTCTTGTGCAGCTTCAGCGGTGTTCATGTTTCCGTTCTGTATCTGTTTGATAAAGTTATAGTTGGATACGAAACCTTGATTTGCATTGGCGATATTCGTGTTTCCATTCTGAGTTTGTTGAATTTCATTGTTTCCTCCCATTTGAGAGATAAAAGCTTTATTTCGATTACCTGTTTGGGATTGGGTAATTACCCCGTCTATAGATGGGTCTTCTTTATGTCCTTGAATGATTTCCAGTGTATTATCTTTTCCGTTTTGAGTAATACTTAGAGTTTTTGGATCTCCATGTTGAGAAATATTTAAGTGATTAGATCTACCAGTTTGTTTAATGTCGTTTATTTCAGATTGTGCAAAAACTGAAGATACACTTAATACAACTATACAGTTTAAAAATATTTTTTTCATGATTAGGTTTTAAAAGTTTATTATAGTAATTGATTTTTTTTAAGTAGGATGGGAGGGAATACCCCCTGTTATTCTAAGTTTACTTAAACGTCAGTTTTATTAAATAAGAGTTTATCGGGAGTGGTAATCACTAACGAAATCAAAAATATTATATTTTATAATATACAGTTATGCTTTATTCTGTTTTTCGATAAAGAGTAGATAATAAAACGATTTTAGCATTTAAGATGTCGGATATTTCGTTCGCGTTATATAAGAAGATTTTTTGGGGTGGGGAACCGTTGTTTTTTTAAGATGTAACCTTGTTAATTGATATTTAAAACGATATCAGTAATAGCATTGTTTGTAATTGTTAAAATAAATATTTTACCATAGATTTTTTCATCAATAGATTTGTATTTATTTTCACCAATTATTTTATTTACAAAGCTAGGAGTAGTATTACTATGTCCAACAATTACAGTAGTTTTTCCTTTGGTTTTTTTTTGAAAATCACTATCATTTAAGGCTTTAGGATTGTATATTGTTGTTTCTAAACCTTGGCTCGTGGCTATAGGCTCAGCGGTTTTTCGTGTTCGTATGTAATCTGTGGTGTATATGATGTCTACTTTTGTGTCTGCAAGGATTTTAGCCCAGTTTTCTGCTCTTGTTTTTCCTTCTTCAGTAAGATTTGGATTTCGATTATTTGGATCAGAAAGATCTTTTTCGGCATGTCTTATAAAAATGTAAGTAGTTGTAGTTGTTTCTTTTTGTATTTGCGTAGGTATTGCGCTCTGATTACAACTAGTTAAGAAGAAAAGAAAAATTAATAATAGAGATACAGATTTCATAAAATGAATTAATATAGATGTGTAAAGCATGAAATATCCTTTTTATTTATTTCAAGCTTGATAAGATTATTCCAACATTCCCATTTGCCAAATAACTATACCCATGGATATAATGGCTATGATAAAAAATCCAATATAAATAAATGTACTTCTCTTTTTATGAGAGCAGCTTATATCTCCAGAAGATTTCATAAGATCTAGTTTATGTTTAAGGAGGTTGTGTTTTTATAAGACGTGTAAAAAATAAAAATGTTACACTTTTAGTGGTTTTAACAGTAAAATCCTTTCTTCAAAATTTTTTGTTTCTAATGGTTCAAGTACATTTTTAAATAATTCTAAAAGGTGTTGTTCATGATTCCATCGTTTTTGTTTTAATAAATTAAAATGAACAAATGTACTCCACAGTACAGATTTTAGTTCGGTTTTATCATTGTTCCACATTCTAATTTCTACTTGCAATTGATTTTCGGTATATCGAATTAATTGTGAGTCTATAGTGACTTCTTCCATCAATAAAGCAGGTTTTAGATAAGCTATTTGATTGGTGCCTACCACCCAACTTACTCCTTTTGTTTTTGCAAGCTCAAAAATATCAAGATTATAATGTTTGTCTATTTGATCTTCTCGGGCATTAATCATATAATTAATATAGGAAGCATTATTAAGATGATTGAAAGGATCGCAATCCTGAAATCGTATTTTTGCTTTACTTTCTAATACTTTTAATAGTTTCATAATGTATGTGTTTTTATACTGATTGGTATATTTCTAGTTAAAAAAAATAATTATCGTTTAAGTTGTTTATGTATCATGCTGTCTATTTGATCCATGGTTTCTAATAAATAACTATTATCCTCCATAGTGTGAGTCATAAAGATAGCACCAGTTATCATACTATATAATCGTTTTGCATATAGCATAGAGTCTATGCTTTTTTTTATTTCCTGATATTTTTTGCCTGCATCAATGAGTTTGGCTACATTGTTTTGAATCCTAGTAATTGTAAGTTGCACGTGTTCAAAAAGAACTGGAATTTGATACTTTGCATCTACTCCCATATTTAGGACAGGGCAACCTCCCATTTCATGAGTGTAATTATAGTAATTTCTATAAAAATCGGTAACCAAAAATAATTTTTCAATAGGTGATTTGCTTAAAGATTGATGATCTACAATACGGCGGATCATATTTTCTTCTGTCATTTTAAAAGCAGCAATAGCTAATTCCTCCTTGTTTTTAAAGTTGCCATAGATTGCACCTTTAGTAAGACCGGTAGCTTTAGTGATGTCACTTAGACTAGTTGCTGCGTACCCATTTTTATTAAATATAGGAGCTACGGTTTGAATAATAAACTCTGCAGTTTGTTCGGCCTTTGTTAGCATTTGGATGAAAATATTGTTAAATATACAAAAGAAATATACCAATCGGTATATTTTGTCTCATTAATATAAACTTAAAATTAGACGTATTTTTTTAATTACTTATTATAGATTACATCCAAAGGTTCTTTATTAGATATGCTTTTGGGTAGATTGTAAGCTTCTTCGATAGTGTTTTTTTGAAAGCGTATTAAAGTATCAAACTTTCTAAGAGAGTTTTGTGCTTGGTTACAGTCAATATTCCAATATATGGTTAAGCCGTAAATTATTATAGGGTAAAGTTCATTATTTTTGTTTTATGTTAAAAAGAGTAGAGAGATAGGTTTTTTATTTCTATCTCTCCACTCCTTAATGTTGTGATAAACTTATTTTTTTAGGAAACTAAGTCTGTTTCATTTCTAAATACAAGATTATTATCAAACTCATCTAATAAGATTATACTTTCTGTAGACACTTTGCCAGCAAGTATTTCTTTAGATAGTTTATTTAAAACTTCTTTTTGTATAGTACGTTTTATTGGTCTTGCACCAAATTCTGGTTGAAATCCTTTTTCAGACAGATATAGTACTGCTTGGTCCGTAGCATCTAGAGTTATATTTTGTTCTGCTAACATTTTAGAAACAGATTTTAGTTGCAGTTTTACTATTTCTTTAACATCTCCTTTGGTTAGAGGAGTAAACATAATAATGTCGTCTATCCTATTTAAAAATTCTGGACGAACAGATTGTTTTAGTAAACCCAATACATCTAGTTTTGCTGTTTCCATAGCAGTGTCCATGTCTTTTATAGTTTCTAATTTTTCTTGTATGATATGGCTTCCCATGTTGCTGGTCATTATGATAATAGTGTTTCTAAAATCAGCAGTCCTGCCTTTATTATCTGTTAATCGGCCTTCATCTAATACTTGTAAAAGTATATTAAAAGTATCTGGATGTGCTTTTTCAATTTCATCTAGTAGCACTACAGAGTATGGTTTTCTTCTAACGGCCTCTGTTAATTGACCACCTTCTTCATATCCGACATATCCAGGAGGAGCTCCTACTAATCTACTGACAGCATGACGTTCTTGATATTCACTCATATCTATTCGTGTCATAGCACTTTCATCATTAAACAAGTATTCGGCTAGTGCTTTTGCAAGTTCTGTTTTACCAACGCCTGTGGTACCTAGAAATAGAAAAGATCCTATAGGTTTTCTTTTATCTTGCAATCCTGCTCGGCTTCTTCGTACTGCATCACTAACGGCTTGTATTGCTTCGTTTTGTCCGACTACACGTTTATGAAGTTCTTTTTCTAAAACCAATAATTTTTCTCGCTCACTTTGCAGCATTTTGGTTACAGGTATTCCTGTCCATTTTGCTACTACTTCTGCAATATCATCATTAGTAACCTCTTCTTTAATAAGGGAAGATTTATTTTGTTGCAGATCTAGTTGTTTTTGTAATTCATCCAGGTTTTCTTGTGCTTCTTTTATTTTACCATAGCGTAACTCTGCAACTTTTCCATAATCACCGTTTCGCTCTGCTCTTTCCGCTTCGGTTTTATATTCTTCAATATTAGTTTTGGTATTTTGTATGGCGTCGACTACTTCTTTTTCACTTTGCCATTTAGAAAATATTTCATTACGATCTTCTTTGAGGTTTGCTAAATCAGCATTAAGTGTTTTTAGTTTTGTTTCATCATTTTCACGCTTAATGGCTTCGATTTCTATTTCGAGTTGCATGATCTTTCTGTCTAAGACGTCTAATTCTTCTGGCTTAGAGTTGATTTCCATTCTAAGCTTAGAAGCTGCTTCATCCATTAAATCGATAGCCTTATCTGGTAAAAACCTATTAGTAATATATCGTTGAGATAGTTCTACAGCAGCAATTATGGCTTCATCTTTTATACGTACTTTATGGTGGGTTTCGTATTTTTCTTTAATTCCTCTAAGAATAGATATGGCACTTTCTGTATCAGGTTCGTTTACGATGACTTTCTGAAAACGTCTTTCTAGTGCTTTATCTTTTTCAAAATATTTTTGATATTCATCTAGGGTGGTAGCTCCAATCGCACGAAGCTCCCCTCTTGCTAAGGCTGGTTTTAAAATATTTGCAGCATCCATAGCTCCTTGTCCGCCACCAGCTCCTACAAGCGTATGAATTTCATCTATAAATAATACAATATTTCCATCGCTGGATGTTACTTCTTTAATAACGGCTTTTAAGCGTTCTTCAAATTCCCCTTTAAATTTTGCTCCTGCAATTAAAGCTCCCATGTCTAAAGAAAAAATTTGTTTTTCTTTTAAGTTTTCAGGAATATCACCAGAAACAATTCTATGTGCTAACCCCTCTGCGATTGCAGTTTTACCAACGCCTGGTTCACCAACTAGCATAGGGTTGTTTTTAGTACGACGGGAAAGGATTTGTAAAATTCTACGTATTTCTTCATCACGACCAATTACAGGATCTAGTTTTCCAGTTTCTGCCATTTCGTTAAGATTTTTGGCATATTTATTTAAAGACTGGTAGGTTTCTTCTGCACTTTGCGAAGTAACTCTTTCTCCTTTTCTGATTTCGTTAATAGCTTCGGTAAGGTGTTTTTCGGTTACACCCTGATCTTTTAATATTTGAGCAATTTTACTTTTAGATTTAAAAATAGAGATTACCAGATGTTCAATAGAAACATACTCATCATTCATTTTTTTAGCGATAATACTTGCTTCGTTTAATGTTTTTCCAGCTTCTCTGGATAATTGTATTTCTCCTCCAGAAACTTTAGGGAAACTTTCTAACGTACTATCCAAAACTTGTTGTAAAAGAGAAACATTTACATTTAATTTTTTTAATAGAAAGGGTAGTACGTTTTCATCCACACTAAAAATGGATTTAAATATATGTTCGTTTTCTATTTGTTGATGTCCTAAGCTTTGAGCAAGTTGTTGCGCTTGCTGTATAGCTTCTTGTGATTTTATGGTGAAATTATTAAAATTCATTTTTATTTATTTTGAGTTTCATTTTATAGAATCAAATAATATTCCTGATATTAAAAAACGACAAAATGTCTTTATTTTGATTTGTTTTACTGACTTTTTGACTTAGTGTAAAGTTAAACTTTTTGTAACGACCAATATATGATTATAGTCAATTTTAAAAATGATTTAACTAAGTTTGTAACATATTTGATAAGATAAAAAATGGGAATATTTAATAAATTATTCGGGGGAGAGGAACAAGAGCCAAAAGAAGAAAAGCAAGCTTTGTCTTGGCAAGAACTTACTTCTGTAGATCAATTAGATGAAATTATTGAAGCCTCTAAAACTAAAACACAAGCTATTTTTAAGCACTCTACTCGTTGTGGAATTAGTAGTATGGTTTTTCGTAATTTTGAACGAAGTTTTGATATTGAAGAAGGAAAACTAGATCTTTATTATTTGGATTTGTTAAGTTATAGAGATTTATCTGCTGAGGTTGCTGCCAGATTTCAGGTATTTCATGAATCTCCACAGTTTATCATCATACGAAATGGGGTTACTGTTCATCATTCGTCACATAGTACGATTACGCCACAGGTTCTGCATCAGTTTATTTAAAACATATTTTTATTTTTTTTCAGGTATAAACGGACAAATAGTTTTTTCTGCTGTTCGGGACTCGAACATTTTTATATAAAGATGTGTAGACATTTTTCTAGCTCTTCGTTTGGCTATTTCTACATTTTCTCCTTTAAATAGTTGGTCTAGAGTTTCTATCCATAAGTTGAGCCATATTCCAAAATGAGATTGGTTAATAGTTCCTTTAAAAGTAGCATCTACTTTTTGATGTACAGCAATTGGATTGCCTTTATATTTTATTTCAAACAAAAGATTAGTTTCCCAAAAATCGGTTAGTTTATTTATGTGTTGTTCCCAATCTATAATCATGTGATTAAAAATTGGGCCTAGAGTTTTTTCTGCTCTAATTTTAGAATAGAATGAAGAAATTAGTAGATATATGTCTTTTCTATTTAGGATATCGTTAATTGGTGTTTTTTTCATTTGACTCTGTAATTTTGATCCACATTGTGGAGTTTAATTCTCTTAGGCTTATCTCAAAAGCAAAATATATTTTCCACAAGCATACCTCATGAGTTTGGCTCCAAGGTTATTAATTAATATGGTAAATTGATAATGGTTAGTAAGCTATTAATAAAAAGACTAGCTATTAATAGATTGAGAATAAATTTTGGTTTCATTTGAGCTAAAATAGAAGCATTAAATACCATACATACAATAACGCATACAGATAGTTCTATAACTTGAAGTGAGGATCGTTCTTGCATTAGAATATACATTGCAGCAACAGATCCTAAGCAACTCGAAATTATAATCATAAGAGGGATGTACGCCATATACATCTGTTTGAAATCTTTTAATATCTTTGAATACATAACTTCTTTTTTTAGAAATTAATCAAAGATATTATAATCAGGTATTAAGTTTTTATGACCCTAATCATAAGAATAGTATGGTAGTACAGTTACCGATGTACTTTTCTGTCTTTAATAAAAAGTTCTCCTTTTTGCTCTAGTTTTTTAATACTTCGTATTACAGTCTCTACACGTAATCCTGTTAAATCAGCAAGTTGTTGTCTTGTGAGTTCTACTTTGTAAATATTAGAGCTGTTTTTTTTAGAATTATTTTTTTTAAAGTAATCTAAAATTCTAAGAATACGATGTTCTGGTTCTTGGGTAGATATTTCAGAAACCATAATTGCTTTATAATAAAGGCGTAAAGCTAAAGTGCTAGTGAACTTGTGGTGTATTTTTGGGTTTTCTTCTAGGAGAGTTAAAAACTTTTGTTTAGATAATAGCCATACTTCAGAGTCTGTAATAGCTTCGGCATTTGCAGGGTATTTAAAATCTGCAAATAATGGAGGTTCACCAAAACTTTTGTCTTTAGTAAAAATACCTTGTATGTGTTCCTTTCCGTCTTGGTTATAATTATTCATTTTAATTTCACCGATATGCACTTGATAATAGTATCGAGCGGTAGCTCCTTCTTCAAAAAGAACTTCCCCACGGTTATATTTTTTTAATTTCCCTCCTGAGTTAAGTAAGATTTTAGGATCGATCATATTAAAATAGGTCTAGTATAGGTTAAGATCTTGTACAAAGATAAATTATAGATCGTAGAATAGTTTATTATTTGAAACGATAGGTGGTAATAATCTTTTTTATTTTATTTTTTAAATCTTCACCAGAGTCATAAACCATTTGTTCATTGGACGGAAACTGAACAGACTTTAGTCCTAGATAGCCCAGCAATGGATCTTCAAGAGCGCGTTTGTCTCCATTGTAATTAGCATAGGTGTGTTGAAAAACATGCTCACTGACTATAGGAAAGGCATCTAGAAGTTGTTTTGTTTCTAGGTTTTTGTATTGTACATTACCTACTACATTAGCCGCTTTAAATTGGGTAAATTCATAATATTCGCACTGTACTTTTATCAGTTTATCTACTTTAACCTTTTTTCCTTTATCATCAATTACAATTTCATCGTTTTCATCTAATAAATATTCCCACCCATCTTTAACCAATCTTTCTTTTTTTAATTGTTTCTCTTTGATTTGTTCAGGTGATATATTGATTTCTCTTAAATCTACAATCATTGCATAGTTGTATAATATAGATCGTTGGGGGCGACTATGATAAACAGTCCATAGATCATCAAGGCCATATGTGCTAAAATTAAGTAAATCACTTTCTAATCTTTTAGGAATAATAACATTTGTATTATTTTGCATTGTTACTTTTATAAAATCGGTTCCTTTTTCATGAGCTTCTTCTATCATCTCCCGAGTATTTTTATAATTGGGTGTAATTTTGTCTAGATATATCAGGTCTTCATATATATTTCGATATTCTAATTTCTTTCTTGCTGAGGATAATAAAGATTTAGCATTATTGTATAAGTATCTAGAGAGTTTTTCTTTGGTATTTATGATTTTTTGGTCATAGTTATCTATAGAGAAATTAGCGGTTCTGCTTTCTTCGACTACGTATAAAGGTAATAATGGTTTGATTCGTTCTTGTCTTTTCTTTAAAGATAAATAGGTGTTATATATGCGTTCAAGATTTGCAGGGTTTTCTTCTTTTTCTAAAAAAATAACTGCATTTTTATCCCGATCTATAGCTTTATCGTATGCTTGCTCTAGCATTAGGATATATGGTTGCTTTCCTTTTTTGTTTTTGTTTGTTCTAAGTTTGCTTAGCGCAATATTTATTGCCTGGTCATAGTTTCCTGTATTAAGAGCCTTTTCGGTTTTCTTAACACTACTACAAGAAAAAGTGATTATAATTATGACTAGTAAAAGTAGTAGTTTTTTCATATTTACAGTTTTTATACCTATTTCAAAATTAAATTGGTATTAGATTTGGGGTAGTAATGACAACTTTGATGCCAAAAGGTAATAAAAAAACCCCGAAAACAGATTTCTCGGGGTTTTATAGTAGTTGATAGTGTTTTTATTTTTTAAATACAGGGAGTAATTTTGTAGAAACTTCACCAAATCCTATTCTAGCTCCTTCTTTTTCACAATACCCTCTAATAATTACGGTATCATTATCTTCAATAAACTTACGACTGCCACCAGCATTAAGTTGCACAGGTTTTTCGCCTCGCCAACTTAGCTCTAGCATAGACCCGTAAGACTCTGGTGTAGGCCCAGATAGGGTTCCACTACCCATTAAATCACCTGAGTTTACTGGGCAGCCATTAACTGTATGATGTGTAAGTTGTTGTGCCATATTCCAGTACATGTGCTTAAAGTTACTTCTGGAAACTACTGTTTCTTCTTGCTTTTCTGGTTTAATAGCTACTTCCAGTTTTATATCAAAGCTTTTGTCTCCCTTATATTGAAGGTAGGGTAGTTGTTTTTTTAATGGTTTAGGTCCTTTTGTTCTATATGGTTCTAAAGCATCCAGGGTTACAATCCAAGGAGATATAGAAGATGCGAAGTTTTTACCTAAAAATGGACCAAGAGGCACATATTCCCATTTTTGAATATCTCTGGCACTCCAGTCATTAAATAATACTAAGCCAAATATATAATCTTCAGCTTCCTCAATAGGAATAGGTTCTCCTAAATGATTAGCATCGGTAGTAATAAAAGCCATTTCTAGTTCAAAATCTACTAATCTCGATGGTCCAAAAATAGGTTCTGTAGCGCCATTAATAAGTTTTTGACCTTGTGGGCGGTGTATAGGGATATTTGATGGGATAATAGAGCTACTACGCCCATGATACCCTACAGGCATGTGTAACCAATTAGGAAGTAAAGCATTTTCTGGATCTCTAAACATTTTTCCAACATTGGTAGCATGTTCTATACTACTATAAAAATCTGTATAATCTCCAATACTAACTGGTAATTGCATTTCGATCTCATCCAAAGAGAATAAGACTTCTTTTCTGTGGTTTTCGTTGTTTTTTAAAGTATCGTTTTTGTCGTCAAAAATTTCAGCAATTTTATTACGAACCAACCTCCATGTTTTTTTTCCATCAGAAATAAAATCATTTAAGGTGTCTTGTAAAAAAATATCATCTGTTAAAGGAATATCGCTAAAATAACCTAATTGGTGTAGTGCCCCAAGATCAATAGCTGTATCTCCGATTCTAGTACCTATAGTTATAATATCATCCCTTGTAAGAAAAACCCCAAAAGGGATATTCTGTATAGGGAAATCCGTGTTGTGGGGTGTTTCAATCCATGTTTTTCTATCTGGATAATTTGCAGTTATGGGCATTATTGTTTTTTTAATACGGTTGTTATAATTTTTATAATCAAATATATAATTTTCGAGCGGTTAAAAGTTTTTATAAGTGTAAAAAATATTTAAATTAATGGTAAGATATGTTATTATTTTTATAAAAACATCTATCTAAATTAATTAACGAATTTTCTCTCTTTAAAGTTATATGTTTTTTTATATAAAAAAAATGAACTCTAAAAAGAATATGTCTTTTTTTAGAAATATGTAGCTAAGCTGTGAACAAGTTGTTTATATTTATTAGACGCTATTTAGACTTATTTAAGGAATGGATTCCCTATTTTTACACCTTTATTAACAAACTATCAATTCATGCAACGCGACGAACAAATATTTGATTTGATTCAGGACGAAAAAGAACGTCAAATCAACGGATTAGAACTTATTGCTTCAGAAAACTTTGTGAGTGAACAAGTAATGGAAGCTGCTGGGTCTGTACTAACTAATAAATATGCCGAGGGGTATCCAGGCAAGAGATATTATGGTGGGTGTGCCGTAGTAGATGTTGTAGAACAGATAGCTATTGATCGAGCTAAAGAATTGTTTGGTGCAACGTATGCTAATGTGCAACCTCATTCGGGCTCTCAGGCAAATACGGCAGTGTATCATGCGTGTCTTAAACCAGGAGATAAAATATTAGGTTTTGATCTTTCTCATGGGGGGCATTTAACACATGGATCTCCAGTTAATTTTTCGGGTAAATTGTATAAGACAGCTTTTTATGGAGTGGATAAAGAGACGGGAAGATTAAATTATGATAAAATCCAAGAAATTGCTTTAGCAGAAAAACCACAATTAATCATTGCAGGTGCATCTGCATATTCAAGAGAGATTGATTACAAAAGATTTAGAGAAATAGCAGATAGTGTAGGAGCAATTCTTTTTGCAGATATAGCTCATCCAGCAGGACTAATTGCAAAAGGAGTGATTTCAGATCCTATCCCGCATTGTCATGTAGTTACTACAACAACACATAAAACATTACGTGGTCCAAGAGGAGGTCTTATCCTTATGGGGGAAGATTTTGAGAATCCTTTTGGGATTACTTTAAAAAATGGTAAGAAAAGGATGATGTCCTCATTGTTAGATAGTGCTGTATTTCCTGGAAACCAAGGAGGGCCTTTAGAGCATATAATCGCTGCAAAAGCAATCGCATTTGGAGAAGCCTTGACAGATGATTTTTTACATTATATCGTACAAGTAAAGAAAAATGCTGCGGTTATGGCTGCTGCTTTTGTAAAGAAAGGATATGAAGTTATTTCTGGAGGTACAGATAATCACATGATGTTGATCGATCTACGAAATAAAGGAGTTACAGGCAAACAAGCAGAAGAAGCATTAGGTGTTGCCGAAATTACGGTTAACAAAAATATGGTACCTTTTGATGACCAGTCTCCTTTTGTAACATCAGGAATTCGTATTGGTGTTTCTGCGGTTACTACTCGTGGATTAAAAGAAGAGGATATGTTGGCTATTGTAGAATTAATAGACAAGGTAATTGTTAACATAGAAAACGAAGAGATATTACATGGTATTGCCGATGATGTTAATGAAATGATGGCAAACAAACCTTTATTTGTATAAGATGGTTACCTCTTAATAGGATAAAAAAAAGAGTTTAGTACTACTAAACTCTTTTTTTGTGCAAACAAAAACATTTTTATTCTTCTGAAGAGGACTCTTCCATTGTATGGTATACGTTCTGCACGTCGTCATCTTCTTCTATTTTTTCTAATAATTTTTCTACATCAGCAGCTTCCTCTGGAGTTAGTTTTTTAGTCACCTGTGGTATACGTTCAAATCCTGAAGACAGAATTTCTATCTCCCGGCTTTCTAACTCTTTTTGTATAGCACCAAAACTTTCAAAAGGTGCATAGATTAGTATACCATCTTCATCCTGAAAAACTTCTTCGGCTCCATAATCAATAAATTCAAGTTCTAATTCTTCTGGATCCAGTCCTTCACTATTAATTCTAAAGTTACAGGTGTGATCAAACATAAACTCAACAGAACCAGATGTGCCTAAATTTCCATCACATTTATTAAAATAAGACCTTATATTAGCAACCGTTCGATTATTGTTATCCGTCGCTGTTTCTACCAAAATAGCAATTCCATGAGGGGCATACCCTTCAAAAAGTACTTCTTTATAATCTCCTTGATCTTTGTCTGAAGCTTTTTTGATAGCTCTTTCAATATTGTCTTTAGGCATGTTCACAGACTTGGCATTCTGGATTACTGCTCTAAGGCGAGAGTTAGAAGCAGGATCTGGCCCACCTTCTTTTACAGCCATTACAATATCTTTACCAATTCTGGTAAACGCTTTAGCCATTGCTGACCAACGTTTCATTTTACGTGCCTTTCGAAATTCAAAAGCTCTTCCCATATGCTAAATTTAAAAATCTGAATACAAACATAAGTAGAAACCAAGTTTTTGACAAATGTTTATGTAATTTCAAGTAAAGGTTATTATATTTTTAAGAATATGCAACATCTGATAGATGTTTTTAGTGAATAAGCTAGATGGGGGCAGTGAGCGAAGCGGCTAGGCAGTAACGCAAAGCTCTATGCTAGATACTATTACTACCATATACAGAGATAAAAGAATAGGATGTGTTACTGTCTGTTATGAGATATGTGTGCAGACAGGTTGTACTTTGATTAACTAAGTAGAACTGTGAGAAGTGTTTCGGTAAACTCAATAAAATTGTAATCTATTATCTACTTGATTACCTATTTTTATTTTGCTTAGAATTGTTATTAACCACCATTAGCTTTAATGCTTTTTCAGAATCTTCTAAAACCAAAATTTTATAATTCTTCCATTCTATCGATAGCTCCTTATCAGTATTTTTATTTAGGGACATAAATGAGACGGTCTTCTGCTCATTTTCTTCTGATAGCGAAATGTTATAGGTATTAAAGGCATCTGTTTGATTTCCATTTATATCAACGGACCATTCTCCAATACAATCTTCAAATAGAATTGTAAGGTTTCCGATAACTGCTGTTTGCCCTAAATCAATAAACATTGCTTTGCCAAAGTCTAATTTTTCAACAACTAACTCAATCTCTTCTTTATTCATTTTTAAATTAAAAGAGTAGTTTTGGTATGCTTTCGGATAGTTTATTTTTTGACTACCATTAGACTCATTATAATTCCAGAGAAAAGTAGTGTATCTACTATTATTGTCAATTATATTTAATTCTAGTTGAATATGCGAAAAGGGTTTATTTACTGGTTTTGATTGGATGAATAGATTGGCAGGTTCTATAACTAATGTCTCCAATTGAGTGCTAGGATTTTTTCCGATTTTTAAAGGTATAACCAAGGAGTTGTTCGACATATTCTTTTCTGATTGCGTATATCCTGAAAATTGAATGAATACGAGTAGTAGAATTACTATATTAATTTCAAAAGTCTTCATTATTAGGTGCGTTTTATTGTAATGCTTATAATCACTTTTGCTACTTATTTACAAGAGTGTTTTATGGTTTAAAAAAGTCTATTAAAGATAACAATCATTGCTGTACTTATGTTTATATTATTTATCGGTATTTTTTTGATTGTAGGCAATGCCTGGTTTATGAGTTGGAGCAAGGTAGATATGCCTGAGCTACTTGGTTCTACTGCGTTTTTTAAGTTTTTTTCGAAGCTTATAAAAATTAGGAGCCGTAGCAAAAAGAAATAACCTTTCGATCTAGTATTAAATTGCTTTGATTTATATATAATATGTGTACATTAAATGGTAAATATAGTTTATTTACATGAACGTCCGAGCGAATTAAAATCTTAAATGAGCAGGGTTGTGTTCGTAAGTACAGCAATTAGGTGGGATTTTTACCTAGATATTGTACTACTACATAAATTGTATTTAGGGAGCCAAAGATATTTAGATTGAAATTATTTATTACTTCTCCTAGTGTTCCTATTTGACTATGACTTGTGTTATTGATTATAACGTTTGTTTATCCAAAATGAAAGATTGTTGGTTTAACCTGAATTATGCAATAGGGTTTAAATTATTGTTATTCCTATTGATTATTACTAGCTTTAGGTTATATTTTAAATTTCACCCATATGGTTAACCTTCCTATTGAGTATTCAGATAAACAAGTCACTCCTTTTGGGGGTATGAGTTTGATGAAAAGATTTATAGATCAAACAGGGATTCGGGAGTATATGTCTGAATTAGATTTACCTGAACCCGGTTCTAATCGTGGCTA
>NZ_AUML01000028.1 GCF_000430665.1 Aquimarina muelleri DSM 19832 | reverse complement strand
TCCGTAAATAAGCCCGAATAAAGGTCATGCCTCCTAAATGACGCCTGCCGCTTAGCCAGTAAACAGGTAACCGATAAACTTATCATGGTTCACATACTTAAACCACTTTTGACAGAATGTAGCACTTTCTCGACACTTCATCAGAGGTTCATTTGTATTCATCTCCTTTATTCATACCTGATAATCTCATGGATTACCTTTTCTATAACGCTCAATACCTTGGCTCTTTACCAAAGCACCTTATAGTGGTTTGATGTTCTCTCCTGTAAAACAACACCAGTGGGTCGGTTCCACCATCTTATTAACAGTTACGTAACGTTTTCAGCCCTTCGTTACTCTCGGCACACGTATGATTAGTGGCGTGTTTTAAGCACTAAAGTTAGCAAATAAAAACCTAATAGAAAATCCGCAAGGATTTTCGTAAGTAGGCTTGCACTAGCAATTAATTTTATACGGTGTGTGTGCCCAGCATGGGCATCTATTATTTATCGAAGATAAATAATTAATCTAGAGGGTGCAAGTCCCTTATGGGTAGGGGTTACGCCTTTAACCATTAGTAAGTAGCAAGCTGGTTTACCGTGAGGTATGCAGTGAACCTTTCGACAGGCTCAGGGCTGGTGAAGCGAGTGGAGTTAGGTTATCAATTAACGTAACAATTGACTACATAATAAGAGCCGTATGAATTGAGAGGTTCACGTACGGTTCTGAGAGAGGTTTAGGGGTGAAATCCCCCTTTTCCTACTCGACTAGGCGTATGTGCTTTATTCATCTACTGATATAAAAGTTTCTACCTCTGCATTGTCTCCATCATAATATTTTTTTCCGTGAACAGTAAAATCTGCTTTATAAGCTCGTGCTTGGTTCAGTTCCTTATTTCCCCATATTTTCATCCAAGTATTAACAACAGCTTCTGGCATTTTTCCTTTTGAAACAAACTTTTGATATTTTGCCTTTTCAATAGTTATTCCAACAAAACCTCTAGGGATATCTTCTAACGAACTTACAGGCAGCCCAATAATTGTAGTGTATGCTCCATTAAAATCGGTTTCATAATCTGTGTAAACGGCATAAATATTATCATTTGCTTTGTTCGGAATTTGTTCTTGAATTTTTTCGCCCCAAAATTTTGTCCATATTGCTTCTATATCTTTGGCAGATTGTCCATTTTGATTAGTTGTTCTTATAGAAATTCCGATTATTTTCAATTCTTGAATAATTTGAGTGTTCATAGTTTTAGCTTGATTTGTTTGTATTTGGGTTTTGCAAGAGAGTAGTATAAATGTAAAAAGAATGTAAAAGGGAAATTTTTTCATTGTTGCTTATTGTTTATTAAGCTACAAATTTAGGGTGCTCTTGTGACAACTCTATGTCAAGGGTGGTAAACATTTTTCTTTAGAAATATCAAAATACTCTTCAAAGGTGATTTTATGTGGTTCAAATATCTGATTTAATACCGTTAAACTTTTAATTCTTTTTTAAAGTCTTACCCTTTTTTCATATATAGTTAAGAACTGATTAAGGATTATTCCCCAATTTGCGATTGGCATAGACCATTTTTTGGTTGCTTCTCTGGTAGCCAAATATACAGATTTCATCACAGCTTGATCCGTAGGGAATGATAATTTGTTTTTGGTATACTTTCTGATTTTTCCATTCAGGTTTTCAATAAGGTTTGTTGTGTAAATAATTTTTCTGATCTCTAGTGGAAATTCAAAGAAAGCTGTAAGCTCCTCCCAATTGTCTCTCCAACTTTTTATGGCATAAGAATATTTTGCTTCCCATTTTTGTGCAAAATCATCCAGGGCTGCTTTTGCTGCTTCTTTGGTTGGTGCATCATAGATGAGTTTGATATCCTTAGTAAAGGATTATTACCTTAGAGTTCTCTCGTGCTTTAAAAACAATACCATCCATCCAAACAATAAGATACACAGGTTCTAGGGCAGTTTATTATTATGCTTTCACTCCGCAATCCATCGCAGATAATAACAAGTTTTACTTAAATAAAATTGACTTTTCTAATGGAATTTTAAACCTGGAAGCTTACCAAAAAGCAGCCACTGCCATATTAAAAATGGTGAAAAAAGGAGATGCTATAGATGATAATACGCTTATGGATACTAGTGTAACTTTGCATAATTATGATTCCGATACAAAGCAATGGAGTATTGATTATCATAGAAGAAGTAAGTGCTAACTTCCATCTATTGTACTTGTTCAAACAAGTTTGTGTAGAAAACATAATTCAATAGATGGGGTATTTATTTTTCATTCTATAAAAGATAAAATTAACCTAGGAATAAAACAACAATACTAATAAAATGCAATCACATCCATACCACAATGTATACAACCCTTAATGTAGAGGAAACATCTTTTGAATAAAATTGTTATATAGAGAAAGTACATGTAATTATTGAATTTTTCATTGATATAACTGATGTTATAAGGGTATCCATTTTTCGTTTCTTCTAAACTTTACTATTTTTAGTATTTTAAATTTAATCTAAATAAACTTGTTTTAATATATTTCAACGGTTACATTTGTCTCCTTAATTATAACTAGTCTAAATAAACCTAACATGAAAAACATTTTTAGAACAATATTTGCTTTAGTGCTTACTTGTTCATTAATATTTAGTTGCAGTGATGACGATGATAACACTGTAGATAACTCTAACGGAATAACAAAATCAGCCGTTTTAGGAAACTATGTTAATATTGTTTATCAATCCTATAAAGATTCTTATGACAGCTCTGTAAAGATGCAAACTGCTATCAATAGTTTTGTAGACAATCCTACAGAAAATGGTTTTAATGAGGTGAAAAATGCATGGTTAGCTTCTAGAGAACCTTACGGTCAAACAGAAGCATATCGAGAATCTAACGGGCCAATCGATACACCTAACGGAGGAATTGAAGGACAAATTAATGCATGGCCACTAGATGAAAATTATATCGATTATGTACGTGTTGATTTTACGGATTCAAATAGTGCTGTAACCTCAGATGGGATTATAAATGACACTTCTGTAACTATTGATGAAGCTACTTTAATTGGAGCTAATGAAGGAACTGGAGGTAATGGAGTACCTGAAAAAAATATTAGTACAGGCTATCATGCTATCGAATTTTTATTATGGGGACAAGATTTTGCAGATCCTTCTAATGGTATGGCTGGACAAAGACCCTACACAGATTATGTAACCGATGGATCAGGAACTAATGCAAATCAAGATAGAAGAGGAACGTATTTAAAAATAGTTACTGATATTTTAGTAAAAGATTTAAAATCATTAGTAGATGCTTGGGACGAAGGTGGTGCTTATAGAACTGCTTTCTTAGGATTGCCAGAAGAGGAAGCACTTAAAAATATGATCGCAGGTATTTTCTTTATGACTGGTGAAGAATTATCAACCGAAAGAATGGCTGTAGCGGTAGAACAAAATCAGGAAGATGAACATTCATGCTTTTCAGACAATACTCACAGAGATATTTTCACGAATGCCTTGGGTGTAAATAATGTGATTTTTGGACAATATGGATCGATCACAGGAGCATCGTTGTATGACTTGGTAAAAGAACAAGATCCTGATCAGGCAGAAAAATTAAAAACCGCTTCTGAAGAATCAATTTCTAAAATTAATACGATACTTAGTTCTATAACAGATACCAAACGTTTTGACCAACTTATAGAAGAAGAAACATTGACTTCTGGAGGAATTATTATCTCAGCTGTTAATGCATTAAAAGCGCAAGCAAATGAAATAAGTGCTTCGGCTTCAATATTGAATATTACATTATAAAATTAGCCAATAACAACTATAGAATTTTTTGTTTTGAAAAGTTGAAAAAGCCCCTTTCGTCAATGCGTGAGGGCTTTTCTTATCTATTAGGGAATGAGGATGATAAAGAGCAAACATAAGACCTTAATTATTTTAAAAATATGCGTTTTAGTATTGATTTTAGGATGCAGTAATGATGATTACGTAGACCCATTACCATTTAACCAAGGAGTTTATGAGGAGGGAGAGGAACTTCTTACGGGTCAATTAACCATAAAATCACAAAGTATTAATGCGTTTGGAAGAGCAATTCCAGGTTTATCTAACGAAGATCAAATTATTTTTGGCATCGGAAATTCATTATTCAACCAGGCTTGGGTATCTGCACCTGCTTCTACAACAGCAAGAGATGGTCTAGGACCCACTTTCAATAGCAGAGCCTGTTCGAGTTGCCATAGTAGAGATGGAAGAGGAATGCCTTTGATAGGACAGAGTGAATTAGGATCAACTGGATTTTTAATGAGAGTGAGCTTGCCAGGTAGTGATCCTAATGGAGGCCCAAACCCGTTACCAAATTATGGAACTCAAATTCAGGATCGAGCCAATAGTGGAATCCTTTCCGAAGCCAAAGTAAGAGTAAGGTATGAAATTATAGAAGGTGAGTATTCTGATGGTGGAATATACAATCTAAGAAAACCTATTTACGAGTTTTTTGATGAACAATTCGGTTCTTTGACAGGAGTACTAACTTCTCCTAGAGTAGGAACGCAAACTATAGGAATGGGACTTATAGATGCACTTGATGATGCTTCTATTTTAGCCAATGCAGATAAAAATGATGTCGATGGTGATGGAATCTCAGGGAAACCTAATATAGTTTGGGACGCTAAGGAAAACACTTTAAAGCTTGGAAAATATGGCTGGAAAGCAAATCAACCTACGCTAGAACTGCAAGTAGCTGGAGCTTTTCATGGTGATATGGGATTAACTACTTCTATATTTCAAGAAAATGATTGTCCCAGTGTACAGCAAAATTGTATTTCAGCACCCAATGGAGGAGAACCAGAAGTAACAGATTTACAACTATCTAGGGTATTGTTTTATCAAAGAACACTTGGGGTTCCTATTCGAAGAAATTTTCAAGATCAAAATGTACTTAATGGAAAAGTATTGTTTAATAATTTACAATGTATTTCTTGTCACAAAACCAATTTTGTAGCAGGTTCATCTCCTGCAACACCTTTAATTGAAGGAGTTACTTTTAGTCCATACTCCGATTTTTTATTGCACGATATGGGAGATGCTCTGGCGGATAATCGTCCAGATTTTGATGCAAACGGGAAAGAATGGAGAACGCAACCTTTGTGGGGAATAGGACTTATTGAAACAGTAAATAATCATACATTTTTTTTACATGATGGACGAGCCAGAAATATTGAAGAAGCTATTTTGTGGCATGGAGGAGAAGCAGAAAATAGTGTAACTCAATTTAAAAACTTACCTAAAGAACAACGAGAACAACTTATAGCTTTTATTAATTCCTTATAATATGAATAAACCTTTTAAAATAATCGGAATCATTTTGTTTTTAGGATGTATTCTAACCAATTGCAATAGTGATGATAATAACAGTTCAAAAAATGAAGCATTTGATTCACAACAAATGTTATCTGATGTTACTTCTAACATTATTTTACCTTCAATAGAAAATTTTAAAAGTGAAGCTATACTATTAAAACAAAGCATTTTTGATTTCACAGGAGATCCTACCGAAGAAAAATTAGTAGTCGCCCAAAACCAATGGAAAATTGCAGCTGAGTCTTACGCCAATATATACACCTTTAATATAGGGAAGCCAAAAGAGTTATTTATGCACCAATTAATTTTTAATTGGCCTGCTTTTACTCCAGATATTGATAATGCCATCGCAAATAATACCGAACTTAATATAGAGTTAATTAGTACCAGATCTAAAGGGTTAATAGGTATTGAATACCTATTATTTGCGGAAAATAACATGTCAAATAAAGAAATAGTTATACTGTTTCAATCTACCATAGGAAGAGTAACTTATTTAGAACTTATAGTTAATGACTTAGAACAGCAAGTACTCCGACTTTCTAAAATATGGAATGATAATGGAGAAAACTATGCGCAAAGTTTCATAAATAATACTGATACGGGTTTACAAGGATCATTAAATATGTTATACAATGGGCTGTTTAATGTTGTAGAAACGATTAAAAAAACAAAACTAGGTAAGCCTGCTGGTTTAGAAGGATCTTCAACTACAAATACTCAATTGTTGCAAGCGGTTAGAAGCGAAATTTCATTAGATTTGATTAGAAACAATCTTCAAGCTATAGAGAATACATATTTCAATACTACAGGATTGGGGATTTCTGATAATGTGGCATTCATTACCAAGAACAGTGAGATTAATGATCGAATAAAAACACAATTCGAAAACATATATGGTACTTTAAATCAGATAACTATCCCTCTTCATAAAGCTGTAGATGAGCAAAAAGAACCAGTAGAAGAAGCCTATAATAGTATTAAACAATTAGTAATGCTCCTCAATAACGAGGTGGGAAGTACTTTATCTATCATTATTACACCGACCGATAATGATGGGGATTAATTAACTTGAAACATAAAAGAGTCAATTGAGAATAGGTACTCCACAACGTTTAGTTAAGTTTTTAGTTCTCGGTCTTGAGGTCGAAGATATTAAAAAACGTTACTATAAGGATTGTTTTTGAATGTGCAATTTTTTAATTCACATTGTGGAGTTTAATTCTCCAAGGCTTGCCTCGAAAACAAAATATATTTTCGGAAACATACCTCGTGAGGGTACTCCGAGGTTATGGATTGTTAATGGATTTTGTAAGGTTTAGAGAGTCATCTACTTGATTAGGGGCTTTTTATTTTTTTTAATTTACGCCATTCGTGTTTAATATCTGTCATCAAAAGAGCATTGTCAAATTTTACAGATCCTTTTGGGAAAATGTCTGTATTCTCAAAAAAACTAGATTCAACTTTTTTTACCTCTAAAAGAGATACCTTCCAATGATGAGTTATGAGTTCTAATCCCTCAAAGTCATTTTTGTCTGGAGAATAACCAATTGCGCCATTTTCGAAAAAATCAGAAACACAATTCAAGTTTTCAAATACACTTTCCTTATTCCAGTTATTCGTTTCACTTGCCTCGATGGATAAATAGGTTTCATCATTACTAATAAAGGCTACATTATAATTTCCGTTGGATTCACTAACCGTAAATTTAGCAAGATGATGAATCCCAGGGAAAATAGCTCCTCCAGCGAAAGAGTTAAGTTTCGAAGAACTATCTCTTCTTGGGATATAGACTCCTTCTTTTAATTTTCCGTTTTCGTTCCATTCCACCGCAATCCTATGAGCTCCGTTCTCAGACGAAATTCCAATTTGTTTAGGGAATCCTTTCGGTCTGATTTCTTTTAGCCTTATCAAGCATATACCAGCAATACCTTTTCCATTAATGAGCTTAGGTGTAAAAGGCTTTGGTAAATAATTTTCTAGAACTTCTTTATCCACTTGATAGTTGATAAGAATTCGTCTGTCCATTATTCCTTTTATTTTAGGTATTTTCATTTTATGATTTTTTATGTCAAATACATTATAAAGGTAAATGTATAAAGCATAGTAGATAAAGAAAATACTTATTTCTTGGTTAAAGATAGAGTTAATGTTAAGGATTTGATAGGCTAATTATATAACGAGCAAACTTCGATTTGAGGAACTGCTTGTTACGAAAATTAAAACCTGTCCTAAGCTTGACGATGGATACGGTTTTGTGAGAGATTTAGGGCTGAAATACCTCTTTTCCTATTCGACTGTAATCAATACTTTATCAGAACAAGCTGTCTGGATATTTCTCCATCTCACTTTCAGCTTGCACCTCTTTAGATTGCTGTAATTGCTTTATTATAGATTTTGTTTGTCTGTATTGTTGAGCTTCCAATACTTTTATAAATTCAACTTCTTTTTCATACTTGTCAATGATTACTTTTTCGATTTCGTCTAATGTTACTCTAAAATACTCTTTTCTATAATTCACTTTATTGATGCGTCTATCATCAAATTCTTTGTGTAATAGGTTCTCTAATTCGGGTGCGTTTTCTGAAAAAATCATTGCGTGTAAGTCAAATGTAAATGGAACAGAAGCATCTCCTAATTCTTTAACTCTATCCATTGGTTCAAGTCTTCTTGTCATTCCTATTTTATAAACATTTTCTCCGAATGAACCAAGATTTGAAATTATGTAAACGTGTCCAGATTTTGTTTCCTGCGCTCTTGAAATAGCTCTTTCTTTTGCTTCGTGAGCATCTTTCAGATTCTGTTCCAACTGCACGATTTGAGAATTCAATTCATCCAACTTTTCTCCACTTACCAAACCTAAATCCTTCTTCGCACGTTCTAATGCTTTTTGGAAATGTTTTTCTTCCATTTCCGCATCCTTTCTCGCTTTTTCAAATTCTCGTTGTGCTCTTTCCTCTTCTCTTTGTTCTTCTCTTATTGCTCTAGCTTCTTCCTTTTCTTGATACTTTTTATGTGCTAACTCATAAACCAAATGAAGTTCATCCAATTTTAGTTTTAAATATTCATCTGTAATAAAAGTATTATTTGATTGTCCAAGTTTGTTAATTGCATTAAAAGCTTTTGTTATTCGTTCTTCAAACCGTTTAATATTATTCCAACGGACTTTTGATATTAATGCATCACATTCTCCATTAAATGCTCTTAAAGTCAAATTAATATATCTTCTGGTCATTATTTCTCCTTGTTTTCGGCTATTTCCGACCACCCATTCAGTTTTACAAACACAAGCATTTCCATCTTTTATTAACTGTTTTTGTCTTGTAACAATTTGTGTAATTCTCTCTTTGTATTTTTCTGAAGAATCTAAATCAAAAATCGGTTCATAAATACCAAGTTCAACAAATTCTAAATCATTTTGATAAAGTTTAATGTCTTTTTCTAATTCTTTAAAGATTGATTTTGCATTAATGAATTTATCATTCAATTCCGTTGCATTTGCTTGAATTACAGAAAACTCATTATTCTTTAATTCAATTTCATTTTCGATGGATACGATTCCACTAAATCTTTCTAAATCACAATTTAGTTTGTTGTTTTCGTCAATTTTTGTAGTGAGTTCTGAATTCTTGTTTTCGATTTCAGAATTTAGTTTGGCTTTCATTTTTTTGCATTGATTTAGTACAATGAATAATGCAATTCCTAAAGCTAAAATTGTAATTATTAATCCTAATGTCATTTTCAGTTCGGGTTTTTCTCGTATTGGTTACAACAGCGTTATACAATCACTAAGTCACTCATATCTCTCTATCCTTAAAAATACAGTAATCTCCTTCAAGTTGTACAGCTTCTAAAGTACTTCTACTTTTTAGGAGTGCTGCTACGGGAATCCGTATAGAGAATTAAAAAGATTTTCTTATTAGACCCACTTGGGGTTGTGGGCAATGTTATTAAGTTAAGGGTTTAAACTATTGATTTAAAATTTGTTGATGGTGGATTCCGTTCTTCAACGGAATGACAAAATAACCAAAACACAATGCTTTCTGCTTGTCATTCCAGCCCTTCAGCAAGTTCAGGATAAACTAAAGGCTGGAATCCATAATGGAAATAAAAAGGTATTTTGCTTTCACAGATGTTTAATCCTCAAAAAGATACAACTTAACTTAATGACATTGGAGTAGTAGGTCGAGGGACTAGATTTGCAAGATAGTCAGGTAATTTTGCTGTGGATATATCAAAATTTGAGGTTCGATCGATCGTTACTCAAAATACAAGAACTGTTTTTTTGTTTTTTATCCAAAGTGTCCTTCTTTTTTTTAGTTTTGCAGCTCTAAAATAAAAAATATGATTTCTGTAGATAGCATTGCAGTAGAGTTCAGTGGAGAAACCTTGTTTAGCAACGTTTCTTTTGTAATTAACGAGAATGATAAAATTGCTTTAATGGGCAAAAATGGAGCGGGAAAATCTACTATGATGAAGATCATAGCTGGCGTACAAAAAGCTACCAGAGGTCATATTAGGTATCCTAAAGAAGCTGTGATTGCATACCTGCCACAGCATTTATTAACCGATGATAACTGTACCGTATTTGAAGAGGCATCCAAAGCTTTTAGCCATGTTTTTGAAATGAAACAGGAGATGGATCGTTTAAACCATGCTCTGGAGACTCGTACCGATTACGAATCCAAAGAGTATATGGATATCATCGAAAAGGTAACCGATCTGGGCGAAAAATTTTATTCTATAGAAGAGATAAACTATGATGCAGAGGTAGAAAAAGCATTGCAGGGATTAGGGTTTAAACGAGAAGATTTTACCAGATCCACCAGCGAGTTTAGTGGGGGATGGAGAATGCGTATCGAACTGGCAAAAATCCTGTTGCAAAAACCAGATTTAATCCTTTTGGATGAGCCTACCAACCACGTAGATATAGAGTCGGTTATTTGGCTGGAAGATTTTTTGTTAAACAAAGCCAAAGCAGTAATTGTAATTTCGCACGATAAAACGTTTATCGATAATATCACCAATCGTACTATCGAGGTAACGATGGGGCGTATTTATGATTATAAAGCCAATTATTCACATTACCTGCAATTGCGAGAGGACAGAAGAGCCCACCAGATAAAAGCATATCAGGAGCAGCAAAAATTTATTACCGAAACCAAAGATTTTATAGAGCGGTTTAAGGGTACGTATTCTAAAACGAATCAGGTAAACTCTCGAGAGCGAATGCTAGAAAAATTAGAGATCATCGAAATTGATGAAATCGATACTTCGTCGTTAAAACTTAGGTTTCCGCCATCGATGCGATCTGGCGATTATCCTGTGATCGCAAAAGACCTGTCCAAAAGCTATGGCGATCATGTGGTATTTAAAAATGCAAATATGGCGATTGCAAGAGGGGAGAAGGTATCTTTTGTTGGTCGTAATGGCGAAGGAAAATCTACCATGATAAAGGCTATTATGGGAGAAATTGATTTTGAAGGCAGTTGCGAGCTTGGTCATAATGCCAAAGTAGGATACTTTGCGCAAAATCAGGCATCTTTGTTAGATCCCGATCTTACTATTTTTCAGACTGTAGATGAGGTGGCAGAAGGAGATGTTAGAACCCAGATTAAAAACATTTTAGGACAGTTTATGTTTGGGGGAGACGATATCGATAAAAAAGTAAGTGTATTATCTGGTGGAGAAAAAACAAGGCTGGCAATGGTAAAATTACTGCTAGAACCAGTTAATGTTCTTATTTTGGATGAACCTACCAACCACTTGGATTTAAAGTCTAAAGATGTTTTAAAAGAAGCCTTACTGGCATTTGATGGTACCTTAATATTGGTATCTCACGACAGGGATTTTTTACAAGGGCTATCCCAAAAGGTATTTGAGTTTAAAGAAAAAAGAGTAATCGAACATTTTGAAACGATTGATGACTTTTTAATACGAAACAGAATTGAAAACTTAAAAGAAATCGATTTAAAGAATTAGTTCATTAGTAAACCAATGATAAGTAGATGACAAAAGCTGGAGCAAAGCACTTTATTAGGGGATTATCTTATTGCAAATTCAAGAAATTAAGAAAGCGTAAAAAAATGAACACCATATATAAAATAGCAGGAATCCTACTAGTACTAATCGTAGCATGCAGTTGTGGCGAGGCTACTACAAAAACAAATCTGCCAGACAGGATTATCTGGTATTTTCCGCCAACAGACTTTAATACCCGTATGTTCTATGGTCCCATAAAAAAGAGTGAAGAGATAATGTATTATGCCACAAAAGATGCGAATGGGCAGATCGTTAAAGTAGATAAAAAATACTATGAAACAGGTAGGATTTTCCCCCATAATTTTAGTATAGAATTTGATTCATTAGGTAGAAGATCCAGATTTATCAGCTATCTGGCTAAAGCGGGAAAAAGCAATCGTGGCGGTCCAATAAATGAGGATCAATATGGTTTCATATACTATTATAATGAAAATAATCAAGAAATAAAAAGCAAAACTATTTATAAAACATCCAAATTAAATTGGTATAGTACTGCATCACTTGAAATATTTTATAATAATAAAAAATATAATATCTCAAGAAGAGTAATTCAATATGATATTGATGGAAAAAACAGATGGACTAATGATAGTAGTGCTTTTAAATACAATGAGAAAGGATTAATGATAGATTCAGAGTTCTATATGAGAGATAGTGAGGATGATCCTTTAATACAAGAACGTGCCTTTGGCGAAGAGCCTATCACTTATGCGTATGACGATCAAGGTAGAGTAGTAAAAAAGACCCGTAAAAAAGGAGGTACACATCATTATTTTTATAAAGATAGTGTATTGTACAGAGAAACCAGAGAGTTGTTTGGCAGGACAAATGAGTATATATATTATCCTAACGGGGTATACAAATCTGCTAAGTTAAGGACTACCCTAATTACTGGAGATTTTGAGTTTTTAGAAACCGGGGATATTACTACCTACAATGGCCAAAAAGTAGCAGACTATTACGAATTTGATGCGTATGGCAATTGGACCAAACGAATACGGTATAAAGAAAATGGGGAACCCCAAAGTTATACAGAACGCAAAATAGAATACTACAAATAAAAAGATAAACGATGCCAGAAAACCAGTTATATCCTGTAGTTAGTGATTTATTGCCACTGCACAAAATACGGATTTTATTATATGCCCTGATCGAAAAAGAACAAGCATTAGTGCTATAAAAAATAGAATGACCAATGGCTTTTCTTTTTTCTATAATCAATTGAATATGGACAGGAGTTTGCAATTTAAATGTTTACGTAAAACATATCTTACCTATCTGGATTTGGCTATGAAAGGAGATAGTAAATTACTATCTTCGCACTCCAATGATGAAGTATTGCAAAAGCACTATATAGATCAAAAAATAGTAGCAAAGGCTGTAAAAGAACTTCATATTTTTGAATAATTATTAATATAATACCCTGTTTCTACACCCTGCTTTTATCTTAATTTCGGTGTATAGCGAAAATTTCAATTTAAGCATAAGATATTGATTTAAAGGTAATTATATGTGTTTTCAAAACCAAAAATATTATTTAACCCTACAGTGTTGTTGAAACCTTTGAGATCTTACTATCCTAATAACTTTGATGAATACCATTGTTTAAAAAGTATTTTATTCTGTTTAGGCACTAGGAATGAATTTTACTTTCCTTTTAGATTTATCTCAAACAAACAAACGGGAGTGTTGTGATAATGATCAGGAAGACCATCGGTGTTTTTTAGGTCAAACATTCCTAAAAATTCAAATCCTACTTTGGTATAATGGGCTATTAATTTGGTGTTATTGCCAAGGGTATCTAATCGTACAAAATCTTTATGGTTGCTTTTGGCATATTCTTTTGCCCATTCTACCAGTATTGCTATAAAATGTTTTCCTCTAAAATCAGGGTTTACCGCAATACGATGTATATATACTGCTGTATCCTTGTTTTTTTCTTCCCAAATTTGTGCATCACTAAATGTGGTAGCCCAAACACAAGCGATTTTATTGTCTAGTAGTAGTTTCCATTGTCGGTTTTCCTGAATTTCTTTTTCTACCATTTTTCTTTCGAAGGCAGGCCAGACTACTACTTTTTGCTTTGCTTTTTGGTACACTGAAGCTATTTCATATAGCCTAAATATTTCGTCAATATCGTTTATTGTACTATTCGTAATCATAAGGGTATATATTATACAACAAAAGTGGTTCTGTTTTTGTTTTTACAAAGCTCGAATTTTGCGAATAATTATCTGCTGCTTATTCAAACAAATCAGAGCTTAGATATCGATCTCCACGATCACAAATAATAGCAACAAGCACGCCGCTATCCAGAGTTTCGGCAAGTTTAAGGGCAGCAGTAACAGATCCACCGCTACTCATACCTGCAAAAACACCTTCTTCTTTAGCTAATCGTTTTGTCATATTAGTTGCTTCGTCTTGGCTAACCTCGATTACTTGATCCACTTTGGAGGGGTTAAATATTTTAGGTAAATACTCCTTAGGCCATTTGCGTATTCCTGGTATACTAGAGTCATCGGTTGGTTGTACTCCAACGATTTGGATTTCTTTAGATTTTTCTTTTAGATAGGTAGATGTTCCCATAATAGTACCTGTGGTCCCCATAGACGACACAAAATGGGTTATGGTACCATTGGTGTCTCTCCATATTTCGGGTCCGGTGGTTTTATAATGAGCAAGCCAGTTATCTTCATTTGCAAACTGGTTTAGCATCACATATCCATCGTTATTTACTTTTGCTTCGGCATAATCTCGAGCACCTTCGATACCTACATCTTTTGTAGTAAGGGTAACTTTGGCACCGTATGCACGCATGGTTTGTACTCGTTCTTTAGTCGAATTTTCAGGCATTACCAGTTCGATATCCAATTTGAAAATTCCCGCTATCATAGCTAGTGCGATACCTGTATTACCACTGGTAGCTTCAATAAGCTTGGTGTTTTTATCTATATCTCCGCGATCTAAAGCAGATTTAATCATATTGTATGCAGCACGATCTTTAACGCTTCCGCCAGGATTATGCCCTTCTAATTTTAAATATAGGGTAATATTAGGATTGTTGATTAAGGAAGAAGCCTTTATCAAAGGCGTGTTTCCGATTAGGTCTAAAATACTATGAGACATTATACTACTTTTTTAATCTTGATTTCTGAAGTATTAGAAATAATAGAGTTTTCGGGTACGGATTTTGTAATCCATGCATTACCACCTATAGTGCTATTTGCACCTATAACTGTATTACCTCCTAATATGGTTGCATTGGCATATATAGTAACATTGTTTTCTACTGTTGGATGCCGTTTTACATTACGTAGTTTTCGGTCTACATATAACCCACCAAGAGTAACCCCTTGGTATATTTTTACATTATCTTTTATAATTACTGTTTCTCCTATCACGATACCTGTTGCGTGATCTATAAAAAAAGATTTACCAATATCTGCACCTGGATTTATATCTGTACCAGTTAATCGGTGAGAGTATTCGGTCATTAATCTAGGTATTAGAGGTACTCCAATTTTTAATAATTCGTGGCTTAGTCTATATATTGCTATTGCATAAAAGCCTGGATATGCCATATAAATTTCTTCGATAGAGTTGGCAGCAGGATCACTTTTAATAAAAGCCTGTGCATCCAGATTTAATTTTTCTAAAATCTCGGGTAATTTTTCTAAATAGGATTGCCATAATTTATGACAAGGTTTGTCTGTTTCCCAACAGGCAAGATCTATAAGTTCTTCGAATGTTTTTTCTAGGATATCTATATTTTTTGCAACCTCGGTATCGGTATCAAATAAAGTATAAAAGAGTAGATTGGTAAAATATTCTGTTCTTTCTTTTAATTTAAGCTTAAGATTAGGATTCTTTTTTTGCTCCTCGATTTGTGCAATAATTTGCTCTCGTTCTTTAGTCATTTCTTTCTATTTGAAAACTCTAGTAAATATATAGAATAAAGAATATAAAAAGTCTTTTTAGAAGATAAAACCTTACATTTTTTTTGATAATAATAACAATATATAGGGTGGGGGTAATGATTCCTGATACTTTAATGTCTCATAAAGGGCTGGAATCTCCCGAAGTTGTTGGTTTAAATAATTGCTAAAAATTTAGAACTTCTAAAAGAGATAAGAGAGTACCTGAAATAAAGAATTATACAAAAAGGAGGAATGTTTTTTTGGAGATATGCACTGATATTTATCATAATTTTTGTGTGTTTTGGATACTATATTTACTGTAGAATTTAAACCAAATAAAATGAAAAAAAGAACACCCGTTTCCAAAATTATGACCTCTGATGTAATTACTTTAAATTATAGTAATGGTTTAGAAACAGCAGAAAGATTATTTAAAGAGCATAATATTCGTCATATCCCAGTGGTAAGTGGTGATGCAATTGTAGGAATGCTTAGTTATACAGATTTACTTCGTATAAGTTTTGCAGATGCTATTGATGAAAATGAAACTGATGTAGATACTGTAGTTTATGAAATGTTTACTATTGAACAAGTAATGGCAAAAAGCTTAGTAAGTGTTACTTCTAATACTACTATTAAGGAAGTCGCAGAAATATTATCTAAAAAAGAATTTCATGCTTTACCAGTGGTAGATGATAATAAATTAGTTGGTATTGTAACTACTACAGATTTGATTAATTATTTAATAGAACAATTTTAGAACCTTTCAGGTAAGGAATCCTTCATTATGGGATTTCTTACCTGAAGGTTTTTTCTTTGTACTATTTTAAAAATTATATTTTTGAAGAAGTATATCTCATAATCTTGTAATATATTGATTGTTAGTTTTTTAAATAATATTAAATAGTGTCTATATACTGATCTATTTTACTTCTGATGATTATATCGCTATCCATTGTAAAAAGATTGTGTTTGCGCATAATTTCTGGAACTTCCATCCCATATTGTAAAAGTGCGTTAAATACAATTGTATGGATAAGTCCTTCAAAAACTTCCATTTCGGGGTAATTAGGAAAACAGGTTAAACATTGCTTTACCATTACTCCATCCGGAAAGCATAGAGCTGGTAAGCCGTTTATATCAAAAAAACGTAAGATGCCGTTTCTGTCCAATCTACCATCAATACGAGTAATGCCTCGAATGTCGAGAGCTGTAGCGATAGGTGCAATATTTGCTTTCAATTGATTAAGAATAGCTTTATCTGAAATATATGGTTGTATCTTATCGTTATTATCCCACGAACGAAGCCTTTCTTTACGACCTAAAATATTGTTTTTACCAGGTACGCTTTTTACAATGTAAGCTGTGGGTAGGAGCAAGACATCATTACCTATCTGAATAAAGCCACAAGTAATATCATCGCTGGGTAAAAAATCTTCAATAATTACTTCGCTATTGGGAAATTCTTTTAAAATTTCTAAGCTGTATTTTTTTACTTCCTGTATATTTTTTGCTAAGCAAACGCCAATACTACCTGATTCAGCTGTCGGTTTTAATACAAGTGGGTATTGAGAATCCTGACGTTTAGAAATTAAAGTATCAATTTCTTCTATATTTTTGCGCGTAATAATAGTAAAGTAAGGAATCGGTAATTGGTTTTCTGCTAATATTGACTGGCAAAAGTCTTTTCTAAGAACATTTTGAAGTGTTTTGGAATCAGAGCCTACAAACGGTAATTTGCGATTTTCTATATATTCATTTAACCAAACGACTTTGTTGTTTCCGTTATTTACAAAATAGGCATTAGCCCAAATTAAAGTATCGCTAGATACATTATCCAGCGTTGTTTCCAATTGAGTAAGGTTTTCTACTTCTGTTGTTATAACTTCTATACCTGCTTTTTGCAAGACGTTTACTGCTGTTATTAAATCAGATGTAGAAGTAAACCATCCATGAGTCCAATGATCTTTACTGCTGATGATTAGTATTTTCATATATTTTGAGCTTTTTAAATTCTAACTAATGTTAAGTTTAAAGTGTTTATTTTTAGTGTTTTAATTAGTTTTGTGTTTTTAGGTTTAATCTCAAATTTAACAATGTTTTTCTTAATTCTGTCGACTAATTTTATTTTTCTATTTTGATCAAGATACGAGTATACTTCTGGTAAATCATAGTTCTGTTTTTTTGTATAAAAATATTTAGAATTATATTTTTGAGTTAAACTCTAGTAAAAAAATCAGATTTTAGTATTTTAGGAGCAAATGAAATTTTTTATGAATACGATACCACAAAATGTATTTGAGTTTTTAACGGAATTAAAAAAGAATAACCATCGAGATTGGATGGATGCAAATAGAAAGACCTATCAGGATAATGAAAAAGTATTAAAATCCTTTTATGCATCTATCGTAGAACGATTAAATGAAAAAGATGAGATCGAAAAAACAAAAGTATTTAGGATAAACAGAGATATTCGTTTTAGTAAAGATAAGACTCCTTATAATGTGCATCGTAGTGTAAGTTTTAGTAGGGCAGGAGCGCATCGAAGAGGAGGATATTATTTACGTTTAGAACCAGGGAATTCTCTTGTTGCTGGTGGTTTTTTTAGCCCAGAAGCTGCAGATTTACTTCGCCTTAGAAAAGAGTTTGAAATGGATGATCAAGAAATTCGCGAAATATTAGAAAGTCCTGATTTTAAGAAAGCTTTTAATGGTTTTAATACCGAATATCAAGTAAAAACAGCTCCAAAAGGATTTAGTAAAGATCATCCTGCTATAGACCTAATTAAAAACAAATCATTTTTTGTACAGCATAGTTTTACAGACAAAGAAGTATTTGCAAGTGATTTTTTAGATAAAGTAATATCTCATTTTGAATTATTAAGACCGTTTTTTGATTATATGAGTGATGTATTAACTACAGATCTTAATGGAGTTTCTTTGATAGAGTAGTTATAAAAAGAACGTAATATATAGAAGGGTGTGAAAAAACATTTTTAAGTCATCCACAGTTTAAGATGGCAAATGATAATCTTTTTAATCCACATTGTGGAGTTTAATTCTTCGAGGTTATTAATTAAAAAAAATATAGAGAAGATTACCCAATTAGAATATAAGCACAAAAATGAGCTGGTATCTGCAGAAAAAATAAGTACAGCCAAAAACAGTACAATTTATTAGATATACCAAGTTTATTGATAAATCCTTATTTTGGTAAGAGTATTAAAGCAAGAAGAAACATCACAGAAATAGTTCTATACAAAATAAAGCAAATAACACTAGCTCCCAGTAAAAAAGACCCGGAGGGGTTGTAAGCAGTGGTACGTAAAATAAGCACTACGGTAAAATAAATCTTGATAATATGAAATATTGTATATTATTTATCTTTTGTTCTATAAGTATTCAAGCACAGACCTACGAGGGAACTATTGGTAATTATCAAATATTTTTGGAGTTAGATATAGATCATAACGAGGATGAGGCAACTGCTTTTTATTTTTACAAGTCTCATTTAAAAAACATTCCGTTAGAAGGGAGTTTTAATAATAATGAATTACTTCTTTTTGAGAAATTTTCGGATATAAAGGAAGAAAAAGAATTATTTACCCTATCTGTAAACAAAGATATTGTAACAGGTACCTGGACAAACAATGGACATACATTACAAGTCGATTTACACAAAACAACAAAGAAACTTGATACATATAAATTAATGAATTTGCATTATGTAAGAGACAGTATAACTACTTATGATACAAAAGAACTGGTTTGGTTTACAGAAAAACACTCAAAAAAAATATTATTTAGGCTTGGTAATGGATTTACTAAATCTGAGCGTGAATTTATAAACCCAAAACTAGATACCATACATACAAGTTATGCAATGATAGGATTAGATTGTAGTTGGGCAGATATAAATATTGAAATAGAGCTTATTTCTAATCAATACCTTAGTTTTTCAGAATATTCTTCTATTTATTGCGGTGGTGCACATCCAAATTATAATACAACAGGATACAATTTTGATTACAAAAACAAAAGGCAATTGGATAGAATAACCGATATATATCCAAATGTAGATCACTTTCAAGAATTAAAAAGAAAGTATGAAAATGATACAGATTTAGATAGTGAATGTAACTATTTTACAGATAGAGAAGCGTATTGGAAATACTATTCTTGGGTACTCACCAAAAATGGAATAACAATCACCCCTTCATATCCACATGCTATGACCCCCTGTGAAATAGGGTTTTTATTACCCTATAAAGAGCTGTTAGAAACAAACACATCGAATAAAAGTAACGTTAAATTACAGACCGATGACATTTCGTTTTACAAAAACAACGACTCATATTTTATAAAAGACATCGATATAAATAACGATACCATTTTAGATAAGATTGTAAGCAGTAAACCCTATCAAGGAGATAAATTGTTGCTATTTATTAATGATAATAATACGTACCGATTAGGTCTAAAAACCAGTAATTTTTCAGAAGATGGAGGGAATCAAATTACGGATATAAAAAAGGATAAAAAAGGTTTCGTGATTATAACATCTTTTCTGGATAGAGGTTTTTTGCAATCACATCATTATGTATCTCTAATTGATAATAAATGGATGTTGACCCATACTATTTATAAAACTCAATCCAGTAATAAGGAAGATGCATTTATCTATGTTTGTAATGTAAAACAAAACATTGATTTAAGTGCTCCAGAACTTATAAATGCATTAAAAGATATACCAGATGAAGTAAAAAGAGAAACGGTTTGTGTAAAAGAAAAAATATAATAACTATATATACGAAGAGCCTTAAAATAAAATGAATCAAAACAGACACAATAGTAAATTCCTGTAAAAAATGAAGAACCTATATATTTTAGTACTATATATGTTTATCTCTTGTACTCAAAGCACAAAAGAAAAGAAAGAAATTGTTGTAAAAGCTAAGGATACTATTGAATATGCCGCTGACTCAATTAAAAAAGATAAGAATTTAAGCTTTGATAACAGCATCAGCCAAATTAAAATCAAATCTATCCCATTAATTGATTCTACAAATTTTGATAGTTTTATTGAAGAAGAGGATTATAAAAAAGTAAACGAAAAAGCTTTAAAATTAGAGAAATTATATCCCAATTTTAATAAAGAAGGTTATAAGTATAGGGCGATAGCCTCCTATAAAATACAAATATCTAAAGATTTTTATACTATCGTAGTAACAATTCTTAAAGGCGAACACGAAATGGAATCTACATTGATTAATTATGATTTGGATGGAGGTATTATAGATTCTAAAGTTATATCTTATGATGAGATAGCAGAAGGTCAGTCAAAAATTGAATCTAAAATTGAGAATAATAAACTAACCATCAACAACATTTTTTGGACAGATGAAAAACAAGAAACAATTCAAGTTTTTGAAATACTCGATAACGGAAAAATAATACCTGTAATTATAGGTCATTTTGACAAAGAAAATTTAATCGATAATGTAATTAAACAACTCAATTTAAATAAACAAAAAGTTAAAATAAATCTCATTGTATCAAAAATTCAGCCCAATAATAGTAATGAGACCATTGTAGTAATTCCTGAAATTTATGGAGAATACGATGAGCAAATGTTCGAGCTTAATAGTTATATAGTATTAGTAAACAACACAACAGGTAAAATAACGCACAAATACTTCGAAAGTTCTAAAACAAATGATTGGATTTCAGATGCTATAAGATTAGCGGAAATAAAAATAGACACTGCACCATATATAGTTTCTGAAAATAAAAGAGCTTTTGGTATAAGGGTCTATTGTTATAATAATTCTCAACCAAACCCATATAGCAATAAAACCATTTCATTATTTGTAAAGTCAGGAAATACCTTGAAAAAGGTGTTACATAATTATGATGTAATGAACCACATTGGAGAATGGGATACTAATTGTACAGGAGAATTTACAGACTTTAAACGCACACTCATTATGTCTAAAGAAAAAACCAATGGATACTTTGATATTATAGTAAAAAATAAAATTACTAAAACCAAAAATATTGAAGATGAAAATGGAGAATGTGATTCTAAAGAAATCATTACTAATAGAACTGTAGTACTAAAATTTAATGGAGAAACTTATCCTAAAAATGAATAATACGATTTACGAATAAAAATCTCGCATATAATCGCATTCTTTTTCTACTATATTTTCTTCATAAAATGAAACAATAGCTATGGCTATTCTTTAATTTGATTCATCAATCTAGCGAAAAACCTTTGCAATTATTTATACGCAATTCTCATCCGTAAATTGTATAAAACAAAAGAAGAAGTTTTAATCTTTATATAAAATTATCAACAGAATTTTAAACTCACGCATTTTAAATGAATCTAAGCTTAGATGAATACATATAATCAATCAGATTTAAAGCCGAAGGCATAGAGTTTGATTTTTGGCATGTAACTATCTAGGCTGAAAGAACAATAATTATTGTGAAATGTAAAACAGTGAAAAAATAAATAAGATTCAATAAAATTATCAAAGCCTACAATATAATTAATGCTTTTCTGTAAGGTATAGTTTTTATAGATAAAGTAAAAAAATAACTTAATAATGGCACTAAAGCATGAAGTGGGTGACTTAAAAAATCTATTTTTAAGTATCTAAAAAGAGGGTGCTTGAAAAGTCAGACACCCTCTTTTTAGATTTTTAGAACAAGTATGTTTTATACTTGACTTAATCCACCATCTACTTCTAATTCTACACCATTTATATATGATGCATCCTCTGAGGCTAGAAATAATGCTGATTTTGCTATTTCTTCTGCTGTACCAAAACGTCCAAGTGGTACTTGTTGTGCAAAACCTTTACCCATTTCTTCTACAACATCTTGTGGTAGCCCCATTTTTCCATAAATAGGAGTGTCTATTGGTCCCGGAGCGATAGAATTAACACGTATACCTCTGGATTTTAATTCTGAAGTTAAAACACGTTGATATGCACGTAAGGCACCTTTGGTTGCAGAATACACTCCTAATCCATCAAATCCTTTTTGATGAACAATAGAATTGGTAAAAAGAATAGTTCCTCCATCATTTATATGTGGTATAGCTTCTTTGGTTGCCAATATAGGACCCTTAACATTAGTATTAAATAAAGTATCATAATGTTCTTCTGTAATTTCATTGGTTGGAGTAGGAGGAGCAATACCTGCATTAAGAAAAAGAATATCAATTTTCCCGTATTTATTTGTTGCTTCTTCAATTAACCTTTTATTATCTGCGGCGATAGATACATCTGCCTTAACTGTAATAAAATCTCCATCTAATGTAGCTGCAATTTCGTCTAAAGCTTCTTGCCTTCTTCCTGAAAGTACGACTTTAGCTCCTTCTTGTAAATATAGTTTAGCAGTTGCTAATCCAATACCACTATTTGCACCTGTAATAATAGCTACTTTGTTTTGTAATTTTTTCATTGTAATTATTCATATATTTATTAATTCTTATTGAAACGATCATTTCAAAATAAGACAAAAAAATTTAGTATAAGATCTTGGTTGTTATATATATAAGATTTTTAAGCTCTTTTTCGTTTTTGTTTAAAATTCCTATCATTCGCAATCCTTGTATAGACGAAAACAGATATAATGCATATTGATTTGCTGTTTGGTCTTGATTAAAAATCTTTTCCATTTGTCCTTTTGTAACAATATCTTCGAACATAGCTATCATTCTTTCTTGATTTTTTTCCATAAACGATTTTATAGAAACTTCTTGATTAGCCATCTCTGATTTGCAATTTATTACTAAACATCCTTTTCGATCATTGTCTTTAATAATTTCATTTAAATGAAGGTTAAAGATAGTCTCAATTGCTTCCTTAGCATTATATGACTTGACTAACGCCTGATTAAAATTGGTGCTATGTACAGATTGATAAAAGGAAAGAACTTCTAAAAACATGCTTAATTTGCTACCAAAAGAATTATAAATACTAGAGCGATTTAAGGATGTTGCATCTACTAAATCCTGCATAGAAGTACCATTGTATCCTTTTTTATGAAATACTTCTGTTGCTTTTTCTAAAACCTGAACTCTATTGAATGTTTCTTCTTTTGGCATTATCTTATTGAAATGATCGTTTCAAAATTAATAAAATATTTAATTAAAATTGTTATCAAAATCATAAAATTTACTTTAGCGGCTTATAATTCTAATTTCATGATAATATCTGTTTGTAAATCTGTTCCTAATAAAAACTGATGCGTATCGAATTGTTTAAAATCATTTCTTTTATAAAATCGTATAGCATCGATATTTTTTTCCCAAACACCTAACCAGATAAAATCTATTTCTTTTTGTTTGGCTATTTTAACAGTGTATTCCAGAAATAATTGGCCTATTTTTTTACCTTGAAATTCTTTTAAAACATAAATTCGCTCTATTTCCATAGAGTTATCATTTATAGGCTCGGTTTGTGCATAATCAAAATTTATTTTAATATACCCAGCTATTTCTTTATTGATAATTGCAAAATAAAATTTGGATTTTGGATTATTAATCTCTTTTACAATATTATTTAGAGTAATTTTTTCATTTAAATAATTAGTAATATTTTCCTCGCTATTGTGTGGTGGTCCAAAAGCTTCATAAAATGTCTGTCGACCAATATGTAATAATTTCTCAACATCCCTAGGTTGAACAGATTGTATTTTAACTTGTTTGTAGACCATTTTAATATTGTTTAAATACTAAATAATTATATCTTTTTTAAAAGATAAGTTTTGTAAATAAATATAGAGTAGGTTTTTTTAAATTGGTTAAGGGATTATACCAAACAACCTTAGAGCAAGTTCGTGAGAGATGCACTTACAGAAAATGTGTTTTTTTTCGAGACAAGTTTCTGATAATTAGACTTTCAATGGGGATTAAATAATTCGTTTAATAACTCTTAATTTATGGGTGTGTACACGTTTGTCTACATTATAAATGCCAGAGTGATCAATACGATCAATACGTACTTTACCATGTGCATGAATGATATAGTTGTCTTTCATCATAATTCCAACATGAGTTATTGCTCCTTCATCGTTATCAAAAAATGCTAGATCACCAGGTTCGCTTTCTTCGATAAAACTAAGTGATTCTCCTTGTGTTGCTTGTTGAGAAGCGTCTCTCAGTAATTTGTATCCGTTAAGTTTGTATACCATTTGTGTAAATCCACTACAATCGATACCAAAATTTGTTTTTCCTCCCCATAGATATGGAGCATTAAGAAATAAGAATGCTGTATTTATAATATTCTTTTTTTCTTGTGTTTTAATAATCCTAGTACCTTCGTAGTGGTGATTAAAGAAGTCTAAAGCACCTAAAGAAGACCCTAGGGGTATCGGCATTAATTGATTGTTTTTACAACTTACAAATTCTATGAGATCCCCGACTATAGAAAAGGGTTGTTTATCAAACTCATTATACTTTTCTGTAGTTATTTCTAAAAATTGTTTGTTATCTACCCAGCCTTCATAATTATCAAAAGCTAAACGAATTTTACTCCATTTTTTACGTTGTTCCAGAACTTTAAAATGTTCACCATATAAAATTTGAGAAACCATTTCACTAGTGTCTTGAGGCTCAAAACGTAATGGGACAATACTTAAATTACAAATACCGTATTGCATTAATTTTTTTATAGAAACAGACGATAAAACGTCAGATATTAATTAAAATTATTGATTTGGGTTATCTTAATAAACAGTGGTTACTATAAGGTTTAGATTTCATTTCATGTGTTGCGTTGGTTTATCCAAACCTTATAGTATAGTAACTGTATTATATTATTATGCTCGTTCTATAACCATAGCAGATGCACCACCGCCACCATTACAAATAGCAGCTGCACCTATCTTGGCATTATTTTGTTCCAGAACATTAATTAATGTAATTAATATTCTTACTCCAGAGCAACCTAGTGGATGTCCTAAAGAAACTGCTCCACCATTTACATTTGTATTGGTATCTGTAAGACCTAATATTTTTAGGTTTGCAAGCCCTACTACAGAGAAAGCTTCATTAAACTCAAAGAAATCAACATCATCAAGGGATATCCCTGCCTTTTCTATTGCTTTTGGTAATGCTTTTGCAGGAGCTGTTGTAAACCATTTTGGTTCTTGAGCAGCATCTGCAAAGCCTTTAATTTTAGCTAAAGGTTTTAAACCAAGTTCTGCCGCTTTTTCTGCACTCATAACCACTACAGCTCCAGCACCATCGTTTATAGTAGAAGCATTTGCCGCAGTAACGGTTCCTTCTTTAGAAAAAGCAGGACGTAAAGTAGGTATTTTTTCTAGTTTTACGTTTTTGTATTCTTCATCTTCTGTAACCATAACAGGCTCTCCACGACGTTGTGGTACAGCAACAGGAACAACTTCATTATCAAATTTACCTTCTGCCCATGCTTTTGCAGAACGCTCATAGGATTGAATAGCAAATGCATCCTGATCTTCTCTGCTAAAACTATATTCGTTGGCACAAAGATCTGCACATACTCCCATTGCATTTTGGTCATAAGCATCTACCAATCCATCTTTTTGCATACCGTCTTCTAAAGTTTGAGAACCAAACTTATGACCAGTTCTTAATCTTACGTAGTGTGGTATTAAACTCATGTTTTCCATTCCTCCTGCAACAACAATATCTGCATCACCAAGAGCTATTGTTTGTGCTGCAAGCATAACAGATTTCATTCCACTAGCACATACTTTATTAATGGTAGTACAAGGAACAGTATCGCTAATTCCAGCAGCAATTGCAGCTTGTCTAGCAGGAGCTTGCCCGTTTCCAGCTTGTACAACATTACCCATATATACTTCTTGAACCAATGAAGGGTCTAGGTTTATTTTATCTAGTGCACCTTTAATTGCAGTAGCCCCAAGTTGCGTTGCAGGAACAGTAGATAAACTTCCCATAAAACTTCCAATTGGCGTGCGTACTGCAGATACGATTACTACTTCTTTACTCATTATTTATATTTTAAAAAGTGTGTGTATTGTTATTTTGCGAATTTAATGATTTTTGGAGTATATGCATAAGGAAGTTGGTAATAAGAATGTTAATGTAATGCTCTCCAATTTTTTAGTATTTTTGGCTCATTTACAGAACATGAAATGAATTATAACTATAAATGAATACTAATCGAGGTGATTATTGGCGGTTTTATCTGACTTTTGAGATGACAAAAACTATGTATAGATGAAAAGAATTTTAAACAAATTATACAGAAAACAGTCTTCTATATATAAGATTTTTCTTTTTATATGTACGACACTATTGATAGTATATTTATTTCCTAAAGGGGGAGTGTTTAAATATGAGTTTGCTAAAGGTAAACCTTGGCAATATGAAAATCTGTATGCTCCATTTGATTTTGCGATAGCAAAAACCCAAACAGAGATTGAAGCAGAAAAAAAAGAGATTACTGATAATGTAATACCGTATTTTGAGTATGATACTATAATAGCAACTAAAGCTAAAGAATCTTATGATAAAGCTTTTTCTAATTACTTATCTGCTATTAATCAAAGTAGTGCTAAAGATCAAGCCAAACTTTTTGGTAGAATATTACTTAATGATATATATAGATATGGAGTATTACAAGAGACTTATTCTTATAATAATAAAAGACAAATCTTTTTAAATAAAGGCAATACTGCGGAAGCAATTACTTATGGTCAGATTTTTACTCCAAACGCATTAACTAAAACCATTAGCTCAAGGATATATAATAGTGAATATATTAAGTTTAAAAGTGACTTTGTAGCACTATATTATGATATTGTAAAACCAAATGTAAAGTTAAATAAAAGGTTAACAGAGGGTATATTAGAAAGTGAACTAGCAAAAGTTCTTACAACAAGAGGTGGTATTTCAAAAGGGATTAGAATCATTGCAAAAGGCGAAGTAGTAGAGGGTGAGAAATTACAAATTTTAAATTCATTAAAAGCAGAGTACGAATCTCAAGTATGGAGTGATAAAAACTTTTATTGGATAGTTTTAGGATATTGTGTTTTAGTTTCTTTGGCATTAATGATGCTTTTGTTATTTATTAAAAAATACAGAAATGACATATATGATAATAATACACAAGTAACTTTTATTTTCTTTAATGTTCTTTTTATGGTATTCATAACAACCATGGTTGTTAAATACAAATCAGATTTTATATATGTTGTTCCACTTTGTATTCTTCCTTTGATATTAAAAGCATTTTTTGATTCTAGGTTGGGGTTATTTACTCATATAATAACAGTATTAATTCTTGGGTTTGTAGTTCCTAATAGTTATCAATATACTTTTTTACAAATTATAGCTGGTATAGTCACTATATTAACAATTTCAGAATCTTTTAAAAGAGCGAACTTGTTTATCTCTGTAGGGCAAATTACAGCTATATATATTATTGCATATATTTCTTTTCACGTAATTCATGAAGGTAATATAAATAATATAGATTGGATTATTGTTGGTTTGTTTATTATTAGTGGGTTTACTACTTTAATAGTACATCCTTTAATTTATGCTTATGAAAAGATTTTTGGATTAATATCTGACGTATCCTTATTAGAGCTCAGCGATACAAATTCTATTTTACTTAAAGAGTTATCTAATAAAGCTCCTGGAACTTTTCATCATTCTTTAAATGTAGCTAATATTGCAGAGGCAGCGGCAAATGAAATTGGTGCTAATGCAATGTTGGTAAGAGTAGGAGCATTATATCATGATATAGGTAAAATGGCTAATCCAACCTATTTTATCGAAAACCAATCTGCCTCTGGCAATGCTCATGATATATTATCGCCTATAGAAAGTGCAAAAATTATTATCAATCATGTTATATTGGGGATAGAGATTGCTAAGAAATATAAACTTCCGGATCGGGTAATTGATTTTATTCGTACTCATCATGGAACGAGTTTGGTATATTATTTTTATACCAAAGAAAAAGAGAGTAATGAAAATGTAAATATAGAAGACTTTAGATATCCAGGACCAAAGCCTTTTTCTAAAGAAACAGCTATTTTAATGATGAGTGATAGTGTTGAGGCTGCATCAAAAAGTCTTAAAAACCCAACGAGTAGCTTAATAGATATATTTGTAGAGAAGATTGTAAGCAAGCAGATGGAGGATGATCAGTTTATTAATGCTAATATCACTTTTAAAGAAATTCAACAGATTAAAAAAATATTTAAGCGTAAACTAACCAATATATATCATCTTAGGATAGAATATCCAGAGTAATATAATTCTGGATATTCTAGTTATATTAAAATAAATGTATGTTTTAAGTAAATAACTTTTTAAGATTCTTTGGTTAAATATTTTTTATCCATCCAAAAGGTTCCGAAAGGGATAATAGAGCAAAGTAATACAATGACCAAAGTTTTTGGGCTCCATTGTTTTTCATATTTTACAAGAATTGCAAATACGATATAAATTAGAAAAAGAAAGCCATGTGCCATACCAATAATTTTATTAGGCTCTGGAGAGTCAAACATGTACTTTAAAGGCATAGTTACAAATAGTATTAATAGGTATGAAATACCTTCGAGATAGCTAATAATCCTAAAACTTGATATCATAAAAATTGTATTAGTTTAATAATTTATTTTTCTATAGTCAATAATCTCGGAATATATTCACAAGGCATGCTTCCGAAATATATTTTGTTTTCGAGGCAAGCCTCTGGTAATTAAACCCTCAATGAGGGATTAAATTGTAATTCAAAAACTTCTAATTTGAAATAAGGGATTGCAGATAGTAAGTGATCAAAAATATCTGCCATGATTTTTTCATAGTTTTTCCATACTTTATCATTACTAAAAGCATATATCTCTAAAGGTGTTCCTTGGGCAGATGGTTCTAACTGTCGACTCATTATCGTCATTTCCTTATTAATATGTGGGTGCTTCTCCAAATATATTTCTAAATAGGCTCTAAAAACTCCCATATTGGTTAAGTTCCGACCGTTGATCAATATATTTTTATCTATAGAGCGTTCTTGATTATAACTATTAATTTCTGTTTGAATTGAATTAAGATATTCTTTAAGAATGTCTATTTTTTTTAATTCTTCGATATCTTTTGTAGATAAAAATGAAATACTTGAAGTTTTAATAAGAAGAGCTCTTTTAATTCTTCTTCCTCCAGAATTCATCATACCACGCCAATTTCTAAAAGATTCTGAGGTAAGGTAATATGTTGGTATTGTGGTGATAGTTTTATCAAAATTTTGAACTTTTACAGAGGATAGATTGATTTCAATGACATCTCCATCTGCACCATATTTTTCCATAGTAATCCAATCTCCTATTCTAACAGTATCATTTACTGCAACTTGAATACTGGCAACAAAACCTAATATAGTATCCTTAAAAATTAATAAAATAACAGCAGACATCGCTCCTAGGGCAGTTAAAAATGTCCATATAGATTTTCCGGTTATAAAAGAAAACATCATGATTCCACCTATAAACCATATAAAGATCATAAATACTTGAACGTAGCTATCGATTGGCTTGTCTTTAAAAGAATTTAAAGATTTTAAAAAATCTCTAAATGTTCTAAGGATGCTTCTTATAATCCATATAGCTAAAACGATGGTCATGATAGCAAATAGATTTTCTAAATATTTTTCTGCTGTTGGAAAAGCATGAAATAATAAAGGAACAATCCAAATAGTTAAAGATAGAGGAACAATATGTGCTAAGTAATCAAAAGTTTTATTTTTAACCAAATAATCATCAAAAGTGTTTTTAGATTTTGAGGCATAATTTTTAAAAACAGTTACAATAACTTTTGTCATTACAAAATCTAATATAAAAAGAACGACAAGTAATATAAAGACACCTATAAGAAGATTTAAATATTCTGCAGTATTTTCAGAAACACCTTTTGAAATAAGAAGGTTATAGAAGTATCGTGCTAAATCTTTCATGAATGTGTATTACTAAATTTCCTGCAAAAGTATAACTCTATGGATTGATAAGGGATATAAAATGTAATATTTTTATTGTTAAAAATATTACAAAAAATTACCCTCCTATGTTTTCAGAAAAACATAGGAGGGTAATAGTGTTAAATTAAATTAGGATGTTATAATTTATAGTTTAAAGATAAGCTAAACATAGTGCCTAATTGACTAAAGTGATATCCATCATAAGTCATTTGTGAATACCTTTGGTTGAATGTAACTAAATTAGAAGCTGTTTTTTCTGCTGCAGCATTATTTAAAACTGCTGTTCCTGTTGGGGTAAGAGATTTAAACTCCCATTCTGGTAAAACATTTAAAAGATTATTTACATTTAATGCAATTGTTAATTTATCTGTTGCACTGTAATTTATACCTAAATCAGTTACAACTTTTGTTAAAAACTCAACACTCAAATCCGATTTACCATCACTGTCCGAAGCATTACCACCTACCAATGACTCTAAATCTTGTAATCCTTGATTTTTAAATCTAGTAGGACCAAATAAAGTATTATTTAAAGAAAAACTGAATTTACCTATGTCATAATTAGTTCCAAGTATTACTTTATATTCAGGTCTGGAAGTAAAAAATAAAGCTTCTTGGGTGTCATTAACTACAGATTGACCAGTTCCTGCTAAAAATGCAGGATCTTTAACTTTTCCATCTCTTTCGTTTTCTATAGTGTAATTACCAGAAAGGCTGAAGCTAAGTTCTCCTTTTCCTAAAGCTATATCTCTATAATTAGCTACTAAATCAACTCCTGATGTTTTGGTATCTAAAGCATTTACAAAGAAACTTAAATCAGATAAACCTTCAAAAGCAGGTCCTGCAGGAGGAGTAACTTCTGACCCTAAAACAATTCTGTCTTCTACTGCAATATTATAATAATCTACAGTAAAATTGATCTTACTATTTATTTTTGCACCAATACCAACTGTAAAGTTTGTAGATTTTTCTGCATCTAATTTATCAAGGTTTAATAACCTTGCTTGAGGCGAAACATTATTTACTAAACCGCCCACTTGAATTCCTTGCCCCGGAACAAAACTATATTGTGCTTTTTGAGTGTATATTTGATGTAGTGTAGGTGCTCTAAACCCTGTAGATACAGAGCCTCTTAGTGTTAATTTATCTTGTAAAAACTTATATCGGGTACTTAACTTCCAAACAAAAGCCTCTCCAAAATCACTATAATCTTCTAATCGAACGGTACCATTAACTAAAAAATCTTTGGTAATATCTGCAGAGATATCAAAGTACCCTCCAAAATTGTAGCGATTAAATTTACCTGAATTTTCAGGGCTATTACCAGCAAAAGAATCTGCTCCACCACCATCATAAGAAGCAAGATCTCCTTCAATAATTTCAAAAGTTTCGGTTCTAAACTCTGCTCCAAACCCTATACTTATTTTCTCGGTTACTAGTTTAGCAATATCAATATTCCCTACACTATGTCTAAATCCAGTTCCTCCTGGATCAAAAGATATAGGGCTATTTTCTCTATATAGCTCAGACCCCTCAGTAACCTCACCATTATCTACTATACCATTACCATTTGTATCGGTCCATGTAGAAGGAGAGTATACAGTGTTTCCATTCTGAGAATTATTTATAGAATAATCCTGTGTATTTCCTCCAGTTGTATAACTTAAATCATAGTTCCAACCGTTCTTTTTAGTTTTAAAACCAATGGTTGCATTATAATCATTAAGATCTCCTTCAAAAGTAGGAGCATAGCCAACATAAGAACCATTTGGTCCATCAGGGAAAAAATCTGCTAAATAAGGAAATTCAGATTCTGTTTTCCAATATGGTGTTCTATAATTAGCAAAACTGTTTACTTTTTTATACACATAGGCTGCATTCATATAGATTTGAGTATTTTCATTAATATCATATCCACCATTTACTAAAAACTTAGCAGCAGCTGTTTCTGGAGCACCATTAATATTTCCTGCATCAGGTTTTAGAGCAAGAAAACTTCTAACATCTGCTATATCTGCTTCAAAATCTACCGCATCTCCTTCTGCATCAACGGTACCTGGTCTATTTGCAAGTTCTACTTTAGAAAAGTCTACTGTATAATTAAAGAACCCTTTATCTTCTCCGATAGAAGAGCCGTTGTTTAAACTAACCCCTACCATTTCTCCATCACCTTCAGAAGTAATCCCAGATCTTATAGTTACAGACCCATCTTTAGGGTTATCTTTTAAAATAATATTCATAACTCCTGCAATAGCATCAGAGCCATATTGTGCGGATGCCCCGTCTCTTAATATCTCAACTCTTTTGATAGCATCTGTAGGTATTGCAGAGATATCAGAACCAGTTTCTCCTCTTCCTGGTGAGGTTTGAGTATATAATAAGGAGCTTAAGTTCTTACGTTTTCCGTTAATAAGGATCAAAGTTCTACTAGGTCCCATATTTCTAATTTCATAAGGATCTAATAAAGAAGTAGCGTCATTTACAGGTGTTTGTACTGTGTTAAAGGAGGGGATCTTATATTGTAGAGCCTTGTCGAATGTGATTTGACCAGTAGAAGCTAGTTCTTTAGCTGGTAATACATCTACAGGAAGAGAAGAGGTTGTATTACTTCTTGGTAATGCTCTAGACCCTACTAAAATAATTTCTTCAAGTTCAGCCCCGCCACTTAAAGAAATATTAATAGTGCTTTGAGAGTTTACAGGTATTTCTTTAGTATTGAAGCCTATATAACTAAATATTAAAGTGCTTTTTGGGCTAACTTCAATACTATATTTTCCGTCAAAATCAGTTGTAGAACCATTTGAAGTTCCTTTTTCTATAATGTTAACTCCTGGTAAAGGAGCTCCATCAGGATCAGAAACAAGCCCTGTTACAGTTTGTTGTGAAAAACACAAACTAAAGGAAAATGCGATTAAAATAAATGTGAGTTTTTTCATGTGTTAAATATTTGTTTAAATGATTGTGGATCTAAATATATCCAAAATGACTTTGTTTAACATAAATTTTTAAGGAATTTTTAAATTATATTAAAAAAACATAATTAAAATTCAATATTTACTTTAAAACATTATCATTTTTACTGTTTTTAAGTAATTTTACTTATGTTAAATAAATAATAAAAAAGGGGTAGTAACTTAAATTACCACCCCTTTTTTCAATAGGTTTTTGTATATAATAAATAATCTACTTAATGTTTTATTGAAGATTTACCTTCAGAGTCTGTTAACCTTTTAAATTAAAAAAAATGATTTAATCTTATAATGGTTATCTTGGTTTATAAGATGTGAAAATAAAACCTAAGATAGGTGTTTAATTGTTGTGTATAGTAATAAAAAAAAACTTAACTATTTGATTTTGTATATTGTGACTGTTACTTGATCTATTTTAGAATCGTATTTTTCAATAATAAAACTATTGTTTTCGTCAAAATGGCCAATACAATTATTATCATCTCCAAAATTAACAATATAATATTCATTGCTAAGAGGTCTTACTTTAGCGATTTGATTGTTCGTTTTATTAAAAAAGGTAATTACAAATCCTTTTTCATCAGGGATTTTTGTATAACTTCCCATTTCGGTAGAATCTAGAGATTCTTTTATTATTACCTCTTTATCTGTATATATGGCAGATTGATCGGTTTTACCTTCATCCTCTGGATTAAGTTTTATTTCACTTTTTGTTGTTATAACTTCTTGTTTTTTTATAACTTTTTCTTCTCCATTAGCTCCTTTAATACGTATAATTTTAGTTATGGTTTCTTCTGAAGAATTTTCTTGACCTTTTTTTTCTTCTGTTTGCGCGTAACCAAAGGTATAACCTGCTATTAAGATTGTTGTTGTTATAATTTTTAAAGCTTTCATTTGAAATTTATTAGTCTATAAAATTACAAAAAAAATATAAATGATAACATTCAATTTGTTTAGTGAGATATCAAAAAAACTTTTATAATTGTAATAGTCTACTATTATTTACTTCACTATTTATAAGAAACAAAAAACAAAAATGATAAACAGATCAAACTGTATTTGTATACTATGTAAGAATACCATTATCTTTGCATTTTTAAAATTGGGAACAGAATCTTTAGAATATCCCAAACCTTATTAATTTGTGTATCATGAAAGCAGGAATCGTAGGATTACCAAATGTTGGAAAATCAACATTATTTAATTGTTTATCTAATGCCAAAGCGCAAAGTGCTAACTTTCCTTTTTGTACTATAGAACCTAATATAGGAGTGGTTAATGTGCCAGATTCGAGACTAGAAAAATTAGAAGAGCTAGTAAATCCAGAACGAGTAATTCCTGCTACAGTAGAAATAGTGGATATTGCAGGTTTAGTAAAAGGAGCAAGTAAAGGAGAAGGATTAGGAAATCAATTTTTAGGTAATATTAGAGAAACAGATGCTATAATACATGTTTTACGTTGTTTTGATAACGACAACATTGTTCATGTCGATGGTTCTGTAGATCCTATTAGAGATAAAGAAACTATCGATATCGAGTTGCAACTTAAGGATCTGGAGAGTGTAGATAAAAAATTAGAAAAGGTAAAGCGTGCAGCTAAAACAGGTAATAAAGATGCTCAAAAAGAGGAATCCATTTTATTACAGTTAAAAAAAGGATTAGAAGCTGGAGTTTCGATTAGAGCATTGAGTATCTCTGATGATGATCGTGTTGCCTATGTTATACCAGGACAATTTATTACCGATAAACCAGTGCTATACGTTTGTAATGTAGATGAAGGTGCAGCTGTTTCTGGTAATGATTATGTAGATAAAGTTAAAACTACAGTTGCGTCAGAAAATGCAGAAGTAATTGTTTTGGCAGTGGGCACAGAAGCAGATATTACAGAATTGGATGATTATGAAGAAAGAAAAATATTTTTAGAAGATATTGGCTTGGAAGAAGCAGGTGCTTCTGTTTTAATTAGAGCAGCATATAAATTATTAAACCAACAAACTTATTTTACTGCTGGAGTTAAAGAGGTTAGAGCATGGACTATAAACGTTGGATCCACTGCGCCACAAGCGGCAGGAGTAATACATACCGATTTTGAAAAAGGTTTTATTCGTGCTGAAGTAGTAAAATATGAGGATTTTGTAAAGTATGGAAGTGAATCTAAAGCTAGAGAAGCTGGTAAATTAGGAGTAGAAGGTAAAACATATATAGTAAATGACGGAGATGTTATGCATTTCTTATTTAATGTTTAAAAAAAAAATATTTTGATTTTAAAAACCTTTCTGATAAATCTAGAAAGGTTTTTTTATTGGGTATCGTAATAGTAACTTTTAAAAACAGGTATTAAAAACAAGTACGATTATTTTTGATAAATGCAAAACACCCAGTTATCATCCCAAGGAATTATTTTAGCTATTATTGGTATCATCTTATTTTCTGCAAAAGCAGTATTAGTCAAATTAGCATATAAATATAACATAAGTTCAGAGCATTTATTATTATTTAGAATGCTTTTCTCCCTACCTATATACTTAGTTTTTGCTACATACAAAAAACCATTACAGAAAGAAAAAATTAGAAAAATAGATTATGTCTGGATTTTGTTTTTTGGATTTGTAGGGTACTATTTGGCTAGTTATTTTGATTTTTTAGGTTTGCAGTATATAAAAGCAGGCTTAGAACGAATAATTCTTTTTGTTTATCCAACATTAGTCATTATTATTTCATGGCTGTTTTTTAAAAAATCAATAACAAATAAACAGTTATTTGCTATTTTAATCACATATATAGGCGTGATAGTTACCTTTTGGGGAGAAATACAGCTAGAAAATACTAATATCGTTTTAGGAGTATCTCTTATTTTTTTAAGTGCCTTGACTTATGCTATTTATTTAGTTGGTAGTGGATGGCTAATTCCAAAATTTGGAGTCGTAACTTTTACCTCCTATGCAATGATCGTATCTTCTATGTGTATTATAATTCAATATATAATGTTTGATAGGCAAGATATAATGAGTTATCCGTTAGAACTATATATTATTTGTATTATAATGGCTATTTTTTCAACAATTATTCCATCTTATTTAATTTCAGCAGCTATAGCCAAATTAGGAGCTTCTGATTTTTCGATTATAGCAAGTTTGGGACCGGTATCTACCATTGTTCTTGCACACTTTTTTTTAGGAGAAAACCTATCCTATATTCAGATTTCAGGAGCCGTAGTTGTCATCTTGGGAGTATATGTAGTTTCTAATAAAAACAAAACGATCTAGAAATAGATTATTAAAGTATAAGAAGTAACTATATCATTTATAAAGGAGGTTACTATTTTTTTATTAATTTAACAACCTAAATTTGTAAGTGTTTGTTTCTATAAAACATCCATGCACTATACTTAAAAGAAGTAGCATAATAATTAGACTACGAGGATTTATGAGTAAAAGGCGTTTAAAAATAATGATATTTTTATGTTGTATCGTTTTTATTGGATATGGACAAATAAATTATGTCGCTAATGAACTATCATTACTACAAAAAAATAGCGAAGAAAAATTAGAAATAAATACCAATCAAAATATACAGAAAAAACAAAAAATAGTTACTGATAATCAAAAGTATATAGAAGAAATAGCTAGAAAGGATTTGATTATTACTATTTTTTTTGTGGGGTCTATTCTATTTTTAGGGATCTTGTTTTTCGTGTTTAGAAAATATAAATCAGAGAAAAAAAGTAATGATAATCTAAAGAAGGAAAATCAAAAATTAATTGAAGCAAAAATAGAAGCGGAAAAACTTACCAATACAAAATCTCAATTTATTTCTACTGTAAGCCATGAATTAAGAACCCCTTTGTATGGCGTTGTTGGTATTACGACCTTATTATTAGAAGAAAATGATATTGCTTTAAAGCATAAAAAATTATTGAGATCCTTAAAGTTTTCTGGGGATTATTTGTTAGATTTAATAAATAAAGTTCTTAAAATAAGTAAGATAGAGTCTAATAACGAAAAATTAACAAAAACTCCAACAAATCTTTTTAAACTTTCTCAAAATTTACTTCACTCTTTTGAGTATCAAGCAAAAAATAAAAATAATGAACTAATCCTTGAAATACCGCAAGAATTACCAGATGTTTTGCAGGTTGATTCTCTTAAAATATCTGAAATTTTAATCAATTTAATAGGGAATTCTTCCAAATTTACCGAGAATGGTAAAATTTGGCTTAGAATTAAAATAATCTCTTTAGAAAAAGCTTATATAACTATTCGATATGAAGTAGAAGACAATGGAGTAGGTATCCCAGAAGATAAAAGAGAATTTGTATTTGAAAAATTTTCTCAAGTAGGCAGAGAATTTAATAAATCTGAGGGGACAGGGCTAGGATTATCTATTGTAAAAAACCTTCTTGAAATGATGGGTAGTCAAATTCATTTAGATAGTAAAGAAGGTCGAGGTACCCGTTTTTATTTTGATTTAAAATTAGAAATAATTAAGATTAAAGAAGAACAAGATTTAGATACACATAATAATACTATAAGTAATATTTATAGAAGAATATTAGTAGCAGAGGATAATAAGATAAACCAAATCGTCACAAAAAACTTTTTAAACATTATAGGATACGATTGTATTATAGTCGAAAACGGTTTTAATGCTTTGCAAATGGTGCAAAAAGAAGATTTTGATCTTATTTTAATGGATCTTAATATGCCATACCTTAATGGAACAGAGGCGACTAAACGTATTAGAGAGTTTGATCAAACTACTCCTATTATAGCCCTTACTGCATCAGAGTTAAGTGAAGTAGAAGAAGAGTGTTTAAAAATAGGGATGAATGATATCATTAATAAACCATTAAATAAGAATGATCTAAAAAATATAATAGCCAAACACTTAATACATTAATAATGTTGTTTATCTTGTTTTAAACTATTAATAAAGGAAACAACATTTTTAATAACAATATTTGTGTTTTCTCTATGAGGAGTATGTCCGATTTTTGGTATTATAACAGAAGTAGATTTGCCAGATGTGTTTTTTATGATAGAGTGTACTTGATCAATTGTACCATATTCATCTTGTTCTCCTTGAATTATTAGTGAGGGACATTTTATTTTTGGTAAATACTGTTCAATATTCCAAAGTTTATACTTTTCAGAAAGCCAGGTTTCTGTCCACAACCTAAAAACAGCATCCGTTTTATCTTCATGATATTTGCTTAATTTTTCTTTTAAAGATGTTTTATGATAAGCTAGTTTAGCAGCTTTAATCCCATTAAGAGTTTCTTGCTCTACAAATACGTGTGCTCCTTCTGTTATAATACCTATTATTTTTTCTGGAAACAAAGCCGCTGTTAATAAAGCAATACTACCGCCATCACTATGTCCAAATAGTATAATATCCTTAGATGGGATTATATCTAGTATTTTACCTAAAACGAGCGCTTCTTTTTCTAAATAATCAAGTTCTCTTTCTTTTATAGTAAAAGGATCCGATTTTCCATACCCTTGTCTATCATATGCTATGGTGTTATAACCTGTTTGAGATGTTATTTGTTCAGGAAAATTTTTCCATAATTCAATACATCCCAAAGAGTCATGTAGGAAAATTATAGTCGTATTATCTGGATTAAGTAAAGCGAAATCTTTAGAAAATCGTAATCGATGCCTGTCTATTATTACATCCAAAGTGCATGGTTTTATTATAAAAAGTGCTAAAAATAAGCTAAAGTCTGCACAAATTGTATATTTTGCACAATTAAACTCGAAACACTAGACTTTTTTTACAGTTCTAGATAATAGTAAACAGTTAATTTTATAAAATGAAGAAAACATTTGCCAAGATTTCAATTGGTGTATTATTAATTGGTTGTGGAACCAAGAATCCTACAAATGACATAGCAACGAGCTTACCAATAGTAACTGCTATAGATTTAACCCAAGTAAAAGAAGATAAGGTACCAGTACTTATCAATCCAGGACGATTTGTTCAGGACACAGTAAAATATTATATTCCAAAAGTCGTGCAGGGTACTTATGCAGTTAGTGATTTTGGGAAATTTATTGATGATTTTAAAGCTTTTGATTATGAAGGTAAAGAGCTTAAAACCATTAAAGAAGACACCAATATATGGGCTATTCCTAATGCAAAACAATTAGATAAGATAAGTTATTTTGTAAATGACACCTATGATATAGAAAATACAGACATAGGAACCCCTTTTTCTCCATCAGGAACTAACATAGAACCAGAGAATTACGTATTAAATCTTCATGGATTTATTGGTTATTTTGATGTATTAAAAAATAGCCAGTATGCTTTAGAGGTAAAAGCCCCTACAAGCATGAAAAGAACTTCTGCGTTACAAAAATTAGGATCTGATACCAGTACTGATGGGACTGTTACAATAGATAAATATCTGGCAGCACGATATTTTGAAATTACAGATAATCCAATGATGTATGGAGATTTAGATGTTGAGGAGTTTATGGTAGGAGATATTAAAATTGTATTAAGTATTTACTCTCCAAATAAAGTGCATACCGCGGCTAAAATAAAAGAAACGGTATTTAAAATGATGAAAGCACAAAAAGCATACCTTGGGGATATTAACAGTACACCCAGATATGATATATATTTATATTTAGCATCTGGTGATGAAGACGCACCTATGGGATTTGGAGCATTAGAACACCATACATCTACAGTTGTTGTACTACCAGAACAAATGCCAGATGAAGCTTTGGCGTCTGCAATGATAGATGTAGTATCGCATGAGTTTTTTCATATTGTAACACCACTTAGTGTACATTCTGAAGATGTACATTATTTTGATTACAATAATCCAACATTTTCTAAACACTTATGGATGTATGAAGGAGTGACAGAGTATTTTGCTACTTTATTTCAAGTAAATCAAGGATTAGTAGAAGAGCAGGAGTTTTATGATAAAATAATGGATAAAATTCAAGGAGCTAGTGGTTTTGATGATACAATGAGCTTTACAGAAATGAGTGAAAATATATTAGAACAACCGTATGCGTCTAATTATATTAATGTATATGAAAAAGGCGCATTGATAGGTATGTGTATCGATATTTTGATGCGCCAGGAAAGTAATGGTAATCGTGGAATTTTATCTTTAATGAAAGAATTGTCTTTAAAATATGGTAAAAATAAACCTTTTGAAGATGATAAAATTATAGAAGAAATTACAGCAATGACATATCCATCTATTGGGGAGTTTTTAAAAACACACGTCATAGGCAAGACACCAATCCATTACGAAGGATTTTTTAAGAAAGCCGATCTCGAGGTAATTATAGAAAAAGTAGAAACCAATTATATTCAAAATTCAGGAGCTTTAATTGTAGCAGGTAATCAAGAAAAAGAGACTATATTTTTTACAGAATTAGTTGAAGATAATAGCTTTTGGGCAGAAAATGGCGCTAAACCTAACGACGATATTATAGAAGTAAATGGTACAAAACTAACACTACAAAACGCCAATAATATACTGGGCTCTACATTTCAGTGGCAAGAAGGAGATGATATCGAAGTTAAATTAGGTAGGGCAGGAGAAGAAATAATTATTAAAACGAAGGTAACTAAGTCTTTTACCAAAGGAAAAAAGCTTGCAATAACCAAAAATCCAACAAAAGAAGGCGAAGCTCTTAGAAAAGCATGGTTAAAAGGCTAGTTCTATAAAATGATTATAATAAATTAATCAATTAATCAATAATCTTGGATTAATAAACCTTTAATAAGATTTTAAAGATTTAAAAAATAAGAGTTCGTTTCAAAAGCGAACTCTTATTTTTTTAACATATCCATAAGCACAAACATATTCGCTAGGTTTGATCTAATTACCAATTTTAAAGAGGGATTTTCGGATTATACAATAGTATGTTTTAACATATTGATTATAACTTCCCTGTTGCCTATAATAACTTCAAAAGAAAAAATATTTTTTATACCAGTTTTAAAAAAACACATTGAAATCTGTTTTTTCTTAAAAAGATACGGATTAAAATGACCAATTCGCTGCATATCAAATAGTCAACAAAATTTAGTATAGATTTGTTAATTACTTTGTTGGTTGGCTGTTTTTAATTTGTGTGTGATATATTATATTAGCCAGCATACTACCCAAAATTTTATGAGCGAAGAAACCAAATATACCGAAGATAATATACGATCCCTCGATTGGAAAGAACACATCCGTATGCGCCCCGGAATGTATATCGGGAAACTAGGGGACGGATCTTCTGCAGATGATGGAATCTATATTTTAGTAAAAGAAGTACTCGATAATTCTATCGATGAATTTGTAATGGGAGGCGGTAAAACCATTGAGATTTCTATACAAGGAGACAAAGTTATTGTTCGGGATTATGGTCGTGGTATACCACTTGGTAAAGTTGTGGATGTAGTGTCTAAAATGAATACCGGAGGAAAATACGACTCTAAAGCGTTTAAAAAATCAGTAGGACTTAATGGAGTTGGTACCAAGGCAGTTAATGCATTGTCATCATTTTTTAGAGTAGAGTCTACACGAGATGGCAAATCGGCTTCTGCAGAGTTCGAAAAAGGAAACCTAACCAATCAGGATATATTAGACGAAACCTCGAGAAGAAGAGGAACCAAGGTGTCTTTTGTGCCAGATAATACTATTTTTAAAAATTATAAGTATCGTACAGAGTATGTAGCAAAGATGCTTAAAAACTATGTATACCTTAATCCTGGCTTAACCATTATTTTTAATGGAGAAAAGTATTTTTCTGAAAATGGATTAAAAGATTTACTATCCGATACTATAAATGAAGAGGATAGACTGTATGATATTATTCATCTTAAGGGAGAGGATATAGAAGTAGCCATAACACATAGTAAAACACAATATAGTGAGGAGTATCACTCTTTTGTAAATGGACAACACACCACACAAGGAGGTACTCATCTTGCAGCTTTTAGAGAAGCAGTAGTAAAAACAATACGAGAGTATTATGGCAAAAACTATGAAGCTAGTGATATTCGTAAATCGATTGTTTCTGCTATAAGTATTAAAGTAATGGAGCCTGTTTTTGAAAGTCAGACCAAAACGAAACTGGGATCTACAGAAATGGGAGAGAAATTACCTACAGTACGTACCTATATTAATGATTTTCTTAAAACCAAATTAGATAATTTTTTACATAAAAATCCACAAACAGCAGAAAACCTGCAACGTAAAATTTTGCAGGCAGAGCGAGAGCGTAAAGACCTTTCAGGGATTCGGAAATTAGCAAAAGACAGAGCTAAAAAAGCAAGTTTACATAATAAAAAATTAAGAGACTGTCGAGTGCATCTTACCGATAGTAAAAACGAACGAAATTTAGAGAGTACTTTATTCATTACCGAGGGAGATTCTGCAAGTGGTTCTATAACCAAATCCAGAGATGTAAATACACAAGCCGTTTTTAGCTTAAGAGGAAAACCTCTTAATTGCTATAATATGAGTAAAAAAATTGTGTATGAAAATGAAGAATTTAATCTTTTACAAGCAGCACTAAATATCGAAGAATCGTTAGAAGATTTAAGATATAATAATATAGTAATAGCAACAGATGCCGATGTCGATGGTATGCACATACGATTATTACTAATTACCTTCTTTCTACAATTTTTTCCTGAAGTAATAAAAGAAGGACATTTATACATATTACAAACCCCTTTATTTAGAGTACGTAATAAAAAAGAAACCATTTATTGCTATTCTGAGCAAGAAAGAAGAAATGCTATAACCAAACTAACAGGTAAACCCGAAATAACACGATTTAAAGGATTGGGAGAAATATCACCAGATGAATTTGTTCACTTTATTGGAGATAATATACGGTTGGATCCTGTAATGTTGGATAAAGAAAGATCTATAGAAGATCTACTGTCATTTTATATGGGAAAAAACACACCAGATCGACAAGAATTTATTATAGACAATCTAAAAGTAGAATTAGATACTATTGAAGAAGAAATCTAACTAAAACATTAGAATTGTAGGAATATACTATGAAGAAAATAGAAATACATAAAAAAGAGAAACTATATTATAATTTAATGATTATAACCAGCGTTTTGCTTTGTATTCCAGGTATTCTTTTTTTGCCTTATATGTTACTTATAGGACTTTTTGTTTTTCTTAGTACAGGTCTTTTTATTGGATATATTAAAGGAAGTGGAGTACATGTAAATAAAGATCAATTTCCTGATTTATATACTATAGTAATAGAACAATGTAAAATATTATCTATTAAAAAAGTGCCAGAAGTTTATATTGTAGAGTCCGGAGGACTGCTTAACGCCATGGCTACAAAATTTGTTGGAGCCAATTATTTGATCATATATAGTGATCTCTATGAAGTTATAATGGATGGAAGAAAAGATATCGTAGAATTTATTATTGCGCATGAACTTTGCCATGTAAAAAGAAATCATGTATACAAAAAGATGTATGTATTTCCATCTCTGATTATTCCGTTTTTACATTTGGCATATTCTAGGGCATGCGAATATACATGTGATAGAGTAGGTTATGAATTAAGCCCTAAAGGTGCTATTGATGGAATTAAATTATTAGCTTCAGGAAAAAGACTCTATACAAAAATGGATACAAGAGTGTATGCAAAACAACTTGAGGTTACCGATAGTTTTTGGGTTTGGCTTTCCGAAAAACTATCTACACATCCTCATCTTTCAAAACGAATAACACCAGAGATGCAGCGTGCAAGCTTTAATTCATTTCGGTATTCAGATACTAAAAAAACACTACCTAATACAACAGCAAAAGACGATATAAACAATACTCCTGATTTTAAAAAAAATAAAGAAGGAGACACGCTAAAAAAAGAAGATAACCAGAGATTTATGCCTAATTTTTAATGCAAATTATAGCAGAATTACATGTCAGAAGAAAATAAAAACGAAGAACTACATCACGATTCTATACCAGAGGCTCACCAACCGCAAGAGGTGATTACAAAGGTAACAGGAATGTATAAAGACTGGTTCCTGGATTATGCATCCTATGTAATCCTTGAGCGTGCAGTACCTGCAATAGAAGATGGATTAAAACCAGTACAACGTCGTATTCTTCATTCAATGAAAGATTTAGATGACGGTAGATACAATAAAGTAGCCAATATTGTTGGGCATACAATGCAATATCATCCGCATGGAGACGCTAGTATTGCAGATGCCATGGTACAGGTTGGACAAAAAGAATTATTAATCGATATGCAAGGTAACTGGGGTAATATCCTTACAGGGGATAGAGCAGCAGCATCTCGATATATTGAAGCTCGTTTATCTAAATTTGCATTAGATGTAGTATATAATCCTAAAGTTACAGAATGGCAATTATCTTATGATGGGCGTAAAAAAGAACCTATTAATTTACCAGTTAAATTTCCATTATTATTAGCCCAGGGGGCAGAGGGTATAGCAGTAGGATTAAGCACAAAGATTTTACCACATAATTTTATAGAGTTAATCGATGCATCGATTAAACATTTACAAGGAAAACGATTTACTATACTACCCGATTTTCCAACTTCGGGGATAGCCGATTTTACAAACTATAATGATGGACAAAGAGGAGGTAAAGTTAGAGTGCGAGCAGAAATATCGCAATTAGATAAAAATACATTAGTTATTAATGAGATACCGTTTTCTACTACAACTACAACTTTAATCGATTCTGTTCTTAAAGCAAATGAAAAAGGGAAGATAAAAATCAAAAAAATCGAGGATAATACAGCTGCAGAAGTAGAAATATTAATACATCTTCCTGCAGGAATTTCTCCAGATAAAACAATTGACGCCTTATATGCTTTTACGAATTGCGAAGTCTCGATCTCTCCATTAGGCTGTGTTATCGAAGATAATAAGCCAAACTTTATAGGAGTTTCAGAAATGTTACGCCGATCTACAGATAATACTGTAGAACTATTAAAAAGAGAACTGGAAATTCAGTTAGAGGAGTTACAAGAGCAATGGCATTATGCATCCTTAGAAAGGATATTTATCGAAAATCGTATTTATCGAGATATTGAAGAAGTAGAAACCTGGGAAGGAGTAATAGAAGCAATTGATAAAGGATTAAAACCACATATAAAACACCTTAAAAGAGCAGTTACAGAAGAAGATATTGTGCGATTAACAGAAATACGAATTAAACGTATTTCGAAATTTGATATAGATAAAGCACAACAAAAAATTGATGCTCTCGAAGAAGATATAGCAAAGGTAAGACACCATTTAGAACATCTTATAGAGTTTGCTATAGATTACTTTAAAAGACTAAAAACTACCTACGGTAAAGGAAAAGAACGTAAAACCGAAATCAAGATTTTTGATGATATCGAAGCCACCAAAGTAGTAATTCGTAATACTAAATTGTATGTAAATCGAGAAGAAGGATTTATAGGAACTTCGCTTCGTAAAGATGAGTATGTAGATGATTGCTCAGATATTGATGATATTATCTGTTTTACGGCAGACGCTAAGTTGATGATAACAAAAGTTGATGCAAAAACTTTTATAGGCAAAGATATTATTCATGTAGCAGTCTTTAAAAAGAAAGATAAACGTACTATTTATAATATGATTTATCAAGACGGCAAAGGAGGAGCATCCTATGTAAAACGATTTGCCGTTACAGGAGTAACCAGAGATAAAGAATATGATCTGGCACAAGGCAAAAAATCTTCTAAAATAGTATACTTCTCAGCTAATCCAAATGGAGAAGCCGAAGTGATAACTATTTTATTACGCCAAGCAGGAAGTATTAAAAAATTAAAATTTGATCTTGACTTTGCAGATTTATTAATTAAAGGAAGAGGAGTAAAAGGAAATATAGTCACCAAATATAATATCAAACGAGTAGAATTAAAAGAACAAGGAGTCTCTACTCTAAAACCTCGTAAAATTTGGTTTGATGAATCTGTTCGACGCCTTAATGTAGATGGAAGAGGAGAATTATTAGGAGAATTTAAAGGAGAAGATAGACTTTTAATAATTACCCAAAAAGGAATAGCAAAGACTGTAACACCAGAAATGACACTACATTTTAGCTCCGATATGATCGTTCTTGAAAAATGGAAACCTCAAAAACCAATATCTGCTATTTATTGGGATGGAGAAAAAGAAAAATATTATGTAAAACGATTTTTAATCGAAAATACAGAACGAGAAGAAATTTTTATTACAGAGCATTTAAAATCGTATTTAGAAGTTGTTTCTATAGATTACAGACCAATTGCAGAAATTGTGTTTACTAAGATAAGAGGCAAAGACCAAAGACCAAATGAAGAAGTAAACTTAGAAGAATTTATTTCTATTAAAGGAATTAAAGCTTTAGGAAATCAACTTACAACTCATATGGTAAAACAAATTAACCTATTAGACCCTTTGCCGTTTGAAGAACCAGAATCTATTCCTACCGAAGATATAGAAGTAATAGAAGAAGAAAATGTTTCTTCTGAAATTGCTGATAATCAAGAATCAAAAAAGTTGTCATCTAATAATGATGACGATAATACAGAAAATGGAGAGCAAGCAAGTTTATTTTAAGATAAGTGGTGATATCCAATAAACTTAAAATAATGTTTAGAATGATGTTTTTATAATTTAACGGTCATTCTCTTTATTGTCGACTTATAAAGTTAAAATAATATTACTTCTGAATTCTCTTCAACGAAGAAATTCAGAAGTAATTAATTATATACGTAATAGCTTGTTACACAATGTAAAAAGCATATTAGATTTAACCACATTTTTTTTCTAAATCAGGAAAAGGTCTGTATGCATAATACTGTAAAACTTCTTCTAAAGCCATTTTAAGAGCTTTGTTTACAGGTATTATTATGTTTCCTAAGTGAAAATCTATTTGATTTAATCGCATATAATATTCTGTAAATACGGGGACATACAACCCTTTAGTAATTGCTTCAGCAACAGAATTATAGTTATCAGTCTGACCTTCTTTGATAATTTTACAAGTAGCCAATCTCAAATTTCCATATTTATCTGTATTGGCTGCAAATCCAAACAGTCGACAAATTAAACCCCGGTATTTATAACTACTACAACGTCCCTGATTAATTATAGATAATGGCTTGTAAATAAAACAGGTAGAGGCTTGTGTTTTATTAAGTAAAGTGTGGGTTTTTTCTGCTTTTCCATTTAAAAACAAATGAAACGCCCAAGGTAAGAACTCTAAAGGAGAAGCTTCTATTTCTGGATTGGTACAGCATTTTCCACAACCAGCTACACAGCTAATCCCTGATGATTTTTCAAATCGAGCGCTTTCTTGTTCTAATTTATTAAAAAGGTCTTCTACTAATCCCACTCTTCGCTCTATCGACATTATTTTTTACCGAAGGTAGACTTAATAGGTCTATGAAGTTTGATTTTTTTCTTAAAAGAAACTAAGATGACTTTATTTTCTTATATCACTTTAATGTTGAAATCGTGCATATGGAAATTAAATTTGTTTTTTAATCTATTATAGTAGAGTATATTATTCTGTCACAGTTTTTTCATTTTTAGTTGGAGTGCGATACAGTTTTCGTTTTGCAGGTTGTTCTTCAAAAACATAATTTGCAACAGTATTTACTTTTTGCAACAGTTTATACAGCTCGTTAAGTGTTTCTATACGTTTTGCAGTAGCTACAGCACGCTTTCCTTTTTTTTGTTCTTGATTTTTGTTAGCTATACGTAACGTATTGGATAAGATAGAAGATTGGTTTAGTAACTCTATAGGAGTTCCTGCGGCTATCATTTCAGACCGATATTCTTCTATTGTTTCTTCAAGACCTTCGATATACTGCATCATTTTAGGCTGGCTGTTACGAATGTTTTTAAGCATTCCTACACCAAAGTGCTTTTGTATTGCATCCTCCTCAGGAAAAGTTTCTACAACCCAATATTTTAGTCTCTTGTAATAGGTAAGGCAGGATTTCATAGCATTTTCTACTAATTTTGTATCCTGTTTTAACTCCATCATATTGGATAAATCACCGCCTTCTTCATACCCTTGTTTTATCTGTTGTTGCAAGTTTGTAATAAATTGGGTATCAAACTTTGGATCAAAATCTGCAAATTGCTTTATATCTAATTTTAAGTGACTAATAATTACATCTCCCCATTCTAGAAGTATGCTATCTTTAAAATTATAGGTACGTCTTAACATGTTTCATTTTTTTAAAGTATAGGAGTTAATATTGTTTATAACTATACAAATTGGCTTTATATCTTGTAACAGATTATTATATATGAGATAAATATATTTAAAAAACTAATTATATATAATCATTTGTTATCTAAATACACTTAGTTGTTAATAATATGTAATACGTTTATAAATTAATCTTTTCAGTTTATAAATAATACATATACGTTATATATTATACATATTACGCTTCAATTTTTTATTAGTAGTTGTTAATTTTATATAGTACGTTATGTTTCGCTCTAAAATAAATTAACATCTGACTTAATAAAAATATATACTATTTTAAATTTAAAAATAAATAAAATAGTTTTAATCTATTTTTAAAACAAAATATTAAATACTACTAACCTTATTTTAAAATATAACTATATAATAGATTCTTTTTATAACGAACTATACTATAAATCTATGATTATATAGTAACAATTAGGTTTTTTTGAGAAAGAACTTAAATTTTTAAATAAAAAAAAACTGCGATACTATTATAGAATAGTATCACAGTTTTGGATATATAAGTAGTTGTGTAGATTTAAGGTTCTACTACTTTTTTATTATTTAAGTTTTCTTTACAAACTTTGTGAGAATAACTATATGTTGACCACTAACCCGACCTTCAATATGTTCTGGATTATCATGAACCAGCGAAATATTTCGTACTGCTGTACCGCGTTTAGCTGTAAAATTGGCTCCTTTTACATCCAAATCTTTAATCAAAACAACAGAATCTCCTGCTTGTAAAATAACACCATTAGCATCTATATGTTTTACAGTATCTTCCTCATCATCACCCTCTCCAGTTGCATTTGCCCAAGCAATAGTATCTTCATCCAGATACAACATATCTAACAAATCTTGCGGCCAGCCTTCAGATTTTAATCTGTTTAACATTCTCCATGCCATTACTTGTACAGCAGGAACGGTACTCCACATACTATCGTTAAGACAACGCCAGTGATTAGGATCTGTTTTTTCAGAATCTTCAATTTGATCTAAACATGTTTGAGAAATTAAAATATGCGAATCTAATCCTGTTCCTGGGGATTTTGGCACTTCATATACTTTTAAATTTTCAGTTTCTCCGGATAATTCACATACAGACCCACTACGCTTATTTAATTCTCTTTCTAGACTCATTTTTAGATATAATTAGAAATAATATATTCGATTTTTGCAAAAATGCATATAATTTTATGATTATAATAATACAGTACCACCATATTTTGAACAAAAGCTAAAGTATATTTGAATTTTTATTATTATTGGGTATTAAGCCAGGGGTTTATTTTTTTTAATAGGTAATATTTTTTTATAAGAAAAACATCTCCATATCCACTCCAAAGGACCATAGTTAAAATAATCAAGCCAAATTTTGCTAAAAACTACTTGTAAAGTAAATACTGCTATTGCTAGCATAGTAGTTTCATAAGGACTTAAAGTCTCATATAATTGGAGTCCTATAGATGAGAAAATAAATAAACCAATGAGACTGTGCAAGATATAGTTGGTTAATGCCATTCTACCAACGTATGTAAAAGGAATAAATATTTTTTTCCATATAGGGTAACGTATCAACCATGCAATAATCCATAAATAAAATAACCCCATAAAAATATCTGAAACTACCATTAATTTAGTAAAGATTGGATAAAATATTTCATTTTTATATATAGGGTGATCTATAAGAATAAATAAAAAGATCAAACGATATATGTTGGATAAAATAGCTATACATAGTATTGGTTTTTTTATCTTTTTTACTACAATTTCTATAGAGTTTATATAATTTTTTTTTCCAAAATAAATACCTAGAATAAACATGGACAATGCAATAGGCATTAAATAAAAGAACAAAACAGGAATATTAGAAATATACTCTAATAAACGAAGCTGAATTCCTTTTATATAAGGTGCATACCGAATAGTATATGTTATATTTTCAGAAGAGTATTCTTTTAACATTTGTGAAGGAAAAAATCCGATCCACTCAAAAAATAATCCAAAGATGTGTTCGTAAAAAGGAAATAGAAGTAATAAAAGCACAGACCATATAAGGACTGTATTTGATTTTTTTATAAGAAAAATACTAAATACTCCCAGTATAGCATATAAGTGTATAACATCTCCAGACCATAAAAAAATAATATGCAGTACACCAAAAATAAATAGTAGAATCATTCGTCGTATAAAAAAATAAATAGAATAAGTATTATTTTTTATCCGACTCGTTATCTGCATAGCAATCCCAAGGCCAAAAAGAAAAGAAAAAATAGGAAAGAATTTACTGTAAAAAAATAATTGTAGTATACGAATAGCTAATTGATCTAGATTAGAATACCATTGTTTATGAAACACCTCTTGATTGATAAAGGTGCAATTCATGATTTCTATATTCACTATAAATATTCCAAAAATAGCGAATCCACGAAATATATCAAGAAGGTCTATTCTTTTTTGTGCAGTAGTAGGTATAAAGTTGGTGTTATCTAATATTGCAGTATTCTTACTCATAAAAATTATTACAAATCACCTAAATCATAGGTGTGTCCTTCGTTTATTTTATCTTCAAGATCTTTTCTAAGTTCAGTATTTTCTCCAGGATCGATAGTTATAGGCATAGCAAAAGCTACTTTTACACCATGTTGGGTTAGAGTAGCTATTTTTTTAGGATTGTTAGTTAACATTCTAATAGACTTAACACCTAATTCTTTTAAAATTTCTGCTGCTTTTGTAAAATCTCGTGCATCTTCTTTAAAACCTACGGCTTTATAAGATTCAGATTGTGGCAACCCCAATTTTTTATGTTCTTTACTTTTTAGTAGTGCAAAATGACCGTTAGCTTTACCTTCTTGGTCTAACCAAATTATAACACCTTTACCTTCTTTTTGTATAAGCTGTTGTGAAATTTCCATTTGCTCTCTACAATCACATTCGATACTATTAAAGTGGTGTGCAAATATACAAGAAGAATGAACTCTACATAATACTTCTTCTTCACCGCTTACATTTCCCATAATTAATGCAAAAGATTCTTTTTGTCCGTCATAAAAAAGTACTTCATGATACTCGCCATATTTTGTCTTAAGATTTCCTTCTGCTATTTTAATAACCATAGGTTTTGTTTTTTATTTTATAAAAATGTCTAAAAAATGTGTGTCGCTGTTAAAATGAGATTACCGATGTTTCAATAATTTAGTTACTAATTAATCTTCGATAAGTTAAAATGGATTAAAGTAGCATACATTTATTTTTATAAAGATCTTTTTTGATTTTCTTTTCTATGATTTTCTGAAGTTTAAAAAACTTTATAGATAACTATTGAGGATTAAATTTTAAAACATCATTTTATTTTTTTTACGGTTCCGCGTTGTTTATTACTAGATCCCACTAGTCCGTATTCAAAGGTATAGGTGTTTTTGTTTGTATTCAATATCTTTATGTGTATAGCTTTTTGTTCAGCCATATTTTTTGGATGTAGGTTTTGTAGAATATATTCACAATCATTAATCCATCTAATACTAGCCGTATCACTTTTTTTTCTAAAATAATCTATCTCTATAGTGTCATTTCTAACAAAAGTAGTTTTAGTTAATTCTCCATTTAGAAAAGTTTCAAACTCAAAAGTTCCTTTATGAAAATTAACACAGTTACGTTCTTGTTGATAACAACCAGTAATAAAAAGAGGTAATAATAAAAGTAAAGTAACTAGTCTCATATTGGATTCAAATTAAAGACGAAAATAAATTTATTTCGATAAACTTAATAGTTAGAAGAGGAAAAGTTGTTAAGTTTTTTTCATTTGATAAGAACTAAATGTACCATCTTCATAAAAAATAACAATACGATCTATTTTAGAATCTGAAGAGATAGCGATAGTCTTTTTTTCTTCTGCAGAAATGGGTTTATCTATACTTTCGTTTTCAGGAGCTGATTCTGAAAATAAATCCTGTTTAGGATTTAAAGTAGAAGAGTGTTTAACATTGTAAACAGGTGGAGCTTCGGTTAGATTTTTCTTTTCTTCTATATTAGGAACTTCTGATTTTGGAAATGTTCCTTCTCCATACAAAAGCCATTTTAAATCTACATCAGTATAAGCTTCCGTTATCTTCATTACAAAATCTAAACTAGGCTTATTTCGGCCACTTAATATATGTGAAATAGAAGAACGACCTACTCCCATATAATCTGCAAAAGAGGATGCTGATACAGCATAATAATCCATTATTTTTTGGATCCTTTTTCCGAAGTCTTTCTCGTTTACCATTGTAAACTAAATTTAATGTAACACATGTTACAAAGGTAAACAAAATAGTTTAAACTAGCTGTTTACAAATGTAAAAAAGCAAACCATAATATTAAATAAGTTGATTAAGTAAAGATCTTTAAATAGCTAATTAACAGTCTTTAGTAGTTATTTAATTACTTAAATTAATTAAATGTTAATAATCTAACTATTATTAAAAATAGAAGAACTTTGTTTGTTTACATCTATAAACAAAAAGTATTATTTTGATTGTTTACAAATGTAAAGAAAGGTATTTTACACTTGTAAACTTTGAATGTATTCACAAGTGTAAATAATAAATATATTTATTATGATACCTCAGTAAACTGTAGTAATTTCGTTATTTTATTATAGGATATGGATATTAAAAGCTTACAAGATTATTTTACTTTATACAAAGAAGATTCATTAAATGGTAGATATATTACTTTAGAAAACATTTTACCTCTTCTAGAAAAATTATCTCAAAAATTAGAAATAAAAGAAATAGGTTTATCTGAGAATAACGCTCCTATTCATCTAATTAAATTAGGAAAAGGATCTAATAAACTTTTGTTTTGGTCCCAAATGCATGGTAATGAAAGTACAACTACAAAGTCTCTTTTTGACCTTTTAAATTTACTTACCGATAGCTCTAATAGTTTTGGTAAAGAGATTTTTAAAGAATGTACCATATATATAATACCTATTTTAAATCCAGATGGAGCAAAAGCATATACAAGGCTAAATTATAATCAAGTAGATCTTAATAGAGATGCACAACAAAAAACACAAAAAGAAAGTATTATTTTTAGTGATTTAGTAGAGCGTATACAACCTGATTTTGCTTTTAACCTGCATGGACAACGTACTATTTTTAGTGCAGGACAATCTAATTACTCTGCAACAGTATCTTTTTTATCTCCAGCAAGCGATATGGAGCGTTCTATAACGCAAAGTCGTAAAGTAGCTATGGATATTATAGGCAAAATGAATTCTACACTTCAAAAATGTATTCCTAATATGGTAGGAAGATATGATGATGGTTTTAACTTAAACTGTGTAGGAGATACTCTCTCAAATATAGAGATTCCAACTATATTATTTGAAGCAGGACATTTTCCAGATGACTATAAGAGGGAGAAAACCCGAGAATTTATTTTTTATTCCTTAGTTACAGCAATAGAGTATATAGCTACCACCAAAATTACTGGAAAAAATTATGAAGACTATTTTTTGATACCAGAAAACGGAAAATGTTTTTATGATATTATAATAAGAAATGTTATTCTAAAAGATAAAAATGTAGATATAGCTATTCAATACAGTGAAAAATTAATAGAAAATGAAGTTAAATTCATTCCAAAAATTGTTAAAGTTGATATGTTACAGAATTTTCATGGACATAGAGAAATACAGGGCGAAAAAAGAGAGATACGTAACGAAAACGTTACAGTAGAGATACTTCCAGAGGCCGAGTTGTTAAAATTTTACCTAAACTCTGAATTATTCTTAATAGAACCAGTAAAAAGTTGAAATAAAACGTGCAGATACTGTATTTTTCTGCTAAATTTGCAATGTAAATAATCGGGAAAAATAATAAAAATACTATGGCAAAGTTTAAATTAGACGAAGTTGATCATCAAATTCTAGATATGTTAATTGAAAATACCCGTACACCTTTTACAGATATCGCAAAAAAATTGTTGATTTCTGCGGGTACGGTACATGTACGAGTAAAAAAAATGGAAGAAGCAGGTATTATTGAAGGATCTTCATTAACATTAGATTACAGAAAATTAGGCTACTCATTTATAGCATATGTAGGTATTTATCTTCAGAATACTTCGCAAACAAAATTTGTTTTACAAAGGATCAACGAAATACCATACGTTACAGTTGCTCATATTACTACAGGAAAATTTAATATTTTTTGTAAAGTAAGAGCCAAAGACACTAATCATGCTAAGGAAATAATCTTTAAGTTAGATGATATTGATGGAGTTTATCGAACAGAAACTATGATTTCGTTAGAAGAAAGTATTAATGATAAAAAACGTTTAATGCATTCTATCTTTCAAGAATTATAAAGGGATATACTTTTAATATGACAACAACCCTTTAAGAAATCTCTTAGAGGGTTTTTTTATTGTAAAAAAGAAATCATTAACCAAAAATCAACATACCACCACACAAAATGGCTAGAAAACCAAAAATCGAACGTTTTAATGAAAATGTTCTTGCAAAGTACCAGATATACAATAGTATATTTATAACATTACCTTTTGATTCTATTAGCAATACAGGAGTTTTATTACCACTCTTTAAAGAAGCTTGTGAAAAAGGATATGACAATCATAAAAACCCTACAGAAATCGTAGAAGATTTTTTTTCACGTTATCAAGATAACCCTGGGCTTAAAGAAAGACATGATTTATTATTTAGGTTTATTCAATATATAGAGCGACAGGTAGTATTGTTTGACGCTATTGAAGATGCTGCATTTCCTATTGTTAATAATATGGATGGTCGTGGTACTTTAAGAAGTATTAAGGAAGAGGCGCAAGCTAAAGGGCAACTAAACGAGCTTAAAGAGTATTTAAGGCGATTTAAAATTCGCCCAACTTTAACTGCACACCCTACACAGTTTTATCCAGGCACAGTTTTAGGTATTATTCATGATCTAGATGCTTCTATACGAAATAATGATTCTTCAAGAATAAAAAAACTGCTTTCTCAATTAGGTAAAACTGCTTTCTTTAAAAAAGAAAAGCCTACACCTTATGATGAGGCCGTTAGCTTAATATGGTATTTAGAAAATGTTTTTTATCATGTTGCAGGAAACATTTATAGCTATATTCAACAAAATGTATTTGATGGAGAAGATCTTGAAAATGAATTAATTAATATTGGGTTTTGGCCAGGTGGAGACAGAGATGGAAACCCTTTTGTTACTACAGAAACTACATTAAAAGTAGCTAAACGTTTGCGTAAAACAATATTGTTAAATTACTATAGAGATATACGGGAGTTAAAACGTAGAATAACCTTTGGTAATTTACAGGATAAGATAATGGTTTTAGAAAATGCTCTTTATGATAATTTCTATTATGCAAAAACCGCAGAGCCATTATCTATAGAAACATTAATGAATGGTTTGCTAGAGATACGAGAGGAACTAATTGCAGAACATCAATCTTTATTCCTTGAAGATTTACAAGATTTGATTAATAAAGTGAAAATTTTTGGATTTCATTTTGGAATACTTGATATCCGTCAGGATTCTAGAATTCATCACAAAGTACTTAAGGATATTGTAAAAAAAACTAGTACGTTAGATTTAGGGATTTTTCCTAAAGACTATGAGACTCTTTCCGAAAAAAAACAAATAGAAATACTTTCTAAAACAACAGGCAAATTAGATCCTTCTATTTTTGATGAAGATATAACCAGAGCAACTTTAGAGTCTATATATGCTATTAAAACGATACAAAAAAATAACGGAGAAAAAGCTGCTAATCGTTATATAATTAGTAACAATGGTAGCGAGCTTAATATAATGGAAACCTTTGCAATGATTAGGCTCTGTGATTGGAAATTACCGACAATAGATGTGATTCCTTTATTTGAGACAGTACCAGATTTACAGGTTTCTCATCAGGTTATGGAGTCTTTATATAACAATCCTGTATATATAGAGCACTTAAAACGTCGCGGCATGAAACAAACCATAATGCTTGGTTTTTCTGATGGAACAAAGGATGGAGGATATCTAATGGCAAACTGGGGGATTTTTAAAGCAAAAGAAGCTTTAACCGAGGTTTCTAGAAAATATGATATAAAAGTAATATTTTTTGACGGTAGAGGGGGTCCGCCAGCAAGAGGAGGAGGAAATACAAATCAGTTTTATGCTTCGCTTGGTCCAACCATTGAAGATGAAGAGATTCAATTAACTATTCAAGGACAAACAATTAGTTCTAATTTTGGAACATTAGATTCTTGCCAATATAATTTAGAGCAACTTTTGGGCGCAGGGGTAGAAAATGAACTTACTAGTAACGAAGGAAATCTGTTTTCTGTAGAAAATAAACAGACTATGCAAGAGCTTGCAGATATAAGTTACCAAACGTATGTGGATTTTAAGAATCATCCTAAATTTCTACCATATTTAGAGAATATGAGTACCTTAAAATATTATGGAAAAGCAAATATAGGTAGTCGTCCATCTAAAAGAAGTACAGGTACAAGTTTAGATTTTGGAGATTTAAGAGCTATACCGTTTGTTGGAAGTTGGAGCCAGTTAAAACAAAATGTGCCAGGGTTTTATGGTGTTGGAACAGCATTAAAAAGCTTTGAGGATAAAAATATGTTTGATAAGGTGATCTCCTTGTATAAAGACTCTCCATTTTTTAGAACTTTGATAGCAAACAGTATGATGAGTCTTACCAAGTCATTTTTTGAACTCACAGCCTATATGAAAGAAGATAAAGAATATGGAGCTTTTTGGGATATTATTCATGATGAATATCTGCTAACCAAAAGATTACTCCTTAAGTTAACAGGGTATTCAGAACTAATGCAAAATGAACCTGCAGGAAAAGCATCTATCGCTATGAGAGAGAATATCGTATTGCCATTACTTACAATACAGCAATATGCATTGAAAAAAATACAAGATTTGCATAAAGCTAACGAAGTGAACCCTAAAGATCTCGAAATCTATGAAAAAATGGTTACCAGATCTTTATTTGGAAACATTAATGCCAGTCGTAATTCAGCATAAATTTTTAATAAAGTGCTGTTAATATTATTAGAAATGAGGCGGAATTGTTAAATTCCACCTCATTTCTTATTTTAAATCTATGTTATCTCAATTAAAAGAAGGAGAATATAATTCATATTACGCAACCTATATCTCTAAAGCAGAATATCCAAATATTGTAGAAGGATTAAAAAATAGTCAAAAAGAATTTGTGGATTTTATACAATCTATTCCTCAAGAAAAATTTATTCATGCTTATGCAGAGGGAAAATGGACTATAGCCGAAGTGTTTCAACATATAATAGATACAGAACGTATTTTTGCATATCGAGCATTGCGTTTTGCTAGAAATGACAAAACACCAATTATGGGGTTTGAACAAGATGATTATGTGCCTAACTCTAATGCAAATAATCTTAGTCAAAAAGATTTAATAACAGATTTTAATGCTGTTAGAAACTGCTCGATTTCTTTATTTAATAGTTTTACAGATGAAATGCTAACAAGAATAGGAGAGGCTAGTGGTAGCCCTATGAGTGCTAGAGCGGCAGGTTACATCTTAGCAGGTCATCAAAAACATCATTTAGAAGTTATTAAAGAGAGGTATTCATGAATATTACAAAAGAAGAAGTGGCTCATAACTACCTTGCTTTTTTAGAAAAAAATGAAGTGGATAAAGTAGTTAGTTTATTTGCAGAAGATGGGATTGTAGAATCGCCGTTATATGGAATAATGCAAGCCAAAGATTTTTATAAAGTTTTAGCAGAAGACACTAACGCATCTGATTTAAAGTTTGATGGTTTATTTTTTGAAAAAAATACGAATAGGATTTCATTACTTTTTGATTTTAATTGGGAGTTAAAAGACGGAAAAAAAGTAACTTTTAAAGTAGTAGATATTATAAGTTTAAATTCGGATAATAAAATTAAAAAACTAACTATAATTTATGATACTGTACATAGCCGATCTGCTATAGAAGAGTTGAAGAGATAATACAAAACAAACAGATCCTAAAACAATTCATGTAATGTTTTGGGATCTAATTCATGTCCTCCAGAATGTGTCCTAAATTCAATTTGAGGTAAAATTTGTTGTACCCGTATTTTTTCTGCTTCTACTTTTTCAATTTCAAAATAAGGATCTTTCTCTCCCAGTATATGTACAATCTTTGTTTTAGTTGTTAAAAAACTAAAATTTTCTTTTTGTAATTCTTTAGGAAAACCACCAGAAACCATAACCAAAGCATCACAATGTATCTTTCTACTAGCAACCCATCTACTAGCAATACTCACCCCTTGCGAATACCCTAGTACAACCAGTTTGGTGTGTTCAGGGATATTCTCTTCAGTCATAATAGCATCTACATATTGTAGTACATTCTTAGTTTCTGTTTTAGTATTCTCTTTAGTAAGCCAACTAGAACCAACACTTCTGTAGTTTTCACCTTTATAAAATTTGGAGGGTGCCTGTGGAGCAATAAAAAAATTTTCTTCTTTATTAAAACTATCAAATAATCGAATAAAATATCTACTTAAATATCCAATACCATGAAAAACTAACCAAACAGTTTTAGTGTTAGGGGTTAAATTATTTAAAGTAGAGTAGGAATTGATTGTACTGTAAGAGACTTCTTTTTCGTTAATATGCATAAGGATTATGATAATATTTAATTAAGATGAAACCAATCATCGATAATGGCCACAATATATTTCGATTTTTTTAAACAAAAAATTGAAATGACTAATAGATTTAATTTTCTCTTATAGAATAAAAATAAAAAGGTAATAATTTATTAACTGCACATTTACAAAATTACCAATAGTATAATTTAGAATTATTGATACGCATTCTATATTTTTGCTTTAAATACTATGACTTATGAATTTGACTCAAGAAGAAATACTGGAACAGTGTACTAAGATGTGTAAAAATACTTTGATGGAAACTTTAGACATTTCTTTTTGTGAAGTAGGTAAAGATTATTTAGTGGCTAAGATGCCTGTTACCTCAAAAGTACATCAGCCAGATGGGGTGTTACATGGAGGGGCAATGGTTGCTCTTGCAGAAAGCGTAGGCAGTGCAGCTTCTTTTATGTTTTTAAACGCAAAAGATTTTTATATTCGAGGTATTGAGATTTCTGCTAATCATGTAAAAAGTGTAAAAGAAGGAAATGTATATGCAAAAGCAGAAATTATACATAATGGGCGCACTACGCAGTTATGGGATATAAAAATTAGGGACGAGGAACACAACCTTGTATCTGTAGTAAAACTTACAACTATAGCCCTTCCAAAAACTAAATAATATGGGCATAGAGGATATTTATGCTAAAATTAAAAATCATACAGAACAACAGTTACCATTTGTTATATATAGAAAAGCAGGGTCTAATGTATTACAAGCATTGCTTCAACAAGATAATATGGTACATGAGTCCCAAGGTTTTTTAACTTCTGGTTTTGTTTTTGCTCCTTTTAGTAATAATCATAAAACTATAATTATTCCTACAAAAAAAAGTGAGTATTATAGTGTTGTTATTCCTGAACAAGAGTTAGAACGTAATTTACAAACTTCTGTAATAAAAAGTAATGCTGAAGAAGATAAGGAAGCTAGAGAAAAACATATTTTACTCGTTGAAGATGGCATTAAAACGATAAAATCTGGCAGTTTTAAAAAAGTAGTACTATCTCGCAAAGAAGAAGTTTTTAAATCAGATTCACTTAGTGCTGTGAAGGTATTTCAACGTTTAATTAAAAAATACTCAAACGCTTTTGTTTATTTATGGTATCATCCAGAAATTGGAACCTGGCTAGGGGCAACTCCAGAGACTCTAATTTCTGTTAAAAAAACTAATTTTTTTACAATGGCTCTTGCAGGTACTCAACCATACAGAGGTACAATGAATGTAAATTGGAAGGATAAAGAATTAGTAGAACAAAGTATGGTTACTTCTTTTTTAGTCAAAGAGTTATCTTTTTTCATTAAAGATTTAAAAGTCTCTGAAACATATACTTATAGAGCAGGAACACTTTTACATTTACGTACAGATATTAGAGGCTATTTAGATATAAAAAATCATGGAGTAAGGGATGTAATTAAAATTCTACACCCAACTCCAGCTGTTTGTGGTTTACCAAAAAATCAATCAAAATTTTATATCTTAAATAATGAATCATATGATCGTAAATATTATACTGGTTTTTTAGGGGAGGTTAATATGGATTTAGATAGTGTTATACAATCCAATATATTTGTAAACTTACGTTGTATGGAGTTTAAAAAAGAAAAAGCGGTGCTTTATATAGGTGGGGGGGTTACTAAAGATTCTGATCCACAAAAAGAATGGGAAGAAACCGTTAAGAAAACAGAAACGATGAAAAAAGTTTTGTTTTAAGGGATCTAAAAAATTGAATCAACTAGTTTGATATTATAATTAAAATGTTTGAATGAAAAAAAGATTATATTCAAAAATTCCTTTGGCGCAATCTATAGTTGCTTTGTGTGAAGCTAAAGGAATTACAAATATTGTTATCTCACCAGGATCACGTAATGCACCTTTGATCATTGGTTTCAGTGAGCACCCAAAGATGCAGTGTTACAGTATTGTAGATGAAAGATGCGCAGCATTTTTTGCATTAGGTATAGCACAGCAAATTCAAAAACCAGTTGCTTTAGTATGTACTTCTGGAAGTGCTTTACTTAATTATTATCCAGCAATTTCAGAAGCGTTTTATAGCGATATTCCATTAGTGGTTTTAAGTGCAGATCGACCAGTAGAAAGAATTGATATTGGAGATGGACAGACGATTCGTCAAAAAAATGTATTCGAAAATCATATTTTATATTCTGCTAACCTATATTCAGAAATAGTTGCAGAAACCAAAATTAACGACCCTAGGGTAAACCAAAAACAACGAGAGGCTCAGAAGCATAATGAGAGAGAAATCAATCTAGCTCTTAATATGGTAATAGAACAAAAAGGACCAGTGCATATTAATGTTCCTTTTTATGAACCATTATACGATAAAATAGAGTTTCCTACAATTACTCCTAAAAATATCCCCGTAGAAACACCTTGTCATCAATTTTCTAAAGAATTAGAGGTCGAAATGCTTCTAGAGTGGAGCCAAGCAAAGCGTAAAATGATATTGATTGGTGTAAACTCTCCAGATTCTATAGATCAAGAATGGATAGAATATTTTGCTAATGATCCATCGGTTTTAGTGTTAACAGAAACTACATCAAACATCCATCATCATTCTCACATTAATTGTATTGATCAATTAATTTCAACTTTAAAAGATAAAGAGTTTAAGGAGTTACAACCAGATATTTTGCTAACTATAGGTGGGATGGTTGTATCTAAACGGATTAAAAGTTTTTTAAGACAGTACCAACCAAAATCACATTGGCATATTAATTTAAAAAAGGCATATGATACTTATTTTTGCCTAACCGAGCATATAAAATTAGAACCTAACGTATTTTTTTCTAGATTTTTTAAAGATAAAAAAATTAAAGAAAGTCCCTATAAATCCTTTTGGCTTTTTGTTAGAAATCAAAGAAGAATAAAACATGAAGAATATTTAAAAAAAATTTCTTTTACAGATCTAAAAGCGTACGAAGCTATTTTTAAAGAAATTCCAGATAAACAAATGATACAATTAAGTAACAGCTCTACAGTTCGTTATGCACAACTATTTACCTTAAAACCATCTCTTAAAATGTTTTGTAATAGAGGAACAAGTGGTATTGATGGTAGTACTTCTACTGCTATAGGAGCTGCATTGGCATCAGGAGGTTCTACAACCTTATTAACAGGAGATTTAAGTTTCTTTTATGATAGTAATGGGTTATGGAATTCGTATATTCCATCTGATTTTAAAATTATAGTTATTAATAATGAAGGGGGGGGGATTTTTAGAATTCTACCTGGTAAAGAAGAAAGTTTGAACTTTAGTACATATTTTGAGACAACTCATAATCTTACAGCTATACATTTAAGCAAAATGTTTGGCTTTGATTATCACACTGCTCATAATTTAGAAGAAGTTAATGCAGAAATTCAAAAAATCTATAAAAATGATAGCACCCCTCAATTATTAGAGATTTTTACGCCAAGAAAAGAAAATGATAATACTTTAATCGATTATTTTAAGTATTTTATCTAATAATGGGGTTTTAATATACTTTTAGGATAAAATATTCATTTATAATTAATCTATATTTGAAATACAATTTTTAAAAATAACTAGAAACCTAAAAACACTATCATCCTATGAGTAAAAGAGACGAATTGATCGCAAAATATGCAGCAGACATTAAAGATAAAATTGGTGAAACACCAGATATGGATCTACTAACCAAAGTAACTATTGGTTGTGGTCCTTCTATTTATAATAGTGACTCTTCTACAGTATCTGGTAGCGATGAAAAAGAATTGAACACAGTAAAACAAAATTTTCTTATTAAAAAATTAGGGCTTTCTGATGGACCAAAACTAGATGAAGCTATAACTGCAGTTATCGAAAAATATGGAAAATCTAACCGAAATAAATACAGAGCGGTTGTTTACTATCTTTTGGCAAAACATTTTGGAAAAGAGTCTGTATATAACAAATAGTAGTGTCTAATATATAAAAGTTAAAAAAGGTGTTCTTTTAAGAACACCTTTTTTGTTTAAAATCATCGATGCTATAATGATAAAAAAGTATCTTTGCGCAAAATAAAATGTAATGCTGAAACTTGGTGTATATAATACTTTAGAAATTGTAAGAGAAAGAGATCAGGGGATTTACCTTTGTGATGATGATGGGGATGAAGTTTTATTACCCAATAAATATGTTCCGGAACAATTTAAAATTAGAGATGAACTGAAGGTTTTTGTGTATTTAGACAGTGCAGAACGTATTGTGGCTACTACATTAGAACCATATGCAACTGTAAAATCCTTTGCATACCTTAAGTGTACAAATGTATCTGATATAGGTGCTTTTTTAGATTGGGGGCTGGAAAAAGATCTTTTTGTTCCTTTTAAAGAACAAGCCTCAAAAATGAGAGCTGGCAGCTGGTATCTTGTATACGTATATCTGGATGAAGAAACTAATAGGTTAGTAGCTTCTAGTAAAACAAATGCTTTTTTAGATAATTCATTAGTTTTATTGTCTCCGTATGATGAAGTTGATCTTATGGCTTCACATCCTTCTCCACAAGGATGGAATATGATAGTAAATCAAAAACACTTAGGTTTAGTATATGGGGATGAAATTTTTCAAAAAATAACTCCAGGAGACCAAATTAAAGGATATGTAAAAAAAGTAAGACCAGATGGTAAAATAGATCTTACTTTACAACAACATGGGTTTAGAGGTATTGAACCTAATGCAGAACAGATTTTAAAAGAATTAGAAGCAAGTGGAGGCTTTATCAATTTAAATGATAAATCAGATCCAGAGGATATTAAAGAAGTTTTTCAGTTAAGTAAAAAAAGTTTCAAAAAAGCTATAGGAACTCTTTATAAAGCAAGAAAGATTGCTATTGAAGAAGATGGAATACGACTTATTGAATAAGTTATTTTTTTTTAATAAATAAACATACTGGTACCATGATTACGTCTATGTCTGGTATATGGGTTGCTATAATTATGAAGGTATATCCCTGCATCTTTATAAGCAGTATTTTTTAAACGACCAGTATTGGTATTTAGATTAGAACCATTACCAGAAATAGTAAATCCAGAAGATTTAGAAGTAGAAGGTTTAATTTTATATACGGAAGAAACATCTTTATATTTTGGCGTATCTATAAACATAGTATAATTTTTTCTAAGAGATTGCCGTCTTAAATCTACACTTAAATTAACTTCTAGCAATTCATATTTATGTATCTCAGATTCATTTTTTTCTATAGATAAAGGTGCGCTTAATTCTTCCCACTCTATGGCTACAGAGTTTAGACTGTTCTCCTGACCATAAGATGCAAAACCTATACTTGCTATAATTGCTATCAAAAAAGCTTTCATAACGGTAAATATATTATCATTTCATGACAAATCCTTAAAACCATAAAAAAAGAAGTGTTAAATTATATAGCCTTGTGGTAACTAAATAATGATATAGATAAAATACAAAAGATATAATTATAAAACAAGTACTATTGTTTTTGATTGTTTTCTTTTTAGAACCAAACTTGAGTAAGAGCAGAAAATATCTATTTTTTACTAAATAAGTACTAAGCCAACTTAAAAACATAAAAAAAACAATGAAATTAGTAGTCTGGCTGTGTATTTATAAATTTAAAAGAGCTGGTTGTATTGTTTGATTCTTTGATTTAGGAATCATCTTTATCGACTTGTTTTAAAAGAAAAATATATTTTCAAAAGATAATTAGAGTTAAATAATGCTTTAATTCTTTTAGCTTGATATAATATATTGTAGTATTTTTGAAAGTATAAATAAAAATATATAATGAGTTCAATAGACTGGAAAACTGTAAAAGAATATGAAGATATTACGTATAAAAAATCTAACGGGGTTGCTCGTATAGCTTTTAATAGACCAAATGTACGTAATGCTTTTAGGCCTAAAACAACTAGTGAACTTTATGATGCTTTTTATAATGTACAAGAAGATACATCGGTAGGAGTTGTTTTACTTTCGGCAGAAGGACCTTCTACAAAAGATGGTGTATATAGTTTTTGTAGCGGTGGAGATCAAAAAGCAAGAGGACATCAAGGGTATGTGGGAGAGGATGGAATGCATAGGTTAAATATTTTAGAAGTACAGAGGCTTATTCGATTTATGCCAAAAGTAGTAATTGCAGTAGTGCCAGGATGGGCAGTAGGAGGAGGGCATAGTCTACATGTAGTTTGTGACCTTACATTAGCTAGTAAAGAACATGCTATTTTTAAACAAACGGATGCAGATGTAACAAGTTTTGATGGAGGGTATGGTTCTGCTTACTTAGCAAAAATGGTTGGGCAAAAAAAAGCACGTGAAATCTTTTTTTTAGGTAGAAATTATTCTGCACAACAAGCTTATGAAATGGGAATGGTAAATGCTGTTATACCGCATGAAGAATTAGAGGATACAGCATACCAATGGGGGCAAGAAATTTTAGAAAAATCTCCTACATCGATTAAGATGTTAAAATTTGCAATGAACCTTACTGATGACGGGATGGTAGGGCAGCAGGTGTTTGCAGGAGAAGCTACGCGACTAGCATATATGACAGAAGAGGCAAAAGAAGGAAGAAATGCATTTCTTGAAAAAAGGAAACCTGATTTTAAAAATATTAAATGGATACCATAACAATTTCTTAATTAATTTGTTTTTATAGTATTTATATAGGAATTGTTTCTTTTTATATAAATTATTACATTGTAAATAAGTAGTTTATCAATATAATAATATAGCTTAAAAAAAATATTCCTGAATATTGTAGAAGTGTGTTGTCAAAGAAAAAATTGTAAAACTAAAGAATATAATTAATCACAATTTTAGGAATTTATAATAGTTGATGTTTAATAAAGCTTACTTGAACATTGTTTGCTGTGATTAATTTAAAATATCAAATAACTCTTAAGATACCCCAACAATGAAAGTTATTAAAGATGAAGACCTTTTATATTTACATTATCAGATAGAAAAATCCGAAGTTAAACAGAAAAAACTTGAAGATCTTTTAAAGGAAGAGTCTAAAAAATCGAAAAAAATAAAAACATCTAATAAAATATTAGGTTTTTTATCTTTGATATTTTTTATTTCAACTGTTTTTCTTGCTAGTAATATGTTTTTTTTTAAGGTGCCAGAGACAGATAGTGTACAAAAAAAATCTATAATTGAAAAAGAATTAATTGTAGTAAAAGAAGAATTAGAAGCACTAAAAAATAAAAAAATAAATATTGAGGAAATAAAGAATCTGTATCTGTATAGAAAATTAATAGATAAAGATACGGTATATTCTGTACAGGTTAAAGCGCTTAATTCTAAAGGTATATCCTCAATATCTAATAAATATACTAATACTCTTGTTTATAACGATACTTCGTATTATAAAATGAGCTTAGGTATTTTTGAAACCCTGAACGAAGCTCAGGATTTCAGAAAGCTATTAATAAACTCTGGATTTGATAAAAGAATATTTGTGATCTCTTATAAGGACGGTAAAAGATTAAAAATAGAAAATTACCAATAAAAAGAGTGTTTTTTATCTTAATTCAGGATATTTAACAGGATTTACTTCATTCATTATTTCATATATTTTTTCATATATATCTTCGATAGAAGGTTTGCTAAAATAATCCCCATCAGTTCCAAAAGCTGGTCTATGTGGTTGTGCGCTCAAAGTTTGTGGTTTACTATCTAGATATTGGTATATATTTTGTTCGTCAATTAATTTATGTAAAATATACCCTGTTCCTCCACCAGAAACATCTTCATCAATAATTAATAATCGGTTTGTTTTAGCTACGCTTTTTACTATATCGTGATTTAAATCAAAGGGTAATAAAGATTGTATATCAATTATTTCGGCATTAATACCTGCAGATAATAACTCTTTTGCTGCTTGTTCTACTAATCTTAAAGTAGAGCCATAAGATACTAGTGTAATATCTGTTCCTTCTTTAATAGTTTCTACGACACCTATAGGAGTCCTGGTTTCAGGCAAATTAGAAGGCATTTTTTCTTTTAAGCGATAACCATTAAGGCATTCTATTACTAATGCAGGTTCATCGCTATCCATTAGTGTGTTATAAAAACCAGCAGCTTTTACCATATTTCTTGGTACTAAAATATGAATACCTCTCAATAAATGAATTAAACCTCCCATTTGAGAACCCGAATGCCATATTCCCTCTAGTCTATGTCCTCTTGTTCGTATAATTAATGGTGCTTTTTGTTTAGCAAAAGTTCTATAACGTAATGTAGCAAGATCATCACTAAGGCCTTGTATACAATATAAGATATAATCTAGATATTGTATTTCTGCAATTGGCCTAAGTCCACGCATTGCCATTCCTATTCCTTGGCCAATTATGGTAGCTTCTCGGATTCCGGTATCAGCAACTCTAATTTCTCCAAATTTTTCTTGAAGTCCTTCTAACCCCTGATTTACATCTCCTATCTTACCACTATCTTCTCCAAAAATAAGTATGTCAGTAAATTTAGAAAATAGACTATCAAAATTATCTCTAATGATAACTCTTCCGTCTACTATTTCTGCATTTTCATCATATTCTGGTTTTACTTCATTGATATGTACGGCTCCAGATTCAGTTTCATTATGTAAATGAGCACTGTATTTTGGTTGAATAGTAGCTATATAATTATTAACCCATTTTTGTAGAATTAATTTTTCTTCAAATTTTTCTTTTGTAATATATCGTAATGTTTTTCTTGTAGCTTCAAGAATATCTTTTCTAATAGGTTCATTTTTAGAAGACAAAGATTTTACTAAAGGTGAAATAAAATTTTTATTACTACTTTTATTTTCGACTAGTTTTAAAATTTCTAAAGCATCCTTTTGTTCTGATTTTATTTCAGACAAATACGCATTCCATGCTTCATTTTTACCTTTTCGTACTTCTTTTTTTGCTGCTTTTTCAAACTCTAGTAACTCTTCTGTTGTAGCAATTTTATGTTCAATAATCCATTCTTTGAACTTTTTATTACAATCATATTCTCTTTCCCAATTTAAGCGATCTTCGTTTTTATACCTTTCGTGCGATCCAGAAGTAGAATGTCCTTGTGGCTGTGTTAATTCTTTAACATGAATAATAATAGGGATGTGGCTCTCACGAGCTAACTTTTCTGCTTTTTCATAAGTATCTATTAAAGCTGCATAATCCCAACCATTAACCTTAAAAATTTCAAAACCTTCATGGTCTTTATCACGTCTAAAACCTTCAAGAATAAGAGAAATATCTTCTTTAGTTGTTTGATGTTTTGCATGAACAGAAATACCATATTCATCGTCCCAAATACTAATAACCATTGGTACTTGCAGAACTCCTGCAGCATTTATAGTTTCCCAAAATAAACCTTCACTAGTACTGGCGTTTCCGATTGTTCCCCAAGCTACTTCATTTCCTTGGTTAGAAAAATTAGAACTATCGGTAATGCTTTTTTCATTTCGGTATACTTTAGATGCTTGGGCTAGTCCTAATAATCTAGGCATTTGACCAGCAGTAGGAGAAATATCTGAACTAGAGTTTTTTTGTTTTATTAAATTTTTCCAAGTACCATCTTCATTTAAACTTTGGGTTGCAAAATGACCTCCCATTTGTCTTCCTGCAGAGAAAGGTTCTTTTTCAATATTAGTATGTGCATACAGACCTGCAAAGAATTGTTCTACTGTATATTGATCAATGGCCATCATAAATGTTTGATCTCTATAGTAGCCAGATCTAAAGTCACCATCGCGAAAAACTCTTGCCATTGCAAGTTGTGGCAGTTCTTTTCCTCCTCCAAATATTCCAAATTTGGATTTACCAGTTAATACTTCCCGTCTGCCTAAGAGACTACATTCTCTACTAATTATGGCAATTTTGTAATCTCTAAGTATTTGATCTTTATACTCTTCGAAAGAAATATTAGATAAAGTAACGGTTTCAGACTGCATGTGAACGATGTTTATAATGGATTGCAAATTTAGCTAAAATACTAACCATTTGCAAGGCGTAAAGCCTTATTTTTTTTGAAGATAATGCAATTAAAAGTAGATTTTGTTAGAAGATTATTGTTTTTGGGTGATATTTTAAGATTTGGTTAGTGAATGTTTAAAAAATTCACATATTTTCTATTTAAAATTTTAAAAAATATTTAATACCACTCTCTAGTAAAGAGTCCAATTAGTGTTTCTGGGCTAAGAGTTATAATAAACCGTATTTGCTGGCTATAATTTGGTTGTGAGATTTCCCAACCTTTATTAGAGACTACAGGGAAGAAAAGTTCAAAGTAATCAGCAACCAAGCTTAACCGAACCCCTGCATCGTATACAAATTTAGGAGTAACTCCTTTATTTTTAACTAAACCGATATCTCCATATGCATATATCCAATTCCAAATATTGGTATTAGCATTAAAAGTGGTTATCCATTGGTTAGCGAAAGAGTGTTTAAGTTGAGATTTAAAACCTCCTTCTGCCAAAATAATCTGTTGACTTACCAGTCCAGTATCCTCACTACGCCCTAAGTAACTATAATCGAACAAATAATCTGTAGGTCTATCTAATGCAAAACTAAAGAAATCACCATCTTTTTTAGTATCATTAAAAATAAAAGATCCTGCAAAAAAACGAAGGTTTAATTGGCGATTGTTAAGAAATAATTTTCTATAGTTTATAGATGTAGATAGTTTTCCGAAATTTTTTGATACTTGATAATCAATAGTATACCCTAGAAAATCGATAAGGTTGAAATCGGAGTATTTGTATCTTGCATCAAATACGTTATAGTCTGGTGTTACTACAGGGTCTTCTTTGTCTTTTTCTCTAAAAACATTTATATTTCTAATAGTTAATTTTTGCTTTTCGTTAGATCTTAAATCTTTTGGCCTAAAATGAAAACTTATAGATGTAGAAAAACGTCTAAATAATAAATCAGGAGCATAGCTAAACATGCTTCCGTTTACGCCATACCTCATTTGATATAAGCCGTAATCAGATAGCTGTTGTCTATAAAATATAGATGCAGATCCTAGTAGTTTTTTTGATTTAAGACCATAAGCTGGAGATATATTGTATTCTATATCTTTTTTAATAAAAGTTCTATTATAAAATTTTGATGCTAATGTAAAACCATCGTATACATTAAATTCAAATTCTGGAATAAAAAATATTTGACTATATCTAGGGTCTTCAAGATCTTGTAAAATTCTAAACTGAATAGGTTTATTGAATATCCATTTTAAATTTCTGTAATTATTGCGTCTGTTTATTTCAGGAATATTTTGATCGTAATCTATTACTAGCTTACTAATATTTTCGTTTGCAATTTTAACTTTAGATGTTCCATTAACTCCTATTGTCCAAGTTTTAGATACTAAATCTTTTTTTCTAAAACCATAAAGAGAAACTGGCATCGAATTATTTTCTTTATTTTTTATGGTTACTTCTAAAGAGTCTTTGGTCTTTTTTACAGATTTTATTTTAAAATCTAACTTTTTATTAGTTGTAATAAAATCATCAAAAAACCAATCTATATTTTTGGTAGTTATGGAGCTAAGTACTTTTTTGTAATCTTTGGAGCTTGTATATTGTAATACATTTTGAGAATAAAAATCTTTAATACTTTTATCTACAAGATTATCATCCCCCAAATAATCTTCTAAATACTTAAATCCAATACCTGCTTTATATGCATTAGATATATTTTTATTAAATTTCACTAATTTGTCTTGTTGCTCTGTTAATGGCTGATCTAAGAAAAGGCGGGCCATATTTTTATATCCTAAAAAGTATTGGTCATTAAATTCTAAATCTGCAGCATGAAACCATCGTATACCAATAACTTTACTAAGCTTACCTATCATTTTCATCTTAGGATAATATTGTTCTGTATAGGCCATCATAAGATAAATGTGTATAGCATCTTTTATCCAGGTATCATATCTTGGGTTTATTATTAAAGTTTTTTCAAGATAATTTTCGGTTATGGTTTTTAGTTGTTTAATTTCGTATTGGAAACCATCAGGAAAAGGTCTTAAAATATCAGGTAATTGATTTAGTCCATATACAGGGTTATTTTTATAGTCATTTTCTGACACTAAAATTTTATCAAAAGGATATGGTCCGAGTTTTTTTTGTAAAAAACTAATAATTCTTTCTACAGCAATAGATTTCATTTTAGGATTAAGATCATTATCATCTATGTTGCTTATAAACTGAACTCCATCGGCAGAAAAGTTATAAAAAGAGGTTTCCTTTTCGAGATATAGGTTTACTTCATTTCTTTTGTCTCCATTTAAGTGTACTGTTTTTATAGTTTCGTCATTAGAAATGATATTTTTTTCTTCATTTAAATCACTTGAAACGCTATAAGTACTTGGTAGAGTAAAATTAACTTGATAGTTAATTATAGGAGTATATAGGTCATCTAAATTTTTATGACTGTATATATTCCATTTTTTATCATAAACAGCTGGGACTATATACCAATATTTTAGGCTAAAATTTCCGTTATCATGGTACCCATATCTGGTAAATTTATTGCTAGGGATTTTTATTTTATATTTTATAAGAAAAGTTTTTTCTTCTCCTGGGAAAATAGGGGTAGAAGGTTGTATCCACATTATATCTGGTATATCTTCCTGCCGACCCCATCGTAAAGGTTCTAGTTTTTTATCGGTAATATTTTGAATTATCGTGGCTCCTCGTTCTTCATTTTTAGCAAAGTAAAAGCGTTTTAAAAAATCTTCATTAAACCTTTTTGCTAAGGGAGTGGTTTTATTAGAAAAACTATTAGCCCAATCATGAAAAAATACTTTTGTAAGTGTGTCTTTTGAAGAATTTGTATAGATTACTTTCTGATTTATTGTTATTACTTTTTTTTCAGAATCTAAATCTGCATTAATTATGACATCATGTTGCGCATAAGCAACAGAAAGTATAAAAAAGACAATTACAAAATTATATAGTTTTATTATTTTCAAATTTCACGATTAATTAAAGATATATTTAAGTAAGTTTCTTAGGTAAAACTATATTTTTTAAAATTAATACTAAAATACTTTAGAAATTAGGGCTTAAATTATATTCTGCATAGAACTTGTCTAAAATTTGTAATACTTGATCAGGGGTATCTACAATATGTATAAGGTCTAAATCTCCAGGGCTTATGCTTTCAAATTTCTGAAGTAATGTACTTTTAACCCAATCTATAAGTCCTCCCCAAAATTCAGTACTAACTAATATAATAGGAAATTTATCTATTTTTTTAGTTTGAATCAATGTTATTGCTTCAAATAATTCATCTAAAGTTCCAAATCCTCCTGGCATAACTACAAATCCTTGAGAATATTTTACAAACATCACTTTACGAACAAAAAAATAATCAAAGTCCAGACTTTTATCACTGTCAATATATGGATTGTCATGCTGCTCAAAAGGTAAGTCTATATTTAAGCCTACAGAGGTTCCTCCTCCTAGATGCGCTCCTTTATTTCCGGCCTCCATAATACCAGGACCTCCACCAGTAATAACGCCATATCCATGATCTACAATTTGCTTTGCGATATCTACAGCTAATTGATAATACTTATCATCTATTTTTGTACGAGCAGACCCAAAAATAGAGACACAAGGTCCGATTTTACTCATTTTTTCAAATCCGCTAACAAATTCCCCCATAATCTTGAAAATTGCCCAAGAGTCATTAGTTTTGATTTGATTCCATCCCTTATGGTGTTGTTCTTTTTGCATAATTTTTATATTTTAAATGATAGTTTCTAGTTCTTTTTTTAGAAACTTTGCAGTATAGCTTTTTTTAACTTTAATAATTTCTTCTGGAGTTCCTTTAGCAATTACTTTTCCTCCATTTCTACCTCCTTCATGACCTATGTCTATGATATAATCTGCCATTTTTATTACATCCATATTGTGTTCTATAATAAGAACAGTATTACCTTTGTCTACTAATTTATTTAAAACATCCATAAGTACGCGAACGTCTTCAAAATGAAGTCCAGTTGTTGGTTCATCTAAAATATAAAAAGTATTACCAGTATCTCTTTTGGATAATTCTGTAGCTAATTTAATTCGTTGTGCTTCTCCACCAGATAGTGTCGTGGATTGTTGTCCTAGCGTTATATACCCCAGACCAACATTTTGAATTGTTTTTAATTTTCTTGAAATTTTTGGAATTTGTTCAAAAAACAAACAAGATTCATTAATTGTCATTTCTAGTACATCTGAAATTGATTTTCCTTTATATCTAATTTCTAAAGTTTCTCTATTAAAACGTTTTCCTTGACAGGTTTCGCACTCGACATAGACATCTGGCAAAAAATTCATTTCTATAACTCTTAAACCACCACCTTTACAAGTTTCGCATCTACCACCTGTAACATTAAAGCTAAAACGCCCGGGTTTATAACCACGTATCATAGCTTCGGGAGTTTTTGCAAACAGATTTCGTATTTCAGAAAAAACACCTGTATACGTAGCAGGGTTGGATCTGGGCGTACGACCAATAGGAGACTGATTTATGTCTATTACTTTATCTGAATGTTCAAGCCCTTTAATACTTTTGTAAGGCATTGGTTTTTTTACACCATTAAAATAGTAGGCATTAAGAATAGGGTATAATGTTTCGTTAATTAGAGTAGATTTTCCGCTACCAGAAACTCCAGTCACAGCAATCATTTTTCCTAAAGGAATATCAATAGATACATTTTTTAGGTTATTTCCTGTAGCTCCTTTTAGCGAAATTGTTTTACCATTTCCTTCTCTTCGTTTAGATGGTACTTTAATTTGTTTTTTTCCGCTTAAATAATCTGCGGTAAGTGTATTAAAATTTTGCAATTCTTGTGGAGTACCCTGACTAATTATTTCTCCTCCATGTTTTCCTGCAAATGGTCCTATGTCAATAACATGATCTGCTCTTTCTATCATATCTTTGTCATGCTCTACGACTATTACCGAATTGCCAATATCTCTTAATTGAATAAGAGAATTTATTAGTTTTTCATTATCTCTTTGATGCAAACCAATACTAGGCTCATCTAGTATGTATAAAACACCAACAAGTTGTGAGCCGATTTGTGTAGCTAGACGTATACGTTGTGCTTCTCCACCAGAAAGGGATTTACTGCTTCTGTTTAAAGAAAGGTATGTAAGACCAACATCTATCAAAAACTGAAGTCTTGCGTTGATTTCTTTTATAATTTCGCCAGAGATTTTATTTTGCTTTTCACTTAATTGGGAAGGAAGAGTTTTAAACCAATCTGTAAGTTCTATAATGTCCATTGCAGCTAATTCTGCAATATTTCTTTTATTCACTTTAAAATAGAGAGATTCTTTACGCAATCTAGATCCATTACATGTTGCGCATTGGATATTATCCATAAAATCTTTAGCCCATCTTTTTAAAGAGGTAGAGTCGTTATTATGATAAGTGTTTTCTATAAAAGTTGCTATTCCTTCAAAGTCGATTTTATATTCTCTGGTAACTCCTAAAGTTTTGCTAGTTATATTAAATTTTTCTTTTCCTCCATATAGTATAACCTGCATAGCTTCTTTTGGAATACTTTTTATAGGGTCATTTAGAGTAAATTCAAAGCGTTGCGCAATTAATTCTAATTGTTTAAAAATCCAATTGTTCTTTTGTGGTCCTTGGGGTGCTAATCCTCCATTTTTTATAGACTTAGAATCGTCTGGAATTATCTTTTTTAAATTTACTTCATAGAGGTTACCTATGCCATTACATTTAGGACATGCTCCTTTGGGAGAATTAAAAGAAAAATTATTTGGCTCTGGATTTGGATAGGAGATTCCACTAGACGGGCACATTAAGTTGCGACTAAAAAATCGTACTTCTTTAGATTCTTGTTCAATAACCATTAATACATCATCGCCATGATACATAGCGGTATTAATAGTTTCCATAAGACGTTTCGAGTTGTCTTGATCTTTAGTAACCATTAAACGATCAATTACAATCTCTATATCATGTGTCTTGTATCGGTCTAATTTCATTCCTTTGGAGATATCTTTAATTTCTCCATCAGTACGTACTTTTACAAACCCTTGTTTAGCAATTTGTTCAAATAACTCTCGATAATGCCCTTTTCTTGATCGTATAATAGGAGCGAGGATATTTATTTTCTTTCCAGAAAAGTCTTTAAGGATAAGGCTTTTGATTTGCTCATCACTATAGCTAACCATTTTTTCTCCGGTATTATAGCTATAGGCATCACTTGCTCTTGAAAATAGTAATCTAAGAAAGTCATATATTTCTGTAATTGTACCTACTGTACTACGCGGGCTTTTACTTGTCGTCTTTTGCTCTATAGCAATAACAGGAGATAAACCATCAATTTTATCAACATCGGGTCGTTCTAGTCCACCCAAAAATTGTCTTGCATAGGCAGAGAAAGTTTCTATATATCGCCGTTGTCCTTCGGCATATATAGTATCAAATGCTAAAGATGATTTTCCTGATCCTGATAGACCAGTTATAACTACAAGTTTTTCACGAGGAATAGTAACATCTATGTTTTTTAAGTTATGAACACGTGCTCCTATAACTTCAATATTTTCTTCTGATGTGATCATAAATTTTTAACCAAGATTGCAAATGTAGTTATTTGAATGCGTTTTGTGAAATAGGTAGAGTTTCAGTTTTGTTAAATCAGTTTTTATCTAAAAATGATTTTAAAGAGATTAATTAGTTTGGATCTTTTTTTTTACATAAACAACTGTTTAATAGTAATTTGTATAAGGCTAATACATAGTATTATAGTACTAAAATTCTTTCACGAAAAAATAATGTAAGAATTTGTTTTGGGTTTGTAAGGCATTGTATAAAGTTATTATCAAAATGTATTTTTTGTGGATCTTAATGTATTCTATTTTTTTATTTTTTAATCAAAAAAATAAAATTTAATAAATCTAATAAATTCTCATGATATACAATTAAGTCTTTTTTTTGTTAAAATCAGTTATTTGAATTAGAATATTTTAGTTTTTTAACTAAAAACAAAGCAATATAGTATTTTTTAAACCTTTTGTATATGTCTTTTTAATGAATTCATAAAATTAGTAACTTAATGATTCACAAACTCTTTGAAGTTTTTGTTATTGATAGTTTAAATAGCCCAATATAGTCAATATAAAAATTCTTCAAAATTAAAACTATTCACGATGAAAAACATGTTCAAAATTGTAATTACCTTTTTTATGGTAATAAATTTTATGCAAGCACAACAGCATAAACCTAATGACTTGGTACAGCATCAAAAAAGCCAAGGTTCAGATTTTCAAGACGTTAATTTGTTTAGTTTAATAACTGCTAAACAAAAATCTAATATTCAATTACCCAAAGAGGTTAAAGATTATACTTTATTTTCTTTAGATGTAAATAAGTTAAGATCTATGAAGTCTAGTGCTCCCGAAACTATGAATTTGGAAATCCCAGGGCAAAAAACTTCTATGGTTTTAGAATTAGTAAAAGTGGATATTGCTACAGAGGATTTTAAGATGGTAGAAATGCCATCTGGTAATGTTGTTCAAAATAAGAATGGCATATCTCATTATAGAGGGGTAGTACGTGGTAAATCAAACTCTATTGCAGCAGTAAGTTTGCTAGATGGCGAGGTTTCTGGGGTTATTAGCTTAGAGGGTGATAATGGAAACTTAGTTATGGGTAAACTTAAAAATAGTGCAGAGCATATTATGTATGAGGATAATGATTTACTTCATTTACAAGATTTTACTTGTAGTACAGAAGCAAATTATGAAGGCTATACAGAAGAACAGCTTACAGAAAACCCTTCTACTAGCAAAGCTGCAGCAAAATGTGTAAAAGTATACTTTGATATAGGGAATGATGTAGTTAGAGATAAAGGTGGAAGTCAGGCAGCATCAAATTACTTGCAATCTATATTTAATCAAGTAGCTATATTGTATGCAAATGATAATATGACTGTAAAAATATCTCAAATAAATGCATGGACTTCTCAACAGCCATTTAGTGGATTGTCTGATTATGCTAGTTATAGAGAAAGAAATGGTTTAAATGGAGCCGATTTAGGACATTTTGCAACATATGATTTCTCTGGTGGAGTAGCATATTTAACAGGTGTTTGTAGATCTAATATACGTTATGGGGTTTCTGGTATTAACAAAACTTTCAGTAATGTACCTACGTATTCGTTTTCTGTAATGGTAATAGCGCACGAGATGGGGCATAATTTAGGTTCTAATCATACACAAGCTTGTGTATGGAATGGAAATAATACAGCTATTGATGGCTGCTACAATGTAGAAGGTAATTGTTCTAGACCAGCAATCCCATCGGATGGAGGAACTATTATGAGTTATTGTCATCTTACTAGTGCAGGAATCAATTTTACAAAAGGATTTGGTACTCAACCAGGAAACGTAATTCGTAACACGATAAGTTCTGCAAGTTGTCTTCAGGCATGTGGTACTACAGGTTGTAATACAGGAGATTCTGCAACAGTAACATTTAATAATAATACTAATTGTACTTTAGAGTATTTTACGAATAATACCTCTAGGTTTTCGATTGTTTCTGGACAAACAAGACAAGTTTCAACTACAAGAGGTGCAAATTGGGAAGCTAAAAACTCATCTAATAATACTACTATAGATAGTTTTACTGTTCAATGTAGTCAAGATAGTTATGTATCTACAGGTAATTGTAATGATGGTGGAGGAATTACTTGTGTTGGTGTAAGTCCTTGGTCTGGATCGGTAACCTACTCAACGGGAGATAGAGTTACATATCAAGGTAATTTATACGAGTGGACGGGGTCTAGCTGGAAAAACCTTGGACCTTGCCCTTCTAATCCTTCAGATCCATGTGCAGGAGTGCCTGCATACTCAAGTGGTACAGCATATTCTGTAGGGGATAGAGTTACATATCAAGGTAATTTATTTGAAAGAACTTCTAATGGATGGACAAATCTTGGGCCTTGTGGTTCTGCTACTCAGGCGTCATTACAAGATACTTTAGTTTCTACAGATTTTGAAATTAAAACATATCCAAATCCTGCTCATGATGTTCTTACTATTGAAGTTAGTAATGTATTGAATACTTCATCTAAACTATCTATTAAAGATATTAATGGAAGAATATTAAAAGTTGTAGTTTTAGATACTCCTCCTGGAGGAAAAGATCGACACACTATTGATATTAGTAGATTCTCTCCTGGTATGTATTTTGTTCAAGTAACAGACGCAAAAAGAACGATTACCAAAAAAGTATCTATAAAATAAGTATAATATAATTTTTGGGCTATTTATAAAGGGGTGGGGCGTATGCTTCACCTTTTTATATTTATTATACGATTTACGAATAAAAACCTCGCATATAATCCCAGTTTATGCGTTAGAATGACACTGTTTCATTAAGTGTGTAACTAAAATATCGAGGGTTTGACTTTTTTAAAGTCTTACCCTTTTTTCATATATAATTAAGAACTGATTAAGGATTATTCCCCAATTTGCGATTGGCATAGACCATTTTTTGGTTGCTTCTCTGGTAGCCAAATATACAGATTTCATCACAGCTTGATCCGTAGGGAATGATAATTTGTTTTTGGTATACTTTCTGATTTTTCCATTCAGGTTTTCAATAAGGTTTGTTGTGTAAATAATTTTTCTGATCTCTAGTGGAAATTCAAAGAAAGCTGTAAGCTCCTCCCAATTGTCTCTCCA
>NZ_AUML01000027.1:46149-80907 GCF_000430665.1 Aquimarina muelleri DSM 19832 | reverse complement strand
TATTGGGGGGATTAATAGAATGTACTTTTATAACAGGTTATAACGAGGAGGTGTTTTTGTACTTTATGCAAATGCCATCGGTACATAATAAAAAAAATGAAGATTTTTATTATTTAAGCGAAGGAGAGGTGGTATTTTACTTTAACTCTTTTGATAATCCCCCTTTAAAAAGATATAAATTTAATGATGCTGCCATAGTAGAGTATAGAGAGGTTTTTGCTACTAATGGCGAAACCCCAATGTTAACCACGATTACGATTTCTCCTGCGATACAAGATTATGGACACCCTATAATTAGACGGTGGAACAAAAGCTATATCCCACCAAGCAAACAACAAGGATATCAAGCATTAGGTGAGGAGGAAAAAGAAGATTTTAAATTCATAGCTACTCTGTCTCGTAAAAATGATTATAACGGTGAGTTTGGTTTTGACTGGATTCGAAATAATTACAAAAATATCTGTGAGAATTATCAAGAATTAAAAAAGGAATATGAACAGATTAACATAGAGGGAATAAAATATTTTGTCCCTTGGTTATCGATGTTTCCAAATCAAGAAAACGTCTTTCTGAATTTACATATTAATTCTATAAATGGTAAACAACGAAATGAAGATATCATTAAGTTACCTGCAAAAAATGGTATACGTTTTGAACCAGATCAGTTGAAAGTTAAAGAAGCTAATGGACATGAAATAAAAGTTTTTTGTGATAAACCATTAAATGATGACGTTAAAATTGAATTTTTAGATAAAAATGATAATATAGTAGGTAAGCTTATAGTAGTTAAAAATGATAAGGTTTATGATCTAAATTTAAAAATTGTAAAAGTAGTTCGTAGTACATCAAGAGATAAAGATCTTAAAGGTATCAATGATGCCCTTAATACAATAAAATTAAATGATTTTTTAAATAACAATTCGCTTCAACAAGCATTGATAAAAACAAATATTATTCAAACAGAATGTATTTTGGAACTGGAAGGTGAAATATCAGATGATAATGATGAACCTTTATATGATGGAGCTGTATTTGTCGGAAAAAAAGAATCTGTAAGTAAAATGTTTAGAGAATTATATGTTACAAAATACGAAAAAGAAACTGTCCATAAAGGTGTTCTTTTGTTTGTGACCACTATAAGAAAAAATGATACAGCAGGAGATGGGCAACTATGGGATACTACTAAAAGATATTGTAGTATTTTTTATGATGGACTATATAGTGTAACAACTTATGTTCATGAAATAGCACATGTATTAGGGTGTGAACATTCTTTTGATAATGAAGGAGAAGATTTTATAAAAAATCATGAAGATAATATATTAGAAGAGGAAAAAAAGATACATGATTTAATTGTTGAAATTGAAAAACATAAGCAGAGAATAACTGCTAATAAAGAACAAATCATAAAGATGCAAAAACATCCTAATAATCCAATTGCAGTTAATAATTTAAAGGTAGCAGAATCAAATATTATAGGACATGAAAAAAGGATATTGAATAAGCAAAAAGAAATAGAACAACGTAAAAAAAATATTAACCAAAGACAATCACTTATATCCGTTGCTCCTAAAATTATGGAGAACAACAAATATGTATTTCCAAAGAAAGGTAGTACTTTGGATAATTTTATGGATTATACTAATCCTAGAAGTATAAGAAATAGTTTTTGGAAATGGCAGTGGAAAACGATTCAAAGCGAAATAAAAACTTACTATTCAAAATAATTATGAAAAATATAAGTCTGTGTCTTTTTTTATTTTTAGTTTTTTCTAAATGTTTTTCACAAAAAGAGGTGATTATAAAAGAGTCCGAAAGAGAATTTTTTACTGAAAAGATTACTGAATATTTAAAAATAGTTCCGATATCAGAATATAAAAACACAAAGCAATTAATGATTATAAACAAAGAAGGATTATATGAATATGTTAAAGATTCTTCTCTTGTTAGTGCCCAAATAGAAATTTCACTTTATTCTGCTATTAATGATAGTCTAAACCCTAGTTTAATTGGTCACTTAAAAGGTTTTATAAAAGAAGGGAAAAGAGAAGGAATTTGGACAAAAGAAATTTTTAATAAAAAGAAAAATAAATTTGTAGTTGTGAAAACATTTAATTACCTCAATGGTGTTTTGAATGGCAAATATCAAGTATTTGATCTTAATGGAAAGATTTTGTCTCCTTATCTCTCAAACCCATTTGATGTAGATGAAGAAAAGAGTTATTACGAAATTTATAAAAATGGTTCAGGATATTATTATGATTATTATTATGATACAGGAGTTTTAAAAGAAACAGGTCGTTATTTAAAAGGTAAAAAAAATTCTCGATGGATTATTTATGATAGTAATGGAAAAGTTGTAAAAAAAGAATCGTATTACAATGGTTTCTTAATAAATAATTAAAGCAAGTTCCTACACTATGCCCCCGCTATCGACCGAATCCTTTTGGGTGATGTCAAACTTTGGTAGGTAAGACTAAGAAAATAATGTAAAAAAAACCTCTAGACTTCGCGAAACAATTAAAAACGATACATTAAAAGAGAACAAAAGAGGTGGTAATAAATGTTATAAAAAAAAGAAATACTACAGATAAATGAGTCATATTTTTTTAGACAATACACCACAATTATTTTAAAAAACTATTTAATGAAACTCAATATAATAATAACACTTTTGTTAACAGTACACCTTATACAGGCTCAACAACCTAATGAAATTACTTATGAAATTGGTTTTTCTGAAAAACCTAATCCACATTTAGAAATTTCAGTAATTTTTGTAACAGATCCACATTCTGAAAAAACTTCATTTTTCTTTCCCAATTCGCATTGGGGGCAAGATAGTTTAAGAAACTGTTTAAAAAACTTAAGATTTTCTGAAAATATCACAGAAACTAAATTTTCTACAGATAGCATTATTCAAGTTTATCATAAAAAAGGAACTAATGCGATAAGATTGGATTATACTATCGAACAAGATAGAGGAAAGGAAATAACTTATGGTAATTTTAGAAGACCCATAGTACAACCAAACTATTTTCATGTACACACCCATAGTCTTTTTTTACTACCTGATATTAATCCAGAAGATAATTTAAAAATCACTATAGATTGGAAAACACCTAACCAAAATTATCACAATAGTTTTGGCACAAATATCAAACATCAAATTATACAAACAACCAGAAAAAAATTCGAAGAATCAGTTCATATTGGGGGTGATTATCGTTTATATGACCAATATATAAAGAACAAGAAAGTATCTATTGCTATAAGAGATATATGGATGCCTTTTGATGATACAAAAATAACTGCCTTTCTAAAAGAAATCACTAATGGTTTAAGGACTTTTTGGAATGATTTTGATAAAGAAGATTACCTTATTGTAGTATCTCCTATGAATAATTTTAAAGGAAAAGGATATACAGGGACTGGAATGACCAACTCGTTTACAGCTGCTTTATCTAACAATTCCTATATCAAAGACAAGGATTTATTACAATTATTCAATCACGAAATGGTTCATGATTGGATTGGTATCTCCATCCTTAATGATAATGAAGAAGAACAATATTGGTTTAGTGAGGGTTTTACGGATTATATAAATTTTAAACTTGCAGCTACCTATTCTTTTACAAAAAATAGGAATTCTTATTTTACCAAAAAATTGAATGTTACAATGCTCGAACTCCTGATTTCCAAATCAAAAAATATTAAAAATAAGGAAATCACGTATGAAAAATATTGGAGTGATTATAACACTCAAATCATTCCTTATAAAAGAGGTACTTTATTTGCCTTTTTATTAGATCTTAAAATCTGTTCCATATCTAAAGGAAAATTAAAGCTGGATGATTTATTAAGAGCTATCTTAAAAGATGCTAAAAAAAATGGACAAAAATTAGATCATCCATATTTCATATCCAAAGCAAATGAGTTCTTAAAAGAAGATATTACTCCTTTCTTTAATCGTTATATTGAGAATGGAGAAGACCTGCCACTGCAACAAACTTTTGATCAATACAAACTCAAATACGAATTGACCTCTTACAAAAATAAAAAAGAAAAGCATTTTGAAAACATTCCTAAAGTATTAGAAAACCAAGACAATAAATTACTTAATTTACTTTTTGAATAATCAAAAAAATAAAAGCCCAATATCACCAGAATCCTTTTCGGGTGAGGTCAAATTTTAGTGGGTAAGAATAAGAAAATAATATATAAAAAAGTCTAATCAATACCCTCAGAGCAAACTCACGAAATATGCTTCCGAAAATATATTTTGTTTTCGAGGTAAGCCTCAGAAAATTAAACTCCACAATGTGTGATTAAAAACGATAAGTTAAAACAAAAGAGGTAGTAATAAATGGCAAAAAATGAAAAACCTTGAAAGTTATAACATCGTTTAATTAGATTCTAAGGAAATGCTAAATACAAATGGAGGTAATTTAGGAGGAATCACAGGTGTATTAGCTATAGCTGGTGCAGCATTCAAAAGGGGATGGGATCTAGGTAGAGAAGCTGCTAGGTAATAAATATTTTATAAAACTACCTGAGGTCTTTTTTATTATATTTACAATCTAGAAGTATTTCTCAGGTAGTTTTAATTTTTAAAACCTTATACTATGAAAACCAAAACGAATATTTTAAATACAGTGTCTAAATCTATAAGCAAGTTAAGCGATTTAGAATTAGTAGTACTAGTATTTGCAATGGCAATGGCATTCATGTATGTTGGTTGGGAGCTAGGTAAAGCATATGCAAGAATGTAATTGATATCATATAATCTACTTTTGTTGCAAACCAATGTTATATATTTTTTAATACATAAAACGAGCTTAAGAAATAAGCTCACTTACTTTTTCGTATACAAGGCTTGTTTCCCAGCCTCTGTATAAAAGATAATCTATAAGTTTTTTTCGTATTTTATTTTTGTCATCCCAGTGCTGATTGGGATTTGTTTTACTTATGCTTTGGTATTTCTTTTCGGCAAGTGTATGAAAAGTCTCTAAATAATCTGTTTCAGGTATTTCTTTAAGAGCAGATGTAATGTTATACGCAGAGATTTGTCGTATTTTTAATTCTTGAGTGATACGTTGTTTTCCCCATTTTTTGATACTAAATTTACCTCTTGCAAAAGCTTTGGCAAAACGTTCTTCATTTAGAAAATTATGTTCCAAAAGATGTAATATAATCTTTTCTTTGGCTTCTGGTATAAGTTTCATAGTATATAACTTATCCTCTATTTCTTTATGGCAACGTTCCTGATAGGCGCAATAACGTTCCATTTTTCTCATCGCTTCGGTTACGGTTATAGATACTGCAGGATTTTTATGCATAGGATACAAAGGTAAAGTACTTTTATAATTAGAAAAAGATCCATCTATATGATTTTATAAAATTTCCGTATAAAACGATTACCATAATTGTTTTTTTTTTTTCAATTTTAAAACAAAAACTATAAAAACAGAAAGTAGTATATTTATTTTATATTAATAAAAACATTAAATAGCTCTTGAAACTAAAAAACCCATATACTTTTTTTGACCAATATTGCCTTAGAACACCAATTTTATCATTAGATTTTTATTATAATCTTACTAAAGAGAAAACTATAAAAAAGGATATTTTTATAAATATCTGGAAAAATGCTATTATACGGGAGGCTATTTTTTTGGCTTCGCCAGAACTCTTCTTTGAAATAGAAAAATGGGTGTCAGGAAATTTAAAAGATACCAAAAAGCACAAAAGATTAGAAGCATCTTTATTAAAGTATATTTCCAGAATGAGTTCGCGATGTACTCCTTTTGGGTTATTTGCAGGTTGTAGTATAGGAGAGTTTGCAAAAACCACAAATATCGAATTAGAGGACTATAATCACCACCAAAGACAAACCCGTTTTGATATGAATTTTTTGGTAGCTTTTTCGCAAAAATTAGCCAAAGAAAGTGCCATCAAAAAACAATTATTATGGTATCCTAATAGTAGTCTTTACAGGATAGGGGAGCAATACCGATATATAGAATATACCTATAATAAAAACAATCGAAGAGAGCATTCTATAGAAGCAGTTACCTATACCGAATATCTCGAAACTATAATAAATAGTACTAAAACAGGTAAAAAAATTAGTGAATTAGCATTATTACTGGTAGATGATGAAATAACAAAAGAAGAAGCCGAAGGGTTTATAGAAGAGCTTATTTCTAATCAAATTTTAATAAGCGAAATAGAACCAACGGTAACTGGAGAAGATTTTTTGGTGCAATTAGAACAATGTCTCGTTAGGTTAGATGTAGACACACCTATTTTAAAAGAAATTCAATATTACAAGAAGTTTTTGGATGAGATAGACTTCAAACTAGGTAATCAGACTAAAAAATATCTTGAAATAAGGGAGAGATTAAAACAATTAGATACTCCTTTTGAATTAAAATATCTTTTTCAAACCGATATCTATACTCAAACACAATCTAATCGATTAGACGTTCGATGGGGGTATAAATTAAAACGAGTATTAACGTTATTAAATAAAATAAGTAGCCCTAATAAAGAAACAGATTTAAAACGATTTATAGATGCTTTTGTAAAACGATATGAAACACAAGAGGTTCCTTTGGCAGTTGCTCTGGATACCGAAATAGGGATAGGCTATTTACAGCACCAAGATGCTAGTGATTCTACTTCTTTTTTAGAGGATCTTTATATTCCGTCTAAATCAAACTTAAAACAAGAAATCTCTTGGAGTCCTGTTTCTGAAATATTAAGTAATAAATTGCAAGAAATACAAAACCCATACATTTTAGAACTAGAAGATAAAGATTTTGAAGATTTAGAGTTCAACTGGAGTGATTTACCAGATACTATGTCGACAATTGTTCAAATTACAAAAATAAATGGCGAAGAAAAGATGGTTTTATCTTCGATGGGAGGATCTTCAGCAGCAAACCTTATGGGTAGGTTTTCTACAGGAAACAAACAAGTTTTAAAACACATTCATAATATAGTTGCCGTAGAACAGCAAATATATCCAAACCATATTCTTGCAGAGGTTATTCATTTGCCAGAGTCCAGAACTGGAAATGTACTACGAAGAGCTACTATTAGAGAGTATGAAATCCCTTATTTAGGGAAATCTAATGTACCTGTAAAAAAACAAATATCAATAGAGGATTTAGTAATCTCCGTTAAACATGGTAAAGTCGTATTACGGTCTAAGATTTTAAATAAAGAAGTTGTTCCGCGTTTAACCAATGCTCATAATTATAGTGTTAATGCATTGCCAGTATATCATTTTTTATGTGATCTACAAAAACAAGGAGGTCGATCAGGGATGGGTTTTTATTGGGGCGAAGCATTAGAGAAAAATATCTTTTTACCAAGGGTAGTATACAAGGATTTTATTTTGGCAGCAGCCCGTTGGAAAATAATTGTTGCAGATCTAGGGTTTACAAACGTTAGTAATAAGGAAGAGTTGTTTGAATCAGTAAGGGTATGGAAAACAAAATTAAATATCCCTAACTTGATACAATTAGTAGATGGAGATAATACTCTATTGATTAATTTAGAAAACAGTAATTCTATAGAAATGTGGTTGGATACCATAAAAAATAAAAAAACCTGTATTCTTGAAGAGTTTTTATTTACTGATGAGGTTAATTCTGAAAAACAATCAGGGATAGTTCAACAAAAAGAAAATAATTATACAAATCAATTTGTTATCTCCTTATATAATGATGAAAAATTAAAACAAGTAAAAGAAAAAAATAACATCTCAAAAAAGGTAAAAGCAGAGATAAGATAAAGTATTGTATGAGCATAAAAAGAACATTTATACTTGGAGATGAGTGGTTGTATTATAAGATATATTGTGGAGCAAGAACATCAGATACAATCCTTATAGAAGCCATTAAGCCTGTCGTAGAACAATTATTAGAGAAAGAATCTATAGATTCTTGGTTTTTTATAAGATATGCAGACCCTGATTTTCATATTAGAATACGATTGCATTTGCGAGATGTAAAATATATAGGAGATACTATTTTTAAAATAAATGCAGTATTGCAAAAGTATGTAGAACAGCATATAATATTTAAAATACAGACAGATACTTATATCAGGGAGCTAGAACGTTATGGTAGAGATACTATGGTAGTTTCGGAAGAACTGTTTTTTTATGATAGTTCGATGCTTTTGGATGGAATGGCAAGAATCGAAGACGAAGAATTGTATTTTTTATTTGTAGTAAAAGCAATAGATAGTTTATTGAATAGTTTTGGCTATGAGAACAAAGAAAAATTAGATTTAGTAAGTCAAAATAGTTTAGCGTTCAAAAGAGAGTTTCATGCAGATAAAGCATTAAATAAGCAATTAGATAAAAAATATAGAGGCTTAAAAAGTAAGCTTAGCTTGTTTTTAGAGAGAGATTATATTCAGGAGGATTATTCTGTATTAGATCAGATTATTGATTATAAAGCTAAAAGATCAAGATCTGCAATTCAAAACATTAGAGATAAGTATCAAAAAAAGGAATTAGAAATGCCTTTAGACGATCTTCTTAGTAGTTACATACATATGTTGGTAAATCGTGCATTTAGATCTAAACAGCGTTTTTATGAGTTAGTTTGTTATGATTTCTTATTACGATATCAAAAAACACAAGTGAGGTATTTGGCATCTTCTTAATTTTCTATTTAAAAAAAATGGCTGACGATAACGATGTTGTTTTAGTAGGAGACAGGATAAAACAAAAAAACCCAACTTTTTTTAAAGTTGGGTTTTTTTATTAATTTATATCAATTCACCATTTTTATCGTGAAAATGATATTCTAAATACGTGTAAGCGTCTCTAGGTACAATCTTTACCCATCTTTTATGGTTAATATACCATTTAGATCGGGTGGATGGAAATCCTTTTGTTAAAAAAGCTGCAATAAAAGGATGAGCGCTTAGCGTTATCTTTTTATGATCTTTTTTAATTAATTTTTCTAATTCGACTTTCATTTTTTCTACCAAAACTATAGGCGCCTCAACTTCGCCATTTATTCCATTAGGATTTTCCTCTCGGGTTTTGATATTCATTTCAGGTCTCACGCGTTGCCGCGTAATTTGAATCAAGCCAAATTTACTTGGCGGTAAAATTTTATGCTTTGCTCTATCGTCCTTCATTTCTTCTCGCAATTGATTGAAAAGAGTTCTACGGTTGTCAGCATTATTCATGTCTATAAAATCGACTACGATAATACCTCCCATATCTCTAAGACGAAGCTGTCTAGCTACTTCAGCAGCACTAATAAGGTTAACTTCTAGTGCAGTATCTTCCTGATTTTTGGCTTTATTAGATCGGTTACCGCTATTTACATCGATTACGTGCATAGCTTCTGTATGCTCAATAACCAAATAAGCGCCTTTACTCATAGATACCGTCTTGCCAAAACTCGTTTTGATTTGCCTCTCGATACCATGTTTTTCATAAATTGGTACTTTCGGGTTATGAAGTTTCACAATTGATTCTTTTTTTGGAGCAATTTCTTGCAGATACTCTTTGATTCTGTTGTATAGATCTTCATCATCTACAACAATAGAAGTAAAGGAGTCATTAAAAACATCTCTTAAGATAGAAGATGTTCTATTCATTTCACCTAATACTTTTGATGGATGATGGGCTTTGTACAATTTTTTGCACATACTCTCCCATCGTCCCATAAGATTTTGTAAATCTTTGTCTAGTTCTGCTACTTTTTTGCCTTCTGCTACTGTACGTACAATAATACCAAAACCTTTTGGTTTAATACTTTTTACAAGTCTTTTCAAGCGTTCTTTTTCTTCAGTAGATTCAATTTTTTGTGAAATAGAAATTCGACTAGAAAAAGGAACTAAAACTATATATCTACCAGCAATCGAAAGTTCGGAACTAATTCGAGGGCCTTTGGTAGATATAGGTTCTTTTACTATTTGTACTAATAGCGATTGATTTGATTTTAACACATTGGTAATCGTACCGTGTTTGTCAATATCGCTCTCTGCAGGAAAATCCTTAAGAGAATAATTTTTTAATTTACCTGTGCTTACACGTTTAATGAATTTAAGTAAAGAAGATATTTGAGGACCTAAGTCATGATAATGCAAAAAAGCATCTTTTTCATAGCCAACATTAACAAATGCGGCATTCAGACCAGGGACAGCTTTGCGGATTTTAGCAATAAATATATCGCCTACAGCAAAATTACTGTCATCTTCTTCTTTATGTAATTCAACTAGTTTTCCATCCTTTAATAAGGCAAAATCCGTAGAGGAACCTGACCTAATGATCAATTCGTTGTTCATTCTGATTAGATTTTTATCCCGATAATAATCGGAATGGATTAAACAATTTTTTCACAGGAATTTTTTACAATTCCATTGAAATAAACTATACACCTTGTATTTTAGATGTTGTATTTTATTTCGATTTCAAAGAACGCAACTTTTTAAATAAAAAAAGTAGTTAGAAACTACTTTTTCTTGTGGCGGTTAGCTCTTCTTCTCTTTTTACGCTTATGCGTAGCCACTTTATGTCTTTTACGTTTTTTACCACTTGGCATAGTGTATACTTTTTATTTATTATTATTTATTTAACTTCTACATTAGTCTTTACACCCTCAACAAAAACTTTTGCGGGTTTAAATGCTGGTATGTTGTGTGCAGGAATTTTAATCGTAGTATTCTTAGAAATGTTACGACCCGTCTTTTCTGCTCTTGTTTTTATTATAAAACTACCAAATCCTCTAAGGTACACATTATCTCCACTTTCTAGTGAGCTTTTTACCTCTTCCATAAAGGTTTCAACCGTTGCCTGAACATCACCTTTTTCTATTCCTAATTTTTCTGAAATTTTTGCTACAATATCTGCTTTAGTCATTATACTACCTATTAAGGGGTTTTTAAATTTTCAAGGGGGCAAATATAAGAATTTAAAATCCAAAATATCAATACTTAAGATGATATTTTAATCTTTAAACGTTTAATTTTACAAATCTTATAATTTTATTATGATTTTCTCTAAAAAACTCATTACGTGGTACTTACAAAACAAAAGATCTATGCCGTGGAGAGAAACCAATAATCCATATCCTATTTGGCTTAGCGAAATTATACTTCAACAAACGAAAGTTGCGCAAGGATTACCGTATTATATGTCATTTATTGAAGCTTTTCCAACTGTGTTTGATCTAGCAAAAGCAAGTGAAGAAGAGGTGCTAAAATTGTGGCAAGGGTTAGGCTACTATTCTAGGGCTAGAAACTTGCATGTCACAGCAAAACATGTGGCAGATAATTTAAATGGAGTTTTTCCTGTTACCTATAAAGATCTTTTACTATTAAAAGGAGTTGGTGATTATACCGCTAGTGCAATAGCGTCTATATGCTACAAGGAAGCGGTTCCTGTTGTTGATGGAAATGTGTATAGGGTGTTGTCTCGATATTTTAATATTGAAACACCTATTAATAGTGCTATTGGGGTAAAGCAGTTTAAGGCACTAGCAATTCAGCTAATGGATCATGATGATCCTGCAGATTATAATCAGGCAATTATGGAGTTTGGGGCATTACAGTGTAGACCAAAGAAACCAGATTGTTTTATATGTCCATTGTGTGATAGTTGTGAAGCTTTAAAAAAAGGTAATGTAGAGAGGTTACCTGTTAAACTAAAAAAAATTAAAGTTAAAAAGAGATATTTTAATTATTTGATTTTTTACACAAAAAACCATCAAACAATTATTAGCCAAAGAATAGGTAATGGGATATGGCAAGGATTATATGAATTTCCATTAATAGAGAGCGATACTATTAATAAGGATACTATTGTAGATCATCCTGTTTTTAAACAAGTGGTAGAGAATGACGAATATGAGATTGTACCATATTATAGTGAGCCAGTAGTTCATAAATTATCTCATCAGCATTTGTATACTCGATTTTATGTTATAAAAATAGACGGGCTTATAAAAACGAATGAAACACAAAAAAAAATTAATACAAAAGATATTCGTAAATATCCTGTTCCTATTTTGTTAAGTAATTTTATAGATGTGTTTTTTAAATAATAATAGAAACAAGAAAATATCTGAAACATAAGTTAAGACTGTCTCTGGGTTATTTGTATATCATTTTTTTTATTACATTTACTACTAAAGAAAGTTATTATAGGGTATTTAAGAAAATAACAAGTATGCAGATAGCGTTATTTAATGAGGTTTGTTTTTCTTTGTAATCTTAAACCCTAATCAATTATAAATTAAAATGTCTGGAACATTAAATAAGGTAATGCTTATAGGGCATACAGGAGATGAGGTAAAGATGCACTATTTTGAAGGAGGTAACTGTATTGGCAGGTTTCCACTTGCAACCAATGATTCGTATGTAAACAAAAGCACCGGAGAGAGAGTAAATACTACAGAGTGGCACAATATTGTGGTTAGAAATAAAGCGGCAGAAATTTGTGAGAAATATCTTAACAAAGGGGATAAAATTTATATTGAAGGTCGTCTTAAAACTAGGAAATGGCAAGACGAACAAGGAAAAGACAGATATAGTACAGAAATACAGTGTACAGATTTTACTTTTCTTACTCCTAAGAATGAAAACTCACCCTCTGATCCTGGATCACAGAATATCTCTCAGGTAAATACACCTGCGGACAACTCGCAATCTATTTCGCCTAATTCAACAAATGTCGAAGATGATCTTCCATTCTAATAAATTTAACTAAACAAATATAATTTGGACCCTGATCCTGAACCGTTATTTATTTTACTTTATGCTTTTGATGTGATGCAAACCATTAATGTGGTAGCTCTAATAGTATTGCTTATTTGTTCAGCTTTAATATCAGGTAGTGAAGTAGCTTTATTTTCGCTAACACCTACCGATCTTAAAGAAGAAGATGCCACTTCTAAGAATTTGAAAATTGTATCAAAATTGTTAGATAGGCCAAAAAAATTATTAGCTACAATATTGGTAGCAAACAATTTTATTAATATTGCGATAATACTTCTCTTTGATACCTTAGGGGAAATCTATTTTAGTAATTTGGATTATACCTGGTTTGGGTGGATTAATGTAAGATTTGTAGTAGAAGTTGGGTTAGTGGCTTTTTTAATCCTATTGTTTGGTGAGATTTTGCCCAAAATATATGCTAGTCGAAATAGAGTAAAATTTGCTAAACTTATTGCTCGATCATTAGGAGTTTTGGATTGGATTATCTCTCCGATTAGTTTGCCAATGCGAAGTATAACCATTGCAATTCACAATAAACTCGGAAAACAAAAATCTAATCTAAGCGTAGATCAGTTATCACAAGCATTAGAATTAACATCAGATAAAGATACTACAGACGAAGAAAAGAAAATATTAGAAGGGATCGTCTCTTTTGGGAATACAGATACCAAGCAAGTTATGCGACCTCGTATGGATATTTTTGCTTTAAATAGTATAGCCACATACAAAGAAATTCTTCCTGAAATTATTGAAAACGGATATTCTCGTATTCCTGTTTATGAGGATAGTATAGACAAGGTTATAGGGATTTTATATGTAAAAGATCTTTTGCCTTATGTAAATGAACTTTCTTTTAACTGGGTATCCTTATTAAGGGAACCTTACTTTGTGCCAGAAAATAAAAAATTAGATGATTTGCTCAATGATTTTAAAAATAAAAAAAATCACTTGGCAATAGTAGTAGATGAGTATGGAGGAACTAGTGGTTTAATTTCTTTAGAAGATATTATAGAGGAAATAGTAGGAGATATTAGTGATGAATTTGATGATGAAGATTTGGTTTTTTCAAAATTAGATGACCAAAACTATGTTTTTGAAGGTAGAATGGCATTAAAAGATTTTTATAAAGTATTGAAACTTGAAAATAATGATGTTTTTGAGGATAACAAAGGAGATGCAGAAACTATAGCAGGGTTATTGCTTGAAATGTCAGGAAATTTCCCTAAACGAGGAGAGGTTATTCCTTTGGATAGATATGTGTTTAAGATAGAATCATTAGATAATAAAAGGATAAAACAAGTGAAATTAACTATCAATGAGAATGAAAGTAGCTAGAGTTTTTTTTACAGTTTGTATATCGATATTGTTTTTTTGTGGTTGTGGAGGAGAGGTGATTCCTAAACCAGAAGCGATGCTTAGGCTTAGTTATCCAACTCCTAAATATAAAGAAGTATCATTTCCATGTCATTATACTTTTGAAAAAAATGAATATTCAAAATTAGAAAATGCCAGAAGGAATAAAAAGTGTTGGTATAATCTCGATTATAAAAGATTAAACGCTACTATGTATATTTCTTATTTTGAAATTAATAACAATCTCGATTCATTGCTTAGGGATGCTCAAAACCTTACTCAAGAACATTTTATTAAAGCAGACGGAATTTTACAAGAGCCATATATTGATGCAAAAAATAAAGTATACGGTATGTTTTATGAAGTGTCTGGCGATGCAGCCTCTCAGTCTCAATTTTATGTAACGGATAGTGTCAATAATTTTGTAGTGGGATCCATATATTTTAAAGTAAAACCAAATTATGACTCCATCCTTCCTGCTGCGAATTATCTTCGTAATGATATGAAACATATTATGGAAACCCTTCGATGGAAATAATAATCTAAAAAAAGCTTCTCTTTTAAGTTAATTTTCTATAAAAATCAGGGATATGCATTTATAATTTATCACTTTTGCAACTTACTTTTTAAGAAATGCAAAATATAAAGCTTAAATGGCTGTATTTGGGGATACTGTCTCTTGTTTGGGGTAGCTCATTTATTCTTATAAAAAAATCGCTTATAGGGCTCACTCCAATGCAATTGGGAGCATTAAGGACACTATTTGCAGCATTATTTTTGTTTTTAATAGGTTTTAAAAGCTTAAAAACTATTCAGGCATCCGATTGGAAATGGATTGCAGTATCTGCTTTTGCAGGGTCATTTATACCTGCTTTTTTATTTGCTTTTGCAGAAACAGAAATAGATAGCGGTATAGCGTCCATACTTAATTCTACCACTCCTTTAGTGACTTTAATCTTGGGAGTGTTAATTTTTTCTGTTCGATTTAATAAAAATCAGTTTATAGGGGTAATTGTAGGTTTGGTGGGTTGTCTTGCTTTGATTTTAGAAGGAGCATCTATAAATCCTGATCAAAACTATTGGTATGCTCTTTTAGTGCTTTGTGCCTCATGTTGTTATGCTGTAAATGTAAATATTATAAAAAGATACATGCAACATATATCTCCAATGGCGATTGCTAATGGAAATTTTATCATATTGGTTATTCCTGCATTAATAGTACTTGGTTTTTCAGATTTTTTTAAAACAGAAATAATTACTGATCCTAAAATACATACTAGTTTAATGTATGTATCTGTTCTTGCGGTAGTGGGTACAGGTATAGCAAAAGTATTGTTTAATAAATTGGTGCAAATGAGTACCCCTGTATTTGCCAGTTCTGTGACATATACTATACCTATAGTAGCTTTATTGTGGGGAGTAATGGATAATGAACGGTTTAGTTTTTATCAAGTGCTAGCTTCAGGAGTTATTGTTTTTGGAGTTTATTTAGCAAATAGAAACAAATAACATATATCGTTGTAAAACAGTAAATTAACACGTGTTTAAGACGGGGGTCTTTTAAATTTCTTATCTTTAAGTAAGAATCTTAAAGAAAAAGAATATGAAAAAATCAGTTATTCCCGTTAGGTATGGAGTCTTAATTGCTATTGGGCTTATAGTTTATTTTTTAATTCTCTCTTTAGTTGGAGTACAAACTAATCCTGTTTTTAGTGTAGGTAATGGTGTTATTGTTGCTTTTGGGCTATACAAAGCTATGAGAGATTATAAACACGAAAAAGGTAAACATTTTGAATTTCAAAAAGGTTTTATGGCAGGGCTTTTTACGGGCTTTAATGCGACTATTATATTTGTCATCTTTTTTGCTATATATGTTACCAATATAAACACTAATTTTTTACCAGAAATGTTAATGAATTGGAGTTCTCATTATCATGTGGGTGTCGGTATAGTGGTGTTTGTAGCAGCAATTATGGGTTTTGCAACTACTTTTGTTTTAACCTTATCCTTTATGCAACTATTTAAAGAAAGTTGGAATACCAAAAAAATATATAAATCAGGTGCTATAGAGGTGTAAAATATTTGTCATTTAATTAATTAGCAGTATATTTGCACCCGCCTATTCGAAATAGGTAAGTTCTTTTACAGTAAAAAATAATTAATTAAACGTTACGCTATGTACGCAATTGTAGAGATAGCAGGGCAGCAATTTAAGGTTGCAAAAGACCAAAAAGTATTTGTTCATCGTTTAGCAGGAGAAGAAGGAGACACAGTTTCTTTTGATAAAGTTCTTCTTGCTGCAGATGGAGATAATATTACTTTAGGCGCCCCAGCTATAGATGGAGCTCAAGTAGGAGCAAAAATCACAAGACACCTTAAGGGTGATAAAGTTATTGTTTTCAAGAAAAAGAGACGTAAAGGATACCGTGTTAAAAATGGTCACCGTCAATCTCTTACTGAAATTGTTATCGAAAGTATAGTTACTTCTGGAGCTAAGAAAACAGAAACAAAAAAAGCAGAACCAAAAGCTAAAGCGGCAGCTCCTAAAAAAGCTACTGGTAAAGCAGATGATCTTAAAAAGATAGAAGGTGTTGGGCCAAAAGCTATGGAAGCATTGGTAGAAGCAGGGATTGATACTTTTGCAAAAGTAGCTAAAACAAAACCTGAAAAACTAAGTTCTATTCTTACAGAAGCTAGTTCTAGATTATCTCATTTAGTAACAGATACTTGGCCAGAGCAAGCTACTTTAGCTACGAATGGTAAGTGGGATGAACTTAAAGAATTACAAGATAAATTAGACGGCGGGATCAAAAAATAATCTTGCTAGTATTAACAATATAAAACCGAAAGAAAATGGCTCATAAAAAAGGAGTTGGTAGTTCAAAAAACGGTAGAGAATCAGAATCAAAACGTCTAGGCGTAAAGATATTTGGTGGACAAGCTGCCATAGCTGGTAATATTATTATAAGACAAAGAGGTACAGCGCATAAACCAGGTGAAAATGTATATGCTGGTAAAGACCATACCTTACATGCAAAAGTAGATGGTTTGGTAAAATTTACTAAAAAGAAAGATAATAAATCTTATGTTTCTATAGTTCCTTTCGAGGCATAGAACATATTTTCCTTTGTTATACAAAAGCCCTTTTCTATATAGAAAAGGGCTTTTTTATTTATATTACCTCACTTCTCTTATTTGTATTTTTGTATGATTTGTTAGTGTGATATTAAATTATAATTCATATAAAAAGCTATATATCTGTCCTTTAAAAAGAATATATTTGTTGTCGAATTTAAAAATCTAAAATCTAAAAATGAAAAATAAATACTTACTCTTATTATTCCTGGTCACAATTAATATATTTTCTCAAGACCCAAAACTATCCGATAACTTTACAGTAGAGGTGGGCGAAGAGTATGAGGAAACAGATGGTGAAATAAAAGTATTTTTCAAACACAAAAACTATATAGTAGCAATAAATAGTAAAAAATCAGATTTAATTATACAAAAATTTGATCCAAAAACCCTAAAAGAACTTAAAAGAGTAGATTTAAAAAAATTTATGAAGAGTAAAGGAGGGAATAAAGAAATAATGCAGATAGGAGATAAAGCTGTGTTTTTTTACGAAGCTTGGGATAGAAGTAAACAAATAGAATCATTAATGGCGGTTAATATTTCTTTAGAAGATTTAACGGTAGGGGACCCATATACTTTTCTTAGCCAGCAAGGAAAAATAGTTATAGTTAGGCATAAGCTTTCTAGTTCAAAATCATTAACAATAATGAGGGTTTTTGGAGGGAAATACTTCTTTAAAAAATCATTTGATAATAAAAAGTTGTTAGTAACATATAGGTTAAAACCTGAATTTAGAGATGATTCTAAAAGTTTTGACCGAATTGCAATGCATATTTTTGATTCGGATTTAAAGTTAGAATGGAATGAAGTCGTAGAAATGCCATATACAGAGAAAAAAATGAATAATGGGGATTATACTATTGACAGAGAAGGTAATTTTTATATGTTGGCAACAGTATATGAAGATGATAGTACAGACGAAAAGAAGAAAAATAAAGAAGATGCCAATTATCACTTAGAACTTTTTAAAATAAAAAAGAATACAAATTCGATTATTAAAAATAAAATAGAAATAGGAGATAAATTTATAGATGAAGCATCTCTTTATGAAAATGCAAAAGGTGATATTGTAATAGCTGGAACCTGTAAAAATCCTGATAAAGTAACAGCAGGGCTATTGTTCTCTTCAAATAAACAAGGGCAAGCTACAGGTGTTTTTACAATTAAATTAGACAAAGATGGAGCTGTCAGTAATTTTAAAAGCTATGATTTTCCTGTTGAAATGTTAAATAAATATTCTAGCAAGGGAAAAAAGCGTAATATCAAGAAAAATGAAGAAAGTTTAGATGAAAAACCATCTTTTAATCTATTAAAAATTAATTCTATTGCTTTAAATAAAGATGGTAGTTTTTTAATTTTAGGAGAACAACGGTATATATTGCAAAAAAGAGATTTAGGAGAAGGATTTCCTAAAAGGAATGAAGTTTTTAATGAAGATGCTTTTATGATGTCGTTAAGTGGTTTGTCTTTTCATTTTAGAGATATTTTGGTCGCTAAAATAAATGCAGATGGGTCGTTGGCATGGATGCATAAGTTGCCTAAAAGACAAAAAGGAGTAAATCGAAAAAGATCTATGTCGTATACCCATATGTTTGCAGGGGATCATCATTATTTGTTGTATTTAGATAATGTAAAAAACTTAAACCTGCCAGAAGATAAGGTTCCATATCAACATACAGATGGTAAAGGAGGGTATTTTACTGCTTATATTATTAATGATAAAACGGGGGAAGTTAAAAAAGAATCGATATTTAATACCCGCGAGATAAAAGGAAAAAAATTAGAGCATTTTGAAACTGAAAAAATCCTACCCCTTTCAGATTCAGAAATTTTAATTGAAGGATTTAATGGAAGAAGTAAAGATTTTCTTATAAAAGTTACTGCTAAGCAATAAGTATAAGTAAAAGAAATTTTAATAATACCAAGTTCAAAATTAAATTGTATAAGAAACCTCTTATCGTATAGGTAAGAGGTTTCTTGTTTATTAAAAGGGAAATGGTTTAAATTTAACCACAACAACAATCTCTTTAATATCTGTAGTATTCTGGTTTAAAAGGTCCTTCAACAGTAACCCCAATATATTCAGCTTGTTCTGGGCGTAATGTTTCCAGCTCTACTCCAAGACGTTCTAAGTGTAATTTTGCTACTTTTTCATCCAAATGCTTTGGTAGCATATACACTTCATTTTTATAGTTTTCAGAATTTTTCCAAAGCTCAATTTGCGCCAGTGTTTGGTTTGTAAACGAGTTGCTCATTACAAAACTAGGATGTCCTGTTGCACAACCAAGATTTACCAAACGTCCTTCAGCAAGTATGATAATATCTTTTCCATCAATAGTATATTTATCTACCTGTGGTTTGATTTCGTCTTTTGTGCTTCCGTGATTATTATTTAGCCACGCCATGTCTATTTCATTATCAAAATGACCTATATTACATACGATAGCCTTGTCTTTTAAAGCTTTAAAATGTTGTGCTTGTACAATATCTTTATTACCAGTTGTAGTAATTATTACATCTGCATTTCCGATCACGGTTTCTAATTTTTTTACTTCAAAACCATCCATAGCAGCTTGTAAAGCACATATAGGATCGATTTCGGTAACGGTAACAATAGAGCCTGCTCCTTTAAAAGATGCAGCGGTACCTTTACCTACGTCTCCATATCCACAAACAACTACGCGTTTACCAGCAAGCATAGTATCTGTAGCACGACGAATGGCGTCTACAGCACTCTCACGACATCCATACTTATTGTCAAATTTCGATTTTGTAACAGAATCATTTACATTAATGGCAGGCATTGGTAATGTTCCATTTTTCATTCTTTCGTATAAACGATGAACACCAGTTGTAGTTTCTTCAGATAGGCCTTTAATATCACCTACTAATTCTGGGTATTTATCTAATACCATATTGGTAAGATCACCACCATCATCCAAAATCATGTTTAAGGGTTTTCTATCTTCTCCAAAAAATAAAGTTTGTTCGATACACCATTCAAACTCCTCTTCACTCATACCTTTCCATGCATATACAGGTATTCCAGCATCAGCAATAGCAGCAGCAGCTTGATCCTGAGTAGAAAATATGTTACAAGAACTCCAAGTTACCTCGGCGCCAAGAGCTTGTAATGTTTCGATTAGTACTGCTGTTTGTATAGTCATGTGTAGACATCCAGCAATGCGAGCACCCTTAAGAGGTTGTTCGTTTTTGTATTCTTCACGAAGAGACATAAGTCCGGGCATTTCTGCCTCAGCTAATTCTATTTCTTTTCTCCCCCAAGCAGCTAATGATATGTCTTTTACTTTGTAAGGAATATAAGGTACTGTTTTGGTACTCATAGTTTTTATTTTATGTTTATGAAGTGCATTTTGGTATTTTGCACAAAATTGTTCTAAATTCGTTTTTTGAAAAAAAAGCAGAATCTCTTTTTTAGTCTGCAAAGGTACATAATAACTTTAAGAATGTAAATGCCTCTTTACAAAACTATAACAGTAGATACAAACACTAATGTGTTGATTTGGAAGATTGAAGAGTCTTATGAAGCTCTTTGTGAAGGAATAGAATTAACACAAATTTGTCAAAATAGAGTTGATAATATGAAATCAGAAATGCATCGTCGAGGCTTTATGAGTGTAAGGCATTTACTGGCAGTTGCAGGATATACAGATCATGATTTATATTATAATGAATTTGGGAAGCCACATCTTAAAGATGGTAAACAAATATCGATTACCCACTCTTATGAATTTGCAGGTATTGTCATTAGCGATAAACCAGTAGGAATTGACATTGAAAAGCAAAGAGAAAAGATTGAGAAAATTTCTCATAAATTTGTAAACGATTATGAAAATAGTCATATACCAAAAAATGGATTAGAAAAGATTCGTATATTAACTATAATATGGGGAGCCAAAGAATCCCTCTACAAATTATATGCAACTTCAGGATTAAGCTTTGAACAAGATATATATCTATCTCCTTTTGATCTAGAATATCCATTTGTTTATGGGGCAATCAATTACAAAGATAAAATTAGTCATTATGATATGTCTTTTATCGAATTTGAAGGATTTACATGTGTTTATGCGTTGCCAGCAACAGAAACATAACGACATAAAAGGATTCTATATAAAAATTAGTTTATACGTGCGTTGAGGTTAAGTGTAGATTTAAGTTCATACATTATCAAAAACAGTTACTTACCTTTGCGTTTCTAGAATTATTAAAGTTAATTAAAGAAAATGCAAATATCTATAGAGCTTACTCTTACACCACTTCAAGATGATTATGAAGAGCATATAATTCGTTTTATAAAAAAATTACGACTATCAGAGTTTACTATTTTAGAAAATCCCCTTAGTACTCAAGTTTATGGAGAATATGATAAAGTAATGCCTTTTTTAACACAAGAGATCAAAAGAGCCTTTGGAGATATGGAGCATGTTTTAGTGTATATAAAAATGGTAAAAAGTAATAGAAGTAATTATGAACCCCATTTTTGATTTTTTTTTCAGTCAGTATTCAGAATATTCTAATCTACATATAATCCTCGAAATTATAGCGGCAATTTTCGGATTATTAAGTGTTCTATTTGCTTGGGGTAATAAGATTTGGGTGTATCCGACAGGTATTATTAGTACTGCTATTTATGTTTATTTATTATTGCAATGGTCGTTATTAGGAGATATGATGATCAATGTATATTATTTTATCATGAGTATTTATGGGTGGTATGTATGGACATTAAAGATAGATGATACTCGCGTAACCCCGATTTCTAGAACAACTATTGAAGAAAAGAATATTGCGATAATAATTTTTGTCATGACCTTGCTTTTTGTATTTGGAGTATATGTGGTTTTTGATAAATGGAAAGGCTGGACTCCTTATGTAGATACCATAACTACAGCTATATTTTTTGTAGGAATGTGGTTAATGGCTAAAAGAAAAATTGAGAACTGGATATTTTGGATTATAGGGGATATTATTTCTATACCACTATACTTTTATAAAGGATTTACACTAACAAGTTTTCAATATTTATTATTTACCATTATTGCAATTTTTGGATACCTTTCATGGAAGAAAAGCTTAGACAAGAACCTGGCAGCTGTATAAGAGTAGTTTTGTTTGGGCCAGAATGTACAGGAAAAACCACTTTGTCAAAACAATTGGCAAAGCACTATAATACGCAGTGGGTTCCTGAGTATATGCGAGAATATTTACAGAAAAAATGGAATGAAACCAAAACAATTTGTGCATATGATGATATGCTTGCCATTGCAGAAGGACAAATAAAATTAGAGAATACGCTCGCTAAAAAAGCAAATAAAATACTCTTTTGTGATACAAATCTTTTAGAACTAAAAGTATATTCAGAAGTGTATTATGATGGATTAGTGCCAGAAACCTTAAAGAAAATTTCATTAGAAAATGTTTACGATTTATATCTTTTAACTTATATTGACGTTCCTTGGATCTCAGATGATCTTAGAGATAAACCCCAAGAGCGAGAAGAGATGTTTTTAAGATTTAAAGAATGTCTAGAAAAACATAATCTTCCGTATGTCGTCATAAAAGGAGATAAAATATCTCGTTTTCAAAGTGCATTGAAAAGTATAAGCCAAATAATACAAGAATAAAAGTGAATATAACAGATAAAGATATCCAATTAATTAAATCAAAAGGATTAACAGTAGATAAAGTGCTTTCCCAAATTGAAACATTTAAAAATGGAATTCCTTTTGTAACATTAAGAAGCGCAGCTACTTTGGATAATGGAATTCTTAAATTTTCTGAGCACTATCAATCAGAACTTATTAAATTATATAATTCTAGACTAGCAGATCTGGAAACCATAAAATTCGTTCCTGCATCCGGTGCTGCAACAAGAATGTTTAAAGATCTATTTCGGTTTTTGGATAATTACGATTACGAAAAGGAGAGCCTTAACTCGTATACAAATCATGAAAAAGCAAATGCAATACGACTTTTTTTAATAGGACTAGAAAAATTTCCTTTTTATGATATTGTAATGGAAAAAGTAAAAAGTGTATATCCAAAATTTGAATCCTTATCTGAAGGAAGGCAGCTTTATATATTTGTAGAAATGATGCTGAAAGAAAAAGGATTAAATTACGGAACTTTTCCTAAAGGAGTATTTCCTTTTCATAAATATACAGATAGCACTGCAACATCTTTTGAAGAGCATTTGTATGAAGCTGCAGGATATAATACTAATGATAAAGGAGATTCTAAACTACATTTTACAATTTCTAAAGAACATCTCGAAGCTTTTAAAGATGAGTTTGAAAGAATAAAGAAAAAAGTAGAAGAAAAAACAAATACAAATTTTGATATAACATACTCGTTTCAAAAACCAGAAACAGATACAATTGCAGTAACAGAAGATAATGAACCATTTAGAGAAGAAGATGGGTCTTTAGTATTTAGACCAGGAGGTCATGGAGCATTGATCGAAAATTTGGATGATCTGGATGCAGATATTATTTATATTAAAAATATTGATAATGTTGTAGTTCAAAAATATCAAGACGAAGTCTCAGGATATAAAAAAGTATTAGCAGGTAAATTAATAGAAATCCAAGAAGAAGTATTTAGAATTTTAAATTCAATCGATCAAAAAAATCCAACAGAACCAGAAATGAAAGACATTAAAAAGTTTTTGGTACAGCAATTAAACGTAACATTACCCTTAGATTTTGATAAATTTGCAGATAAATATAAGCTTCAATTTTTAAGAAAATCTCTGTATCGTCCTATTCGTGTTTGTGGTATGGTAATTAACGAGGGAGAACCTGGGGGAGGTCCGTTTTGGATTAAACGAGAAAACGGAAGATCTGTTTTACAAATTATAGAGACCCCTCAAATTGATAAAACAAATTATAGACAAGAGGAAATACTTAAAAGTGCAACTCACTTTAATCCTGTAGATTTAGTTTGTGGAGTTAGAAACTATAAAGGCAATAAATTTAATTTATTAGATTTTGTAGATCCCGAAGCTGGATTTATTACCGATAAAACAATGAATGGTAAAGTTTTAAAAGCTTTAGAACTCCCTGGATTATGGAATGGAGCGATGTCTAATTGGATTAGTGTCTTTGTAGAAGTACCTTTAACCACTTTTAATCCTGTGAAAACAGTAAATGACCTACTGAAATCAGCACATCAGGTAACACTCTTTTCGTGAACACCGCTGTTGTTATAAATGAATTAAAGTTTAAAGCTGTTCGAAGCTCAGGAGCAGGTGGGCAACATGTTAATAAAGTATCTTCAAAAATAGAACTTACTTTTAATATAGTTGAATCTTTAGGTTTAACAAAGGATGAGAAAATTCGATTGTGCCAAAAATTATCCTCCAGAGTAACTAAATCAGGAGTTCTGCTCCTGCAATGTAGCGATAGTAGAAGTCAACATAAAAATAAAGGATTAGTGATTAAGAAACTTTTAGATATTCTTAAGGCTAACCTCTATATTCCTAAAAAAAGAAAACCAACAAAACCATCCAGAAATGCTATTCAAAAGAGATTGAATACAAAGCAAAAACATGCCATAAAGAAGGCAAATAGAAGAAAACCTTTCGAATAAAATAGTTGTAAACCTTAAAACGTGTAATATTTCTACATCTTTGTGAGGATTCTACATTTTATAACACGTTTTTTAAAATACACTATAACTTTTAATACACTGAAAATCATTTATTTATAATATTAAAAAATGATTTTTTGTCTTTGGAACAATTATTACTATTTATCTAATCGTAGAAATAAGTTTACCAGTAACCCAATGAAAAAGTTACCAATGATAATAGGAATTATAGTAAGTATTTTTTCGGCTCAGGGTGCTCTAGGTCAAGATGAATTAGCATCTCTTAGTGATAGTTATGAATTTTGGGATTATGATCACGAATTACAAGAATATACTGAGATAAATATTGTAGAACTGCCATTGCCTATTCAAGAAGCGGCAGCAAAAGATTATGAAAAGTTACGAATTGTAAAAGCATACATGTCAAAGGATAATACATATAAGATTATCCTAAAAGATAAAAACGAAAACACAAAAGTTGTATTTGCAAGCACTAATGGCAAATGGATAAAGCCAAACGACAATAAATCTTAAATCTAGGGGTAGAAAAAGGATATCGTTTTGCAACCAAGAACGATATAAAGTTGTTTAGTGCTAAAAAAGAGACTCAATCCCAAGAGTCTCTTTTTTTATGTTTTTATTCTAACTAAATATTTTATATTGTAATTTTATACAATAGCTTTTTTAAAAAAGATAATAAATAATTAAAATATGTCTAAGATACTTATTGTAGAGGATGATGTTGCTTTTTGTACAATGCTTAAAACTTTTTTACAAAAGAAAGATTATGAGGTTTCTACAGCATATTCGGGTAATGAAGCCATCCCGAAAATTAAACAAGAAGTATTTGATCTTGTGCTTACAGATGTGAGATTGCCAGATAATGATGGTATTGCTTTGTTAGATGAAATTTTAAGGAATAATACAAAAACTCAAGTAATTATCATGACTGGTTATGCAGAGATTGATATGGCAGTTAATGCTATTAAACAAGGAGCTTTTGATTATGTCTCTAAGCCATTTAATCCAGATAAAATTCTGGATACTATAGAAAAAGCATTATCTTTTACAAGTCCTTCAGAGAAAGAAAATAATGAAAAAAGAGTACATGCCTCTCCTGCAATAACGCCCAAAAAGACTAATGATTCTTTTGTAAGAGGAGTTAGTGATGCTTCTAAAAAACTTAACGAATATGTAGCATTAGTGGCTCCTACCCGTATGTCTGTATTAGTAATAGGAGATAGTGGTACGGGTAAAGAATATGTAGCAAGTAGTATTCATAAAGCTAGTAAAAGAGCAGATAAACCTTTTATTGCAGTAGACTGTGGAGCGATACCTAAAGAATTGGCATCCAGTGAGTTTTTTGGTCATATAAAAGGATCTTTTACTGGGGCAGTAAATGATAAAGTAGGTCATTTTGAAGCTGCAAATGGAGGAACATTATTTTTGGATGAAATAGGGAATCTAAACTATGAATTACAAGTTCAATTATTAAGAGCCCTTCAAGAACGTAAAATTAAACCTGTCGGAAGCAATAAAGAAATAGAAGTAGATATAAGAGTAATTGTCGCAACCAATGAAGACCTAAGTAATGCCGTAAAGGAAGGCGAATTTAGAGAAGATTTGTATCATAGACTTAATGAGTTTTCTATAAAAGTACCACCATTTAAAGATAGGATCGAAGATTTGATGCTTTTTGCAAATCATTTTCTCGAAGAATCAAATACAGACCTCGAAAAAAATGTTGTAGGGTTTACAGACGAAGTCTTGGAAGCTTTTAAAAAATATACCTGGCCAGGTAATTTAAGAGAATTAAAAAATATAGTAAAACGATCGGTTCTTCTTTCTCAAAATGATATGATCGTATTAGATGTTTTACCAAATGATATAGCTTATGCATCTCATAATACAAAACAAACGTATGGGTTGTTTAAGAATCAAAATGAACAAGAATTAATTCTGGACGCATTAGAAAAAGCCAACGGTAATAAAGCTAAAGCCGCCAGAATGCTCTCTATAGACCGTAAAACACTATATAATAAATTGAAACAATATGATATCAGTCTTTAAGTTTCAGTTTTCAGTTTTTTCATTAAGTGTTCTATTGCTGTGATACTTTTATTTGTTAAAGACAATATTGATTTTTTGTCCAGATTATAAGAATCTGGGTGTTCTAGTTTTTCTAAGGTTGCGATAACTTCTTTAGCTTTGATTTGTTTAAACATAGGAAGCATTTTATGTGCAATTTTTTGAATAGAATCGGTATCTTTTTTGTGAACTGTTAATTTTAGATCCTTAACATTATCGATAGTACTTTTGTAAAAAGTATCTAAAATAGCATATAAAGAATCAGAATCCCCATGAGCAAAGAGCATTAAATCATTAAGAGAGTAGGGATCATCAGAAAAATCATTATCACTTATGATATTTTCCTTGCCAGCTAGATCAACATTAAGTACTTTAGCAATAAGATTAATTAAATCTTTAGGAGCATATGGCTTTTGTAAACTAGCTATAAATCCAGCTTTTTGATATTCTAAAAAAGACGTATCTGTTCTTCCAGATAAAGCAATAACAGGTATGTTAGATATGGGAGTGTTATTTTTTATAGATTCTAATAACTCGAAACCATCCATTTTTGGCATCTGAATATCAGTAAGTACCAGATTATATGTGTTGGTTTCTAATAAGGATACTGCTTCTAAACCATTTTTACAAATATCATACGTTAATCCAGCTAATGAAGCTACTTCACTTGTTAATGATAGTTGACTAGGATCATCATCTACAATCAAAACCTTTTTATTGATAAAACTCTGAACTTTTAAACTTTCAGGTTCTTCATCAGTAATTAATATACTAGATCGTTTAATTGGTATGTAGAAGATAAATTCACTACCTTCTCCTGGAGTGCTATTTAGTTCGATACGACCATTCAAAAGTTTAATTATTTTTTTTGTAATAGCAAGTCCCAGACCAAAACCACCATATCTTTTTTCGGTATTATCATCTCCTTGAGAAAACTCTTCAAAAATAAACTGTTGTTGTTTTTTGGTAATCCCTATCCCGGTATCTTTTACAGAAACAACTAATTGTTTTTCTAATAAACCATTTTCAGTAATTTTACTATGAATAGTAATAGACCCTTTATCTGTAAACTTGTAAGCATTATTTACTAAATTGATTAATACTTGCTTTAGTCTAAAGGGGTCTCCCAAATATTGTTTCTTTAATGGATCCTCAATTATAATTTTTATATCGAGATTTTTCTTGTCATTTATAGGAATAACGCTAGATATAGTACTTTCTATTAGCTTCTTTGGAGAAAAAGGAAGTTCTTCAATTACCATTTTACCAGCTTCTAATTTTGATAGATCAAGAAGATCGTTTACTAAATGTAAAATATAATCAGAGGATTTTTTAAGGTGGTCTAAATAATGCTTTTGTTTATTATTTAGTTCTGTTCTTTCAAGTAAATCCGAATATCCGATCACAGTATTTAATGGAGAACGCAAATCGTGAGTAACGGTGTTAATTAAAGACTCTCGTGTTTTCAAAAGAGATTCGGTGTACGTTTTTTCAGCTTCTAATTCATTACGATATTTTTGACTTTTAGAAATATCTTTAGTAATTAAAAAAAGAAATAAAACAGCGATTAATAAACTAATCGAGGCAATTATTAAAATTATATTAGAGGTATTATCTAGTATCCTGCTAGAAGCTTCAAGACGAGCTAGATATTGCTTCCTTTCATTATGATCAATAGCAGCAAGTAAATCTCTTAGCTGTTTTGTTATAATTTGATCGTTTGAAAGAAGATTATCTTCTTTCATAGATATTTCTCGTTTGTATTTTTTATCCTTGATTTCTAACTCGGCAAGCACCTGTCTTACAGAAGTTGCCAATGAGTCTACAGTTTGATTCGTTAATCTTTTGGCATTATCTTTTTTAGTATATTCTAATATACTGATTAGTGCTCTCCTAGTTCGTGGATCATATTTTTTAAATCGAATATCATAATCTGTATACCCATCAAAACTTTTATTTATTTTTTTAAGCTCATCGATAGCAGTTTCGTACAAGCCCTTTTGTTTTCGTTGTTCATAAATTTTAATAAGCTCTTCAAGATTTTCGTTTTTGCTATCAATAAGGTATTTGATACTATCAATTTTCTGGGTTTGTAGTGTATCGTCAGATATCTTAGAAACTTCATTTATAGTTAGCAGTATAGTATCTATTTTGGCTTTATATATTTCAAATTTAAAGACATCCGTAGTTTGTATGATATTACGTGTTAGACTTTCAGCCTCATACAAACCAGTTATAGCTTCTCCAACCAGAAAAAGTTTTTGATTATTCTCATTTTTAATCTCTGCAATTTGAGTATAGTTACTTATCTGTTGATAAATAACCCAAAAAGCAGTCACTGCAAGTAAACCAGCAAGAAAATAGCCTGCTATTATTTTAAAAGTAACCGATCTTTTCGTATTCTTCATAATCTTATTTGACCTAGCTTCATTAACTTAAAAAATTAAAAAGCATTGCTTGATGATTAATAATTTTTTTTGAAAAATATATCCCTGAATACGAAGTTACTTTTTTATTTTATAGCTTAAATGTTTTGTGTAGTTTTAAAAGAGGGTCTAAGCTATAAAACTGAAAAATCTAGATAAACTTTAGATTTTATTGTAATAAAGTTACCATAAATAGGTAAAAGAGAGTATTTTTGCGCACAAATCTCAAAGGGGTGCCGAAATCCTAGGATGAAGCTGAGATCATACCCAATGAACCTGGGCAGGTAATGTTGCCAAGGGATTGCTAGTTACTTAAAAGAATTTTATGTAAATAGCGAAGTACAACAATGTTATTGTGCTTTCTAAATCCATTATTTAATATAGAATAATAACCCCTTTTATTCGTGACTAATTTTTACGAATGAAAAACATACTATTTTCCATCGCACTTTTGGTATTGAGTTTTGGTGTCATAGCTCAAGAAAAACCAATAGATTCTACTCAAACTAAAGTCGAAAAACTAGAAGAAGTTCTGGTTAAATCCGTTCGAGTAGAAGCAGATTCGCCAATCACACACTCTAATATATCTAAAAAAGAATTAGCTACACGTAATCTGGGGCAAGATATTCCTGTTTTATTAAACTATTTGCCAGGAGTAGTTACCACTACAGATGCAGGAACTGGAGTTGGGTATACCTATATTAGAGTAAGAGGTAGTGATGCCTCTAGAGTAAATGTAACCTTAAACGGAATACCTTTTAATGATTCAGAAAGTCAGGGTACATTTTGGGTAAATCTTCCTGACTTTGCATCCTCCATAGAAAACCTTCAATTACAACGAGGAGTAGGTACTTCTACCAACGGTTCAGGAGCATTTGGAGCCAGCTTAAACTTACTTACAGATGCAGTTGCAAAATCTGCTAATGCAGAAATATCTAATACCATCGGGTCTTTTGGAACCAGAAAACACAACGTAAAATTTAGCACAGGATTACTTAATGAAAATATCGAAATAGCAGGTCGATTATCTGCAATAGCATCAGATGGATATGTAGACAGAGCATCCTCGGATCTAAAATCTTATTTCTTACAAGGATCTTATGTAAATGATAATACATTAATTAAGGCAATTACGTTTGGAGGGCATGAAGTAACATATCAATCCTGGAACGGTGTCGATGAAAAAACCTTAAAATCTAATAGAACATTTAATTCAGCAGGGAAATATACTGATGATAATGGAAATACCCTTTTTTATGATAATGAAGTAGATGACTACAAACAAGATCACTATCAATTACATTGGAATCAGAAATATAACAATAACTGGTCAACAAATTTAGGATTAAATTACACCTATGGCCGGGGATTCTTTGAGCAATATAAAGAAGATGAAGATTTTGCTGATTATGATTTTGTGCCTTTTATAACCGTAAGAGATAGTGCTAATGTCGCTATAAGAGATACCATTAATACAACGGATTTAATACGTCGTAGATGGTTAGATAATGATTTTTATGTTATAAACGCAAGTGCAAACTATAAAAATAAGACGATTGATATTGATTTTGGAGGATTTTATAGTAGATACGATGGAGACCATTTTGGAGAAGTAATATGGGCACAAAACACAGGAACATCAGAGATTCGAGATCGTTATTATTTTGGAAACGCAAAAAAAGATGAGTTTACCATTTTTGGGAAAAGTACCTATAAGATCAACCACCAATGGAGTGCTTTTTTAGATTTACAAGGAAGGTTTGTATCCTATGAAACATCAGGACTTACTTCTAAAAGAAAACCTTTAGTAGTAGATAAAACCTATCAGTTCTTTAACCCTAAAGTTGGAGCAACTTTCAAAATTAATGAAATTAATAGTACATATTTGTCATTTGCGATTGCCAATAGAGAACCTAGAAGAGATGATTTTGAAAACGGTATCGACACCGCCGAAAAACTAAATGATATAGAATTTGGATGGAGGTACTCCAAAAATAAAATAACAGTAAACACTAATATTTATTATATGGGATATAAAGATCAATTAGTGTTAACAGGAGCCTTAGACGATGTAGGAGCACCAATACGAGCTACCAGTGGTGAGAGTTACCGTTTAGGACTCGAAGTAGATGCAGATATAACGTTAACAGATAAATTTATAGTAAAACCTAATATTGCCATTAGTACTAATAAAAACAGAGATTTTATAACCTCCAGAAATGGTAACTTGGTTAATTTAGGAGATACAAATATTTCATATTCACCAAATGTTGTAGCAGGTAACATGTTTATATACCAGCCCATAAAAAATATTCAAATAGGATTACTATCTAAATATGTAGGAGAGCAATATATGGGGAATATCGATAGCAAAACCTCTAAACTAGACAGTTTTTTTATAAATGACCTTAATATAGTATATGAAATTAAAGATATCCCAGTTTTTAAATCTATAGTACTTACCGGGTTGGTTAATAATATTTTTGATGTAGAGTATGTATCTAATGGATACTTTTTTACATACGATGATGATTTTACAACCCCCGGAACCATTACTACAGTAGAAGGAGCAGGATATTATCCGCAAGCAGGAATTAATTTTCTGGTAGGAGCAACAGTAAAGTTTTAAATACAAAAGGAGGTTAAAATTAATTTTAATCTCCTTTTTGTATAAGTTTTTATTACTTTTATAACATAAACTTTAGGGGTGATCTTAACTTTGGTTAGGTCTGAGAAATACCCTTTGAACCTGATGCGGTTAGTACCGACGAAGGGAAAAGTTAATATCACATAATTTATATGGGATATTTCTTCTTCAAAATAGGTAATTGCTACCTAAAGTTTATGGATTAATAAATCAAAAAGATGACCATAAACGTTAACAATCAATTGCAATCCATTTCAGAAAACAGTTCTATAGAAAACCTCTTAGAACAATTAAATATGGTTACTAATGGTATTGCTGTAGCTATCAATAATCAAATTATTTCTAAAGAAACTTGGAAAAAAACATTTTTACAACAAGAAGATCAGGTAACCATTATCCAAGCAACACAAGGAGGGTGATTTTAAAACAACAAAAATTCATACACAAAACTAATCGTTAGATATCTATCAAAAAAAGTTCTAATACCAATTAATTATGTTTTGAATTTACCATAAAGGAAAAAAGAATTTTTATTGCGGTAAATTCAAAAATATAAATAGCGTATAAATCCATAATTATGAAAAAACAAGATACAGCACCAAAAGACACTGTAATCAGTACAACCCCTTTTCCAGGTTCAAAAAAAATCTATGTACAAGGAACTATTCATCCGCAAATTAAGGTTGCTATGCGTGAGATAGAATTAGATGATACAGTAGATAGTATGACACAAAAAAGAACCCCAAATCAATCCGTAACAGTATATGATACCAGTGGCCCTTATACCGATCCTGATAAGAAGATAAATGTACACGATGGTATAGAGCCAATACGCGAACCATGGGTTCTGGATAGAGGAGATGTAGAGGAGTTAGATGGTTTTTCTTCAAAATATTGTAATGAAAGATTACAGGATTCTAGCTTGGATCACTTACGATTCAATCATTTGCGTAAACCAAAAAAAGCAAAAAAAGGAAAAAATGTATCCCAAATGTATTACGCAAAACAGGGTATTATTACTCCCGAAATGGAATACGTGGCAATACGTGAAAATCAAAAATTACAAGAAGTAAAAAGACTATCTAAGCAACACCCAGGACAAGACTTTGGAGCTAGTATTCCCGAGGTAATTACTCCAGAGTTTGTAAGAGAGGAAGTTGCCAGAGGTAGAGCAGTAATACCATCTAATATAAACCACCCAGAAGCAGAACCAATGATTTTGGGAAGAAATTTTTTAGTAAAAATAAATGCTAATATTGGTAATTCTGCAACAACTTCAAGTATCGAAGAAGAAGTAGAAAAAGCAGTTTGGGCATGTCGTTGGGGAGCAGACAATATTATGGATCTTTCTACAGGAAAGAACATTCACGAAACACGAGAGTGGATTATTCGAAACTCGCCAGTACCTATAGGAACAGTACCAATATATCAAGCATTAGAAAAAGTAAATGGGAGTGCCGAAGATTTAACGTGGGAGATTTTTAAAGACACATTGATCGAGCAAGCAGAGCAAGGAGTAGATTATTTTACGATTCATGCAGGAGTACGACTTGCATATGTACCCATGACAGCAAAGCGTATTACTGGGATTGTATCTCGAGGAGGGTCTATAATGGCAAAATGGTGTCTTGCACATCATAAAGAAAGTTTTTTATATACCCATTTCGAAGAAATTTGTGAGATCATGAAAGCCTATGATGTGGCATTTTCTCTTGGAGACGGATTACGACCTGGTTGTATTGCAGATGCTAATGATGAAGCACAATTTGCAGAATTGGAAACACTAGGAGAGTTAACAAAAATTGCATGGAAACACGATGTGCAAACATTTATCGAAGGGCCAGGGCACGTGCCAATGCATATGATTAAAGCAAATATGGATAAGCAGTTAGAAGCCTGTGGAGAAGCACCTTTTTATACATTAGGCCCTTTAACCACAGATATAGCTCCCGGATATGATCACATTACCTCAGGAATCGGGGCGGCTATGATTGGTTGGTATGGAACAGCTATGCTGTGCTACGTTACTCCAAAAGAACATTTAGGATTACCTAATAAAGAAGATGTACGTACAGGAGTTATAACATACAAATTAGCAGCACATGCCGCAGATTTAGCAAAAGGACACCCAGGAGCGCAACATAGGGATGATGCATTAAGCAAAGCACGTTTCGAATTTAGATGGAAAGATCAATTTAATTTATCCTTAGATCCAGAACTGGCAAGAGAATATCACGACGAAACATTGCCGGCAGAGGGAGCCAAAATAGCACACTTTTGTAGTATGTGTGGTCCAAAATTCTGTTCGATGAAAATATCTCAAGAAGTTAGGGATTATGCAGCCAAAAAAGAGATAGATGATCAAAAAGCACTCGAAAAAGGAATGCAGGAAAAAGCAGAAGAATTTAAAGAAAAAGGAAGTGAAGTGTATCTATAAATAAGAATATGGTAGAAAATATCATATTTCAAGTATTTTGAATTTCCTTGTCTCGTCGAGTGATTTTTGAAGAGTAACGTAAAAAAAATGTGTCGAGACGTTTTTGTTGGTGAATTAGCCAAAGGGAAGCGAAAAATGATAAATATAATAAGGATGTCAATCAGTTGAATCAACTTAAGAAATATGTCGATTTAAGCTTATATCATTCTGCTAATATATCCAAAACCTGAGCGAAGCGAAGGTTGAGGAATGCAAATTCAGGGTTGAGGAATGCAAATTCAGGGTTGAGGAATGCAAATTCA
>NZ_AUML01000027.1:0-46139 GCF_000430665.1 Aquimarina muelleri DSM 19832 | reverse complement strand
GGTTGAGGAATGCAAATTCAGGGTTGAGGAATGCAAATTCAGGGTTGAGGAATGCAAATTCAAAATCTCGAACCCTGAGGCACTCGAAGGGGAGTTAACCGAAGTATAAGATTCTTTAAATATTTAAAATGTATGCTAATAGTACTAACATCAGAGCAAGAATTAGAAAACGAAGCAAAACAAATTAATGATTTGTTTGATGCAGGATTAGAGATATTGCATTTACGTAAACCAACCTTTACTAGTAATGCATATAAAGCACTATTAGATCAGATAGATATGCAGTATCATAATCAAATTATGATTCATCAGTTTCCAGAACTTACAAAGCAATATAAATTGCGAGGAATACATTTACAGGAACAAGCCAGATTAGATTTTGACCCGTCGGCTCTGGATACAACTATTTTAGTATATAAAAATAAGGGATTTTCGGTAACAAGTTCCTTTCATTCCAAAGAAGATATTATAGCTTGTACTGCTAATTTTGAATATGTTTTATTAAGCCCTGTTTTTGGGTCGATATCTAAAGCAGGGTATAAAGGAAAAGGATTTAATGTTACAGATCTAAATGCAATGGTAATAGGAATGGGTGGAATTAATGAAAGCACATTACAAGCAACATTCGATCTTGGATATAAAGGAGTAGGTGTTTTAGGAGGAATATGGAACACAGAAGATTCTTTAAAAAGTTTTAAAACCATTTACAATAAACTCAAAACCATCTGTTGATTTAAGAATGAAAAAACGTCCATATATACTTACTATTGCAGGTTTTGATCCATCAAATGGAGCTGGGCTTACGGCAGATATAAAAACAATAGAAGCACTAAAAGGATACGGATTGGCAGTTTGTACAGCAAATACTATCCAGAATGATATACAATTTAAGGAGTGTATTTGGCAAGATATTGAAGTAATTAAAAACCAAATAGAAATAATATTAGATCGTTTTGCGATACGTTTTGTAAAAATAGGGATCGTTCAAGATTGGAGAGTGGCTAATCAAATCATAGATTTTTTGTTAGAAAAAAACAAGACAATTAAAATCGTGTTAGACCCTGTATTAAAATCCAGTTCAGATTTTGATTTTCACGACCATTTACCTGCATCCAAATCGAATATACAATTTGACCAAATTTTGGATAAAATCTATTTACTAACACCAAACTATCCAGAAATAGAAAAGCTGTATGTAGATAAAACCGTAGACGAAACAGTCGCTTATATCAGTAGTAAAACTAATCTTTTTTTAAAAGGAGGGCATAGAAAAGATACTATAGGAAAAGATGAGTTGTTTACGGTAACAGGAAAGCATTATATACTCCATCCAAAAGCAAAAAAAATAGCAGAAAAGCACGGTAGCGGTTGCATACTTTCTGCTGCAATTACAACGCAATTGGCATTAGGTTTTCCTTTGCTTAAAGCCTGTTTTAGAGGGAAAAGATATACCGAAAAAGTATTAAGTTCTAATACCAGTTTGTTAGGGTATCATAAGATGTAGAAGTTAAAGCATAAAAATAATGATGAAAGAAATGTATTTGCAGTATATCTCCCAAGGAGAAACACCAAAAGAGCATCTTGATAATATAGAACAAGTATGCAAAGCAGGAGGTAAATGGATACAATTACGAATTAAAGATCAAGATATGGCAACCTATTTGGATACCGCGATAAAATGTAGAAATATCTGTGACCAATATAATGCAATCATGATTATTAATGATAATATAGGTGTGGCAAAGGCCGCTTTGGCAGATGGGGTGCATTTGGGATTACAGGATATGGATACTAGAGAAGCCCGTAAAATTTTAGGAGATAATTTTATTATAGGAGCTACAGCAAATACTTTGCAGGATTGTAAAAAACATAGGGAGGATGAGGTAGATTATATAGGGTTGGGACCTTATCGCCATACAACTACCAAAAAAAAGCTAAGTCCAGTATTAGGGATAAAAGGGTATGAAGAGATACTCTCAAAATTTAGAATTCAAAATATAAAAATGCCTGTTGTAGCAATTGGAGGAATAACAGAACAAGATATTATAGCTCTTATGCAAACAGGAATATCAGGAATAGCAGTTTCTGGACTGTTGACTAATAAAGAGAATATCAAAGAAAAGATTAAGAATATAAAAGAGCAGATAGAAAACAAGTTTTCTTCTAAATAATTAAAAAATGGATAGATTAAAAATTGCAGATAAAGAGTTTTCTTCCCGATTATTTACAGGAACAGGAAAATTCAGCTCTTCTTCACTAATGAGAGAAGCGCTACTTACATCCAAAAGTGAATTAATTACTGTAGCATTAAAACGAGTAGATGTTACAAATCAAGAAGATGATATATTAAATCATTTAGATCATGCTCGAATTAATTTATTACCTAATACCTCTGGAGTCCGCGATGCTAAAGAAGCAATTTTTGCCGCACAGTTGGCAAGAGAAGCTTTAGAAACAAATTGGATAAAATTAGAAATTCATCCAGATCCAAAATACTTATTACCAGATCCTATAGAAACATTAAAAGCAGCAGAACAATTAGTAAAGTTAGGATTTGTAGTAATGCCCTATATTCATGCAGATCCTGTTTTGTGTAAACGATTAGAAGAAGTAGGAGCGCAATGTGTTATGCCATTAGGAGCTCCTATTGGCAGTAATAAAGGATTAAAAACATTAGAATTTTTAGAAATTATAATAGACCAAAGTAACATACCAGTTATTGTAGATGCAGGTATTGGTAGTCCCTCACACGCAGCACAAGCAATGGAGATAGGCGCAGATGCAGTGTTGGTTAATACAGCAATTGCAGTATCCCAAGAACCAGTAATGATGGCTAATGCATTTAGGATGGCGGTAGAAGCAGGACGTATTGCGTATAACGCAAAACTAGCACCGATAAAACAATATGCAGAAGCAAGTAGCCCGTTAACAAGCTTTCTTTTGGAAAAGAATTAGTTTTTGGCGACTAGCTTTTAGCTGATCTGGAAAACGATTAAAAATACTATAGATCTAAAACTATATCAATACGACAAGAATTATAATGAGAAATTTTAGAAATTATGAAGTTTGGAAAAAAGCTCATCAATTCACATTAGTTGTATATAAGGTAACAAAAAAGTTCCCAAAAGAAGAAATGTTTGGATTAACATCACAATTAAGAAGAGCATCACTTTCTATTCCGACTAATATAGCAGAAGGAACAGCAAGAAATTCAGAAAAAAGAATTTGCACATTTTTTGAATATAGCATCTGGATCTGCTTCAGAAGTAGAGTATTTAATTGAATTTTCTAAGGATATCGAGTATATTAATAAGGAAGAATTTAAAAAATTAAATTCAGGAATTGTTGAAGTACGAAAAATGCTTAATTTATTACATTCTATAGTCAAAAAGAACTAAAAGCTAACAGTTAAAGGCTAATAGCTAAGAGGCAACAGTAAAAACTAAAAAATGAAGACCTTCAAAGACATATTCGAACAATATAATTGGAACGAAATACTATCCAGTATTCTTTCTAAAACAGAAAAGGATGTAATCCAAGCATTAAACACATCCAGAAGAAATCTTGAAGATTTTAAAGCCTTAATTTCTCCAGCAGCAGTACCATATCTAGAGCAAATGGCGCAAATGAGTAATAGTATTACAAAAAAACGTTTTGGGAACACCATCCAGATGTATGCGCCAATGTATTTAAGCAATGAATGTCAAAATATTTGTACCTATTGTGGGTTTAGTATGACCAATAAAATACCCAGAAGAACACTAACAGATAAGGAAATTTTAAAAGAAGTAGATTTTTTGAAATCCAAAGGGTATGATCATATCCTTTTGGTTACAGGCGAAGCTAATAAAACAGTAGGAGTAGATTATATTAATAATGCAATACAAGTAATACAATCCAGATTTGCTAATATCACGATAGAAGTACAGCCAATGGATCAATCAGACTATGAAACTTTAATAAAAAGTGGTCTGTATGCAGTATTAGTATATCAGGAAACCTATCATAAATCAGAATATAAAAAGCACCATCCAAAAGGGAAGAAATCTAATTTTGACTATCGATTAGAGACTCCTGATAGACTTGGGCGCGCAGGAATTCATAAAATAGGATTAGGAGCACTTTTTGGGCTAGAAGATTGGAGGGTAGATAGCTTTTTTACCGCCTTACATTTACAGTATCTTCAAAAAGTATATTGGAAAACAAAATACTCTATATCCTTTCCTAGATTAAGGCCACACAGCGGGGGAGTAGAACCAAAGGTAGAGATGACAGATCCAGATTTGGTACAATTAATTTGCGCTTTTAGATTGTTAGATGAAGATGTAGAATTATCCATGTCTACCAGAGAAAGTGAGGTCTTTAGAGAAAACATAGTAAATCTAGGTATAACCTCTATAAGTGCCGAATCTAAAACCAATCCCGGAGGCTATGCCGTTGCTCCACAATCTTTAGAGCAATTTGAAATCTCTGACGAACGATCTACAGAACAAGTAGTAACTATGTTAAAATCTAAAGGACTGGATGTCGTTTGGAAAGACTGGGCCAATAATTGGCAATAATTTTAAGTAGCCAGTTTTAGTTAGTTATGGATAAAGTATTTCCATCTCTTCGAATAGTGTACCGCCTTAGAGCAAACTGTCCTTCGCCAGAAGTTTGTTGTCCAGTAACAATATTATACGCATTACCATCCTTACAATTACAGGTAGCAGTAATCCCTTCAATATCTTGAGTAGAACAATCACTAGGAGAATGATTAGGATCACTTAGCTCAAAAGCGGTGTATTGTGTGTTATCAATATTATAAATAATAATCCCCTTTATGCTTCCATTTGCGGTGTAGTCTATAAAATGACTTGCAGGGAATTTAAGAGGATTAAATTGAGGTAAATTTAGATTGATTTGATAATTAATACGGGTAGGAGGTAAAAATTGGTTGTTGTCAGGTCGATCATCACTACTACAGGATAAAATCAAAATAGGGAGTATTAAAAATAGAATCTTTTTCATCTGTTCTTACTTATTATTAAATAGTCATACTTTAGTTCCATTCGACATAAGTGTTGAATTTACTATCAAACATTATTAATAGTAGCAATTCAATTTATGACATAATGTGTTGCGGTGGCAAATTACGTAAAATTGCCTTCTTCAGTAATTTTTTTGTTATCTTTGAATAACGAATCCCATTCTTGTGGGATTTTTTTGTATTTATATAAACGACGAAGTTATGAGCAAAGTATCTTATTACACTGCAGAAGGGCTTAAAAAATTAAGAGACGAACTAGGTCAACTTAAAGATGTAGAACGTCCAAAAGCTTCTGAAGCAATAGCTGAGGCGCGTGATAAAGGAGATTTAAGTGAAAATGCTGAGTATGACGCAGCAAAAGAAGCGCAAGGATTATTAGAGATGAGAATTTCTAAATTAGAAGAAACCCTTGCTAACGCGCGATTAATAGATGAATCTCAATTGGATATGTCTAAAGCACTTATACATTCTACTGTAAAGATTAAAAACCAGACAAATGGTGCAGAAATGACATATAAATTAGTAGCACAAAGCGAAGCAGATCTTAAAACAGGTAAAATATCTGTAGACTCTCCTATAGGGAAAGGCCTTTTAGGAAAAAGCGTGGGTGAAATAGCTGAAATACAGGTGCCTAACGGTATTATGAAATTCGATATTGTAGAGATTAGAAGAGATTAATAAGAATTATTTTTTTCTGAAATTTAAGAAAAGCCTTTTTTATTTTGTAAAAAAGGCTTTTTTATGGTTTTGACTTACAGATAAATGAACTATATTTCGAAACCGTAACCCAACTAAATTTTAATTAATGCCTACCCTATTTACTAAAATTGTAAAAGGCGAAATTCCATCATTTAAAGTGGCCGAAGATGAGAGTTTTTATGCCTTTTTGGATATTAATCCAAATGCAAAAGGACATACATTGTGTATTCCTAAAAAAGAAGAAGATAAAATTTTTGACCTAGATGAGGATACTTATATAGGTTTAATGCGTTTTTCTCGCAAAGTAGCAAAAGCTATAGAAAAAACAGTGTCTTGCAAGCGTGTAGGAATTGCTGTTGTTGGTCTAGAGGTTCCACATGCACATGTGCACTTAATACCACTTAATGAAATGAGTGAAATGACTTTTCAGCACAAAATATCTATGCTAGAGTCAGATCTAAAAACATTGGCAGCAGAGATTCAATCTAATTTGTAAAAATGAAGGAATCAGATTTTAAGTTACATCTACAGCTAAGGATTGATTGGAGTGAAATGGATACTTATCAACACGTAAATAATGTAAACTTCATGAAATATATGCAAAGCGCACGTGTTCAATTTTGGGAAGTGACAGGTTTAGCAAAATTACATAAAGAAACCAATAAAGGCCCTATGTTGGCTTCTACAAAATGTGATTTTAAAAACCCATTGTTTTTTCCTGGTAATGTAATTATAAAAACTAGAGTTGAGTTTATTAAAAACTCTAGTTTTGGATTACATCATTTATTATACAATGATGCAGGAGTACTTTGCGCAGAAGGTCATGATGTAGCAGTTTGTTTTGATTTTAATACCAATAAAACTTTTTTGATTACAGATAGTTTACGACAAACGATGGAGCAATATTAATTTAAATCACTTATTCCTATAATATTAGGGTGATAAAGATAGATGTAAGCACCAGCAGCTACAAGTAAAATTAGAAATAAAATACTATAAAAAAACCAAGTAAATCGTATTTTTCCAGATGGTTGGGATATTGTTTTTTTATGATAATCATATACCCTTTCAATGTCTGTAGTCCATTGCCCTGGAAAAATCTGATTTTCGCATTTATTACAATAAATACTTTCTATAAGGTTACTTTTGGTAGTTACCAAAAACTTAGATTTCATTTTTTTTTGCTTAAAAGAAAGAACCATGTCTTGGGTAGAATAGCATTCTGGGCAATTGTTATTAAGAGACGCTTCTTTTAAAATAATATACTCCGTTTTCACTTTGTCTAGATTTAGTATTTAATAGCAATTAAAGGTATAACGTTGTGATAAAAATATTGTTATATCAATGAAGTGAATTTCAAGTTTTACTAAAAATTAGATAGTAGTCTCAGATTTGCGAAGTGTAATCTGAAAAGTAGTCCCTTTCCCAAGATCTGTTCTAAGTACTTTGATTTTTCCGGAATGATATTCTTCTATAATCCTTTTAGCTAAAGATAATCCCAATCCCCATCCTCTACTTTTAGAAGTGTATCCTGGTTCAAATATTTTAGTAAATTTACTTTTAGGAATACCTTTACCTGTATCGCTGATCCTTATAAAAACCTTTTTTTCATCATCCACAAGATCAATCTCAAGACTTCCTTTGCCTCTCATTGCATCAATAGCATTTTTCACAAGATTTTCGATTGTCCAACTATAAAGTTGAGAATTTAGATATACAAGAATTGGTTTATTGGGTAAATTAAGAGAAAAATTAATTAATTTAGAACTTCTGGACTGCAGATAGGTATAAGCATTTCGAGTTTCTTCTACAATATCTACTTCTTCCAAATTAGGGATAGATCCAATTTTAGAAAAACGCTCTGTAATTATTTTTAATCTCTCAATATCTTTATCTATTTCTACAATATACTCAGGATTAACATTCTCGGTTTTAAGAATTTCGTTCCATCCTACTAATGAGGATAATGGAGTACCAATTTGGTGAGCCGTCTCTTTTGCCATACCAGCCCACAACTTATTTTGTTCACTAGCTTTAGAAGTAGTAAAAAAGAAGTATATCACCCCTATTAGTAAAAATATAATTATCGCAATGGTCATCGGATAATATTTTAATTTGTTTAGAATATCTGAATTGCCATAATATATATATTGAACGGTATCCTTAAGATCCAGCTCGATAGGGTCATTTTCAGATTTTAATCTTTTCAAATAAGATTGAAGTTTGGTTTCATTATGGATAACATTTTTGGAAATATTTTGAAAATAGCTAGGATCAGGGTTGTCTAAAGAATCTCTAATAAAATCACCTTTAGAATCTGTAATAATAATAGGGATAGATTTGTTAGTAGCTCCGATTACAATAGACAACTCTAGATAGTCATCAGATTGTTCGCTGCCTAATGCTTTTTGAGATTGTACCCAAATCTCGACCTTTGTTCGCTCGTCGTCCTTAAGACGTTGCATAAATAATGAGGTATTCCATAGAACCAGTCCGGTTATTACTAAAACAGCTATAATAATAAAATAGCTCGAAAAATGACGCTCATCAGAAAAATTCATAGGTTGCCTAACTAAATCCTAAATATAAACGTTTTAATATAATTTTATTGTTATTATACCGAATACTAAAACTAGTTTTTAGAATACTTTAAAAATTAAACTTTGGTTATCTTTGTCTAATATAAAATAAATTATGATTACAATAGATCCATTACAAGTAACTACAGGAAAATTACATGGTTTAATGCTAGGAGCAATTGGTCCAAGACCTATTGCTTTTGCTAGTACAATGGATGAAGATGGTAACCCAAATTTATCACCATTTAGTTTTTTTAATGTATTTAGTGCTAACCCACCAATTCTTATTTTTTCTCCAGCTAGAAGGGTTAGAGATAATACGACTAAACACACATTAGAGAATGCAAAAGCTACTAAAGAAGTAGTGATCAATATTGTAAATTATGATATTGTGCAACAAATGTCATTATCGAGTACAGAGTATCCTGAAAGTGTAAATGAGTTTGTGAAATCTGGATTGACTATGGAGCCTGGCACAAAGGTTAATGCATATCGAGTAGGAGAGTCTCCAGTGCAATTTGAGTGTAAAGTAAATCAAATAATTCCGATGGGCGAAGAGGGAGGAGCTGGTAATCTTATCATTTGTGAAGTGCTTTTAATGCATATTAGTGAAGATATTTTGGACGAAAATGATAAAATAGATCAACATAAGATAGACCAAGTTGCCCGTATGGGAGGTAATTGGTATACAAGAGCTAATATGGGAATGTTTGAAGTCCCTAAACCATTAAGTACCATAGGTGTTGGAGTGGATTTTTTGCCAGATGAGATAAGAAAAAGCACTATTTTTACAGGCAATGATTTGGGTAAGTTAGGAAATGTGGCAAAAATACCAGAAAATAAAGAAGCTATAGAATTTGTTAATAACCATAATGATATTAAGGATAAAATTGAACAGTCTAACCTAATAGAAATTCATAAATTTGCAAAGCAGTATTTAGATTTAGATGATATAGATACTGCATGGAATATTTTAGCAGCAAATAAATAATACAATTAAGATGGAAGTACAAGGTAAAGTAAAGATGATAGGAGAGACGCAAACCTTTGGAGGCAATGGTTTTAGAAAGAGAGAAATTGTAGTTACTACTGAGGAGCAATACCCACAACATATTATGGTAGAGTTTGTTCAGGATAAATGTGACTTATTAAATCCCTTTAATGTTGGTCAGGATGTAAAAATAAGTATTAATCTACGTGGTCGTGAGTGGGTAAACCCTCAAGGAGAAACTAAGTATTTTAATTCTATACAAGGATGGAGAATCGAAAATTTACAACCTGCAGCTCAAAATGCTTCAGCTCCTCCTGTTCCACCTGCGGATGCATTTGAACCTGCATCAGATCTTTCTGAAGAAGAACATGATGATTTACCTTTTTAAGGATATGTAATATTTTAATCCACATTGTGGAGTTTGGTTCTCCGAGGCTTGCCTCGAAAACAAAATATATTTTCGGAAGCATACCTAGTCAGCTTGCTCCGAAGTTATTGATTGGAAATAAAAAAGTCCGATATTTTGTATCGGACTTTTCCTTATTGTGGTTTTAGGTTAACCTTCTAATATGACTCAAAAAAATAATGATGCGCAAAATTTATCTAAAAAAGCCTAACAAAAATTGCTATTTTTTAAGTAAATTTAAAACAACTGATTGATATTTAACGTTGTATACGTTTTTTAAAATATTTTGTACATACTTACAGATATAATACGATTTCCGCCCGTTACCTATGCAGATAGTGATGGATTACTGGCTATTGGTGGCGATCTTTCTGTAGATAGATTATTAGTAGCATATAATAAAGGTATTTTTCCTTGGTATAGTGAGGACCAACCTATTTTATGGTTTAGTCCAGATCCCAGGATGGTACTTTTTCCATCAGAACTTAAGGTAAGTAAGTCCATGCGTCAGATTATCCGTAAAAATCAATTTAAGGTTACGTTTAATGAAGATTTTGAAAGTGTAGTTCATAATTGTGCTACCATAAATCGTACGGGACAGGATGGTACATGGATAACAACAGATATGCAGAAAGCATACAAGAAACTCTACGAGATGGGGCGAGTTATATCTGTAGAGGTATGGCACGATAAAAAATTAGTTGGAGGCTTATATGGAATATGGCTAAAAGAAAAAGGAGTGTTTTGTGGAGAAAGTATGTTTTCTAAAGTTAGTAATGCTTCTAAATATGGATTTATTACTTTAGTAGAAAGGTTAAAAGAAAAAGAGATAAAACTTATAGATTGTCAAGTGTATACGGATCATTTGGCAAGTCTGGGCGCGAGAGAAATAACCAGAGCAGCATTTATGAAATATTTAGAATAATATGTTGAAAAAATAATTAATTATTCTCACAGGGTTTAATTTATTGGGGTCTGCGCCATAAGCAAAATATATTTTCGGTAGTATAATTCTCGGATTTGTTCCGAGGTTATTGATTTTCATTTTTAAAAATGTAACACTTATGGTAATTCATAATTTAGGACTAGAAAATTCTATTTTAAATCAATTTGTTTTGGAACTTAGAGATCTTACTATACAAAAAGATAGTATGCGTTTTCGTAAAAATATCGAACGAATAGGTGAGGTCTTAAGTTATGAGCTTAGTAAAACCCTGAACCATGAAATCAAAAAGGTGCAAACCCCACTAGGAGCAAAAGAAATTTCTGTTCCAGATAAGCAATTAGTGTTATGTTCTATACTTAGAGCAGGGTTACCTTTGCATCAAGGTCTTTTGAATTATTTTGATAGTGCCGAAAATGCATTTATTTCAGCATTTCGTGAACATAAAGAAGGTAAAGATGAATTTGAAATTATTATAAAATATCTAGCTTCTCCTTCTTTAATAGATAAAACTTTGATATTAGCAGATCCTATGCTGGCGACTGGCAAAACCTTGGTAGATACTTTTAAAGCAATGAAAAAACATGGAACACCTAAACAAATACATATCGTTTCGGTAATAGGATCACAACCAGGTCTAGAATATATCAAAGAAGTGTTTCCTGATAATACGCACCTATGGATTGCGGCAGTAGACGAAAAACTGAATAGTAAAGGCTATATAATCCCTGGTTTAGGAGATGCAGGGGATTTGGCTTTTGGGGTTAGATTATAAGACAAATATATTAAACCTCTTCATATCTAAAACAACCAGCTATATGATCGTTAACCATACCAGTAGCTTGCATAAAAGCATACATAACTGTAGATCCTACAAACTTAAAACCTCGTTTTTTTAAGTCTTTACTAATTTTGTCAGATATCTCTGTGGTTGCGGGGCAATCTTTATGATTCTTCCAGTTATTTTTAATAGGTGTATTATTTACAAAACTCCAGATATAGGTGTCAAAATTGCCAAATTCTTTTTGAATTTCTATAAATTTTTGAGCATTTACAATTGCCGAGTTTACTTTTAATTTGTTGCGAATAATCCCTGCATTTTGTAACAATTCCTCTCTTTTAGCCTCGTTATAAGTAGCAATGATTTTGTAATCAAAATTATCAAAAGCAATTCTAAAATTTTCTCGTTTTCGCAAAATGGTAATCCAGCTTAATCCGGCCTGAAAAGTTTCTAAAACTAAGAATTCAAATAAAAGTTGATCATCATGTAGAGGAACCCCCCATTCGTTATCATGGTAGGATTCGTATAATGGATCTCCAAGACACCACCCACATTTTTGTTTTGGCATACTCTATGTTTTATAGGCTAGACCCCTAAAATACATTTTATTTTAAAAAGATATAATGCAATTAGGAAGTAGTTTTTGGATTCTTTCTCTTTCGTCTTTAGCTAAATTGTTGCCAGATAAATGTATGCTTTTCAATTTTTTTAAACCCTCTATAGATTCAGGCAAATAAGTAAGTTGATTATTCTCCAGATTTAATTGTTGTAGATTCTTAAGTTTATTAATAAAATCTGGTATTTCAGTGATTTTATTATAAGATAAGGATAGAGATTTTAATCTTTTTAATTTTTCTATAGACTTGGGTAAATTTTTGAGTTGGTTGTTTGTTAGGTGTAACTCTTGTAAGTTTTTAAATTCTTCTATGTGTTCTGGTATTTCGGTAAGGTTATTATCAGAGAGATATAAAACATCTACATTTTTTTTATGGATAAGAGCTTTTTGTATAGAATAATAGCTGTTTTTAAAACTGATTTTGCAATTAGGTAACAGTTGTTTGCTTTTATTTTTTTCTGCTTTTGAAAACGAATTTCCAGATACATTAAGATCTCTTAGGTTAATAAGATTTTTTATTGTTTTTGGTAATTTGTCAATTTTATTAGAGTTTAAGTATAAAAGCTTTAATTTAGAAATAGTGCCCAAAGACTCTGGGATATCTTGTAGTTTATTGTTTTTACAAATTAACCATTCTAGGTTTTGTAAGTTTCCAAAACTATTTGGTAGTTTTTCAATCTCGTTATCCGAAAGGTTTAAAGCCTCTATGTTTTTTAATCCGCCAATGCTTGTAGGTAACTTAGATAACTGGTTTTTTTGTAAAAATAACTCTTTTAATTTAATAAGGTTTCCAAAACTTGAAGGTAGCTCATGGATTTGATTATCACTTAAATCTAGTTTTTTTAGATTAGATAATTTGCCAAAAGATTCAGGCAGTGTTTCTATTTTGTTATTTCTTAAAAATAACCACCCCATGTTTTTTAGATTTCCGATAGAATCAGGTAGTTTTTGAATTTGATTTTCAGATAATAATAGTACTTCGATATGGTTTAAATTACATATCTGATCTGTTAATTCGGTAATCGTATTCTTTTTTAAGTTGAGGGTTCGTAAATTTTTAAGAGTACCTATAGATGGAGGAATTGTGTTTATCTTGTTACCCTCGAGATTAAGGTATTGCAAATTTGGTAATTGTGTAATAGAATCAAGAAACTCTGTTAGGTTACTATAACTCAAGTTTAATTTATAAACCTGTTCTTTATTTTTAAAAGCATCCTGTAAAGAAAAGTATATTTTATCCTTTTGCCCTATAGCAGAGAAATAGCATATAAGTAGAAGAGAGATAGTAATGGTTCTTTTCATCCGTTTATATTAATGGTTAGATAGAATTTTTTAATAATCATTTAGAATAGTATCTGCTTTATTGTTTTGTCTCATTTCATAAATATGTTCTACATAGTAAACCTCATGAAATAAATAAGGTACCCAGTGCATCTGTGCGAAGAATAGCTTTTTTTAGAAGCCTTTCTCGTAAAGTTATGGTTTAAATTTTTTATTTCTAGGGATAAAACAATATTTTTTAAGGTAATATTCATTACAAAGGTTTAAAAATAAAGGGTAGAAAACGTAGCTATAACTAGTGAAAATAGGTTACCAGTTTTCAGGGGTGTATTTTTAAAAGTATCATTTTGTATTTAGTATTGTTTCTGGCTTTTCAACTTTAGAAAAAGCAACTATTCGTTATAAACTCTTCTGAAAACCTTCTGTCTTTTACTTTTTTTAAACAAAATATATCCACTTATACAAGTACCCCAGGGTACTATAACTGTTAAAGCACGCGGTGATTTACCTGTCTACCTACTTGGGTGTGAACGAGTACCCACTTTATTACTGGGTGCTATAGGTAAATTTGCTGTCCATATTACAAATTTTGGAGTATAACTTGTCTTTTTTGTAGGTTATCGTATGAAAATAGATAGTAAACCTATCTTTTTTGAATATTGGAGTTATAAATTTATACTAGCCTCAAAACTATATTTTATATCTGTTAAGTAGTAGTTTTATTTATCGCTTTTGCGGATACAAAAATATATTACAATTAGGAAAAAAGCGAACTAACTGCTCTCTTTGCATACGAGATAAATAATTGTAGGTGGCATATAAGGTGGTTAATTTACTAAGATTTTGTATGGATTTTGGGATAGAGGTAAGATTGTTTTTTGCAATATATAATGCTTTTAAGCTCTTTAAATTTTTAATAGTTTCCGGCAAAGAACTTATTTGATTTTTATTCAAGTTTAATATTTTTAGATTTTGGAGATTAGAAAAACTAAGAGATAGGTTTTTGAGTTCGTTTTTATATAATAAAAGAATTTCAAGGTTGGATAAATTACTTATAGATTCTGGTAGATAATTTAGCTTATTACTGTGTAAAATTAGTTTTTTTAAAGATTTAAGGTGCCCGATTTTAGAAGGTAAGGATACAAGATTATTTTCGTTTAGATACATCTTTTTTAGTGCAAATAATTTATAAATAGAATCGGGTATTTTGTACAATTGATTTTTACTTAGATCCAAAACTTGTAATGCAGATAAATTACCAATAGATTCGGGTAGTGTTTTTAATTTGTTTTTTTGGAATGTACATTCTTTTAAGGAATGCATTTTTCCTATAGATTTAGGGATTTCTTTTAAATTATTATTATTAAGATTTAAAAACTCTAACTGGGATAATTTACCAAAAGATATAGGTAATGAAGTTAGTTGGTTTTTATCGAGATTAAGAGATTTAAGGTTTTTTAGATCACTAAAGGGTTCTGATAAGCTAATGATTTGATTATCAAATATATACAGTTTTTCTAAAGAAGTTAAATGATCAAAATTAGGAGGTAGTGAAGTTAGTTGGTTGTAGCTTAATATTAATTCTTTTAAATTATGTAGGCTCCCTATTTCATTAGGGAGTTCTTTAAGCTGGTTTTGGTGCAAATGTAATACCTCCAACTTGTTTAGGTTTTTGATTGAGCTAGGTAGGGATTGTAATTGGTTTTTGTAAGTTTTTAAATAAACAAGGCTTTTGAGTTTTCCTATGGTAGCGGGTAAATTCTTTAGTTGATTTCTATCTAAAATAAGAGTATGCAAATTAGTTAAATCACCAATAGATTCAGGAATCGAAATAAGTTTATTCTCATAAAGATTTAGGGTGGATAGATTTGTTAGTTTTCCTATACAATCTGGCAGTTCTGTGATTTTGTTTTCAAAAAGAGTAAAAGTTATGAGATTTTTTAAAGAACAAATATTTTTAGGTAATTGGGTTAGTTTGTTCCATTCTAAATGTAATGTTTTTAGATGTATAAGGTTTTCTATAGATTGAGGAATAAGAGAAATTTTATTCCCTTCGAGATTTAATGTTTCTAATTGTGATAAATCACCTATATATTCTGGTAAAATAGTAAGTTGATTTTTATGTAAGTATAACCCTTTTAATAGGGTTAGCTTTCGGATAGATTTTGGTAAGTGTTTAATGCTGTTATCACTAAGATTAAGAACTTGTAAGTTGGGTAATCTTTCTATAAATGAGGGGATAATACTAATTTTATTTCCTTGTATTAATAGAGAGCGTAGATTAGGAAACTCAACTATGCTACTAGGCAATTCGGTAATATTTTTATAAGAAAGATCTAAAATAAATACTTGGTTTTTATTTTCTAAAGCCTCTTCTATAGAGTAGAAAACTTTATCTTTCTGAGCAAATAAAATTACTGGCAGCAAAATTATAAAGATAACAAGCTGTGTTTTTTTTAACGAAACATAATTCAATTGAAAAAAGGTATTTGTTTTTACAAAGATTAAAAAAACGAACTAGAAAAGAACTTGGTAATACAACTTATTTTTAGAAGAATGAGATATCATTTTTGTAAGGTTTCTAAATTAAAACGATCTAATTAAATAATAAAAAGCATCCTATTAAATGAAAAATACAACACTTAAAAATATATCCACATATATCGAAGAAGGTATTAAAAAGTCATACACGTATCAAGAATACAAAAATCTGGTAAGTAGTTTGTTAGCTGATGGTAAATCTACAGGAGATGAACAATCTGAGGTATTAACAAATTATAGTATGCTTAATGATCGCAGGATGAAAAGATGGGATAAAACATTAAAGATTAATGAATCTGTTAGTAATCGGTTTTCTGGTACAGATCTCGATGTAACTTGGGTAGTGTTATCTGAAGGTTGGTGTGGCGATGCTGCACATGTATTACCTGTTTTGAATAAACTTGCAGAATTAAATAAGGGAATTGATTTAAAAATTGTTCTAAGAGATGATAATAAGGAGTTAATGAATAATTTTTTAACCAATGGGGGTAAATCGATTCCTAAATTGATTATATATGATAATCAAAAACAAGAAGTAGTAAACTCTTGGGGTCCAAGACCATCTTTAGCTACTAAAATGGTAAATGATTATAAAGAAAAATACGGTGAATTAGATTCTCAATTTAAAGAAGACTTACAGCTTTGGTATAATAAAGATAAAGGTGCAAATATTGCAAAGGACTTATTAAATTTATTATAAAAGTCATCTTGACTTTAAGAGATTTAAAAAATATAGGTGGGTTCTATAACTAATATCCGTAATTAAAATAATAAGTAATAGAGCCTTCTTGTTTTTCTATATCAGATCTAGAAAATAAGGCTTGCCTAGCATAATCCATAGCGTTATCGAACAGACACTCATTTCTGGTGGTAGAATTTTTTTTATCTATTTTAGTACCCACAACATATCCATTTTTATTGACCTCGATTTTAACTACTACTTTACCACTACCATTACAGGTGTATACGGGGTTTGGTAAATCTATAGATTCTCTGTCTTTTAAACTATAGGTAAGAGAACTATTTCTATTGTTGGTAGCTTCGCCTTGTGGTTTAGAGTCCTCTTTTTTATCATTTTCCTTTTTTTCTTCTTCTTCATCAATAGGGACTTCACCTTCAGCGATTTTAGATTCTTCACCTTCTTCGGGAGTAGCTTCTTCGGTTTCTGTTAAGGATTTAATGCGCTCTTCAAAATCCTCATGATCTTCAAAATCTTCGTTATATGCAGAGTGTGTTCTTTTGTTGTTGTTTATTTGTCTGTCTTCTTGAGCAATAAGTTCTTCTTCAGGCTGTTGTTCTTCTTCTAAAAGAAATTCTTCGGGAATTTCCATTAAGATTTCAGATTGCTCTGTTTGTTTACTCATCATATTGATGTTGTACAAACTCAAAACAACAATACACATTAACATAGATGTGATAATCAAAGCTTTATGTTTTTCTATGAATTCCATAAGTATTTATAACTAATTTTGTTCTACAATATTTTATGTAGTTTCAATTTTTGATTGGAACTGGTTTTCAAAAGCAACGACTGTAGTTGCATTTTCTACTAAAAAAGAACCTATTTTAGTTCTTCTTAAAACAGTTAAGTGGGCTCCACTATCTAAAACTTTTCCGAAATCATGTGCTAAAGATCTTATGTAAGTGCCTTTGCCACAGACTACCCTAAAATCAATTTCTGGTAGTTTGATTCTGGTAATTTCAAATTCTTTAATAATTATTTTTCTTGCAGTAATCTCTACAGCTTCCCCTTCTCTGGCATATTCGTATAATCGTTTACCGTCTTTTTTTAATGCTGAAAAAACAGGGGGATATTGGTCTATTTCTCCAATAAAACGATCTGTTGCATTTCGTATCATTTCTTCCGAAATATGTGCTATAGAAAAAGTCTGATCCACTTCGGTTTCTAAATCGTAAGATGGTGTAGTTTCTCCTAATTTTAAAGTACCCGTATATTCTTTGATTTGCCCTTGAAATTCTTCTATGCGTTTTGTAAATTTTCCTGTGCAAATAACTAATAAACCAGTAGCAAGAGGATCTAATGTTCCTGCATGACCAACTTTTATCTTTTTGATATTAAAATTCTTTCGAATTAACCAACGAAGTTTGTTTACAACTTGGAAAGATGTCCATTGCAAGGGTTTATCGATCAAAAGAACTTGACCGTCTTTATAATCTTGTTCGGTTAGCATTATAGATGGGGCTATTTAGTAAAACCAAAACTGATGGCTATTAGACCAACAATGACACAATATACGGCAAAATACGTTAGTTTACTCTTTTTAACTAAGGAAATCATCCAAGTACAGGCAAAAAGCCCAGAAATAAAAGCGGCTATAAACCCAAGTATAATTGGAGTAGTATTTTCTGAAGAAAAATTAAGATCTCCACTAAGGATATCTTTAGCTATTTTTCCGAAAATTAAAGGAATTACCATTAAAAATGAAAAACGTGCAGCTTTAGTTTTGTCGTTTCCTAATAAAACTGATGTAGAGATTGTAGCGCCACTTCGCGAAATCCCTGGAAGCATGGCAATTGCCTGTGCAATACCAATTACAAATGCATTAGAGGTGCTTACTGGTTTTCGGGTGCTTTTAGCCTTGTCTGCAAACCATAATAATGCAGCGGTAATAAGCAGCATAAAACCTACAAATAATACATTGCCTCCAAAAAGCTTTTCTAGTTGTTCTTCAAAAAATAAACCTACCAAAACAGCAGGAATCATAGAAATAATAATCTTTAATGAAAAAAGGGTTTCTTTATTTTTTTTGAATTGTAATAATCCTCTTATGATCTCAAGGATATCTTTTCTAAAAACCACAATAGTACTAAGTGCTGTTGCAAAATGTAAAACTACGGTAAAAAGTAAGGATTCTTCAGGGACAGTTTTATCCCCTAAAATAGCTTTGCCAAGCTCTAGGTGACCACTAGAGGATACGGGTAAAAACTCTGTAAGTCCCTGTATTATTCCTAAAATTATTGCATCAATGGTTTCCATGAAGAAATATGTGTTTTCTTAAAGTTGGATGCAAATATATAACTACCTTAAAATAAAATGTTGAATTATTGTTTTTTCTTCTTATCAGGATTAAGAAGAATAGCATATACCTCGATGCCAAAACCAATTAAAACAATAGTTGGAGCTAATCTAATTCGTCTAAAATTATAAATTTCAGGATTAAAAACATTAGGATCATCACTTCCTCCACCTGCCATAAGGATAAAACCAAATGCAATTACAGCAATCCCGATAGCCATAACGATATAGTTTTTCTTTTTAAAAACAAATTCAGGTTGGTGAGGAGTGTTTTTATTTGGTTGTTTTTTCATGTGTATCGTTATTTATTTCATTATAAAGCACATTTTTATCGATCATCAATTTCGAAATATGTCCCATATTTTTATCACGGGTAAATATAGTCCATCTTTTTATACCATACAAAGTAACTTTTTTTTGTAAAATAGTCTCTTGTAATTTTTCTAAAGACAAAGAGTGTTGTAATCCCCTGTTAATATAATAGTAGTGGTCATCGTTTTGCAAGGTTATTACAATATCCAGACCAGAACCTTCTTTAAGATCTGTAACTACACCTTCAATTTTCATAACATCTTCTGGTTGTACATCGCGTACTGGTCGAAATGTTTGTATACTAGCCCATATAAATACTATAAATAGAGTTAAGGCACTAAAAAACCATATTTTACCAGCTTTACCCATTAAGAAGAAATTATTATGTTTGTTTTCTTTTTGCTAGAAAGGATTAAAAGTATTCCTGCAATTATAAAAGGAATACTTAATAATTGTCCCATGTTTAAGGTCATACTATCTTCGAATGTGACTTGATTTTCTTTAAAAAACTCGATTACTAATCGTGCTATAAACAAAACACTTAGTAAGGTGCCAAATATAAATCCTTGCTTTTCTATTAAAGTAGTTTTTTTGTATATATACCAAAGCAAAGCAAAAATTAGTAAGTAAGAAAATGCTTCATATAGTTGTGTAGGATGCCTAGGGATAGTGTCGTCTAATAAAAATACGATGCCATAATTTCCATCAGTGGGTTTTCCATATATTTCAGAATTCATAAAGTTTCCAAATCTAATAAAAGCTCCAACAATAGGAGTTACAATAGCAATGCGATCCAGTATCCAAAATATAGGTGTTTTATATTTTTTGCAGTATAAAAGTATAGCAAAAATAGCTCCCAGGCTACCGCCATGACTTGCTAAGCCAGTAAATCCGGTAAAATGCCATTCGCCATTAGTGATCTGAAATGGTAGAAAAATTTCTAAGATGTGCTGCGAGTAATAGTCAAAATCATAAAAAAGACAATGCCCTAATCGCATACCCGCTACTATGCCGATTAAAAGATAGCTAGATAGTTTTTCAAGTTTTTCTACAGAAACGCCCTCTGTTGTATAGATATGTTTAGCAACCGTATAAGCTATTATAATGCCCAAAACAAATAAGAGTCCGTAGTATTTGAGAGGAAAAACTCCAAAGAGTTTTATGATTTCTGGATCCAAATTCCATTCGATAACTCCCATAAAAATGTATTAATAATATAGTTCGTCTGTTCTTAGGTTTAAGAATCGTTGTGTAGCAAAAAAAGTGCTGATCCATGTAATAAGAACTCCAATACCAAAAATACCTGCAAACAAAATGATGAGCAATATTTTGTCATCTAACAGTGCAAGTTCAGGAAATGTTTGATTAAGATAGTACAGTACTACACCAACCCCTGTTAAGGCTACAATGGCCCCTGTCATTCCTAGTCGAACGCTTTTCCATATAAAAGGTCTACGAATAAATTTTTTTGTAGCACCAACCATTTGCATAGTTTTAATAATAAACCGTTTGGAGTATACCGATAAACGAATAGAGCTATTAATGAGTAATACTGCTATAAAAGTGAAAATACCGCTAATGAGTAATACCCAAAAACTTATACGTTTTATATTATCATTTAGTAATGAAATTAGTGGTTTGTCATAAATTACTTCATCTACAAAATTCTTTTTTAAAATAGTAGCATTAATTTCTTCAATTTTAGCTTGATCCACATAATCTGCTTTAAGGTATACGTCAATTGAATTTTGAAGTGGATTATACCCAAGAAAATCCATAAAATTTTCTCCTATGTCTTTGCTGTGCTCCTCAGCAGCTTCATCTTTAGAAATAAAAGTTGTGGATTTGGTGTATTCTGCCAGTGCAAGGGTTTTTTCAAGTTGTTTGATTTCGACATCTTTGGCGGTATCTTTTAAATAAATGGTAAGTGCAATTTTTTCTTTAAAGTGATCCGCTACTTTTTTGGTGTTTAAAACCAACAAGCCTAATAAGCCCAATAAAAACAATACCAAGGATATACTAATAACCACGGAAAAATAAGAAGATATTAGTCGTCGTTTTTGATATTTTTCAAAAGAGGAACTCATAAATAAATCGATTTGTGTGTAAAAATAATAAAGTTTAGTGAGACTCTTGTTTTTAAAACACTTTTGTGTTTTAAATAAGTTAGTCAAATTATTTTAATCTACATTGTGGAGCTTAATTCTCTCGAGACTTACCTCGAAAACAATCATATTTTTGGAAACATACCTCGTGAGCTTGCTCTGATGTTGTTGATTGAAAACTTAGAAAGTGTATTCTTCAAATATCGGATGTTCTAATTTTAACTAACTTTGGTTTCTGTATGCATAACGACAATATAGGGTAAAATATTCTAAGTTGTCTGGCATCTAAAAAAAGCAGTAGCTTAATATCTATTTAATATGCACATAGTAATTATAGGAGTTGGAGGAGTTGGGGGATATTTTGGAGGAAAAATATCTAATTCGGGTCAAAAAGTAACTTTGGTAGCCAGAGGTAAACATCTGGAAACTATTCGTAAAAAAGGTCTACTGGTTAAGAGCATTGATGGAGATTTTGTGACGCATCTTTTTATGGTAACAGATACTATAGAGATGGTAGAAAAGGCAGATCTAGTGCTAATTTGCACAAAATCTTGGCAAGTTGTAGAAGCAGGAAAATCAATTGCACCTATTTTAAAAGAAAACACCATTGTTATTCCTTTACAAAATGGGGCAGACAATGCAGAAAAAGTTTGCTCGGTATTAGATGCAAAACATGTAGTAGGAGGATTATGTAAGATTTATAGTAAGATAGAAGCCTCAGGAATTATTTCGCACTTTGGGCATACTCCTGAAATTGTTTTTGGAGAATTAGATAAGAGTATAACCGAACGACTTACACTAGTTAAACAAATATTTGATAAAGCAGGATTTAAGAACACAGTTTCTGAAGATATAGAAGTAGATATCTGGGGTAAATTTATGTTTATTGCTACTGTAAGTGGCTTAGGAGCATTAACAAGAGCGACTATAGGAGAGATGTACGAAAATAAAGAAACCTATCATATTTTAGAGCAGACAGCAACCGAGATTTACGAAGTAGGTATTGCCAAAGGGATTTCGTTTCCAAAAGATATGGTACAGCGGATTATGTTATTTATAGGGGCGCAATCTTATGCCTCTACAGCTTCTACGCAAAGGGATATTATGGAAGGCAAACCGTCAGAATTAGATAACTTTAATGGGTATATTGTAAAAGAAGGAAAAAAATTAGGGATTGCAACACCAGTAAATATGTTTATTTATAACTGCTTGCTACCTATGGAAAAGAAGGCTCGAAAATAGAGGATGGGCAATGATACTGTGTTATTTTTATTCACTATTAAACATAACAAAAAATTAATTTTTAAACAATGATCTGCTTAGGGTTTTCAAGATAGTAAAACCTATGAGGTCTTTTTGTGGGAGAATCTATTTTTTAGTTAGATAAACAAAGCCTACTAGAATTTCTTCTTAGCAGGCTTTGTCAAACTAACCAATCAATTATTGAAAAAAAAACTTAGCGTTACATACAGTTTGAGTAACACTGCATTATTTTTTAATTTTCTGCCAATTACTATCCGCTTTCTTCTTCAATTTTTCAGGGCCCTTTTCTACCCATTTTTCTAATGTGTTGATCCCCCAAGAATTATAAAAAAGATATAATTTGTTTTCCCGTACTTCAAAAGTTTTGGGATTTATTTTTTCTTTTTTACTATTTATTGCGATTGCATATGCACAATATCCACCATACTGAGGAATATATTTATAAGGACTACTTTTAAAATTATCTAAATTTTTCTGACTTGTGAATTTGTAGCTAACTCCATCTTGAGTTGTTTGGTATTTAGGATCTCCTTTAACCGCTTTATTATTAAAATATTCAGTTACATCATACCCTGATGCTATAAAACCGTTGTCGGTGTTGTAATCTATTTTTTGAGCGATTATATTTGATATAAAAACAGATCCTAAAAAAAGTAAAACAAAGAAATTATTCATGTCTAATACAGAGTTATTAGTATTAGATCGAAAAAAGATAAAGACCTTACATTTTTAAATCCACATTGTGGAGTTTAATTTTCCAAAGCTTGCCTCGAAAACAAAATATAGATGTGTTATCTAATTCATAACGTAATCCAAGAGTAAGTATAAGAATTGAAAATCTATATATGATATTATGTCTACTAGATTTTTTTTCATGGACCTATTCTGATTTTTCTAATAACCAAGAAAAGAATAATATAAAAACAGTAAGTAAAGAGAGGATTGGGAGAGGTTATATGAACCTATTAGCAATCAAAGAAGTTAGTAGAGTTGATGAAGGGATGAAAAATAACACAGATTCCTTTTGTAGTCATAGTTATAAAGCCATTAAGTTACACCCTCTAATGTCACTATGGTCAAATCTGCCTAAAATTTCAAAACTATTATCTTTATAGATCTTGCCCAAATCCTGTGTAGCTATAAAAGAGCAGGAGTTTATGTTAGCAAGGTCTATAATATTTACACCACCAGTTTTGTTGGTTTTGAGAAGGGTTAAAGGGTCTTCGGTATTTCTAATAGAAACCCTCATCCATGGGGGGCAATAAAAAATGCCATTACCTTTGGAGTACGCTTGCGAGAGCAATTCTGTCATACCGTATTCACTATGGATTTTCGAAACACCAAAGCCGTCTTTAAGGACTTCATGTAATTCTTCTCGGATCATTTCTTTTCTTCGCCCTTTCATGCCTCCAGTCTCCATAATTACAGAAATATCGTTCAATTGTAAGTTATGGTTTTCGACAAGGTCCAGTAAAGCAAAAGATACTCCTAGAAGTAATATTTTTTTGTTTTGAGAAGTAAGTTTTCTTATTACAGATACTAGTTTGTGAATGTCGTGTAAATAAAAACCGCTTTCGGGGTGATTACTATCTTTAATAAGCTTTTCTGCCATATATACTAAAGAAGATCCTTCTCTTTCCAGATATGACGGTAACAATGCTAAAACTACATATTCTGTAATATCTCCATAAAAATATTGAAAACCTTTAGTGAAACTTTTTTTATAAACAGATAGATCACTAATATAGTGTTTGCTGGTTATGCTACCTGTTGTTCCACTACTCGTAAATATTTTCTGTATGGTAGCTTGATGACTTATTATTTTTTCTTGTTTAAAGAATTGTATAGGTAAATACGGAATCTGATTTATGTGTTGTACAGAAGTTTTTGTGATCCCAAGTAGGTTACAAAATCTTTGATAAATAATATTATTATGATATTGATGAGTAAAAACACGTAATGCTAATCGCTCAAAATCTGAATGGTTTTGAATAGAAAAAATAGTATCAGCTAGCATAAAGGTTGTTCCACAAATTTTGTAAAACAAAGGTATAAAAATGAGATAAATAGATGTCCTGTTTATTAGGATAAAAGTGGTAAAGAATTTTAGGAAGTAAAAGTAATAGTAAAGCTAGTTAGCCACGTACAAATTTTAAGGTAGCTTTTTGTTCTCCTTCCTTAATTCTAATAACATAAACGGCAGGTGGTAAAGAAGAGATATCTAATTCTCTGCCTATTAACACTTTAAACATTACTTTTTCACCCAATACAGTGAAAATAGAAATGGTTTTGGTTAGGTTTTTGGTAGAGGTAATAGATAGTTTATCGCCAGTCGCAGGATTAGGATAAATGCTAATACCTTCAATTTTTTCAATTTTTGAGCTTTCTTTTTGGATACTATTAGATTGTGCTTGAATTCCCGAGGAAAACGAGAAACAAACAAGACCAATAAATATAAGTAGCAAGTAGATTTTTTTCATACAAAAATTCATTTTGGGATGATAAATATACAACATAAAAATTAAAAATTAGATAAAAATAAATGTACTTAGCTGTTAAACACTGATTAAACGCTTGACCCATATTTTAACTATGGTTTAAACGTAATATATTTTTAATTCTTATATCTGTACCCTATAAGTAAGAATAATATTGTTTAAGATTCTAAAAAGATATTTAATTTTGAAATTCAAAAATAATACTGCATATTTGTTTTATCATGAATTTATAAAAAAAATTAAGTACGTAATAGTACATCTGCAATCTTTTATTTTATAAGTTAAGAACTTCTTCTTAGCTTTTCTATTCATTTTATCATCTTATTTTTTTATTATCATGACTCAAAATAGATCTACTATCACTCATATACTCTCTTGTTTTAAGATTGCAATAACTGGTAAAGAACAAGAATTTACATCTGGGAGTATTCGTCGGGCCATTTTTATGCTTTCAGTTCCTATGGTTCTAGAAATGATGATGGAGTCGGTTTTCTTTCTTGTAGATGCTTACTTCGTTTCGAGTTTAGGAGCCAATGCTATAGCAGCCGTTGGGTTAACAGAATCTGTACTTACTCTGGTATACGCTATTGCTATAGGACTTAGTATGGGAGTTACTGCTATCGTTGCTCGAAGAGTTGGTGAAAAAGATATTAATGGAGCTTCACAAGTAGCAATTCAATCTATTTTTTTAGGAGTTTTTATTGCGTTTATAATCAGTTTGTTAGGTGTGGTTTTCCCGAAAGAGATACTTGGTCTTATGGGTGCGGAATCAGACCTTATTGAAGAAGGTTATGGTTATACACAAATATTATTAGGTGGTAATGTAACTATTATGCTTTTGTTTTTAATCAATGCCATATTTCGCGGTGCAGGTGATGCTTCTGTGGCGATGCGGGTATTGATATTTTCAAATATATTGAATATTATCTTAGATCCTATTTTTATTTTTGGATTTGGTCCTGTTCCTGCATATGGAGTTCAGGGAGCTGCTATTGCTACAACTATAGGTAGAGGTAGTGCAGTTTTATTTCAATTATTAATCCTTTTTTATGGGTGGAGTAAAATCAAAATAGGTGTTAAAGATATTATTTTTCGAGCAGGAGTAATGCTTAACCTTATTAAAGTGTCTTTGGGTGGGATTGGACAGTTTATTATTGGTACCTCTAGTTGGGTGTTTTTAATGCGTATTATGGCAGAGTTCGGGAGTGAGGTACTGGCAGGGTATACTATTGCCATTCGAGTATTAATGTTTACTCTTATGCCTTCTTGGGGAATGAGTAATGCTGCGGCTACATTAGTTGGGCAAAATCTTGGCGCATCAAAACCTGAACGAGCAGAACAATCAGTTTGGAAAACAGCGAAATACAATACTTGTTTTATGGGAGCTGTATCCATGGTTTATCTGTTATTTGCAGAAACTATTATAAAGATATTTAGTAATGAGATGCTTATTGTAGAATATGGAGCATTAAGTTTACGAGTAATTGCTGCTGGATATATATTTTATGCTTATGGTATGGTAATAATACAATCGTTTAATGGGGCTGGAGATACTAAAACACCGACCGTCATAAATTTTTTCTGTTTTTGGGTCTTTCAATTGCCTTTTGCATATTTTGCAGCATTAGTTATGGATTGGGGGGCTATAGGAGTATTCTTGGCAATTACTTTTGCCGAAATACTAATAGCGATACTTGGTGTTTTTTGGTTTAGAAAAGGAAAATGGAAAGAAGTGAAGGTGTAAATAAAGGATCTAGAAACTTGTGATAAATAAAATAAAACGTTTTAATTTGATGGCTTATCTAACTGTTGTGTAGTCTAGTATTTGTGTTTTTTATTACGGTTTTTTTGTAAAACAACCCCTAGATTAACTACTTCTAGGGGTCTAATTGAAACTTAATTATATTAACACAAACTCAACTTATACTAATCATGATAGTTTCAATGTATTGTTAATTATATATAATATACTACTTGTTTTTAAATTCACTAACAAAAGTATCTTTATAAGTTCTTGTAAAATATGATATATATCATTTCATTAATCTATCGTTAGTATATTTTAGATGTAGGGTTTCATTTCTTGTTTACGTTTTTTAAGTTGTTTTTCTAAATCATTTAAAGTTTCTTTAAATGCCATCTCAAATTTTTCTGCGTTAGAAGTAGCATATATTTTTGGACCAGGCAAACTCAATTCTACATCACAAATTTTTCCTTTTCCTTTAGGATCATTTTCTTTCTTAAAAAACACATCGGCTCTGATTATCCAGTCATATTTTTTAAATAGTTTATCTAATCGTTCTTGTACATAGATTTTCATCGTTTCACTAGTAGGCATTTGTACAAATTGTATATTAGTCTTCATATTTTTTTCAATTATCATAGTTATTTTAATGTTACTAAAGCTTAATTTTTATATCAAAAATAGAAGATATAATCTTCTTTTAACATGATAAATATCATTTCAAAAAAACATGTTTTTTTTCGAAACTTGACAAAATTATTGCCAGCATCTCGCATAATTCTATTTTATTATCTAATCTTTTTTGAGGAAATATAAATTTGGTTATACTCCTAAATGAATGAAATAGTATTGTTGTTTTTAAAAAAGATTAAAAATCAAAGTTTAATGTCTGTGATAAAAAAGAAGATGTTTAGATAAGTACATTGTAATTCTAAACTAACTTAAATAGAATATTTATATTTACTAAAACTTAATTTATGTCCTCTCAATTCCGTCTGGATCGCGCATATCAAAATGCTAAAATTATTTCTTTTGATGATAGCTCTAAGTTTGTATTATTTAGTGACTGTCATCGAGGAGATAATAGTTTTGCAGATGATTTTGCTAATAACAGAAATATTTATTTTCATGCACTTAAATATTATTATAATGAGAATTATACTTATTGTGAACTTGGAGATGGCGATGAACTTTGGGAGAATCTAAATTTTGAAACTATTTTTAGAGCGCATAAAAATGTATATGAATTGCTTCAACTTTTTTATCAAAAGAATCGATTAGAAATGATATGGGGTAACCATGATATGGTTTATCGAGATCCTAAATATGCAAAAAAAAACTTAAGTACTTATCTTGATCATAAAACAGGAAAAGAAGTGCCTCTTTTTCCTAATATAAAGTATAATGAGGCTATTGTATTAAGACATCAAGAGACAGAACAAGAGATTTTTTTACTTCACGGGCATCAAGCAGACTTTATGAATTATATAGGTTGGAGAATAAACAGGTTTCTAGTGCGAATTTTATGGAAGCCTTTACAAGTAGTTGGGATTGCTGATCCCACTAGTCCAGCAAAAAATTATAAAGAGACTATAAGAATAGAGCGAAGGATAAAAAAATGGATAATTAATAATAAAAATAAATTTACGGTAATTGGACATACTCATCGACCTAGATTTCCTGAAGCAGGAGAACTTGCCTTGTTTAATGATGGTAGTTGTGTGCATCCAAGATCTATTACAGGTATAGAAATAGAAAATGGGCATATAACTTTAATCAAGTGGCAAATTTCTACTACAGAAGATGGTACCTTAAAAATTATACGAGTTATTTTAGAAGGTCCTCAAAAAACAACGGATTTTATTACTTAATAAATTTTTAGCTTATATTAAGCACTTTTTCGATCTGTGGTGCATATTTTTTTATAGTCATTTCTACTCCAGATTTAAGAGTCATTTGGTTTACACTACATCCTACACATGCTCCTTCTAGTTGTACTTTAACGACTTTGTCATCTTCAATAGATACCAGAGAAATATTACCACCATCACTTTCCAAAAATGGTCTAATTTCATCCAGAGCTTTTTCTACATTAATTCTTAATTCTTCTGAAGTCATTTTTTATTTTTTTACAGCAGAACATCCTGCCATTGTTGTTATTTTAATTGCTTCGGTAGGAGGTAAATTATCGTTTCTATTTACGACTTCCTGAACTACATTTTTAGTTAATTCCTCAAATGCTTTTTCTATTGGAGTTGCTGTTTGTAATGCTGCGGGTCTACCTGCATCTCCTGCCTCACGTATGCTTTGCACTAAAGGAATTTCTCCTAAAAATGGAATATCCAAATCTTCGGCAAGATGCTTAGCTCCTTCTTTACCAAATATATAATATTTATTGTTAGGAAGTTCTTCTGGAGTAAAGTATGCCATATTTTCTATAATCCCTAATACAGGTACATTAATACTGTCTTGCTGAAACATAGCTACTCCTTTTCTTGCATCTGCTAGTGCTACATTTTGCGGAGTACTTACTACTACAGCTCCTGTTATAGGCAGGGACTGCATAATAGACAGGTGTATATCTCCTGTTCCAGGAGGTAAATCGATTAGCATAAAATCTAATTCGCCCCATGCAGCATCAAAAATCATTTGGTTTAATGCTTTTGCTGCCATAGGTCCTCGCCAAACTACTGCTTGATTAGGTTGTGTAAAAAAACCTATAGATAAGATCTTAACTCCATAATTTTCTATAGGCTTCATTTTTGATTTACCATCTTCTTTTACAGATAGTGGACGTTCTCTTTCTACATCAAACATAATAGGAGCAGAAGGGCCATAAATATCTGCATCTAAAAGTCCTACTTTAAATCCCATTTTGGCAAGTGTTACTGCCAAATTAGAGGTTACTGTAGATTTACCCACACCACCTTTACCAGATGCTACTGCAATTATATTGGTTATTCCAGGGATTTGTTTTCCCTTAATTTCATTTTTTTGAGGTTGCGTTGCTGGAGCTTCGACTTTGATGTTTACTTTTATTTTTGCTTTTTCATACACTTTTTCATGAATTACTTTCATTACATCTACCTCGGCACGTTTACGAATGTGTAATGCTGGGGTTGTCAATACTAAATCTACAACAACTTCATCTCCAAAAGTGATTATGTTTTTTACTGCACCACTCTCTACCATATTTTTGCCTTCGCCAGCTACAGTAATAGTTTCTAATGCTTTTAATATATCTGATTTCTCTAACTTCATGGGTGTTATTTCTTTTTCAAGGTACTATATTCATCCAGATGGATCTTAAACGCAAAGATAGGTTGAAAAGTTAAGATTATAAAGCCTGTGAATTGAAATGATTTATAGTGGTATCGCTATTTATAATCACCTAATATTTGTAAATTTTTCAAAAATTAGGAAATATTAGGATAAATTGTATATTTGATGATATTTGTAAATTTTTCAAAAATTAGGAAATATGATTGAAAAAGCGCCTAAATTTGAACCAGATAATGATACTTATTTTCAAATGGGAGCATTGAATATAGAAAATAGTCTAGACAGAGATGCGTTCGCAAAAATAAATTCGAATTATTTGTTTTGGGATAAAGTAAAGTATTTGAAATTTAAAAACCTAGATGCCAATGCTGTCTGGAGACACATAAAGACAAAAAGGTTTTTGAATCAGGTAACCTTGTATCTTGAAGGGGAAAATAGAAGTCTATGGTTTAATTATAATATAAATGGATTTCTACAGCAAAAACTCCATTACCTAGATCATAATTTTGGAGCAGGGTTACAAAAAGAACAATTACTTTCTGAGCTAGACAAACAACAATATCTTAATAATGCATTGATGGAAGAATCTATTTTTTCATCAATGATAGAAGGTGCTACTACCACAAGAGTGCAGGCTAAGGATATGCTCAGAAAAAATAAAAATCCGAAAAATAAATCGGAACAGATGATTCTGAACAATTATGAAACTATCCAATTTATAAGCGATCATAAAACTGAAAATATTTCTATCGAGAAACTTTATGAGGTTCATAGACTGGTTACCAAAAACACCTTAGAAGAAGAAAAAGTAGGTGTTTTTAGAAAAAACAATGAGATACACGTAATGAATGAAATCACAGGAGAGATTGTTCATACCCCTCCAGACTTTAAAGCACTCGATGCTCTTATGTTGTCTTTTTGTGATTTTTTTAATACCAATCCTAAAGAAAGTTTTATCCATCCAATTGTAAAAGCAAGTATTTTACATTTCTTAATAGGGTACATACACCCGTTTGTAGATGGAAATGGCAGAACTGCCCGTGCTATTTTTTACTGGTATTTGTTAAAAGAAGGATATTGGCTAGTAGAATATTTATCTATATCCAGAGTAATTATGAAAACGAAAACCCAATATGAAAAAGCTTATCTATACACAGAAATTGACGACATGGATGTTACTTATTTTATTGACTATCAAGTAAAAGTACTTACGCAAGCTTTTGAGGACTTAAAAAATTATGTAGCCAAAAAGAAAAAAGAGGAAATCCAACTTTCTGTTTTTTACAAAGAACCAAATATTAATGAAAGACAGGCTCAATTATTATTTTGGATAAAGGAAAATAATAATCGTTTTTTTTCGGTAAAAGAAGTCGAAAACATTTTTTCAATTACTAATCAAACTGCAAGAACTGATCTTGAAAGTTTGGTAGAGCGAAATATTTTGAAGAAAATAAACATCAACAAAAAAACCGCAAACTACTGGAAAGGTGATGATTTTGATAAAAAATTCTTATAATTCTTGCATAGGATCCCAAAATATACCCTCAAAATCTATTATTTGGTTATCTACCACTTTAACCCCCTCATTTTCTAATAATTGTTGCATTAGATTGGTTCCTTCAAAATGATGTTTTCCGGTTAGAAGTCCTTTTCGGTTTACAACACGGTGTGCAGGGATATCTTCTCTACCACCACATGCATTCATTGCCCAGCCTACCATCCTTGCACTTCTTGCTGCGCCTAAGCATTTGGCAATTGCTCCATACGATGTTACTCTACCATATGGAATTAGTTTTACTACTTCATACACTCTATCAAAAAAGTTTGTATCAGATCCTGATTGGGTGTCTATTTCTTTTTTATTTACTCCCATGTGTATATAATTCTCGCTAAAGTTATGACTACTAAAATTAGCATTAATATACCCATAAAATAATTAGTATATTTTGTGATGGATGCTGTTTTCTTTTCAATTTTTAAAAAGGAAAATACATAAAAATACAGGGTAACAAAAGTACCTGTACCTGCTGCTATTGTAAACGCTGCGATACGTAAAACATCGTATTCCATTTTCCCACTAACACTCATTCCTGCTGCTATTGCACAAAAGTATGGTATTGGCAAAACATTAAGAGCAGATATCATCATCCCTTTAAAAAAACTTCTGGTTTCATCATGTTTATGGGCTTTGATTTTTGTTTTGTTTTGTTTTGCTTTTGCAAAAAAATAGATTGCCATAAAAAAAAATATTACAGCTCCTGTACGTAATAATATATTTTTAACAAATGGATTAAAGAAAATATACTTTGCTAAAAGAATTGCAATAAGTGCTTGAAAAAGCACTACTACAGAAGCTCCGATTGCAACAAGGATACCATTTTTTTTACCTCTTTCTAGGCAAGTTCTGGCTACAGTCATATTTACCAACCCAGGAGGTATTACTCCTACCAATGAAGCAAAAAATGTGACTAAAAATAGTTTAGTAGTTTCCAAAATAGCGAGACCAGTTACGTAATCTTAAAACAAATGTAAGTTATAGGTTTATTTTTTTCCAAATATTGTTTTTCATAAAAAGTTTGAATAGTAGTTACAACTTCTGGAGCTCCTTCATTATGATATACGTTATGATTTGCATAAAGCACCTCGTGTCCTTCGCCATGAAGTAAACCTAATGTATACCCATGCATAAACTCACTATCTGTTTTAAGATGTACAACCCCATCCTTTTTTAATAATTTTTTATATCGTTGTAAAAATTCGTGATTAGTTAATCGATGTTTGGTTCGTTTATATTTAATTTGAGGGTCTGGAAAAGTGATCCAAATTTCATCTATTTCTCCTTCTTCAAAAATATATTCAATCAACTCTATTTGTGTTCTAATAAAACCAACATTATGCATTTCATCTTCGATAGCTGTTTTTGCACCACGCCAAAAACGAGCTCCTTTGATATCTATGCCTATAAAATTTTTATCTGGATACTGTTTTGCTAATCCTACAGTATACTCTCCTTTACCACAACCTAATTCTAAAACAATAGGGTTTTGGTTTTTAAAGAACTTATCATTCCATTTTCCTTTGTATCCTAATGTATTATTAATTACTTCCTCTCTAGTAGGTTCTACTACATTAGGAAAGGTTTTATTTTCATTAAATCTTTTTAGTTTATTCTTACTTCCCACTGATTCTTTTATTTCTTTGATTTATCTCATTCATTCAGGTTACATGAGGGATAGGAACCAGCTATCTCATAGCGTGGATAGCCCGACCGCAGAGCCCGTGCGATGTGGTCATGCCCAAAACTCATCTTCTAAATAGGTAAAACCCATATTTATATCTAAATATATTGGACATAAAACAGAGTAAATTACACTAAAGATAATTTTTTGGTAAAATTAAGGAAATATATGGAGAAGAAAATAGGATTACTTTTATTATTAAGAATCAATTTGTTAGTTGATATAATAAACTAAAAACTAGAACCTTTGAACAGAAAAGTACTTGTTGCTCCTCTTAATTGGGGGTTAGGTCATGCAACCCGGTGTATCCCTATTATTAATGCTCTTATACAAGAGGGCTTGGAGCCTGTAGTTGCCTCTGATGGTGTTGCTTTATCTTTATTAAAAAAAGAATTTCCTTTATTAGAGACTAAAGAATTACCTTCATATAATATAGAATATGCTAAGAAGGGGAGTAATTTTAAATTAAAATTGCTTATAAATAGTCCTAAAATTGCTCATGCAATAAGTGCTGAAAAAAAGGTTGTAAAAAAGATTATTGAGGAGGAAAATTTTTGTGGAATTATATCTGACAATAGAATGGGAGTGAGGCATAAGAGTATTCCTTCTGTATTTATTACACACCAACTAACTGTGCTTAGCGGAAAAACCACATCTATTAGTACGAAATTACATAATAAGTATATCAAAAGATTTGATGTTTGCTGGGTTCCTGATATGGCAGACGATCCTAACCTTAGTGGTGAATTGGGGCATCCTAAAAAAAGTAATATCCCTGTTACTTATTTAGGCCCGTTAAGCAGGTTTGAATATCAGATTGTTCCTAAAAAGTATGATATTATGGTTTTGCTTTCTGGTCCAGAGCCACAACGTACTTTATTAGAGAAAAAATTACTTCAGGAGTTTGAACAAAGTGACAAAAGAATTGTATTTGTTCGTGGACTTATTGAACAGAGCCATAAAACGTATGTAAAAAACAATATTACTATTCATAACTACCTAACGGGAAAAGATTTGGAAGAAACTATTAATAGTAGTAATTTGATTATTTCCAGATCTGGATATACTACAGTTATGGATCTTGCTAAATTGAAGAAAAAAGCTTTTTTTATTCCTACTCCTGGACAATTTGAACAGGAGTATTTGGCAGAGCGCTTAACTAGTAACAAACTGGTGCCTAGCTGTAGTCAAAATGATTTTACATTAACAAAATTAAGAGATTTAAATGCCTTTAGAGGACTTAGTAGTTTTAGTACTGACATCGACTACAGGGAACTTTTTCACTTTTTCCAGAGTAAATGAAAATTCACTTCCAACTCGGTAGTCGCTTTCTACGTATATACGTTCATGGTGTGCTTCGATAATGTGTTTTACAATGGCAAGACCTAGCCCAGAACCACCTTCTTTACGAGAACCACTTTTGTCTACACGATAAAAGCGTTCGAATAAACGAGGGATATGTGCTTGTGCTATCCCTTCGCCATTGTCTGTAACTCTAATTATTGTTTTATTGCGAATTAAATCCTCAATACTTACCTCTGTAGTACCATCTTCTTTACCGTATTTAATAGAGTTTACGATTAGGTTAGAAAGAACTTGTTGTATTCTTTCTTTGTCTGCATGAACAAGTATTGGTTGACTATAATTCATGTCAAAGGTTAAAACTATATTTTTTTTTGCTGCTTTCATTTCGTACAAATCAAAAACGCTTTGTACTAATTCTACAATATCAAAATTAGTATAATTAAGATTAAGATCTCCAACTTCTAGTTTGGTGATCATGTCCAAATCTTTTACTATATAGATTAAACGTTCTACTCCTTTATTTGCTCGATTTAGATATTTATCAAGAATAACCTTATCATACATTGCGCCATCTAATAAGGTTAGTATATAACCTTGTACTGTAAATAGAGGGGTTTTTAATTCGTGAGAAACATTACCCATAAATTCTTTACGATAAGCTTCTCTAACGTTTAAGGTTTCTATTTCTGTTTTTCTTTGTTGTGCGAATTTTTCAACTTCTTTGATGAGAGTTCTCATATCTGTAGTAACAGGGCCGCCACTGATTGTGTCTACCCCTAGCATTTCGATATCATCATATATTTTACGTACCCTGCGATAAATAAACTTTTCGACTCTATATTGTATAATCAAAAAACAGATAAGGTAACACCCAATTATAAAACCTACTATAAAAAATAGATGTAATAAAGACTGGATGTATAAAAAAACGCTCAACACGAGCGCTAATAATACGGTTATATATAAAGACGAAAGGTATGCAAACCTATATGATTTTTTAAAAATTTCAGCCATTAAACAACAAACTTATACCCTACTCCTTTTATTGTTTTAAAACTATTATCCCCTATTTTTTCTCTTAATTTTCTGATATGAACATCGATAGTACGACCTCCTACGATTACTTCGTTGCCCCAAACTTTATCTAAAATATCTTCTCTTTTAAAAACTTTACCTGGTTTTGAAGCTAATAAAGATAATAATTCGAATTCTTTTCTTGGTAATATAATTTCTGTTTTATCTTTAATTATTTTATACTCGTCTCTGTTAATTACTAGATCTCCTATCTTAACAATATTATCTGAAGACCCTTCTTCCTTAAGTCTGCGTAACAATGCTTTTACTTTACTTACCAAAACTTTAGGCCGAATAGGTTTTGTTATATAATCATCTGCTCCAGCATCAAAACCAGCTACTTGCGAGTAGTCCTCTCCTCTGGCAGTAAGAAATGTAATGATTGTGTCTTGTAGATCTGGTACCTTACGAATATGCTCACAAGCCTCAATACCATCCATCTCTGGCATCATTACGTCCAAGATGATTAAGTGTGGTTTTTTCTTTTTTGCAATTTTTACTGCTTCGGCTCCGTTTTCTGCTGTTAATACTGTGTATCCCTCTGCTGTAAGATTATATCCAACAATTTCTAATATGTCAGGCTCATCATCAACTAGTAAAATTATAATTTCTTTTTTATTCATCTGTTCTGTATAAAATTATATCACTTTAGGTAAATATACTATGTTAAAATGAAGTTTCTATAGTCATATAGCTAGGAAACAATAATCTAACATAAAGATTTTATAAGCATAACAATTACTTAATATTACTACATTTTTTTCAATTATCAAAAAAAAGACTGAATAGTGATTATCCAGTCTTTTGTGCTTTTTTTGATAAATTTTTTATTTGTGTTCTCTATATGTTTCTAATAAATTCATTGTTGCTGTGATTAAATCTTTGGTTTCTAATAATAACCCAAAATATAAAGTTGTGTTTTTTGGACTATTTTCTTCAGTTCTGGTTCTTGCAACTTGTTTATCTATTTTTCTATTTACTGTATTAAATAATTCTTGTTTTTCGTTTATAATTATATCAATATTATCAAATTCTCTATCGCTAAATGCTTTTTTAATTTGTTCAAACAATTCATTTAGTTGTTCTTCAATTTCTTTTAAATCTTTGATTTGATTAAACCGAAGTTTTTTATGATTATTGTTTACATGTTTATGACTTGCTTTAGAGATATAATCTAAAGATTGAGACATGTCTTGTAAGTAACCTAAAATATTGATATAAAAATTACTAGCTCCTATACTTGATTCGTCAAGATTTTTAATGAAATAAAAGATATTGTCTCTTAAGTGCTCAACTTCTTCGTCTAATTTTGCTATTCCTTTTTTAGTTTTCTTTAGAGCTATTAAATCATATTTTACAAGACTATCAATAGTACTTATATATATTTTATTTCCTCTGTTTACAAAAGATTTAATGTTATCTGCACTTTCTTCAATAACTCCTTGAACAGAAGTGCTTTCTGAATTTTTAAGACTATCTTCTGCTTTTTCTGCTTTTACTTTATTTCTGTAGTTAATGGTGTTTCTAGCTAAAAGAAACACTGCTACTAATAATAATACAGCAATCATTACAGAGCCTCCTAAATTAATCAAAAATGCTACTGCTGCAGCTGCAATAAAGGCCATTATGGCAGTAAAAAACCACCCTCCGATTACATTTAATACTCCAGCTACACGATAAACAGCACTTTCTGTTCCCCAGGCTCGATCTGCTAATGAGGTACCCATTGCGACCATAAAAGTCACATAGGTAGTAGAAAGAGGCAAGCCCATAGAAGTAGCTATTGATATTAAAACACCAGCAACCATTAGATTTACTGCTGCTCTAACCATGTCAAAGGCTGGCATTTCGTAAGTCTTATTTTTAGGTAAATCAATAACAGGTTTTGTGAATTTTTTTTCTATAAAGACCATAGCAGGTGTTGGTGTTATAGCCTTAAGCCCCTGAGATAGTAATACTGTTCCTCTTACAATACCTCTGGACAAAAAATTAGGTTTAAAACGTTCTTTAGCTTCTCCTTCTCTGGAAAGATTAATTTCTGTTTCCGCAACATATCGTGCTTTTTTCGAAAACCACAAAGTAAGTACCATAATTGTTCCTGCTAGAAAAAGTAGGATTACTGGGGTGTCTACTTTTGTTGCCAGAACATTCATAGAGAATTCTGATGCGGGTACTCCAGATACGACCCAAGCTTCATAAGATTGCCAACCAGCAATAGGAACACCAATAAAATTTACCAAATCATTACCCGAAAAGGCTAATGCTAAAGCAAAGGTTCCTATAACGATAATAAGTTTATAGATATTTACCTTGAACAGGGTGACTAATATATAAGATAAAGAAGAAAACAATAAGAATCCTGCTATTACAATTTCTAACAGACGTTTTTCGAGAAACCCTCTTAAAGTCATTTTAATAGTACCTGCATCTCCATCAATTTTAAAGAAATCTTTTTGGTCTTTAGCTAATTCTTTTACACTCTCATAAGCACTTCCGAAGTAATTATTTGCCCAATCCAATAAGCCATCAGCTCCTCCGTTATAAACTACATCAACTATAGATTTAGCGTAATTAGTACCTTTGATTCCTTTTATAAAAATAAAATATAAAAGAGCAGTTAATGCAATGCCTCCAAATATGGCACCAACCCATTTGGCTTTCTTTTCAAAATCATACGACAGTAACAAACGAGTTATGAATTGCACAATAGCTCCTACAGAGAAAGCAATTACTACAGATAACAATATACCTGTAATGATCTTTGTTGCTGTTTTAGTATTGATATAATTATCTAAATCAGAAAAAGTAAGTCCTTGGTCTCCACCAATTTTTATTAAAGCAATACATACTGCTGCTCCCAAAAGATTAAACACAATGGATACCGTTGTAGAAGTTGGCATTCCTAAAGTGTTAAAAAAGTCTAGAAGGAGTATGTCTGTAATCATAACAGCCATAAAAATTATCATGATTTCATCAAAATAAAATTCACTGGGATTGAATATTCCTTTACGTGCAACCTCCATAAGTCCACTAGAAAATATAGCTCCTGCGGCAATTCCTATACTCGCTACTATCATTATAGTTCTAAAAGACACTGCTTTAGAACCGATAGCTGAATTTAAGAAATTAACAGCATCATTACTAACTCCTACAATAAGGTCAGCAATTGCTAAAACAGCAAGAGCAACAACCATTAACAAGTAAATATTATCCATTATTTTTTATTTAAGGTGCAAAAATACAATCAATTCCCAGTAAAATGTTATCAAATTGTTATCTATTCAATCTTCATTTAGAAATGTATATCAAATTGCAATCTATACATTAGCCCACTACTATCACTATCTTTTGTAGAATAAGTAATATCCGATTGTACTTTTAAATTATGTCCCACTATATATTTGGAAACTCCTAAAGTATATTGTTCTTTTAATTCATTACTAATAGTTGTATGATAATTAAGATTTGTATAACGAGTTGCTATCTCCCAATTATTTTTAAACAGATACCCTATCTGGATATTTAACGCATTACCAACTTTTACATTTTTTATATCTCCAGCGGTATTCACAAATGTTATTTCATCTGCATTTCTATCTGTAAACTCTCCCATAAAGGATAAGCCTTTATATTTAAACATTGCATCTAGAAATACAGTATAGATATTAGTTTCATGAAAACCATGACTAGTTTTCATGTATGACCCTTGGTTACTTCTGTCTTTAACTGCATTAGCATTAAAATCGTAGGTAATCCCTAATGCTAATTTAGGTTTCTGTTCCCTATAGAGGTCTCCTCCTTTATAATCTCCTTTTCCTTTAAAATCACCAAAAGGTAACAGTTCTATTCTACTTGTGTATTGATGTCCTCCTAAGTTTCCTGTAGTTATATTTCTTCCTTCACCTTGAGAAAAAGCAAATACTTCTTTCAAGATAAATTTGTCTGATAACTTAAAATTATGCCATAATTGTAGCCCGATATCACGATCGATATTAAACGCGCTATTTAACATTGACCGATCTACAAATTGTAAATTAGCAGATGAAATAACTCGTTCTCTATTTCCTGGCAGTTTAGTTTGCCCCGCCCAAAGAGTGAAGTTTTTATAGAAATTCCATTTAATAACTGCATCAAAAATATAACGGGGGGTGTTGTTAGTGTATTCTGAGGACCCTGAAATATCTCTGTTAGATAATCCAATCTCGAGTTTATATTTTAGTTTTGGACTATATGCAAATCCTCCGAATTTTAGTCTAGCTCTTCGAACAAGAAAATCTGTTTTTGATTTACTATAATGATCATCATTAATATCCCAAGCAGTAGTAGAAAGTAACTGAAACCTAGTTGCAAATTTCATGCTCCATGAACTGTCTTTTGCAATTATGTTTAAGTTTCCTTGTCCAAATTTGGTTTTTGTTACTTCCTGAGAGGTTGCTATACACGTTACAAAGAAGAATAACATAATCCATACAATCTTTAATTGTATCATTTCAATATTAGTTTTTGTCGCTGCAAAGAACTAATACGTATGTTAGTTTAACGTTAAGTAAATGTTTTATAATGATTATATTAACTTATTTTCGAGCCCTTTATAAAGACTGAAAAAGAAGGATGCCTTAAAAAAGACATCCTCATGTATTTCAAAAATCTAAGTCGACAAAAACTAATATGATTATTTGAACTACTTTGTCTCGCAACATGACAAAAGTATTTTATTAGCTTAATACCTGTGTTATTAAAACTTTAAGCAATTGTTAAAAATCATTTTTATTATTTTGTGGTATTTATCATAGCTTATTTAGTCTACTGTAAATTACCCAGAAAAAACTATGCTATTGAATTTTGTAGCTTTTCAGAAGTTTTCTAAAAGATTGAGAGAAATACAGCTATTAAATATTTTTTTAAACACATTAAAAAACATCTATTAAGAATAAAAAACCTCTTTATTAACATATATTTTGATTTATTCAAAAACCTGATAAATAGACTATTGAAGATTTAATGTTAATTTAATGTTACCTAAATATTGTTTAAATGTAAAATATATAGTACTTTTATGTTAAAGTCGACATCCCAAATAATCATAAAAAATTAAAATTATGAAAAACATAATCGCAGTTATCGCCATTTTATTTTCTATATCTGCAATGGCTCAGGATGTAAAACCTACTTTTGAAAAACAAGGAAACCTTATTAAAGGCACATTTTATTTTGAAGATGGAACTTTAAGACAACAAGGTTTTTATAATAAAGAAGGAGTGCTTCATGGAGAGTGGAAATCCTATGATGCTACAGGAAAGAAAATTGCCATGGGGCAATATAAAAATGGAGTAAAAACCGGGAAATGGTTTTTCTGGAGTGGTAACAAACTATCAGAAGTAAATTATGATAAAAATCAAATTGCAGATGTAACTACTTGGACGGATAAAAACAATGTAGTAGTTAATTACAAAAATTAAGTTTTTTGTTGTCTGGTCCTAAATAATCGATACAGATTAATAAGGATTAAAATTAATTATTTAAAGCTGAAGAATGATATCATTCTTCAGCTTTTTTGATATATTGTTTTTATATCAAAGAGCAATTTTTTATTCTTCAATCCTGTTTTTTTTAGATTTTTAAGCAGTAATAATAGTTAAAAGAACTTACCATCTTTTTTAAGGCTTGTATCTCTGTAATCTTATCCAAACTAAATGTTTAAAAAATGAAAGTAACAATTACTTATTAGCCGCAGGTGTTTTACCAAAATGTTAAGTACGATCTTGTGAATATAGGTAAATTAACACTGTAATAACAATTACCTAATGATTTATAAAAGCAAACATACTTTGTTTAATCCATATCTTCTTCTTGGATTTAGGTATTAAAAGAGATTAATAAATATAATATAAGATATTGATTTTTAGTTATTTATTATTTTTACTTTTTAAGTAGGTTACTTTAGAAATCATGTAAAAACCTCGTAATTCCGACTTTTTAGGTCATTTTCCTACATCACAATCCCTTAAACTAACGATAATAGTGAGGTAAACATAATTACTGTAAAACCGTATTTATTTGTATCAGATTTTGAAAACACATAATGAGAAAAACATTTACGGTAATAGCACTATTTTTTATAGGGGCTATTTTTGCACAAGAAACCGGTACTATCGCCGGAAAACTACTAGACAAAGAATCTAATAACCAACCTCTTCCTTTTGCCAACGTTGTTGTAAAAGGTACTGCCAAAGGATCCTCTACCGATTTTGATGGCTTATTTGAGATTACAGGAGTACCCGCGGGGACATATACTTTAGAGTTTAGTTTTACAGGATATCAAACTGTAGAAATACCCAATGTGGTTGTACAAGCAAGCAAAGTAGTTGTGGTAGATGCAACTATGGGAGCTACTGCCGCAGCATTAGAAGAAGTAGTTATAAAAGTAGTTACCAGTAGAGAACGAGAAGAAGCCCTCTTAATAGAACAAAAAAATGCAGTAGAAATTAAGCAAGCAATCGGAGCCCAAGAGTTAGCCAGAAAAGGGGTTAGTGATGCAACTGCTGCTGCTGCTAAAATATCAGGAGTAGCTAAACAAGAAGGTTCTAATAAAATCTACGTAAGAGGTCTTGGAGATAGATATAATGGAACTACTCTTAATAACCTGCCTCTACCCTCTAATGATCCTGTTAATAAAAATATATCACTAGATTTATTTCCTACAGACATAATTCAAAACTTAAGTGTTAGCAAAGCTTTTTCATATAACCAGAGTGGTGATGTAGGAGGAGCCAACATAAATATAAACAGTAAAATTTTTGAAGGAAGTGGGGGTCTAAATTTTGGTGTATCAAGTGGATTTAATACCCAAACAATAGGTGTTGATAATTTCAAATCTATAGATGGTGCAAACTGGATAGGTGTCGCAGATCACACAGAGCCAAAATTAACAGATTTAACCGTTTATGCATTTGATGATAATTTAGCTCCAGATCAAGCTGGTAGAACACCTCTAAATATGGGTTTATCTTTAGATTGGGGTAAAAAATATCAAGTTGGTGATGAAGGATATTTTTCTGTTTTTTTGGTAGGGTCTTTTAGTAACGATTATTCCTATAAAGATGGCACATCTGTTAATTTTAATAATGATGGAACTTTTGGAAGTAATTATTCTAAAGCAGAAGAGTTTGATTATTCTTCTAATAAAGTAGCAATGGGTAATTTTAATTATAAAATAAACTCTGCAAATAAACTCTCTTATAACACTCTTCTTATACAATCTAATAGTCAACAAGTTCAGGATTATACTGGTACAAAACCAGATGTAGCAGATACAGAAGGTGAACAGGCACGAGTTGTTCAACAAACTCAAAATCAAAACTTATTATTAGTTAATCAATTAATTTCTGAACATCAAATAGGAGGTCTTTATGATCTTAATTTAGGTGCATCTTATAACACAGTTAAAAATGATGAACCTAATAGAAAGAAAAATATTTTTATTCAGGATTCTAATGAAAATAGTGTTCGTCTAGCTTCTGGAACTCCTAGAAACAATAGTAGATACTATCATAATCTTAATGAAAATGATATAGCTGCTACTGCAGTAGTTACAAGATATTTTGGAGGAAGATCAAAAGATGAAAACAAAGGAAAACTAACACTTGGATATAATTTTAGAAATACCAAAAGAGATTTCGAAGCTACTTATTTCGATTATAATCTACGTAGCACGATAGAGATAGACCCTAATAATCTGGAAGCAACTTTAAATCAAGAAGCTTTAGATAATAATATATTTAGATTTACTACAGGATTTGGATTTGGTGAGGACGCTCTTAATCCATTTACATATGATGCTAAAAAACTTATAAACTCTGTCTCTCTTGGTATAGATTATAAGTTTTCTGAAAAATTCTATGCAAGTATTGGTGGTAAATTCGAAGATATCAAAATGGAAGTAGAATGGTTTACAAATCTTACAAATTCGGATAGAGATAATAATGGCCCTCTAAATGTGGATGAAACTTATTTTCTTCCTTCTCTTAATATGAAATACAATGTAAACGATAAAAACATACTTCGCTTATCGGCTAGCCAAACTTATACTTATCCGCAATTTAAAGAGGTAGCGCCGTTTGTATACGAAGGAATTGATTATCTGGAATCTGGAAATCCAGCTTTAAAACCTTCCGAGAATTATAATTTGGATTTAAAGTGGGAAATATATCCTCAAAGCGACGAATTAATTTCTGCATCTGTATTTGGAAAACAAATAAATAATGCCATTAACAGGATAGAACGAATTTCTGCCGCAGATAGAAATTTTACATACGCAAATCTTGGTGATGCAACAATTGTTGGTATGGAAGTAGAAGTAAAAAAGAATCTTCTAAAAATAGAGGAAGACAACAGGTCTCAAAAAATTAGTTTAGGTGCTAATGCAACTTATATGCATACAAATCTAGAGTTTAAAGATAAAAACATTCTTGAGGATCAAGGATTACTAGTAACAGGTAGCGAATCAGAATTAGAAGGAGCATCACCTTTACTGTTAAATAGTGATGTTACATATAGAAATACTGTAGATAAAAAAGAATTTTTAGCAACCATCGTATTTGCCTATCAATCTGATAAAGTATATGGGATCGGATCAAATTTCAACAATAATATAGTTCAAAAAGGCTTTGCAAATTTAGATTTTATAATGGAAAGAAAGTTTAATGAAAAAATTGGACTGAAATTTAAAGCGACAAACCTTTTAAACCCAGAAATTAAACAAGTAAGGGATGTTCCTCAAGAATTAGTGATGAGGTCTTATAAAAGAGGCGTAGGTATTTCTCTTGGTCTAAATTACTCATTTTAAATATATAATACATACATAACAAACCCTTTACGTTGAATTTAGATTCTATAGGGTTCTTTGTCAATAATAAATAATAACTCAAAAAAAGCAAAAAAATGAAAAAATTAAGGTTTTTACCAATCTTTGTAATTGCAGCAACAATATTCTCTTGCTCTAGTGATGATGACGCTCCAACAACACCTCCAACAGGTGGACCAACATTAGATGGTATTATTGCAACGCAAGATGATGATGATTTAATTGTAGCAGATCTTAAAGGTAATGTAACTGGTAATATCACTTTAGCAGCAAGTGAGGATTGGGTTCTTACAGGCCCTTTAACCGTAAAATCAGGAAGTACTTTAACTATCGAAGCTGGTACTACTATAAAAGCTAAAGCTGGTGTAACAGATGTATATCTAGCTGTAGAACAAGGCGCTAAAATAGAGGCCGAAGGTACTGCTTCTGCTCCTATAAAATTTACATCTAACGCTTCTAACCCAAGACCAGGAGATTGGGGAGGAATTGTAATCGCAGGAAAAACTCCAACCAATAAAGGAGCAACTGCAGAATCTGAAGTTGCAGGTCTTAACTACGGAGGAACAGATGCTACCGATAACTCTGGTACGCTTACATATGTAATTGCAGAATATACTGGTGCTAAAATTAATGGAGATCAAGAATTTAATGGAATCTCCCTATATACTGTAGGTACAGGAACAACTATTAACAACATTGCAGTATTTAATGGTGCAGACGATGGTATCGAATTCTTTGGTGGTACTGTTAGCGTAGAAAACATTCTTTGTGTTAACATTAAAGATGACATGTTCGATTTTACAGAAGGTTATAACGGAACTTTAACCAATCTGTTTGGAGTTAGAGAAAGTGACTTTAATGATGGTACTGAAGATCCAAGAGGTATCGAAGGGGACAGTAATGGTTCTAACAATGCTGCTACACCTGTTTCAAAACCAACTTTTGAAAAAGTAACTGTATTAAACCTGTCTAAAATAACTGCATTAAAAGCAGGAGCTGAAATTAGAAGAGGTACAGAAGCTGTAATCAACAACCTTTTCTTTGGTACATTAAATGGAGCTTCTTTTGGAAACAGAATCGACACAAAAGATGATAAAGGAAATGGTACTATTACTATTACAAATGCTGTTTACCAAGGTGTTGTTGGGGTTGATAATTTAGGTGGTACTATTACCGGTACATTTACAGAAGATACTGCAGCTATTACTGTTGGTGCTGACGATGTAGTGACTGTAAAAGCAGGAGTTGGAGCTGATTTTTCAAAATTCGCTTGGACAAACTATACAGTTAAAAAATAAAAAAATTAGAGTTAGCCAAATTATAAAAAAACACCCTTTAACAGGAGGCTACTGAAAAAGTAAGTCTCTTTTCAAAAAGAGAGGTTCATATAAGAGATTTCACGAGCTAATTTTGTGAAATCTCTTTTTGGTTTATAGGTTCTCAAAGCTGTTTGGACTCTCTTAAAAAGGCTTATTTTAGTTTAAATGGTATGATAATCAAAACGGTATTGTTTTGTCTCATTTTGGACTAGCTTAATTTTAAAATTCTTTT
>NZ_AUML01000026.1 GCF_000430665.1 Aquimarina muelleri DSM 19832 | reverse complement strand
TATTCAGATACGCTGTCGTTCTCTATTGATACAAATATGTGATTCTGAGGATATTCAAATCTTAAAGGGAGTGATTTCTAAAGATCACGTTCATATGCATTTAGAGTATCGTCCATCTCAAAAAGTAAGTGATTTAGTTAAGAAATTAAAAGGTAGAAGTTCTAGAAAGCTTCAAGAGGAATTTCCTGAATTGAAGCATAAATATTGGGGCAGACATTTTTGGGGTATTGGATATGGTTGTTGGAGTACTGGTAATATTACTGATGAAATGGTAAATGAGTATTTGGAGCATCATCGAAGACCAGATGATGGTAATGCAACGAATTTCATAATCGAGAAATGACCATTGGGTGACTTTAAGTCACGAGCCCGAACCTATGGACTTTAAGTCCATAGTGGTTCAGTTATTTTAAAATTATCTTTCTTTATCCGTTCTTGTTGCGGTTTTACTAATTATTTTCCATCCATCTTTTGTTTTTTTTAGTAAAAAAAGATCTATAAACCGATTTTTTCTTTCTGAAATTAAAATTTCTGCTTTTGCTATAGCAATGTCATGATGAATTTCTGTAGATAAAATATTGCCTATTCGTCCATTAAATTCCCCTTCCTTATTGTTTTTAAAAAAAGCTATATAATCATTAAGTGTTAATTTTTTAAATTCATCTCTAACAGTTAAGTATAAGGTTGCATCTACTGTAAAAGCACTTTCTAACATTTCTAATCTGTTGTAAGAACTTCCTTCTATATATTTTTTAAGGGTTTTTTTAACTAATTCTACATCCGATAATTTTTGAATACTATTCTGGCTAGGGTATAAACTCTCATAAAAAAGCCTATCATCACTTACAAAACTTTTATCATAGTTAATGACCCTGCTATAATCTCTATTCGTAAACGCTCTTATTTGTAATTCTTCTTTTGTAATATCTTGACTTTTTACTGCTCCTAAAAAAAATAGCGAAAATAATACTGTTGCTAATATATGTTTCATGATGATAGATTTAATTTTGATTTAGTTTGATAAATTGATAAGATTGAAATGCTAGAAGTAAAAAAGAAAGTTGTAACTTTTTTTTCACGATACTAGATTTTAAATCTCTTCAAAAGTATCAATGAAGTATTTATCATTTAAAATAAATAGACCAAATTACTTTTTAAGCTATCAGAAAGGGAACTATAATAGAATAGCTATTTTGTCTACCTAAACAAGCTATACTACAGCTTAAAAATCCATTCGGGCAATTTTTTTATACTATTCGGTTGTAGAATTGTATTTTAGCTAGCCATATGAACATTTTAAAAAATAAATATCCTCTTTTTAGTTCTATACTTTTTAAGCACTCACTGTTTTGGTTGTGTGTTTTTTTATATTTTATGCTTTCTTCTAATGTTACCAATTTTGAAGCAGGGTATATTCAGTTATTTCATTCTACATGCAAAATTATAATCCCCCAAATAATCACAGCTTATGTTTGTTTATTTATTTTAATTCCAAAGTTTTTAAATACAAAAAAGACTATTTTATTTATCTTTTGGTTAATTATTTTATTAGTTACAATGTTTGTTTTGTATGTTACTATTCATATGTATTTCTATGAACCAAAATATGTTCAATATTATAATGAAATTGCTAAAAAATATGCTGAAGATCCATTTTTAAAAAGGCTTTCTTCTTTTTCTGTTTTTTTAAGTAAATCCATTAAATTCTTAACCCCTACTGCGTTATTATTAATGGTTCAATTTTATAAAAATCAACAAAGATATCTTAAACTTAATGAGCAGAAAAAAATAGCAGAACTCACGGCTCTAAAGCACCAGTTAAATCCCCATTTTTTATTCAATACGATGAATAATTTATATGCTTTGGCCATCAAAAAATCGGATCAGACTCCAGAAGTAATCGAAAAATTATCTGACATTTTGGATTACATGCTCTATAGATGTAACGATATATTTGTATCGCTTCAAAAAGAGATTGAATTAATTGAGAATTATCTTTCTTTAGAAAAAGTTAGATACGGAAAACGTGTTCAGATTTCTTTTGAAAAGGATATTCAACAAGATGTAAGAATAGCACCATTAATATTATTAACTTTTATTGAAAATGCTTTTAAACATGGTGTGAGCCAAGAATTGAAAGAGGCATTTATTAGTATAAAAATTAGTTTTGAAGGGGATTATATTATTTTTAATATCAAAAACTCTAAATCAAAAACACATGTAGAAAAAAGTATTGATTGCATCGGATTAAATAATGTTAAAAAACAATTAGACTTATTATATTCTACAAACTATTCTTTAGAAATAAAGGATAAAAAAAAATCTTATGTATTAACTTTAAAACTGATTTCTAAATGATTTACAGATGCTTAATTATTGATGATGAAGAATTAGCTCGAGATTTAATAGAAACTCATTTAATGCAGTTATCTGGTTTTGAAATAGTTGGTTCTTGCGCTAGTGCAATTGAAGCAAGTGCTATTTTACAAGAACAAACTATAGATTTATTGTTTTTAGATATAGAAATGCCTGTTTTAAAAGGAATAGATTTTTTTAAAAATATACTCCAAAAACCAAAAGTAATTTTTACAACTGCATATCGTGATTATGCTGTAGATGGATTTGAATTAAATGCGGTTGATTATTTACTGAAACCTATTACGTTTGCTCGTTTTTTTATGGCAATAGAAAAATTTAAAGAACAACAATCTATATTCTTAAAAGAAAAAGAAACCTTTTCTAGTTCTACTCCCGCCATGACAAATGATCACTTTATTTTTGTGTCTAAAAATCGGAAAAAAGTAAAAGTTATTTTTGATGATATCTTATATATTGAAAGTTTAAAAGATTATGTGAAAATTCATTTAATGAATGAATCTCATACTATAAAGTATAGTATTACTGCTTTTAAAAAAGAGTTAGATTCTCGTTTTATTCGTATTCACCGATCTTATATAGTAAACCAGAATAAGATTACTGCTTATACAAAAAATGATATAGAAATTGGTGCTATTGAAATTCCAATAAGTAACAATTATAAAGAAAATTTAAGAGGCTTATAATTATATCACTACTCTCTAAACATCCTTGGCATTCTGTTTCTTTATAAGCTTAAGGGATGCACTTCTTCGTAAAAGAGTTTATATATTTGGATAACTATAGTATTTGTTTTTAATAACTAATAAAGTAGATAATTAGTAAATATAATTTATAATAATTATATCATTTATGGGAAAAAGTGTAATTATTTATGATATTGCATTATATGGATGAACTTAAAGAATCTAAAAGATTAATTAATTTTATTTCTAGCTGGGTAGATCTTTCACAAATAGATATAGAAGAACTACAACCTAAACTTTCTATAGAGATTTATGATAAAGGAGATATAATAGTTAAACAAGGACAAATTTGTAAATATTTAAAGTTTGTTATTTCAGGAATCTATAGAGTTTATCAATTAAAAAACGGAAAAGAGATTACTAGTTATTTTAATTATGAATCCAGAAATCCTTTGGTAGCTTCATTTGTAAGTCTTTTAAAAGGACAGCCAAGCAATGAAATTATTGAATGTATAGTTCCAGGTAAATTGATTTCAATTCCATATAGTGATTGGAAAAATTTATACAGCATAAGTTCATCTTTTAATACTTTTGGTAGATTAATAGCAGAATTCAATTACGTATTGGCAATAGAAAGAATAGAATCATTACAGTATCAAAGCGCTTCTGAGAGATATGATATTTTTATAAAATGCTATCCAAATTTACTTAATTTAATCCCACACCATTATATAGCTTCGTATTTAGGAGTTACTCCAGAGTCTTTGAGTAGAATTCGAAAAGTATCTATTAAAAAATAATCTTACCATACATCAATGCTCATCATCTATATTTCGAAGAACTTTGATTTACAAAAATCTTTAAATATTTTTTATGAGCAAGAGTACAGCTATACAAAATTTGCGCATCATAGAAATTGATAATTTTATCTCTGATGAAGAAATACAAACAATATTACAATCCAGAATAGAAAATTTTGAATCTGCTATAGGACATTATCCTAAGTATTATAGAAATAATGACCGTATTGTAGAGGATAATCCCTTATTATCTTCTATGCTTTTTAATAGGTTAAAAGATATAACCGCATTTAAAAAAGAGATAAAAGATAAGGTTATAGGTATAAATGAACGAATTAGATTTTGTAAATACCAAAAAGACCAATTATTTTCTAAACATCAAGATGGTACCTACTATCCAAGTAGTACTTCTGAATCTAAATTTACATTTTTATTATACCTTAATGGTGCCGAATGTTTTGAAGGAGGGTATACAGAGTTTTATACTTCCAAAATAGACGAACACCCTATAAAGACTATTATTCCTAAGAAAGGAAAATTAATTATTTTTGATCATAAAATATGGCATAAGGGAGCTTTGGTTACTCAAGGAAATAAATATATTCTTAGATCCGATATTATAATTGAAAAGCAAAACAAAACCACTCATCACGATGGATATATTTGGAACTTGCTAAAACTAAACGAAGACAGGTTTTTAAGTTGTGGAAGAGATACAAAAATAAAATTATGGAATACAGATCTTGAATTGCTAAATACTATTAGTATTCATTCTAAATCGATATTAAAAATGATTTGTTTTAACGAGTCTGAATTTATATCCTGTTCAAGAGATTTTACTATAAAAAGATGGGATTTATCGGGTAAAATTATATCGGTTATTCTTTTTGATGAAATGATCTTAAATATAAAAATAGACATCAATAAAAATATTATTGCAGTAGGAACAAGTGGTAAACTATATGTGTTAAATTCAGATTTAAATATACTAAAAACAATAAAAATTCATGAAGGTTGGATATGGGGGTTATCTATTAAAAGTGATAACACTATTATTACTTGTAGTGAAGATAATACTGTAAATGAAACAAATATAAGATTGGGAGTTACTAAATGTATTTATACTCATGATCAACCATTATTTTGCTTAAGTACATTAATAAATAATATAATCTATATTGGATCAAAGAATGGAATACTACTTAAATTTTTTATGAACACTAAAAAAATAAATAAAATTAAAGTGCATAATGATATTATTAGATCAATTATTTGTCATAACGAAAGGATTATAACTTGTGGAGAAGATAATAAAGTAATTCTAACCGATAAAAAATTATATAAAACGGAAGAAATGCTTAACTCAGATAACTTTATCCAAGATATAGCTATATTAAAAAATAGAATTTATGGAGCTGGATATAATGGGGTTATTACTACTAAAAAGATATAATACGATTTACGAATAAAAATCTCGCATATAATCGCATTCTTTTTCTACTATATTTTCTTCATAAAATGAAACAATAGCTATGACTATTCTTTAATTTGATTCATCAATCTAGCGAAAAACCTTTGCAATTATTTATACGTAATTCTCATCCGTAAATCGTATAATACCTGATTCTATATATCTTTTATATTCTGTTAACAAGTTGATTAAGATATGGAAAAAGTTGTAATAAAAAAGCCCATCACTAGTGATGGGCTTTTTTTTAAACTTGAAAGTATATGTATTAGATAACTTTAACGTTCACTGCGTTTAATCCTTTGTTACCTTCTTGTAGATCAAATTCAACTTCATCGCCTTCACGAATTTCGTCTACTAATCCAGAAATGTGTACAAAGTGATCTTTGTTAGCACCTTCTTCAGTGATAAATCCAAAACCTTTAGCATCATTGAAGAATTTTACTGTTCCTTTATTCATTGTAATGTAATTAAAATTTATTATAAAATTTGAATTGCAAATATAAGGCTATTAATTTGATATATAGTTAATTAATTCATTTTTTAAATAAAAATATAAAAATAGACTAAAAAACCAGAGATTATAATTCTATACTCCACCTATTTACAGATTCTTTTAGATATTTTTTATGCTTCTAATCGTTTTCTAATCTCAGACAGATTATCTTCTATAATCAATTTACCATCGATAAATATGGTTTTTAAAAGACCTTCTTTCTCTTCCTTTTGTGTTACCTGATCTTTAAAAGTAATTTGCCCATTATCTTGATATAACTGAATTAATCCTTTAGCAGATTTTTTAGTTCCATCATCAGTAATAGGATCTTTAAAGATTTCTCTACCTACTCCATCCACTTCGACATATGTTGCTTTCATTGCAAACCCAAATGTATCTCTGGTATTGTATTGGTAGGTAAAACTTCCTATTCCTAAAACTACATTAGTAGATGCAAAACCTTTTTCTTTAAGGCGTTCGCATATTTGTGTTGCTCTGTCTATAGTAATACTATCGCCATAGATTGCTCCTATTTTAGGATTTAAAAATTTGTAGCCTTGTTTGTTAATTGTTCCTCCAAATTCCTCCCAAAGTAGTTCTATAACTCCTTTTGCAACGATAGGGTTATCGTGTTTGCATCCACAAATAATATCTACAGGATCTCCAGAATCTGGACGAATCACTAATTTTCCGTCACGACTCAGAATTTCTTCTTTTAATTTAGGAAGATATTCGGTTAATACTTTCCATAAATCCCAAGTATCAGATACTACAGACAAAATCCCTGTTGGATAGGTATGTAACAATCTTTTAAACGTACCAATCTCATCGTCTTTGCTACCAGCGCACATTACACTATGTTCTGTAGCATTTACACTACCAATAACAAGTTCTTTCGTTACATCTGTATTATAAAAATTTTCGAATGCTTTAGCTACCGGAAGTGTGTCACTACCAGAAAAAGAAAGTGCATGCCCCATACCACTTAAAATAGAAGACTCGGTACCAGACATTCCTCTCATAGAGAAATCATGACCTTGCCAAGTAACGAATCCTACATTATCAATATCTGTTTCTGAAGCATATTTGGTTAGTATTTTTCTATACTGTTTAGCAATAGTTGCAGAGGTACATGGTTGCCAAATTATATTAGACAATAAAGTTTCCAGATAATTAGTTAACCAAAAAAACTCTGGTTTTGTATTTACCAAGGTAAACATAGGTACTCTAATAGGTACTTCTGTTCCTTCTGGAATAGCTTTGATTTCGATAGGTAAATATCCTAAATCGTGTAAATCTTCTATATGTGAAGTATTGTAATCTACTCCTAAGTAATGATCTACATATTTTTTATATTCTGTTACCACTTCCTTTTTTGGTTGATTAAAAAACTCTTCATTAAATTGTTTAATCAAATATTCTTTAATTAAGTACTGTAGCCCAAAAAACACTACGCTATCTACCCCTTCTATTCTACTTTTTCTAGGTGTCCAATTAGAATATACAAGTGTTGTCTGATCAGGATATTGCTCTTTATGACCTAATTTATAACCGTCTGTTAATAGTAGTGGATTCATATTAATTTTATTTTGCGTTATTTATACGCAAATATAAATTATTTTTATTAAAAAAACATTAGAATTAGATAAAATATTATTTAATATTTTATCCTTAATCTTCTGAATTGTACTTTTTTTCCATATAGGTAGAAAATATTTCCTGAAAATTCTCTAACGTAGCCTTTTCTTCTTTGAGAATTTTATTATTTTTAAATATTTGATAATAGCTATCTTTTTGACTACCCAAAAACCTAATTCCATCTTTTATTTTTCCATCTTGATCTGAAACAAAGCCACCTATAATCATCGTATTTTCGGTTGTGTTTCTTTCTATATCCCTAGAGTTATTGTTCGAAACCATATCCTTTAATAAAGTATTAAAAATATCCAAAAGATTATTTAGATTATAAGCTTCTAATCTATTAAAAATTTCCATTATTTCTCTGGCTTCTTGATACATAAGATCCGATTCGTCATTATTCTTATAAGACCTCCCTTTTATAATACCATCCTCTTTATAAATTCGTATAGTACTATTAACTGGAAACTTACTGGTATTAGGCTCAATATTTTGTGATCTGGCTAGCACTGAGTCTTTTTTATACAACTCTGTTGATATAAAGTTATTTTTTGAAAGAAGTTTTATACTATACTCTTCATTTCTTATGGATAGAATTTCTAATGTATCTTTTTCTAGTTTAAAAATAAGTCGGTTATAATAGTGTACTGCAAAAACATCTACATAAAATCCTGTATGCTTACCATCCTTATATTGTTCTACTAATATTCCATCTTTTATATAATGGTATTTTACACCATCAAATATTTTTTCGTTTTTGTATATAGATTTTTTGTTTAATTCTATTCGAGAATTTCCGTCAAATTTATTCTCTTTTAACATTTGCAATACATCAAAAGAATAATTGTATTTCTTGATCCCATCTTCATAATAATCTACTGTAAATAATTCTTGATCCCCATCTTTAAAATATCCTTGGTATGGTTTATCATTTTTATAAACACCTTCGTATACATTCATAGGATGCGCTATAATACTATAAGAACTATCTTTTTTTATGGATTTCATTTCTTGTGCACTAGTATTATTAAATTTACAAAGTATTAAAAGAATGATTAAAGATTTGTAAATAAAGAAGTTATTTTTTTTGTTATACGATAAATTCATAATATGTAAAAAAACTTTGGTTAGTAGGTATAAAAAACGAAATTAATAGTATTTACACTCTTAAAACCCCCAGTTTACCGTTAAATTTTGGAAATGATTTTTGTTACAGTACAATACTATAAGAATATTGATTTAGTTTCTTCCTCTTTCGGTAGCATATAGAGAAGGTAAAGGGTCACTTTGCCAAAACTGTTTCGTATCGATATCTATAATAGATAATTTTCCTGTAAAAGCAGCTCCTGTGTCTATATTCCAAACATTTATGCCTTGCATTGGGATATCTGAATCATAGTGTAATGTAGGTGTATGTCCTATATAAATCTCAGAATAAAGCTTTAATCTATTGGGGTAAAGGGCAGAATTTTTTTCTACTTTTTTATCCATAACGATAGCCATTTCCCATAATGTTCTATCCCATCTGTAATTGGTAAGATACACCTCATTTTCTGGTCCTTTCATAGAGGAAAAACCTGCATGAATGAATAGTCTGTTTTTAGAATCTACATAATAATTTTTAAGTTCTTTAAAAAAGACAACATGTTCCTCTATCATATATTCACTATTTACATAAGATTCTATAGTTTCTTTTCCTCCATTTCTATACCAAACAGGGTTATCCTTATCAAAATCCAGCAACCATTCATGGCACCAAACGTCATGATTTCCTTTTATAAAAATGCATTTTTGTTTTTGATTAAGTTCGATAAGATACTGAACCAATTGCGCAGATTCACTCCAACCATCTACATAATCTCCTAGAAATATCAAGGTGTCTTTTGAGGTTACTTTTGCTCTTTCAAATACTTGAAGTAAAGCTTTAAGTCCACCATGTATATCCCCTATTACTAAAGTTCTCATTCGATTAGTTTATTACTTAGTTTGTTGTCTAATTCTATCAAATAATCTTTGCCAAATGTATCGTTTTTAAAGTCCTTATATAACCAATTGGGTAAATCATAAATGGTATCTTTGCATAAACTTAAAATAGCTAAAGATAAAGAAGCGACCGTATCTGTATCTCCTCCAAGATCAACTGCCTCTATCAAACAAGAGCTCATACTTTTATGATCCAAAATTAAAGCAATAACGGTATTAACTGTCGGTAATGCTTCCATTTTTAAAGTAGATGTTCTTATAAAATCAAAATGTTGAGAAAGAGTAACTTCTAAATACTCTATTAAGTGTTTTTTACTTCCTTTTTTATAAAGAAAATAGTGCGCTGCTAAAGCTATAATTTTAGAAGAAAGAATACCTTCTTTTGTATTATGTGTAATAATAGCTTGTTGTTCTGACTTTTCAAGTATTACATCCTCTCTTTTATATATTCCTATTGGATAACTTCGCATAGCTGCTCCATTACGATTACTATTAGGATGTAAAACCTCTAATAACTCTTTTCCAGAACTCACTTGTTCTAAAATAGTGTAAAACCTTGAAGAATATCCCTTTCTGGGATCACGTTTAAATACTTCAACAAATTTATCTGCGATACTTAATTTTGACCACTCTTTTGTTTCTAAAATTAATTCTGTAATAGCAATTGCCATTTGAGTGTCATCTGTATATGTACCATAAATAGATGCATATCTTGGATGTTTTCGGTATTCTTTTAATGTATTATATACTAGTATATCATTAGCATCTGCAAATTCAAAACCTGCTCCATATGCATCTGCCAGACCTGCTTCTAATATCATAATTTATATTTTTGCTATTATACTAAATAAGTGTCTTTTGATCTGTCTTTATCCCAATTTGATTAAGATACGTATTAAAATCCTTAGCAATTTCTGTTACATATTCTATACCTTCTACCGATTCTATCATAAATTCTGGAATACTTAACAATCCTGTTTTTCCAGACATTATCCCTGTGGTAATCGAAGCTACAGAATCTACATCTCCTCCTAAATAAACAGATTTTTGTAATGCATCTATAGCATTTATGGATTCTTTAAGAATATATAATACACAACCTGCGGTATATTTAGAATCTGATGGCATGCCGTATATTCCTGATAAAAAATAAGGTTTTTCAATTGGTTGAGACCCACATAATCGAACAAAATCCTTATCCGTAAAGTCTTCGTACTTACCTAAATGGTCTATATCTTTTAAGTACGTTTTATATTCTTTATTTAGAGGTATGGTATCTATGCAATATTTAATTACTTTTTTTGGATCTTCTTTTTTAATACATATAAACTCAGTCGCTCTTGCAATACATTGGCTAGATATAACCGCATTTATATTGGGGTGTGTGGCATTTGCATTAATGGCAGCGTATTCATTTATCTTATTTTCTGTAATCAACCCTAAAGGAAGGGATCGCATTGCTGGTGCATTGCCAGGGTTACTTCTGGTTCTTTGAAAATCCCTTACTTCTTCTATTGTTTTATCTCCAGAGTAATACCAACTCATAGATCCATGACCATTTCTACCAAAACCTTTTTCTCTTATACCTTTTTCATATTCTTCTTTCCATTTTTTGATCAATAGTTCTTCAGTAAACGTATCTTTTGACATCAAAGCTTTTAGAACTCCAATAGTCATTTCTGTATCATCAGTATAATCCCAAGGGGTATAATTTTTTGTAAAGATTTCTTTTTTGTCTTTAGCTACTACTATTTGATTTCTTACATTAACAAAAGTAGTGAAATCTACATTTTTGCGTATCCAGTTTCGATCCTGAAACTCTACTCCTGCACCAAATGCATCTCCTATTGCTAACCCTATAAGTATATCTTTGATAATCATTTAAACCCTATATATTCTGGCAAAACTATATCTGTAAGCCATACTCCGTTATCGGATTGAAAAAAATTAATTCCTTTTTTGTGCATCTCACCAGATCGAATGGTTAAAACAATAGGTTTTCCTCTTCGGGAAGCTACTTTTATAGCAGTTTCTCGTTCTTCACTAAGATGTACATGGTGTCTATTCATTTTCAAAAGTCCTTTTTGTTTAATAACATCCATGAATTTAGCTACGGTACCATGATATAAAAATTCTGGTGGTTGTGTTGGTTCGTATTCTAAATCTACAGATACAGAATGTCCTTGATTGGCTCTTATTTTAGTTTCTTCATTATTAAAAGCAAAGCGTTTTTTATCGTTGGTTTCTACGATTTCTTTTAATAGTTTTATATCTAATTTTGGTTGATGTTTTTGTGTTTTACCAAGCAACTCATTAACATCTGCCCAACCGTTTTCATCTAATTGTAATCCAATTTTATCTGGATTGTGCCTTAAAATAAGACTTAAAAATTTACTTATGTGTTTATTATTTGGTTTCATTTATCCTTAATTTCATACATTATATCACTACGCAATACATATTTTACACCTTCAATAATAGGAATACTTTCGTGTTTTTGTTCATGAATAAAACAGAGCGCTTTTCCTTGTTGTGGTTGTATTGTAGCTTCATCAAATTTTGTTTCTCCTCCTTTATAATTATCATTTAAATATATCATAAAAGTGATTCTACTTTCTTCGTGATTTCTTCTAAAACACCCGTCTATATGTCTTTTAAATTTTTGTCCTGTATTATATTTATAGAACCTAAATCTCTTATTTAAACCAGTTAATAGTGAATCCTCTATCTTTGTTGGGCAAAATGGAGTTAGTTTTTTCCAAATACTATCCTTAAAATTAATATCTTCATAAATCAAACGGTAATTATTTCTTATATTTTTCATCATCTTGGCTCCCGAAGCAAGTCCTACATCTGCTTCATCATACCCCTTGTTTTCACTAAATGAAATAAGATCTTGGCATTCTTTCTGAGAAAGAAAGTTTTCAATAGTCCAAATTCTATCTGTTATCGTTTGAAGTATCATTATTGTTTCTTTTAAAAGTTATATACTCAACTCATCTCTGACTTCCATTAAGGCAAATCCTAATAGATTATTTCCTTTCCACAAATTAGGGTTTTGTGCATTTTTATTATCCTGTGCCATACCAATCCCCCAAATGTTATCATTTGGACTTGCTTCTACAATGATTTCTTGTTTAGTACTTAGCAAAAACTCTGCGAGATCTTTGTGTTGTGAAAACTTATGTAAGTTTCCTTGTTTTACAATTTTATATTTATGTGCATCCCAAATCTTAGGATCGAAATTTTTAATTTTTCTTCCCAACTTTTTAGCTTCCATAGGGTGAGAAACTTTAATAATTTCATCTAAAATCGTATGATCCTTAAATAGTCTTGCCTTTTCTGCCATCATCCAATGTTCCGCGGTTTTATAAGTAACTCCTTTTACTTCAAAATTAGATTGCCACCATTGACTAAAACAACTTTTACCGATACTACCGTCTTTATTTGGTGTATGTCCCCAAAAGAACATAAATTTTATATTTTCTTCTTGGTTGAATTGTTTCTGTGTTTGTTCTATATTATATTTCATGACAAACTTTTATTAAATTTTTTTAGTAATTCTTCTATATCTTCAAATTTGGCTAATTGAAATTTCCATGTTTCAGGAATAGTATTATAGCCATAATATAATCCTGCTAAACCACCTGTTATGGCTCCTGTAGTATCTGTATCACCACCTAGATTTACTGCTTTTAGTACCGATTCTTCATACGAGTCTGATGTTAATAAACACCATAATGAAGCTTCTAATGAATGTAAAACATATCCCGAACTCTGTATAGAATCTTTGCTTTCTTCAAAAATATTTCCTTTTAATATTCTATGAAACAGATCTATCTCTATAGGGTTGAAATCCATTTTATAAGCAAATTCTAGTAATGGTTTCTTCATGTTTTCATACGCTACAAATTTATCTTGGCCTTGTAAAAGGAGTAATGCATATTCTACATATATAAAACAGGAAAAAACCGATCTAAAATGTGCATGCGTAATAGAGGATACTTCTTTTATCTTTTGATACCTTTTATTACTATCGGTTTCTTTTTGCAAAAAAAACACTAATGGTAATGTCCTCATTAAGGAACCATTACCATTATCGGTTTCAAACATGTTTCCTGAATATTTTCCTGATTCTCCTTTTAAAACTCTATCGAGAGAATATCGGGTGCTCCCGCCAATATCAAATACTTCGTTATGTGCTCCCCAATATCCATTTGTATACCATTTGGCGAAGGTTTTTGCTATATCCTCAACGTCGTAATCTTTTATCAAACTATCCACCAGACATAGTGTTAATGATGTATCATCAGACCATGTTCCTGGAGGTTGGTTCCAACACATGTACCCCATAAAATCAGTAACAGGCTGTTTCTTTAAAAACTCTCGTGATTTAAATTCTACCGGAACTCCCAACGCATCGCCTACTGCTACCCCAAAAATCCCTCCTTTTATATTGTCTAACAACGATTTCATTTTAATTTTTTCTTTACCTCGTCAATTAATTCTTCCAAATTATTTACTTGATCGACCTTATATCGTTCACACACAATATCTACATTTCCTTTTCTCCAAAATCCTTTTGGGCAACAGACAAGTAGTTTTCCACTTTTGGCAAATAATCCTAACTCTAATAAGGATATTGGTGATTTAGTAGCCGGATCAAAATACATAATAATTCTATCTGCTTGTTCTAAAGCATCTAATTCCCACGTAACTTGTTCCTTAAACTTAGGGTTTTCTATCTCTTGTTTCCAGGAAGTATCCCAACTTAATCTCCTAGGATTTAGTAAAATTCCTTTTTCATTCGATAGGTTTTCTATAACCATATCTTGCCATTTTGTAGCTGTATCTCCTTCTATGCTTCCTGCTAAAAAAATACTATATTGATTATTTATAGTTAATTCTTCTGGTGCTTTTATTACATTCATTTTACAACTGGTATCTGTACTACTCCTTCTTCATTAATATTTCTAAAAGAATTAGTAGTGAACACGGTATCAAATAGTTGTGTTAAACTATCCAATCCTTTACTAAAGATACCGTGACTAACCACTAAACTTAATTTTCCTGCATTTTTTTCTTTTAGAGCTTGTGCTAACCCTAAAAAAGTACCTCCACCATCACATATATCATCTACGATCACACAATGTTTTCCTTGTAGATCTTCTTCATAAACTCTAAAACCGGATAGGGCTCCTGTTTTTACATCTCGTTTTTTAGAACATTCTACTACTTCGATACCTCCTAGATATTCTGAAACTTTATAGATTTTTTTTAATGCACCACCATCTGGAGATATCAATATAACTTCTTCTTTTATGGTTTCTAAACACTGTTTTACAAAATCGTAATTCTGGATCACCTTTGCATTATTTAATACTGCTGGTGTTACCTCAGAGTGTGGATCAAAAACAGTAATTTGATTATACCCTTGTGCATTTAGGATATCTGCGTACACCTTTACAGACAGGGATTCTCCCGACACCATTACTCTATCTTGTCGTGCAGCAGGAAAATAAGGTATAAACAGATTAATGATCTTTACGTCCATTCTTTTAAGTGCATCTGTAGCAACTAATACTAATCCAAAATCATTAAATGAGTTAATACGATGGGTTATAGTAACTTCTTCTCCTATATTTTGGTCTTTTATTTTTATATGTGGTTCTCCCCCATTAAAAACAAATGCTTCAAAATCTATAGATGTAGTATATGGTGCAAACGATGGGTCAAGATGTAGATATTTCATAATTGTGTTATTTTTACGCAAATTTAAAATACTTTATGTATTCCACCAAATTATTTTGCGTAAAAAAAACAATAAATAAGCCTACAAACTATTTTTGGGCTAGAAATGAGTAAAAAAATTTATTTTATATCAAAGAAAAAACCTTCTTCTTTTGATTTAAAATATTGATTTTTATTAAATTGGAATAAATTAGCTGGTCTTCCTCTACCCTCAGATACTTTTTCGTCTAATTCTTTTAAAATACCAAAACCAAGTATTTTTTTTCTAAAATTTCTGCGGTCTATTTCCTTTTCTAGAATAGTCATATACAGTTTTTCTAAATCTGAAAACAGAAATTTATTTTCTAGTAAATCAAAACCTATAGGCTCATAGGTTAATTTATTTTGCAGTCTTTTCTTTGCTTTTTTTAGGATTTTAGCATGATCAAAAGCCAATTCGGGAAGATCTTGTACATCAAACCAAGCGACATCCTTGGCATCGGTATCTGCTTTTATATCATGATGTTCTGGTTTAACCAATGCAAAATACGTTATGCTAACCACTCTATTTCTGGGATCTCGACCAAGATCCCCAAAAGAGTATAGTTGCTCTAAATAATCTACAGTAACATTAGTTTCTTCTTTTAACTCCCGCTCTACTGCTTGCTCCAGATTTTCATTTTCCAAAACTAAACCACCAGGTAATGCCCAAGAATCTTTATAGGGATCTATATTTCTCCTTATCAGCAATACATTAAGAATTTTGTCTTTGTATCCAAAGACTACAGCATCTACAGCAACTTTAATATTTTGGCGTATCATATACGCAAAATTAGGGATTTAACTTAAAACTTAATAGCGCATTTTTATAAGTTTTTCCTAAATATCTCAAAGAAGTAATCTTTGTATAAAGTTTGTTTATTAAAAATGCGCCAACATACTCAAAGCTGAAGTGTTTTTAATCCCTCATTAATAGTCTAAGTATTTAAAAAAATAAAAGATTATAGGATTTTGATTATATTTCCCAAAATACGCAGTCATCATGCGTAGTTTCCTTTTTTATTTATAAAAAGTGCGATGTATGTCATTTTTACTTTCTATATCTTTAGTTTCTGGTGGATATAGAGCTTTGCTCATGGCATTTACATAGATAGAACCCCACTTTAATAATATTCTGGTGATCCATGGGGTTTTTCTTTTCATTTCTCCTTTTGTAATAGTAAAGTGAGTTTTCATAATAGATTAATTTATTTAGTTACACATTGTTTTAAATACTATGATAAACACAGATAGATAAAATAGAGACAAGAATGAGATTCGAACTCATAAAAAGCGGTTTTGCAAACCGTTGCCTTCACCATTCAGCCATCTTGTCTTTGGGATACGATAGAATATTTTTTCGTAAAAGAGCATAAAAAAAGACGCCTTGTTCGGGCGTCTTTTTTATATCTTGTAAATAAGTTATGTTCTTATCTTCATTCTTTTTATAAAATAGACACCTATTATATTAATAACAGAACAATATCTTCCTTGCTTGGTTAAAAGGCGGGTTACTATGTGTTCTGAATTATTAGGTATCATTTTTATATGCTTTATATTAGTACAATCCTAGTTATTGTTTTGCTTTGATTGCAGGGCAAAGATCAAAACTTTTTTTAAATATCCAAACTATTTTTAATTTTATTTCACTGAAAATCAATTACTTATGATTAAAAATTAAATATAGGAATCCCTGTCCGTTTTATAACAGATTTTGGATTTTTTGGCAATCGTCTGTGTTTCTGATGCTTAGTTTCCAAATATTATTTTATATGTATTTATTAACTTTTATACATTCATTTAAAAAAAATCATAAAAAAAGCGTCCAATTTATTGGACGCTCATGGTTATATCTAGTTTTTGTATTAAATCACATTATATATGAGATCAAAAATAGCTACACAACGCCCTGTTTCGAATGGATACCTCGGTAATCCATCGATAATCGCATTTACAAAAAAGCGATTTAGGTGTTATATGTATTCTATTCTGTGTCATTTTGTTATGCAAATATGGGTAGTTTTTTTAGATATTCTCCAAATTATTTTAAAAATTGAAATCATTTTTTGTTCTTAACAACCTTTTTTTAGAGAAGTTAAGTATGTTTTCATTTCTTTGTCTCTTTTTTTCCAAAGTGATTTTTTTGCCAATCCTCTGTCATTATATGTGATCTTTCTGTTAGAATTACCTTTTAATAATTCATCTATTACTCCACTACTCTTTTAATAGAATCATTACGTTAGAGTTCATAGAAATAAATATATGGTGTTACAACACTATTAACTATTTTATTTGTTGGAGTTTTCAATATAGTTGAATTTTATTTTTTCTTTGTTTCTTTAGCAGTAGATTTTGATGTAGCATCCGTTGATTTTTTCTTAGACATTTTACTTTTAATCCTTTCTTTTTCTTCTTTTATCTCTTCAATAAACAGATTGTTATAGGTATTCTCTTTTGCTAATTTTAAATATTTTAACGCCTTTTTATATTTCTTTTTTTGCTCAAACAAAAGACCTTTTTTAACATATAATATCGCTTTATCTGTTCCTTTTACGGTTAATGCAAATTCTATTAATTTTTCAGCTTCTTTATAATCTTCATTCCAAAGTAATACATTAATGTATTTTGGATACACATCTATTGCATATATATCCTCAGCCAAAGCTTGTTGAAAATACTCTTTTGCAGTTTCATAATTCTTTAAATTCTCTGCATATATCTGCCCCAAAAGACTTAATGCTGTTGGGTTTCTTTGATCATAAGACAATGCATAGTTTAAAGACTCTACGGTCTCTTCCAGATTATATGGGTATGCATCTAAAGCTTGAAATAAATATTTGTCTAATAAATTACTCATTTCTTATTTTTTTAATTCGTTTTGTAACTCTTTTTTCAACTGATTTCGTTTATTTTTAAAGGTTTTTACCTTCTTTTCTTTCTTAAAATCCGTTCCTTTAAATATTCTAATTGGGTTTCCTCGTTGTACATTAAGATGGTTCTCCCATTGATCGGATAAAGATTGCTTTAATTTTTCTAATTGTACTTCTAATACTCTATCTTTTAATCGCTCTATTGCTATTTTTCGATTTTGGTGTTGCGAACGACTATCCATCGCTACTACACTCGTATCTGTAGGTCGATGTATTGCTCGAACTGCCGAATTTACTTTGTTTACATTCTGCCCACCTGGTCCAGAACTTCGCATAGTTTGAAATGTAATATCCGATTCCTTTAATTTTTCCAGATGCAGTACATCTAACTCATAAACCCCTATAAACCAATTTTTCCGCTTATGGTATTTACGAAAAGTAGAAGTTCCTATCCATTGTACAGTACCTATCCAGGATTTTAAAAATAATTCTATTTCTTTTCCTTCTAGTGTAACCGTAGCAGATTGTAATGTGCCATTTTCTGTACCTTGTATTCTTTGGATTATGGTATAGGATAATCCTGCTTGTTGGACTTCTTCTAAAAAGTATTTAAGCATTTGGGCAACGACCCAGCAACATTCTGCCGGGCCTCTGCCTGCTGTTATTTGTATAATTTTTTGATTCATTACTTATTCTTTAGTTTTAAGATTAATTTTAATAATTCATCTCTATTTTTTTTATCCTTTATAAATTGCGGTAATTTATCCACTAGCATCATTCCATAATTTTCTTTACTGCGTTGTCTTTGCTTTGCCGAAATAAAATCTTCTAGATATATTAAATGCTCTTCATTTACTGCCCAAAACATTTCTCCTTTAAATCTTTCGCTAAACCAGTACGTAAATTCTATATTTTCTCCTTTAAACTTCCAATCATATACTGACTCAACTTTTGGAGTGTAACAAATTCTTTCTTTACAGTCGTTGCAAGTCACCTCTATTTCTTTTTTAATCTTAGAAGTAGGGAGCGATCTATAGTTTATAACGGCTGGACAAAAAGGACAATTTCTATCTACGCTATATATAAATTTCTTCATTTCCTTTACTTCTGCATGACAATTATTACATCTGAATTCGTAGTGATCACGGTAGCTTCTATAATCTTCAAATTTTCTATGTAACGAAGCCTTTTCATTGCAATTTGGACAATGAACATTTATGATATCTTTGAAAGCGGTTAGGCTTTTTATGGTTGATCTAAATCTATTTGTTTCCATTTTTTATATTTTTTTTTGCGTTAGGGATTGAAGCGGCATCCTTTTGTATGTTCCTTTTTTTGGAAGGAGCATACAAAAGATATAGCCGAAAGCCCGACCCGTAGGGTAACGCCCAAATTATACTACTTATCCATTCGAACAATTTTAGGAGTAAATGTTCCTATAGTTTCTACCAATTCTTGCTGATTTGCCATTACTTTTTCAATATTTTTATAGGCCATTGGTGCTTCGTCAATTCCGCCTCCAATAAGGGTAACTTCATGCGTCTTCAATTCTTTTTTGATTTCACTTTGGGTAAACTTTTCTTTGCACTTTCTACGAGAATGTAAACGACCTGCTCCATGGGATGCAGATTGCAAACTTTTTATATTACCTAATCCTCTTACAATAAACCCGGGGGCAGTCATAGATCCCGGTATAATACCTAGTTCTCCTTTGGCTGCAGGAGTTGCTCCTTTTCTGTGTACAATACATTCTTCTCCATTTACCTCTTGTTTCCAAGCAAAATTATGATGGTTTTCAATTTTTGCTACAGGTTTTGATCCAAGTAATTTTGCTATTCTGGCATGTATATCATCATGACATGCTTGTGCATAATCTCCTGCCAAATTCATTGCTAACCAATATTCTTGCCCGTCATGGGTATTTAGATCCAACCAAGCTAATTGTTGCACATGTTTAGGTAATGGACACTGTTTCGTTGCCAAATACGTATAATGTTTTGCAATATTAGCTCCCAGACCTCTTGACCCGCTATGCGACAATACGCCTATGTACTCTCCTGTAGGTAATTTCCATTCGTTATCGATATCTGTAATGTTGACCACTCCAAATTCGACAAAATGATTTCCTCCGCCAGAAGTACCCAACTGCTTATAGGCTTTGTCTTTCAGTTTTTTGACCAGAGGAATAGTTTTGAATTCATCTCGTTCAAAGATTTCGTGATCATGCTTAATCTTATGAGTCTCATACATTCCGAATTTGGTATGTTCGGATAATATATTCACTAACTGGTGCTTTTTTCCTTTAAGGTAGGATATTTTTATAGGGTATATTGTTAAACACATCCTACAACCTATGTCTACTCCTACTCCATAAGGAATTACTGCATTTTTTGTAGCGAGTACTCCTCCTATTGGCATACCATATCCAGTATGTGCATCTGGCATTAAGGCGCCAGCTACTGCCACTGGTAATTTTAAGGAATCAAACAATTGATATTTGGCTTGCTCCTCAATTTCATTTTCGCCATAAATATGAAAAGGTGATCTTATTGTTTTTAAAACCTGTTTCTTAACTTCTACAGGTTTTAATAAACTCTCTGCTATTTTGCCCCAAACACTATCTCCTTGATATGCTTCTGGATCTAGTAAAACTTTTTTAGCTTCTGTTAATATATGTTCTTTTTTAATTTTCTTTTGATATCTATTAACCTGACTCAAAGTCACATTAATACTATTGTTTTTAGGAAAGCCTAATTTTATTAAGTCTTTTCCTCTTAATTTATTTCCCATTGGTATGATTTAATGTTTGTCAGTTTTGAGAAATACAATGTATGTTTCTCTGTTTGACATTTTTTTGATATGTGTTTCGGGAAATTTGGCTTTGACAAGCTCAGCCTGACAGGTTTTTAAAAAGTTTACTCTGGCAGCGTTCCACAAGCTCAACCTGAAAGATATTCAATAAATTAAGTACGAAATATTTAAGCTGGTTTAGCCTGAAAAATTGAATGTACAATATGTATAAAATACGACCTAACTGATGTAACAAAGTGTAAAACAAAAAAATCCGAAACGTTATGGCTTCAGACTTCTTTTCATATAATAAAGATTATTATTATTTAGTAGTGAAGGAAGTCCCGAAGCATTCTCATAGCAGAACCTGGTTCTTTTAGAGAATCGCAAAATATATTTATAAAGATCATTTTACTTCGGTATTAAGGGTTATTTATTATTTTTATGCAATTCGTTAATTGCGATGCAAATATACATCTGTTTTTCAAATAAACAAATTAATTAAAATCACAAAGATCTGTTTTTTAGATAGTTAAATTTAAAAATATGCATAATTATCCCTGTCCGTTAATTAACGGATATCTGCTGATTTAGTAATTAATTGAAATTAGGTTGCTTAACTTTCAAATACTATTTTATTATACAGGGATAGTTTATGAAAAAATGACATAAAAAAAACGTCCAATTTCTTGGACGCTCTATTGTTTTATATCTTTTCAATGGTTTTATACCTAATATTCTTGATTTGAAAACAGCTTTACAGCGTCCTTTTTATGTACAAGTGGTAATAACATAGGCTTAAAACTTTTTTTATTCTTAATTTAAGATGCAAATATGGTATAAATATCTTATTCTTTCCAGTTTTTTTATAAAAAATGGTTTACACTTTTTTCCATTCGCTATATAGATTAAAAAATCTTTTCTTTTTTACCATGTTAATTAATATATAAACTAATACAATAAAAAAGAATGAATGTTCATTTTTATTATTTTTACACCAGAATTTAATGCTATGTCCAAATTATTAAAAAGCCAAATTAAGAGGGATGCTCTGGTAAAAGCAACTATAAACCTCGTAAATAACAACGGATTTCATGCTGCACCTATGTCGAAAATAGCCAAAATGGCTAATGTATCTCCAGCTACTATTTACTTGTATTTTGAAAGTAAACAAGATCTTATTAATCAAGTATATATAGAGGTTAAAGCAGCTTTTACTAACTATGCTTTTGAGACGTATAGTCCTGATTTATGTGTTGCAACTGGTTTTGAAATCGTTTGGAAACGTATTGCTGATTTTAAATTAAAAGAAACCGATGAAGCTTTGTTTTTATGTCAGTGCGATCATAGTCCTATGATAGACGAAACCAGTAGACAAAAAGGCTTAAAGCACCTGCAACCCCTACTCGATTTATGGCAACGAGGTAAAGATAAAGGTATAATAAAGGATTTATCTCCTTTTTTACTATATGCATATACGATAAGTCCTTTATCATTTTTAATGACCATGCAACAACGAGGTATATTTCAATTAAATGAAGATCATATAGAGGAAGCTTTTCAGGCTGCATGGAACAGTATTAAGGTATAAAATAAACATATAAATAATTATTAAAAAATTAAAAAATGGAACTATTAGATAAATTAAAATGGAGATATGCTGCAAAAGCAATGAATGGTAAAAAAGTAGCACAAGATAAAATAGAACGAATTATTGAAGCAGCAAGATTAGCTCCTACATCTAGCGGTTTACAACCTTTTGAAATTATTGTTATAACAAATAGTGGGATTAAAGAAAAAATTAGACCTGTTGCATGGAACCAATCTGTAATAACCGATTGTTCTCATTTGTTAGTTTTTGCAGCTTGGGATACCTATACTGAAGAGCGTATTAATAAAATGTTTGATCTTACTAATGAAATTAGAGGTTTTGAAAATGAAGGATGGGAAAACTATAGACAACAATTACTAGGATCCTATCCTCAAAAAGATCCTGAAGTGAATTTTAATCACGCGGCAAAACAAGCATATATTGCTTTTTCACAATCTATTGCAGCTGCTGCTTTTGAAGGCGTAGACTCCACTCCTCTTGAAGGTTTTGATCCAGATGCAGTAGACGAGATATTAGGGTTAAGAGCTAAAGGTTTAAGAAGTGCTGTTTTATTACCTTTAGGATATAGAGATGAAAAAGAGGACTGGTTGGTAAATTTAGTTAAAGTAAGAAAAAGTACAGAGGATCTTGTAACAGTTATAGAATAGAACTTTAAATCTCATACGGAGAGTTTTAGTTTTCCAAAGCATATTTAGAAAATTTGCTCTGATGTTGTTAATTGAAAAAAAGAATAAAAGAAAAAGCTATGAATAATTTTGAATTAAAAAACCCAACCAAAATCATTTTTGGAAAAGATACCATTAAAAAATTGAGTACCGAAATACCTGAAAAAGCTAAAGTATTACTTTTATATGGTGGTGGAAGTATTAAAAAAAATGGAATCTATGAACAAGTAAAAACAGCTTTATCGAATGTTGAAGTTGTAGAATTTGGAGGAATTCCTGCAAACCCAGAATATGCTATTTTAATGGATGCATTACAAATCATTAAAGAGCAAGATATTACATTTTTATTAGCAGTTGGTGGTGGCTCTGTTATTGATGGAACCAAGTTTTTATCTTCTGCAGCTTTATACAAAGGAGATACTCCTTGGGATATTTTAACGAGCAATACTCCCACTAAAAAAGGAATGCCATTTGGAACCGTTTTAACTCTGCCGGCAACAGGATCAGAAATGAACTCTGGTGCCGTAATTACTCGTAAAGAAACAAAAGAAAAACTAGCAATGGGAGGAGTTGGGCTTTTTCCTGTATTTTCTATACTGGACCCCTTGGTAATACAATCTATCCCTAAAAGACAGCTTGTTAATGGTATAACCGATGCTTTTACACATGTATTAGAACAATATATGACGTATCCATCTGGTGCTTATCTGCAAGATCGCTTTGCAGAAAGTATTTTACAAACATTAATTCAGATTGCTCCAAAGGTAATAGAAGATCCAACAAACTACACAGAAGCTTCTAATTTTATGTGGTGTTGTACCATGGCGTTAAATGGATTAATCCAAAAAGGAGTGCCTACAGATTGGGCTGTTCATGCAATAGGTCATGAATTAACAGCTCTTTATGGTATTGATCATGCCAGAACACTGGCGATTATTGCACCAAGTCATTATACATACAATTTTGAAGCTAAAAAAGAAAAATTAGCGCAATATGCTGAACGTGTTTGGAATATAACGGAAGGAACGATAGAGGAAAAAGCTCATATAGCTATAGAAAAAACAGAAACTTTTTTTAATGAATTAGGTATTGATACAAAACTATCCAAATATACCAATAATTATAAAGGTACTGCAGAGCTAATATCAAAACGTTTTACAGAGCGTGGTTGGCTTGGTCTGGGCGAACATAAAAACCTAGCACCCAACGATGTTGAAAAAATCGTAACTATGGCTTATTAATTTGTAATACGATTTACGGATGATAATTGCGTATAAATAATTGCAAAGGTTTTTCGCTAGATTGATGAATCAAATTAAAGAATAGTCATAGCTATTGTTTCATTTTATGAAGAAAATATAGTAGAAAAAGAATGCGATTATATGCGAGATTTTTATTCGTAAATCGTATAATATTAAAAAAAAGACATAGAAAATAAAAAAGCCTATCCAAATTTGGATAGGCTTGATACAAAGTTTTAAGCGTATATGTTAGATAACTTTTACGTCTACTGCGTTTAATCCTTTTTTACCTTCTGTAAGATCAAATTCAACCTCATCACCTTCACGAACTTCATCTATTAATCCAGAAATGTGAACAAAATACTCTTTGTTTGAACCTTCTTCTGTAATAAAACCGAAACCTTTGGCATCGTTGAAGAATTTTACTGTTCCTTTACTCATTTTAAATAATTTTAATTTTAATAATTACTATTAGGTATTCAAATATGATGCCAGAAGTTAGATGATTCTATTATTTATGTTTTAAAGAATAGTAATTCGTACTTTCTTTTTCTTTAACCTACTATTGTTTAACTTTTCTACAAGCTCTTGAGCATTGTCCAGTGGGATCGCAACAAAGGCACAATCTTGTTTTAACTCTATGACACCCAATTGTTCTTTAGTTATATTTCCTTGTTTAAAAAACAAACCTGCTATATCTCCTTTAGATATTTTATCTTTTCTTCCACCAGAAATAAATAAAGTCTCCCAGTATTGTGGTGTACGTGTCATCTTTGTCGTGATATCTGCCAAATCTGTCTCAGGAATAAAATCCCGTAAAGATTCTTCTTCCCATTTTAATATATAAGCTGTTCCTTTTTCATTTACTCTGGCAGTTCTACCATTTCTGTGTGTAAATTCTTCTTTAGAATACGGAAGCTGATAATGGATAATAAATTTTAACTCGGGAATATCAATTCCTCTTGCTGCCAAATCTGTAGCGAGTAGTATTTGGTGTGTTCCATTTCTAAATTTAATCAAAGAACGCTCTCTATCTTTTTGTTCCATATCACCATGAAAAGTACCATGGTTAATTCTATTACGATCTAAAAAAGAACTCACCTCCTGAATATCTTTTTTAAAATTACAAAATACGATACCAGGAGCATTACCTATATGGTTTAGAACCTTTAATAAACTTCCTAATTTATCTTTTGTAGGAGAAATTACAGTTTTGTATACCAGTTTAGAGGTTCCTTCTTTTACATAATTTATAATCGTTGGTTGCTCTAATTTTACAAATCCAGGCACACTAACTCCTTGTGTTGCCGAAGTTAATATACGTTTAGATAAATTTGGAAGTAAATATATTATATTCTTCATTTCTTCTTCAAAACCTACTTCTAAAGATTTATCAAACTCATCTAGTACTAACGTTTTTATATTGGTTGTAGAAAATCGTTCTTGTCTTAGATGATCTGCTACTCTACCAGGAGTGCCAATAAGAATAGCTGGCGTATGCTTTAATTCTATTTTATCTTTTGATGTTGCTCTACCGCCATAAACAGCATTTATTTTATACCCAGATCCCATATTACGAGCCACTTGTTCAATCTGTATTGCAAGTTCTCTAGAGGGCACTAAAATTAATACCTGAATCTCATTACAATCAGCATCTAAAAGATCTATGATTGGTAATAAAAATGCCAAAGTTTTCCCTGTACCTGTAGGAGAAAGTAAAATAACATTTGACTTATTTTTTATTACAGGAATAGCCTCCTCTTGCATAGGATTTAACTCATGAATATTAAGTTTTTGAAGAATTTCTGCTTGTGATCTGATTGTATTGGCCATAAGTTGTGTTTTAACAAACTAACGTTTTCTTCTTTTAGGTATTTGTTTTTCTTCTGTGGAAAGAATACTTTTTTTGTTCTGTTCTAAATGATTCGCTAAAATCTTATCCATCAATTCCTCTTTGGTAAGATGATGAAAGATGGTATATATTTTATCTTTTAATTCTGAAGAAACCTCTCTGTTAGGTTTTGTTTTAAATACTTTTTTTGCCCACAATAATGTATTGTTATCTTCAATACTTTGCGTATCTGCTTTTTGATATTTATGAAACGATATTCCTAATTCATTTTCGAAATCAGCTATTTCATATTCTTCTTCTTTTTGCACTACGGTTAAAGATAACCCTTTTGCTCCTGCTCTAGCTGTTCTTCCACTTCTATGTACATAGGTTTCATAAAGATCGGGTAAATGATAATTTACTACGTATGCGATATCTTTTACATCAATACCTCTGGCTGCCAGATCTGTTGCCACTAATATTTTAATATGGCCTTCTCTAAACTGCTCCATAATTCTATCTCGAATAGGTTGCGATAAACTACCATGAAGCGCTCCTGAAGAAAATTTATGAATGGCTAAGTTTTTTGCTAATTTATTTACTGCAGCTTTTGTTTTGCAAAAAATAATACCTTGTTTCCCTTCATGTAATGTTAAAAAATGCATTAAAACATCTAACTTTTCGATAGGCTCGACTACCACATACTGATGGTCAATTCCTTGATGGCCGACTGTTTCCATTTCAGACTCTACATGCACTACATGCTTTGACATGTAATTCTGGATCAGTTGCTTAATAGTACCTGGCATTGTGGCAGTAAACAAAATAGTTCTTCTCTTTTTAGGGAGTTCTTTTACAATTTCATCTAAACCATCTTTTAGTGAAGTCACCATTTCGTCTGCTTCATCTAACACCAAATATTGTGCATCTTTAATAGAAATGGCTTTTCTTTTTATTAAATCTATTAAGCGTCCCGGGGTTGCTACAACAATATGAGTTGTCTTAGTTAAAAGCTCTATTTGTGGTTTAATAGGTGTTCCTCCACAAATAGAAGCAATAGATATTTCTGGTGTATATATAGCAAAAGACAACAGGTTAGTATAAATTTGTTGCCCTAACTCTCTTGTTGGAGCAACAATAACTACCTGAATCGAAGTTTTTTCTCTATCAATTAATTGCAATAACGGCAATCCAAAAGCAGCCGTTTTACCAGTTCCTGTTTTTGCCAAACCAACAAAATCTTCTTTCTGATGTAATAAAATCGGGATAGCCTTTCTTTGAATATCTGTTGGTATACTAATATTTAGATCGGCTAATGCTTTTTGTATAGGCGTTGCAATACCTAGTTCTGAAAAATGTTTCGACATAAGATAATTTTGGCAAAAATGAATGCTCTTTTACAATACAAGAACTAAAAAAAAGGATAAGTTAAACCTATGCTTCCTGCAGTGTCTTTTTTGATTTTCTGTATAAATAAGAATTAAAAATATTTCTTTTAGCAAATCTATTTAATTTGTCAGAATTCACCATTTTAATGTAAACATTTTTCGGAACACCAAAATATTCATACGTATTTCCATCTAAAAACGAAATTTCTAACAACATACCTTTATGATGATAATCTGCAATACCAGATTCTGAAGTAGTAATAATATATTCTTCTAGATTTGCAGCTTTAGTTTCTGGAGCAATACTAACTAAAAAATGATACCCATCTATTATTTGTCTGCTTTTTATTTCTGCTGCTTCTTTTTGTGGATCTCCATCTTGAAATTTATCAGGATGCCATTCTTTTACTAAATCTCTATAGCTTTTTTTTAGAATTTTAAGATCGATTTCTTTTTCTACAGAAAATAACTTTTTATACTCTTTTATGCGCTTCATAATTAGGGTTTTTTATTGCAGGCGCGAAACTACATCTTTTTATTGTAACACACTTGTTTTTAAGCATAAATGGTATGTTAATAGTATAAATAGAAGTAATTTGAGGTATCTATAGTGTTTACTTCTTGTTTTTTAATGCTAAAACATTTCCAAAAATAATAAGCGCCATCCCGATAAAAGCATATATATCTGGAGAATACCCTTCAAAAATAGTAGAAATAGTTAATGCTATTACAGGAATTATAACTATCGTATACGCTGCTTTACTTGCTCCAACCCTGCCAATTAAGGTAAGGTATCCTGTAAATGCAATAATAGATCCAAAAATAGTTAAATATCCTAATGAAAAAAGATAAGAGACAGAGGTATCTATAGTAATCTGTTTACCTGTAAGTATTGCTATAAGTAGCATAGCAATAGACCCATAAACCATTCCAAAACCATTGGTTTGAATAACAGGAAGCTTAAACTTACGTTGGTTGTGTGACGAGGTTATGTTTCCTAAAGATGCAAAAGTAATAGAAGCAATACAAAATAACAATCCTTTAATCTGATCCTGAGTAAAATCAATTCTTCTAAATTCAGATTGGTAAATTAAAATGGTTCCAAGAAGACCAAAAACTGCTCCAATAATAATATTTTTTTTGATTTTATCTCCTAAAAACAAAGCTCCAAAAAATATATTTAAAAAAATTAATGTGGAGAATGCTACTGCAACCAGCCCACTACTTAAATATAGTTCTGAAATGTATACCAACCAATAATTAGTACCAAACAATAATATGCCTTGTAATGCAATAAAAAAATGCTGCTCTTTTGTAAAGGATAAAGGGAGTTTTCTGACCTTAGAATATCCTAGTAATAAAATACCTGCTAATCCAAATCTGTATGACACAGAAACTATTGGATCTACCGTACCAAGTTGGTATTTAATAATATACCATGTAGACCCCCAGATTAAAGCAGGGATAATAAATAATAAATGGTTGGATTTAAACACAGATTTGATAGTTCTTTAAATATTTTTTTTGAAAACAAATGCTAAAATAAAGTTTTCTATCTCAATATTAGAGATATAAAATTTATATATTCAAGTCTTTTAAATTCTGCAACTTTTAGTGTTAGAATATTATGATTTATTTGATAGTCGATTAGAATGTACTTTTTTGAAATCATTATTATATTCCGCAATGATTTTCTTTCCATTCATCTTACCAGTTGGTTTTAATTATGTGGATCGTATTCAATTATGACTGCAGGATCGACCTTCTATCTTATTTAATGCTAGAAGTGTATCTGACTTACAGTTTGTTCCGACATTTTGCACTCAACCATCATAATCGGGCAACATTAAAAACCTTAAAAGTCTATTGCTTTGCATTAGGGGTTTAACAAAATTTCTGTTTCGTAGGCAATTGCACGTAGAGTAGAGCCTGATAGCTTTATCGTGCTATTTTTACTTTGGTTTCAATTAGTTTTTAATTAAAATTAAAATCCTTAATAGGTGAAGAAATATCTACTAAAGCTCCGTTTGGGTCTTTGAGCAATAATCTTCTTTGTCCATAAAAAGTGTCGATAGGTTCGTTGATGATTTCAAATTTTTCCGATTCTGCAATTTTAAATATTTCATCCACATTATCCACTACAAATGTAACATAAAATCCTTGCGGATTATTCTGAAAGCCGTTCGGCACGATCTCATTTGTTCGTTCAATTATTCCTAATTCCAGTTTTTTGTCCTTCGAGATTAAATGAACAAACCAATCACTATCATAATCTACGTTGAAGTCGAACAGTTTTGTATAAAAATCTCGACTTTTCGCTAAATTATCCGAACAGATATTCGTCATTATTCTATTTATTTTCTTCATATCTACTTTTTTATTTCAATTTTTGAATGTTTTGTATAAACTTATTTCATGACAAGACATTATAAGGCTAAGTGTTATAATTAGATATTTGTGCTTGTTGTACAAGTTAAAAAAATACAAGATAAACTGAACTCGATTAGTTTCTTTTAGTTTTATCTTAAAATATACTGGGGTTATATCCATTCTGATTTAATGCCCATATCATTTAATTCATTAAGAACATTTTCCTTTGCATAGCATAATATGGCCTTTTTTAGATTAGGAAAGTGTTTTGCATCTTTTGCATTTTCAATATCCCAATAGCCTTCCCAACCTTCTCCAAATCGTAGAAGTTGCATATAAATTTCATTTCCGCCATCTTGATAGATTTCAGTTATTTCTGTTGCAAATTTTTTAGGTATGGGTAAATCCTTGAAGTATTGAGTTACCTCTGGTATTGGTTCATAACCTTCTTTCTCAAGATCAATATCTCTTTTAGTATACCATATAACAAATTCAAATAGGTCAAATTTGGGTTCTAAGATTTCTTTGGTATACATCAATTCCTGAATGATAGATAACTTAAAACCAAAATCTGAAAATTCAATCAGTTCTTCATTTACCTCCTTAATTGTATACTTATCTTTTGGTATTTTTTGAATTGATACGCCTTTAAAAGCAGCTATTTCAATTGCTTCCATATTGTTTTTATCAGAATCGAACCAAACACTTATATTATTTAGAACTAAAGCTCCATTTGAATCTCCGTCAAAAAGCTTAACCCTCTTGTCTTTATTGGTTTTATAATAGGTTATAACTTCTTCATTATCAAAATAAAATTGTCCCTTAAAAATATCTTTGGAACTAAAATCAAAATCCCCTTTTTTCAACTCCAATAACAAACTCTCTACAACTTGACCATTTTTTGAATACGCTAATATTCCTAAATCATCCCAAGTGTAAATTATGTTATGTTTTTTCTTTACTGTTCTTTTATTAGCTAACAGTATTTTATCTAAAACCTCAATTTCAATTGGAAAATTTAAAGAAGTATCATTAATAGTAAAATTATTTTGGGATATATCTAATTTAATCATAGTCATCTTGGTGAATTAGCTACAAAAATGAAACACCTCTAATCAGGTATATTTTTCTTATATTACTTACAAATCTAGCAGATTTTTAATAGATGTCAAATTGTTTGTTAATCCAATTACATGTAATTGTGTACTTTAACAAATACTACCTAGTATTGTTAATGGATTCCGTTTTGCAACGGAATGACAAAAAGAGACGCACTTTAATAAACAATACTCTTTTGCTTGATGTTAAATGCCTATTTATGTACTGTACGTGGTCATTTGTTTGATGTAAACACATATTTGTGTATTACACTACTACCCTTTCTAATTAATTGTATCGATTACACTACCGCAGGTTAGCATAGCTTCGCCAAAATATGGGTTGCGTATTTCTTTTTCGGTACTTATCCAAACTGCGCCTTTATTGGTATTTGCCATTGGGCATTTTTGTATATAAAAAGTTGTTTCTAAGTTATTAAATCCAGAGATGAGTTTTACTATATTTTCATTAAGGGTAACGAAATAGGCTCTTTGATCTTCCAACGCTTCCTTTTTTGTTATATTTTCTAACATATCCCAGCTTTTTATAAAAAGCTCTTTTTCCATCTTACCTAAATCTGAAGCGTTACTCTTTTTAAGTATTGCAAGCATTGTTTTTGCAAAAACAGTAACCTGTTTATTATCAGATTGTATTAATGCATCTTTCATTTTTAAATACGGTACAAGTGCGGGCAAAAACTCTTGTTGAAAAGATTTGGATACTGTTATATCTACATGATTTTCATGCCTTTTCACTATGTCCTCTCCTTTTTTGTTCATCATTGATTTTTTACCTTGCAGTTGCGCTGCCGCATCTACGGTAAAAACTCCATTGGTTACTATTTCGTCCCCATTATTAAGTCCATTAAGTATGGTATAGGTATCTCCTGTAGTATTCTCCAACACTACTTCTCTCATTTCAAAAATAGGTGTATTAGGATCGGTTTTTACATATACAACAGATCGTTTACCTGTCCACAATACTGCACTGGATGGGACTATGATATTTTTTGTTGTTGTTTCTGTTCGAGTAACTTTGCCGACTACAAACATTCCTGGTTTAAACATCTGATCTTTATTATTAAGCACGGCTCTTATAGTAGTGGTTCTGGAGTTTGTATTTAGAATAGGGTCTATAAACGAAATCGTGGTTTCGATTTGTTTATTAGGATAAGCATTGGTAGAAATGGTAATTTTTTGCCCTTTTTTTAATTGCGATATTTGGTTTTCATACCCATCAAATTCTGCCCACACTGTGGTAAGGTTACTTACTTTTAATATAGGCTGTCCTTGTTTTATATAATCTCCTTCTGCACTCATAACCTCGGCAACGGTACCAGAAACTGTAGCGTATACAGGAAATTTTTCCTGAATTCTGCTAGAAGATTCTATTGCTTTTATTTGTTTTTCAGATAGTTTCCATAATTTTAACTTATTTCGAACGGCTCTGTATAATTGTGGTTGCGATTCTTTTAAAGAAGAAGCCGTAATTAATTCTTGTTGTGCCGCTATAAGGTCTGGAGAATATATAGTAGCTAATTTTTGTCCTTTTTTTACTTCCTGCCCTTTATAATTAATACTTAATTTTTCTATTCTACCATTAAAATAACTTGCCTGTATTGCATTTTTTTCTTCGTTTTCATTAATTTTTCCAGAAAGTGTAATTATATTTTGGCTATCGCTTTGGTTCTCCCCTACTATTGTGGTTTGTATGTTTGCCAAAGCCATGGCATTCTCGGTCATTTTAAACTGATCTGCAGCCAGACCTTCAGCACTAGTTTCTGCTGGGATCAAATCCATACCACAAATAGGGCAATCTCCTGGTTCTTCCTGCATAATTTGAGGATGCATAGAGCAGGTCCACATTACCTTAGTAATTTCTTCTTGTGGATGGTTTTGTTTTTCTTGTTGTACAGAAGCATTATTGGTTCCGAAAATAAAATATCCTGCTAACAGCCCTATAATAAGGGCTATTCCTATATAAATACCATTTTTATTCATATTATTTTCTTTTCTTAATTTTTCTAAGGGTTGGAGAGGATACAAACCATAATGTAAATCCACTTAAAACAGTTATTAACCCTAATAGAGAAAATAACCTTAGAACGGTTGTATTAAAATTATCTCTTCCTTCATAATCCATAGTGTGCGTCATCCATAAAAAGTCAAACCATCGCCAAGATCGATGGCGTACCCGCTGAAAAGCTCCGTCTGTTATAGATATATATGCTTTTACAGCATCTGGATGTGTATAGGATACTACATAAGCAGGTAGTGGTCTTCCTCTGTATTCATGATGTTTGCCAACTTCATTTATTTTTTCTATGCTTTTTACTTCTAGTTCAGGCAGCATATTTTTTTCTGCTATTTTTAAAGCTTCAGCCTTTGTGATCTCATTTTTAGGTTTCCCCGTTCTGGCATCAAAAAGCTGTTCTTTATTTACCAAATAATACGGATTATCTGCTATTTCCTGTAGCTGTAAGGATTGTATAGGACTATCTAAATCTAATAATGCTGGACTTATTAGATTTTTAGACGATATAGTAGATACATTTTCCTTTTTAAATTGGTCTCCATGAATCTCATCAATGTCTGTCCAACTAAAATACAAGCCACTAATTGTCCACATTAAAAATTGAATCCCTAAAAAAAGTCCTAAATATCGATGTGTTTTTCTTATACGTATTGCTGTCTGTCTTTTTACCATTTTTTAAAAAAGTTGCGTTAACATAGTAATTGCCATAATAATCATTATGGTATTTTCTATAAAGGTAGCCTGCGTCATTGGTAACTTAAGTGCCGTACCCAGACAGGCACATTGTATTGATTTTTTATCCATTAATGTTTTTGTAACACCAATAGTAGTGATCCCAAGAATAATTATAGTGGCTATAAGTGCTGTAATTATCTGAAATCTCATTAAAAAGAGCAAACCTAGAGCTATTTCTAAAAAAGGATATATCCAACCATATAGAGGGATTACCTTTGCTAAAGGGTCATACATTCTAAACGAATCGGGAAATCCTTTAAGGTCTAAAATCTTAAAAAAGCTGAATACTATATAAAACAACCCCATAAAGTCTAACATTGCATCGTTTATATTCCAATCCCTATAATTTAATAAAACACTGGTAATTGTTATATATCCAAATATGATAAATAATGGTTGTAATTCTTGTATTTTAGTTTTTTGTGGTGTTATAGATTTTTTATCTAGAACAGACGTATCAAAAATGTTTTTCTTTTCTGAAATTACATATTTATCTGGTAAAGATTGCTGTAATTGCGATAAAGAAACAGGTGATTGTAGATCCAAAGATGCCTCTGCTTTTTCTAAATCCACCAATACGTTTGTAACTCCTTTTATAGCGCTTAATTTTTTTTCAACACTATCTTTGCAACCATTGCATGTCATTCCTGATATTATATATGTCTGTCTCATAATTTTATATTTTTAACCCACATTGTGGAATTTAATTTTCCGAGGCTTACATCGAAAACAAAATATATTTTCGGAAGTATACCTCTTGAGCTTGCTCCGAGATTATGGATTACAAAACTAGAGTATTCCTTACATTTTTGTTTTTACAATATTGGTTTGTATTTATATAATTTTGTCCAGAGATTGTCGATCCCATAATCGTATTTTTTTTATAGTCACTCATAGACATTCCTGTAATGGATTTAAACTGCTTTGCTAAATGACTTCCACTTTTATAATCTAAGGAATAGGCAATATCCGAAAAACTTAAATTCCCCATTTGTACCAGTTCTTTAGCTTTTTCTATTTTAAGAAGAATATAATACTTCTCGATAGTAATATCTTGGCTGTTACTAAATAACTTACTTATAGTGGAGTATTCTTTATTTATATGTTTTGAATTGGATTTACTATTCTTAGATAATTCATTTATTAAATACGATTTTACTTGCTCTACAAGAATAGTGGACTCGCTATTTATGATTTCGAAACCATTACGGGTAACGATTTCTTGTAGTATTTTATAATTTTTGGTTTGTGTTTCATCAAAAACAATCTCGTCTAGCTTTACTGTTTTAACAGGAATTTCAGCATGCCGAAATTCCTGTTGCAATACGTTTTTGCATCTATCACAGACCATATTTTTTATAAAAATACTTTTCACTTTTTTATAGTCTCTGTAACCGATCCGCATTTTAACATACGATCTCCAAAATATGGGTTTCTGATTTCTTTTTCTTTAGATAACCAATATGCCCCTTTGTTATCAAATGCCATAGGACAATGTTGTTTGTATATTTCGCCAGTGGTCATGGTTTCTTTTACTATGGTTTCTATTAATAAAGATACTGTAGAAAAAGCTTTTCGTTGATCTTCAATATTATCTGTATTAATTATTATTTCTGCAGCTTTTTTAAGAGCAATACTAGGTAATACTTTAACTAATTCTTCTGCCGATTTTTTTGCTTTTTTAGAATCACTTTTTACCAAAGCGGTTTTAATATCTATATAATGTTTAAAAGCCTCGGTTGCTTTAGAGTTTCTAAATTCAGCCGTTATTGCGCTATTTTTATTGGTGTTAGATTCTTCTTTTTTAAGAGTAACTTCTGAAGATTTTTTTTCTTCAACTTTGTTATTGTTTTCTTTACATGAAATTATAGTCATGGTAACAAATACTACTACTATTATTTTTAAGTGTATTCTAAAGTTTTTCATTGTTTTGGTGTTTAATATTTAGTTTTTTAATTTGTTAAATAATTATGTATTGCCGCTTGTATATAAAATAACTGTATACTCTCTATTTGTTGGGTTTTAAATTTAAGTTGTAATTCCTGAATATCTAAAATATCATTAAAATTAACCGTTCCTGTTTCATAATTCTTTATTAAAATTTGTTCTGCATTCTTAGTTTGTATTAAATTTTCTTGCTGGGTTTTAAATTGAATCTTAGCTATGTTCATAGTAGATATCGCTTTAGCTAAAAGTACTTTTAATTGGTTATGTTTTTCGTTTTTTTCTGCTTCAATTTCTTGTTGACGGAGCTCATTTTGGCGAGTTTTAGAATTATATTTTTTGTTAAATACAGGTATCGAAACAAATACCATTGGCATGATGATATCTTTACCATTATCGCTCATCATAACATCTGATCTTTGAGATACAGGAACATAATCTAATCCAAATCCTATTTGCGGGGCTCTTTCTTTTTGATTAAGTAGTTCAGATTGTTGTATGCTTTCATACAATTTATCATATTTAAGTAATTCTGGATTAAGAGATAGATCTTCCTCATCAATTCTAAAATTTGTTACTGGCAAATTCATTTCTGTTGGTAATACTATCTCTAGATTAGATTTTCGATTTAAAAAGCTATTAAATACTGCTACTTCTGAAAGGTATTCTTGTTCTAAAATTTCCTTTTTTTGTTTCAATTCATTTTGCCGTATTTGTAATTTTAATACATCTACAGCAGAGGCTTTTCCTACTTCAACAGATGTTAATGCCAATTTTTCATAAGTTTTTAAAAGCCCTATATTATCTTCTAGTATTTTTTGTTTTTTATACAAAGAAAACAATTGGTAAAAAGAGGTAGAAACCGAAAGGGCTAATTTTCGCTTAAGAATAGTAATATCTACATATTCTGTTTCTGCAATACTTGTTACATAATTTTTTCTTGCAGTAATGGTTCCAAACCATGGTAGCATTTGTTGCACAGAAAACTTTGCTCGTTGTGCTCCTGTTCGTGTTTCGGGTTCACTCACAAAATAACCTGCACTAAACTGGGTATTGGGTATATTACTTACTTCATTAGTTTTTTCATTAGCAATAGCATACCGCAATTCAAAAGCTTGTATTTGAGGGTTGTTTTGTTCTGCCTCTTTAATATAGGATTCTAATTGTTGGGCATAGGAAAAATGAAAAAAGAATAATAGAAAAATGAAGGTTAATGCTTTTTTGTAGTGAAAAGATATAAGTGAATAGTTATAAGCGGAAAATGAAACACGAATAGTAAAAAGAGAAGAGTTAAAAATACTTTTTAAATAAAAAGTACCTTTTAGTTTATTTATAATAAATGAGAGAATAGAAATTGTAATTTGTACCGTTTCTTTTTCTTTTAGTTTTTCTGTATTATTTATAATCCCTTTCATATTACAATCTTGATTTTGTAGTTTTGATTGAACTTACTAGCATTGCTATTAATTCTTTGCAGTCTGATGTCATTAGATTCTTCAAATCGATATAATCTGTATCCTTTAATAAATCAATCCAATACAGTGTTTCATTAGCCTCTTTTAAAGAAACACTCATTTTATTAATAAAGTCTTTTTTACTTTGCGCAAATTCAGCTTCTCTAATTAAAGTACCTATTGCGGTTCCACTTCGTATTAATTGCTTACTCATTACATATTCTTTTTTCTCTCCAATAAGAGATTGAAAAACTTTAACGATTTGTATAGCAAATGGATAACTTTTAAGTTTTAAAATACTTTCTGGCATAATTCAATTTTTCACTCTACACTTTTCACTTTCAACTTAAACTCTTCTCTCCAACTATAAAGTACGGGGACAATAAAATAAGAGGTAATATCTATCACCATTCCTCCAAAAATTGGTATAGCCATAGGTATCATAATATCACTTCCTTTTCCGGTAGATGTTAGTACTGGCAGGAGCGCTAAAATTGTGGTTACTGTTGTCATTAAACAAGGTCGGATTCTTTTACTTGCCGCTTCAAGAGCTACATGCCTGATATCTTTTTTGTTAGCAGGTTTTTCAAGATTAAAAGATTGAGTAAGGTATGTTGCCATCACCACTCCATCATCTGTAGCAATACCAAATAATGCTATAAAACCTACCCAGACTGCTACACTTAGATTTATTGTTTTCATATGAAACAAATCCCGCATATTCTCGCCAAACAAGTTAAAATTGAAGAACCAATCTTGTCCATATAACCAAATCATAATAAATCCCCCTGCAAAGGCTACCGCGATTCCTGTAAATACCATCAGGGATGTAGAAACCGATTTAAATTGAAAATACAAAATCAAGAAAATAATAGCCAGCGCCAGAGGTACTACAACAGAAAGTGTTTTTTCTGCTCTTATCTGATTTTCATAAGTACCAGTAAATTGATAGCTAATACCTTTTGGTACACGTAGTTCTCCTGTTTTGATTTTCTGTTGGATTAATTCCTGAGCATTTTCGACTACATTTACCTCGGCAAAACCGTCTAGCTTATCAAAAAGCACATAGCCAACTAAAAAAGTATCTTCGCTTTTTATGACTTGTGCTCCTTGTTCATATCGAATATCTACTAATTCGCCTAGCGGAACGGGACTACCTTTTTCTACAGGGATATAGATTTTCTTTAAGTCTTCTGGATTCCCTCGTAACTCTCTCGGGTAACGTACACGCACATCATAACGCTCCCTTCCTTCAACCGTTTGTGTGAGTGGCATACCTCCTACTGCTATCTCTAATACTTCCTGAACATCTATAATCGAGATACCGTATCTTGCCAATTGCTCTCTATTGATATCCATCAACAAATAAGGTTTGCCAACAATACGATCTGCAAAAACGGCTTGTTCTTTAACGCCTTCTGCTTGTTTTAGTATGGATTCTAATTGCAGTCCAAAAGCTTCAATTTGCTTTAAATCCTGCCCTTTTACTTTAATCCCCATTGGAGCGCGCATCCCTGTTTGAAGCATTACCAGTCTGGTTTCGATAGGCTGTAATTTTGGTGCTGATGTAACCCCAGGAAGTTTTGTAACTTTTACGATTTCATCCCAGATATCCTCAGGATTTTTTATTTCTGGTCGCCAGTTTCTGTAGTAATCTCCATTTCTATCTTCAATTAATTGCTCTCTATGGATATGAAACGGGTCTCTTAGTTTTGAAGCTTCATAATTCTTATTTTTTGAAAAGGCATTGTTATTTGGATTATTAGTAAGTTTTCCATCTGTATTCACAAAAAGCCCATCTTCATTTACTTTATACCGTTGTTTTTTACCTTTGGTATTGTGCATATACTCAGGTTTATACTGAATCATATTTTCGTACATCGATAGCGGTGCCGGATCTAATGCTGATTCTGTTCTTCCTGATTTCCCTACTACAGTTTCAATTTCAGGAATCGTTGCCACTGCCATATCTAATTGTTGCAGCACGCGTTTATTTTCTTGAACACCAGCATGAGGGAGCGATGTAGGCATTAAAAGAAACGAACCTTCATTAAGAGATGGCATAAATTCTTTTCCTGTGTTTTTGTAAATAAGACCTCCACAAATAAGCACAGTTAACGGAATTAGGATAAACAACAGTTTATTTGCCAGCGCCCATTGTAAAATACGTTCATAAAATCTTCTGAAAATGGTAAATATTCCTAAAATCCCAAAGCATATAATCGATACAAAAATAAGATTGATGGCAATACTTCTATCAAAGCCAAGAGGTCGCCAATATTGGGCAAGCAAAAATATAATGGCGATGGAAGAAATAATAATATTTATTATGTTTTGATTCCCTTTAAAGTGAAAAGCAAAAACAGATAAGTCGTATGCTTTGCCTTCTCGTTTTACAAATAAGATTCCTGTAATCCCGAAAGCGACAAGAATAGATCCTAACCAATATCCATAAAAAATTGCAACAATTCCTGATAGAATTAAAATCACATTCAATATATATTTTGAAAGCGCTTTTATTTGTGTTTTTTTAAATAAGTAGGCTGCAAATGGTGGGATTAAAAATAAAGCAATAATTAGTGATGCCGAAAGTGCCATCGTTTTTGTAAATGCCAAGGGTCTAAACAACTTGCCTTCTGCTCCTATCATTGTAAATACCGGAACAAAACTAATAATGGTTGTTAATACGGCAGTTAATATAGCACCAGAAACTTCGGCGGTTGCATTGTAGATAATTTCATTAGTAGAATAAGGTTCTCCACTCTGGTTGAGACGTAATTTTTCATCGTCCAGATGTCGTATCATATTTTCGGCTAGGATAACACCTACATCAACCATTGTACCAATAGCAATAGCTATACCCGAAAGTGCAACAATATTTGCATCTACATTAAATAACTTCATAGCTATAAAAACCATTAATACGGCAACTGGTAATAAGCCCGAAATTAAAATAGATGCTCTAAGATTAAATACCATTATGATAATTACTAAAATAGTAATCAGGATTTCTAAAGTAAGCGCTTCATTGAGTGTATCTAGGGTTTCTTCAATAAGCTCTGTACGATCATAAAACGGTATTATAGTAAGTTGAGAAGTACGCCCGTCTACTAATACTTTTGATGGTAGTCCATCTTTAAGTTCTTCTATTTTTGCCTTCACATTTGTAATGACTTCCATAGGGTTTGCACCATAACGAGCTACAACCACTCCCCCAACAACTTCGGCTCCTTCTTTGTCCAGAATACCTCTCCTGGCGGCAGGTCCCAATGTAACTATAGCGATATCCTTAATACGTAAGGAAGTAAAATTTTTGGAAGTTACTACAGCGTTTTCAATATCTGCTACAGATTTTATATATCCTAATCCTCGTACTAAATATTCTGCTTGATTGATTTCTAATGTCTGCGCCCCAATATCTTGATTACTTTCTTTAACTGCTTTTACAACTTGTCCAAGAGATACATTGTATTGTCGCATTTTTTCAGGATCTACATCTACTTGATATTCTTGCACATAACCACCTATAGATGCTACTTCTGAAACACCTTTTGACGAGGATAATGAATATTTAACGTAATAATCTTGTATGCTACGTAATTCTTGTAAATCCCACCCTCCTGTAACATTTCTATCTTTGTCTCTTCCTTCTAGAGTATACCAAAAAATTTGACCTAATGCAGTAGCATCTGGTCCTAATGCTGGAGTTACATTGTTTGGTAAAACCCCGTTTGGTAAAGAGTTTAATTTTTCAAGAATACGACTTCGACTCCAGTAAAACTCTATATCTTCTTCAAAAATGATATAAATACTAGAAAACCCAAACATGGAAGAGCTTCTAATCGTTTTAACACCTGGCATACCTAAAAGTGCTGTTGTTAAAGGATAGGTTATTTGATTTTCAATATCTTGCGGCGATTTCCCTTGCCATTTGGTAAAAACAATTTGTTGATTTTCGCCTATATCAGGAATAGCATCTACAGCTACAGGGTTACTCGGCAATATTCCTGTTTTCCAATCAAATGGTGCGTTTACAATCCCCCATCCTATAAAAAGGATAAGTATCAAAAACGCTACAAGTTTGTTTTCTATAAGAAATTTAATGCTTCTATTTAGCATATGAATCTGATTATTAAATATTTTAGAAAATAAGTGTTCTTAGGCTACTAACAACAACTTTTACCCAATGATCATGGGTCTAAAAATTAAATAATAAATCAAATAAGAAAGGATTCGTTTACTGCATATATATTTCTGACAAAAAACGGAGGAGGAAATTCTACAAAAGAAAAGATGTTATCTTCTAAATCTATAAAAGGATTTATAAAAGAAAAATAATAAGAAGTTATAAAAATTTGTTGTTGTAAAGTAATTTTGTCTAGTGAAATTTTTAATTCATCTTGACCTTCTATACTAACCTGCTTATCGGTGCAACAACTTTTTTTAATTATATCGCAAGAACTTGATTTAGAAACAGAATTCTCCATTCCACAAGATTTTGCTTTTTTAAATACCGCTACATCTACTAAAGTGTTACCACAATAATGCATATCTAAAGTAAATGACATGGTAGAGAATACCACTACCAACGCCATTATAACAGACCATATTTTGTGAATAACACTTTTCATATACAAAACAAATTTACAAAAAATAGATATACTACGTTTTGTTTAACAGAAGTTTAATTTTTATTTTAAATTATATAGGTTATTTATTTTGAAGATTTTGACTACGGTTATTTCTCTTTCCATCCCCAAGGTATATCCGAATTTTCTATTGGTTTTGTAAGATCCATAACCACTTTAAATATTCGTTGTGTTCCTATTCGTTGTAAATTATATGAGAATGTTTTATCGTCTATAGTTATCCACCAAACATTAGTAGAAGCAGATGGTATCCTTATTTTTGTTTCTTCGTCTGCTGGAAAAATTTGTATATTTTTTTGCCCAGAATTAGTTGAGACACCACCATATTGGGTAATTTCATCCTCAGAACCATCTTTATGCCTATGGTCGTGTTTTAAACTTATACGGTTATCTTTATACGTTAGCACCCAAGTTCTAGATTTATCATCCCCAACAAAAAATGGTATTTTAATGGTGCTTTCATTGCAATATTTTACGTTCATTACTAAACGTTTTTCTCCAAATTGTTTATCATTAACGGGTAATTCCAGCTTACCTTCATAAGATTTTCCACATAAATTTTGTAAAGAGTTCCAAAACTGTTTTGCTTCACTCTCTGTTTGAGAAAAAGAAAATGTAACGTTTCCTAATAGGAATATAAGTAAGTAGATATTTTTCATAGGGACTAAATATATACTGTTTTTTATAATTATCTCTTATTTGTAATAAAAAAAGACCGTTCAAAACGGTCTTTTTTATAAATAGTAGGTTATTGTTCATGGCTTTTTTATACTTCTTAATCTCCTGCTAGTAAAACATAAGTGTCACTTAATGGGGATATACTGTATTCTTTTACGTTTTTTCTATTCTCTAAATATTTATCTGCTTCTTTAAAAGCTGTTTCTAAAGCACTTAGGTTAGAGTTTTTACTAACTACTATGGTTTTAGAAATAATATTACCATTAGCATATTCAATTGTCATTTTCCATTTTTTAATGGAGTGAACATTTCTCTTTTGTACTGTATTCACTTCTTCTTTTTTCTTTTCTGTCTTTTTCTTTTCATCAAAAGATACAGGTTCTGTTTTAAAAGTAGCAGCACTTCCAAAAAACACAAAAAATACTACTGTTGCAAATAAAAGTTTCATAGTGGATGATTTGATTTTGTATGGATCGAATATACAAACATATTTTTAATAATCAAATATATTTTTAATAAAAATTTATTTTAATAATCAAATATTATATGTATGTTTGTTTTATGGTAAATAAGAAACTAAAAAGGCTCCTTAAAAAAAGTAAAGGAGCAAAAACGGTATATGGTATATCTAAGGTTCTTGGAGTTAGTCCTCAGGCAGGAGATTATGTAGTAAAGCGAAAAGATTTGGTAAAAGATTTTGAGAGACTACAAAAAATTGCAGATTATATGGGTGTAGAAATAAGAGATATTATTGATTTGAAAGACAAATAATTTCTTTGGTAGTATAAAAGATTTAGGAGTAGATTAATCTATTACAGTTTTTTTAATAAAAAAACTATTTGAAATTTTATTTCTTATGGTAACCTAAACAAACACTAATGATACGCCTTTTATATACTTATTAGGCGGTAATTTGAATTACTATGAATAGGCGAAGTCAAGAGAATCAATATTTTTGATTTTCTTGACTTCGCCTATTTATAGATAGTAAGTATTATAAAGACCTAAATTTATTTTGTTATAATAAATCTTTTAATTTGTACCTGTTTACCATTATCTACTTCTAACATGTACATTCCATTAGGTAAGTGTCCTACATTAATATTATCTTCAGATAATTTGTCCTGTAAAACTACTTGACCTAAATAATTAACAATTTTGAACGATGTATTACTTTTCATTTTCGTTTTTACAAATAGCACACCTTGATGAACAGGGTTTGGATATAATATTAAATCATTGAAATCTTGGCTCAGAGATAGTTCGTTTATTTTAGATACAGAAGCTGTATTGATATTAACGGTGTAATCTTCTACCTCACCATACGTAAATGTATCACAAGCTCCTGCTGCTGTACTATATTTCATAGATACTCTCATCCTGGTATTACCTGATAATGCAGTAGAAGGAACATCAAAATTAAAAGATTGATTATCGCTGCTATTCGATAAATTAGATACTATTTGTTCTGTAGTTTCAAAAACTCCATTTTGATTATAATCTATCCAAACACTCCAATACTCTCTGTATGCAGTATTTGCAAAACCTGCGCTTACAATAATTGTATTTGTTCCATATCCAATAGTACCCACTAAGCTGGTAAAATCACCGTAGCCAGCATTAGCAGCTGTAGAATTTGTGATACCACCTATCTCTACATAATCTATGTATTCATAAGATACATTGGTACCTTTAGAAGTACAATAATTTACAGAAGTATTCGTGGTTGTAGCACTTATTGTATTACTAGAAGCAGAGATATTTCCAGCAGCATCTTTAGCTTTAACCGAAAAAGAATATGTTGTATTTGGGCTTAATCCAGTAACAGTATAACTGGTTGTTGTTACAGTACTTAATAAAGTAGTTGCTTGGTATATATCATAACCAGATACCCCAATATTATCTGTAGAGGCGCTCCAAGAAAGATCTATGCTTGTTGCAGTTATAGCATTGGTTATTAGATTAGCAGGTACTGAAGGAGCTTCGGTATCTACATCAGAAGATTGTATTTTAATATTATCTATTGCCATATCACTTCTATAACTTGATCCTGTAGTCCCTTTAAACTGTAATTGGATAGTAGTTCCTGCATATGTAGTAAGATCTATACTTGCCTGATTCCATATATTTCCTAGATCTCCAGTCTTTGTCCATAACGAAGTATAATTAACTCCATTATTAGTACTTACTAATACTTCTATAGTTCCCATATTTGCCCCATACATATGATAACCAAATTGTAAAGATATACCTGAAAGAGAAGTTAAATCCATACATGGGCTATTAAGAAGTGCTATTTTATTTGGACTTCCTGGTGGTGTAACATTAGTTGAAGCCTCTGTAAACAGATAAAAAGAACCATCTTGCCCTGTCGCAGGCCCTGTTGTGCCAGAAGGGGTTCCTCCAGAGTCTCTGGTCCAATCGATATCATCTCCTGTTGCGTTAGTCCAAAGTCCCATACCTGATTCAAAACTTTCTGTATATGGAAAACTACTTATACCTGTACATACCTGAGGATCTGCAGTGGTAAAGTTTACTGAAGAACTGTAAGGAGAGCTTGCCCCACTTGCACAATTACTTCTTACCTGAGTTTCATAAGCTGTAGAAGCAAGTAACCCTGTAATATTAATTGTATTTGTTGCTGAAGATACCGTAGTCCAACTTGTACTTCCTATAATACGATATCGTATATCATAAGTAGCTGCAGAATTAGAGTTCCATTGTATAGTTGCGGTTGTTGCTTCAATACTAGATGCAACAAGTCCAGAGGGAGAAACTCCTGCTACTGGAATAAGTTGTACATTTTTAATTACAGCTGTATAATCTGCTATAGCAACCCCGGTTAAAGTAACAGATTCGTAGCACTCTGCTTCATAAAGAATATTATAAGTACCTGCTTTAATAGGTCTGTAGTAATCTCCTTCTGGTAACTCTGTAGGAGTCCATGAGTCATAACTCTCTCGCCCAACTACTGTTACTTTAGCTTGTATTGGCTGGTTGGTTACCGCATCGGTTACTACACCTCGTATACCATAGTTTATCTGTTTTAAAAAAGTTAGTAAAGCTTCTCTGTTATAATTCCAATAGTTTACTAATTGGTTAGCAGGAGGAGTTTTGGCATTCGATAACTCTACGGTAACCTCTTTTCCTTTTTGATTGTATATTTGATAATCTTGTCTTCCTCCCTGTACTTCATACCATGCATAACCATTAGTAATTCCGTTATTTTGCGCAGTAAAGTACCCTGAAGGACTATTTGCTTGGCAAAGATCTCTATATTCTTTAGATATATGTAAAAAATAATCTTCATCGGGATGCGCTCCTGCATAAGTATCCCACGGATAATTAATTAATTCTGTTCCTCCATGAAAATTAGCGGATAAAACAAAATGTTTAGAATTTGCAAAATTCATAAAGGCAATGGTTTCTGTTTGGTAAGAATTACCATCTGGATGTACTCCATCATCTGGATCTGGATAATTTCTATTTAAATCCACATTATTAGCATTACCTCTGGTAGCATTGGCTACAGAAGTGTTATTGGGACTATTTCGAAAAGTGCCATCTGGGTTTGCCAAAGGGTTAATCCATACTTCGTTGTTATCTAAAAGGTTTTTAATTTCGGTATGTTTTGGGTGGCTAGTATCTTTATAAGCACCTAATAAATAGTCTATAAGATTAAGCATCATAGGATACCCAGCTATTTCATCCCCATGCATAGAGGAGGTATACATAACTCTTGGTTCTTGCTCATTAAGATTTGCATTATCTGATAATTTCACAAACAATAAGGATTTGTCTCCTTCTCCTGTTGCGCCAATATTTTCAATCTTACATAAAGATGGATTATTTGTTGCAAAATCATTCATCATAGATACATAATCTGTATATGTAGGATACGCTGTAAGAGGAAAAGTAGCTGCTTTATTACCCAAATCAGAAGTCATTGTCCTATACCCTACTATATTATCTTCTGAAGAAAGGGTAAAAGTTTTTTCTTTTTCTAAAAAAGATGTAAACTGAGCCGTATTGGCCATTACCTTTACTATATTATTTTTTTTATCAAAGTTTACAATGGCAAGTTCTTTGGTAATAGAACTTAGTTCTGATTTGTTTTCTATCGTAAAACTAAAGATAACTTCCCCCTTTAATTGAAGGTATTCCTTGGCGAGTTCTTTATTGCTTTTTTGTGCAAAAAGAGATATGCTTATAGTGCATAGCACTAATAGCATTAGCATTGTGTATTTTTTCATTGGTTTTAAGAGTAATTTAAATTGAGTTAGTATTTCGGTTTTAAATTTATTTGTGTTAAATATGGTTAAATTATTGAATATAAAGGTACTAAATTTGAAGGTAGTATATTCTAGTGTTTAAGAAGGAGGTTTACGCCTTCCTCGAGGTTATGATTTTAATACACTAAAAAAATTTAGAATTAACTTTTGTATTTATGGGTAGACGATATTTTGTAAACGGAAGTTTTAATAATTTTAGAATAGTAGTATTAGAATTTACTTCTGGGTATGTATCTACTCCATATACTAAATCTTGATTAGGTAATTTAGAATAGGTTCTAAAAATCCTATCCCAAATAGAAAAAATATTACCGTAATTAGTATCTGTATATGGTAACATGTGATGATGATGCACTTTATGCATATCTGGAGAAACTATTATCCAGCTAATTACACGATCTACTTGTTTGGGTAAGGAAATATTAGCATGGTTAAATTGCGATAAGATAACCGATAAAGATTGATATAACATTATTATATCTATTGGAGTTCCTACAATAAACACAGCTAGCGTTGTAAAAATAAATCTGATAAAACTTTCTCCAGGATGATGTCTATTTGCTGTTGTAGTATCTACATAGTTATCGGTATGATGTATTAAGTGAAACATCCATAACCGTTTTATTTTATGTTGTGCATAATGTGCTAACCAAGCTCCTATTAAATCTAATAAAGCAACTCCTAGCAATATAGTAGCCCATAATGGAAGAGATAACCATTGTAAAACTCCAAAAGAATTAGCTATGGTCCAATCACTGGTTTGAAATAATATGAATGCTAAAACAAAATTAATAATTATGGTTGTTACTGTAAAAAAAATATTTGGTATGGCATGCTTAAACTTTTTATAACTAAATCCAAATAAAGGAGTAGCATACTCGATACACCAAAAAAAAGCAATACCTCCTATTAAAATTATACTACGATGAGAAGAGGGAATTGTTTCGAAATAATATAGTATGCTTTCCATTTCTCCAAAGTGTTTTATTTTTTAATAATTGATACTCGTTTTATATTTGTGTATCCAGTAAAGAATGAATATACAAAAAATAAAATTTTTAATATCAAAAACACTTAAAATCACATATAGATCAAATCCATTGACAGGGTGCTACTTATCTTAATACATTACAAAAATTAATTTTTAAAAACAGAAAGACTTCACAGGTTTGTTGAAACCTGTGAAGTCTATAAAATTAAAATTTTAATAAAAAGTAGTATCTAAAAAATCAAGTAAGTCCTAAATATTGTTCTAAAATAATTATTGGTTACCTAAAATTAATGGCATTCCATCTTTACTAGAACCAATAACTACTACTTTCGCATTAGGTGATTTAGCTAATTGTAATGTAGCTTCGATACCTTTTTCTTTAAGTATTTTGTCTGTTAATGAAGCACTTAAGATAATATTAGCAGCTGCTTTACCTTCTGCATCAATCCGTTGTCTTTCTGCTTCTTTGGTAGCTTTTTCTATTCTAAATTCATATTCTAAAGACTCTTGTTCTTGTCTTAATTTACGCTCTATTGCTTCCTTAATTGTAGTAGGAAGTGTTACATCCCGAACTAAAATTTCATTAAGTTGAATATGTTCATGCTTAACTATTTTTTGTGTTTCTTCAAAAATTTCTTTTTGAATTGCATCTCTTTTACTAGAGTATAATTGTTCTGGTGTATATCTTCCTACCACACTACGTGCTGCAGATCGTATGGTTGGTAATAATACTCTAGCCACATAATTTTCTCCTTTTTGCTGATGCAATAATCCTAATTTACTATAATCTGGCTGAAACCATGCAGATGCGTCTAATTTAATTTCTAATCCATTAGAAGAAAGAACTTGCATTTTTTCAAATACTTCTTGTTGTCTTACTTCATAAACAATTACTTTATTCCATGGAGCAATCAAATGAAATCCTTCTCCTAATGGTGCTTCATCAATTACTACACCTCCTCCAAAAGTTTTATATAATACTCCAGCTTCTCCCGAACCTATAGTAAGTGTTGATTTAGTAATAAAAACAATTCCTATAACAATAAGAATTAATATAGGTAATCCTATTTTTGGTAATTTTTCCATAATAATTTTTGAGTTTTTAATTTTAAATAAGTCCGTTATACTTTCGCACAAACCATTCTATAGTAAGTAATAAAATAAGTAGTATTAAGAGATATTTCCAATCTAATAAAGATACTACATTTTCCTTATTTTTCTGGATGGCTTGATATCTTTTATCTTCGAGAAGTTCCTTAATTACTGCATCTTTTTGATTTAAATAATATACTTTCCCTTTTGTATTAGTGGCAACGTGTTTTAATTTTGTTACATCTGCATTAAGAAATTGTTGTTCTACATTGTATTCAAGAATTTTAAAATCTCCTGAACGTGTTATGTTTTCCCCTAATACAGTGACAGTATATTCATAATTTCCTGCTTTTAGATTGCTTAAGTCTACATCGTACGTATTGTTTTTTAACAACATAGGTATTGTTTGAGAGGCTTCAGTTTCTTTGTTTTTAAGAGTTATTCTTAAACTACCTCTTCTGTCAAACTCATAATTTTTAGTAAAATATTCTGCTTTTATTGCAATATTAGCATTACCATAATAAAAAGATTCTGCTATTGTATTTAATCTACTTTTTCTTTTATTGGATGCAAGATATTGTACTAATTTGCCGAAAAACTCATCAAACTCATTAAATCCTTGAGTATCTAAATAATTTTGAGCTCTCCACCTCCATAGTCCTTCACCAAATAAGACTGCTTCTCTTATACCATTTTGTTCTATAGTAGTTAATAAGACTTCATCTGTTTCTATATTACCTATAGTTTTATATAATATAGGGTCGTGGCTTGTATTTAACCTTGTCTCACCAAAGGTACCTAATAAAGGAGGGTAATTATTAAAGCCTATATCCTCTAAAAGAAATGCTCCATAGTTGTTATTAAATTTAGGTAGATAATGTTCCGTTTGTCTTGTTATTTCTTGAGTATATTTATTTTGTATTTTATTAAGAAAAACCCAATCTGTTTTTGGTCCGGTAATCGTGAAGTGATTCTTTTTCTGCGCATTAAGATCTTCATACACCTGTCTATATCTTGTATTTGGTTGATACAATACAATTAACTGATAATCATTAAAATCTTTCTTTTCATTGGGTTTAATAATCGTAACACTACGTCTTTCATTACTTTCTATGCTTTTCTTTATTGCACCTAAATCTGGATGAACAATATCACTAATTAATAGAACATTAGTTTTTTGGTCTATTACTTCGACTGCAAAAGTTTTTGTATTATTTATAGTGTTTTTTTCAGTATCTAAAGGGGTCAATATAGCCATATATTGATTAACTCCGACACTATTTGCAGGTAATGTAACGTTAATTATATTAGATTTTTTTTGTTCAGAAAATAAAACTTGTTGTGAAAAAACAATATTAGTTCCTGATTTTATTTGAAATATAGTATTGATATCCTCTTTACCAGAGTAGGTAAGAATAGTCTCTACTGGTAATTTATTTTTTAGATATGCATATCTGTTTACATTCAATTGTTCTATTTTAGTATCTAATATAGATATGGTGTCGCCTACTATAACAGGGTATACAGATTGCTTGTATTTACTACTACCAAACTGATAATCTTTACCATATGTCTGATTACCATCAGTAATCATTAATATTGGAGCTGTGGTATTTTTATAAATTTGATCTAGTTCGTCTAATGCTTTTGAAATATTAGTTTGTGTTTTATCAAAAGTAAGAGATATTGAATCCTTTAATTTATCAGAAAAGGTATAATATACGATATTAAATCTATCGTTTAATTTTTCATTTTTCCTGATTTGGCTTGTGATGTTCTTAACGTTCTGATCTTTATTTAAATATTTTATAGAAGAAGAATTATCAATTGCAACAACAAGAGTTGGTTTCTCTATATAATACGTATTTTGTTTAAATGCAGGGTTAATTATTAATAATAGTAATGTAAAAAGACTTAAAAATCGTAAAAGCGCAAGAAACAAGATGTTTTTTTTCTTGTTTCTTGCCTTATATACATACTGAAACAGAGCTATAGTAAGTGCAATTACTACAGCTGCGATAATCAGTAAAATTGTTTGTGTTTGCATATTTTAAAGCTAGAAGCCGAAAGATTGAAAATTACATATAGCTATAATGAAATATATAAGTTCTTACCGATACTCCTTACTTTTTTAGTTTATGTTAGCATTCCTCCATCAACATTAAGCACCTGACCAGTAATATAAGCACTTAAATCACTTGCTAAGAATAAACATGTATTGGCTATATCTTCTGGTGTACCTCCTCTTTTCAAAGGAATTGCATTTCGCCATCCTTCTACTACTTTTTCATCTAGTTTCTCTGTCATTTCTGTTTCGATAAAACCAGGAGCAACCACGTTACTTCTAATATTTCTAGACCCTAATTCTAGGGCTACAGATTTTGAAAACCCAATAATTCCAGATTTTGAAGCAGCATAGTTTGCTTGACCAGCATTACCTTTTACCCCAACAACAGAGCTCATATTAATTATACTACCTTTTCGTTGTTTAAGCATTGTTTTTTGAACAGCTTTAGTCATATTAAATACGCTTTTCAAGTTTACTTCGATTACTTTATCAAAGTCTTCCTCACTCATACGCATTAAAAGATTATCTTTTGTAATACCTGCATTGTTAACTAATATATCAATGCTACCAAATGTTTTCAATACATCTTGAGCTAATTCTTGAGCTTGTTCATAGTTTGCGGCATTACTCTGGTATCCTTTAGCTTTAATCCCTAGAGTATTTAATTCTTTTTCTAATTTTTCAGCTGCCTCAACAGATGAACTATATGTAAAAGCTATATTAGCTCCGTTTTTCGCAAAAACTTCTGCTATCCCTTTGCCAATACCACGAGTAGCTCCTGTGATAATAGCAGTTTTACCTTGTAAAAGATTCATTCTTTATATTTCTATTTTTGTATGTATATACTGTTATAATTTGTGTTATAAATGTAAATTCAAATATAAGAATTACAAATAGGTCATCAACAATAAACCCTATGATTTCTCACAGGGTTTATAAAAAAATGATAATTTATATAATCTTATAATTTTATATCTTCATTTTTCTTTTCATAATTAAAAAGATAATCGATATCCATTTCTTTAACTTCTCCTAACTTAGATAATGCTTTTATGTCTACTTCTTTCTTATTCCCAATTACAAGAACATTGTATGTTTCTCCTTTTATATTTTGATCAAAAAAGGACTTAAGATCGGATAAGGTCATGTTCTTGATAGTTTCATACATTTCTTTTCTATTATCATTTTCAATACCTCTTTTCTTTAAACCTTCATAAGTCCAAAAGATATTAGATTTCGTGATACGTTGTGCTGCAATTTTCTTTAAGGTAGCTTCTTTAGCTGCATTAAACTGCTCTTCTGCCTCTGGCATATTTGTCATTAGATCCATCATAGCATCTACTGCTTGAGGCATTTTATTTGCTTGTGTACCTATGTATGCATAAATATAATTAGAATCTCCTTTTTCTTGTGCTGTACTATAGGCAGAAAAAGCTGAATATGCTAATGATTTTGATTCTCTTATTTCTTGAAATACTATAGAAGATAAACCACTCCCAAAATAGGTGTTAAATAGCCTTGAAGCAGCCATTTTATTAGGATCAAATTCTGCTCCTTTTGCCAAAAATATCATTTCACTCTGTACCATGTCATAATCTACAAAATACACATTTCCTCCTGTTTCTTTTTCTATGTATTTTGTTTTTTCTGGATAGTCTAATAGTTCACCTTTTATTTTATGATTTTTATTAATAGAAGCTACCGCGGCATCTACATTTTTTCCATAATAAAATATACGTTGTTTAAAGTCACGTAGTTGTTTAATTTTATCTACTAATTCTTTAGGATTGATATCTTGTAATTCTCCTATAGTATATATGTTACGCAAAGGAGAGTTATCTCCATACATTCCGTAATTCATTAATCCACTCCACAAAATATTTCCTTTTTGTAGTTTACTATTCTGGCGTCCTTTTGCTATTTGATCTACATATTTAGCATAAGTTTCTTGGTTAGGGACTGCGTTACTCCATAAATGCTCTAATAGTGCTAAACCAGCATCGAGGTTTTCTTTTAATCCCGAAATACCTACATAAGTTTTATCTGAACCAGTATTAACACTGTAATTAATACCTAATTTATAAAATTCTTTCTTTAATTCTTCTGGTGTGTATTTATCTGTTCCTAAATAATCTAAATATCCAGCAGCTAAGGAAGCTTTACGATCGTGATCCTGCCCCATATCAAAAATAATATTAAGGTCAAACAAATCATTATTAGGGTTATCGATATACGATACTTGTAAACCACTATCTGTTTTAGTCTCTTTAATCGCAGATTTATAATCTATAAACTTAGGTTTTAAAGCAGGTGCTTCTATTTTTTTAAAGTCCTGAACAAATTTAGATTCTTTATCTCTATTTAATTCGACAGGAGTAATCCCTGGGTTTTCTACTTTACTAATATTCTTGTCTTCTCCTTTACGTTTATATACTACAACGTAGTTATCTTTATAAAAAGAATTTGCAAAATCAACTAATTCTTGTTTTGATATCTTTTTAAGTTCATCCAAATATGCTACTTTATCTTTCCAATCTTGATGGTGAATAAAAGCATTATAATATGCAGAAGCTAATGCCGTATTATTCTCATATTGTCTAGTTTGATTAAGTTTTAGATCATTAATAACAGCAGACATCATCCAATCTTCAAACTCACCTTTTTTCAGTTTATCTATTTGCGATAATAGTAGATCTTTTACTTCATCTAATGTTTGATTTGCTTTTGGAGATCCATAAAATTGATGATATCCATAATCATTTAAAAATGTTGGAGAACAACCTGCACTTTGAACTGCTTGTTTTTGATTTAAGTTTAAATCGATTAAACCTGCATTACCATTAGCTAATAGCATATCTGCAAGCGTAAGCATTTTTTCTTCTTTTGTTCCTATTGCATCGGTTCTAAATGCTAAAGAAACAGATTCTGCTGTTGGTCCAAAAACTTCTTTTACAATCGGGCTAGTTATTGGATTTTCTTTTGGCAATGTAGGATGAACTACTTCTTTTTTCTCAAACTGACCAAAGGTATTATTTACTTTTTGTATTGTTTCATCAAAATCTAGGTCACCTACTAATACCATTGCAATATTGTTAGGTACATAATATTTATCAAAATAATTATGTATTGCTACCATCGATGGGTTCTTAAGGTGCTCTGATGTTCCTATTGTTTTTTGTTGTCCATAAGGATGATTAGGAAATAATCCTTCTAACATTGCTGCATAAGCTTTACGACCATCGTTGTCTTGCCCTCTATTAAACTCTTCATAAACAGCTTCCAATTCAGTATGAAACAGGCGTAATACTAATTGACTAAAACGCTCGCTTTCTACTTTTAACCATTTATCCAACTCATTTGTTGGTATTTTATTTTTATAAACAGTTTCTTCAAACCAAGTATGTGCATTTGTACCTTCAGCTCCAAGAGAACTAATCATTTTATCATACTCATTGGATATAGAGATTTTAGAAGCTTCTTGTGAAACTTCATCGATCTTTTTATAGATTTCTTTCTTTTTATCAGGATCGGATTCTCCTTTATGCTGCTCATACAGATCGGATATCTGCTTTAACAAAACATTTTCTTTCTCAAAATCCTGAGTACCTATCTCATCTGTTCCTTTAAAAACCATATGTTCTAAATAGTGAGCAAGCCCTGTAGCTTCTTTAGGATCATAATTTGAACCTGCTCGAACCGCTATATATGTTTGTATTTTTGGTTCTTCTTCGTTTTTCGCCAAATACACCTTTAGTCCATTTTCTAAAGTATATAAACGTAAACCTGTTGGATCATTAGTTACTGTCTCATACTTAAAACCTGAAGCATCCGTATGTTTTTCGACTTTAATTTCTTGTGAAACATTCGTCTCTGAGGTTGATTTTTTACAATTACTAAGACAAGTAATTATACAAAACAATAAAACCGACTTAATTAATTTCATATATTATTTTTAATATTTTTGGTGACTCTAACACCTTGAGTTAGTTATTATGAGTTAGTATCCTATTATTTGTACTATAATACGGGGAGTAATTATTAATATTACAGTTTTTAAGTTTTTTTTAACAAGAAAATACTTAAAAATATAAAACCTCTTGAAAATTAATCAAGAGGTTCTGGAAAATATTATAAAAATATTTTTTTATCCTAATAGTACTTCTGCTACTTTTTTACCAATTTCTGCGGGTGAATCTACCACGTGGATTCCACATTCTCGCATAATTGCTTTTTTTGCTGCAGCTGTATCTTCACTACCTCCAACAATTGCTCCTGCATGTCCCATAGTACGTCCAGCAGGTGCTGTTTCTCCAGCAATAAAACCTACAATTGGTTTAGATGTTCCACTTTCTTTAATCCATTTTGCTGCATCCGCTTCTAATTGACCACCTATTTCTCCTATCATTACAACACATTTTGTTTCTGGATCATTTACTAATAATTCTACTGCTTCTTTTGTAGTAGTACCAATAATTGGATCACCACCAATTCCTATGGCAGTTGTAATTCCTAATCCTTGTTTTACAACTTGATCTGCTGCTTCATAAGTTAATGTACCTGATTTTGATACAATACCTACATTTCCTTTTTTAAATACAAACCCAGGCATTATACCAACTTTAGCTTCTCCTGGAGTTATAATCCCTGGACAATTAGGTCCAATAAGTCTACAATCTTTATTTTTAATATAATCTGAAGCTGTAATCATATCAGCAACAGGAATACCTTCTGTTATAGTAATAATAACTTTTATTCCTGCATCAGCAGCTTCCATAATTGCATCAGCAGCAAAAGCGGGTGGTACAAAAATAATTGTAGTATCTGCTCCAACTTCTTTAACTGCATCTTCTACAGTATTAAAAACAGGTCTATCCAGATGTGTTTGTCCTCCTTTTCCGGGAGTAACTCCACCAACAACATTTGTACCATATTCTATCATCTGACCTGCATGAAAGGTACCTTCACTACCTGTAAACCCTTGTACGATAATCTTTGAATCTTTATTAACTAAAACACTCATTGCGTTATGATTTTTTTATTTTTTAAAAGAGTTTCAAAAGTAAGCTTTTGAAAACTATAGTTAAAGTGAAAAATAAAAAATTTTATTATTATTTTTCTATTTCTGCAATAACAGAATTTCTACTGCCAAATAACAGTTTTTAAGATATTATATATAATTATTAATCTCCCTCATCTTACCAAAGTGTGCTATAAGATAAAAGTATAAAAAGATTGTACTATAATCTTTTTACAATATCACTCATTCTTTTTAAATTTTTCTATTAAATCTGGGATTTGTCTTATAGAAGCTATCTCTTTATACTTTTTTCTAAAGTCATCTGCAGGTGTTCCGAAATAACTTTTGTTAGCTTCTAAAGATTTACTAACTCCTGATTGTGCAGAAATAATAGCTTTCGCACCTATTTTGATAGCACTAGTTACACCTACCTGTCCCCAAATAGTAACTTCATCTTCAATAATAACACAACCTGCAATACCTACTTGAGAGGCTATCAAACATTTTTTACCAATTACTGTATCATGACCTATATGTACTTGATTGTCTATTTTAGTCCCTTCCTTTATTATAGTATCTCCTGTAACACCTTTATCTATAGTACATGACGCCCCTATATCTACATTGTTTTCTATTACTACTCGACCTCCAGAAAGTAATTGATCAAATCCTTCTGGTCGTTTTTTATAATAAAAGGCATCTGTTCCCAAGACTGTTCCGGAGTGTATGGTTACATTATTACCTATAATGGTATGATCGTAAATACTAACATTGGCATGAATTTTACAGTCATTGCCAATAGTTACATTATTACCTATAAACACACCTGGTTGTATAATAGTGTTATTACCTATTTGAGAGGTTTCTGAAATTAAAGAACTAGCTTTCTCAAAAGGTTTAAAATACTTGGTAAGTTTATTAAAATCCCGAAAAGGATCATCGGAAATAAGCAATGCTTTTCCTTTTGGGCAATCTACTTTTTTATTGATCAAAATTATCGTTGCAGCACTTTCTAATGCTTTATCATAATACTTAGGATGATCTACAAAAACAATATCTCCAGAAGAAACTACATGAATCTCATTCATACCAAGTACTGGAAAATCAGAGTCTCCTATATATTCTGAAGAAATAATAGTGGCAATTTGTTGTAAAGTATGTGCCTGAGGAAATTTCATTTTCTAAAAATTAAAGAAATATATTAAGATTATTCTTTTATTCTTTCTTTATATGTTCCTTTTTCTGTTTCTATTTTAATTTTATCTCCTTCATTTATAAAAAGAGGCACCATTACTTCTGCTCCAGTCTCAACCGTTGCAGGTTTAGTTGCATTAGTAGCAGTATTTCCTTTAACACCAGGTTCTGTAGCAGTTACTTCCAAAATTACACTTGCAGGCATTTCTACAGAAAGTGGCATTTGATCTTCTGAGTTGATGATGACAGTTACTACTTCTCCTTCTTTTAAAAGACCAGGAGCATCTAAAGTAGATTTTTGTAATGTAATCTGATTATAATCTTCTGTATTCATAAAATGAAAGGTATCCCCTTCTGCATATAAATATTGAAACTTATGAGTTTCTACACGTACATCATCAATTTTATGTCCTGCTGAAAATGTATTATCAATAACTTTACCCGAAGTAACACTTTTTAGTTTTGTCCGTACAAAAGCAGGACCTTTACCAGGTTTTACATGTAAAAACTCTATAACTTTAAAAATATCGTGATTATATTTGATACACAATCCGTTTCTGATATCACTAGTACTTGCCATTACTGTTATTCTTTAAATAATTATTGTTTTTTAAAAACTTGAAGGTCTATTAATTAGAAAAATATCCTTTCATTATTCCTCGTTGAGAGTTTTTAATAAATTCTAAAACTTCATCTCGTTCTGGAGTAGCTTCCATCTCTGCTTCAATAATTGCTACTGCCTGAGAGTTATTATAATTTTGTTGATACAAAATTCTATATATATTCTGTACCTCTCTTATTTTTTCTGTAGTAAATCCTCTTCGGCGTAAGCCGATAGAGTTTATTCCTACATAAGATAATGGTTCTCGAGCAGCTTTAACAAAAGGAGGTACATCTTTACGGACTAAAGATCCACCTGTTACAAATGCATGGTTACCGATACTACAAAATTGTTGTACTGCTGCCATGCCTGCTAAAACTACATAATCTCCTACATTAATATGGCCAGCCAATGTGCTATTATTAGAAAATATACAATTATCTCCAACAATACAATCATGAGCTATATGACAGTATGCCATGATCCAGCAATTTTTGCCTATTTTTGTTTTCATTCTATCAGTAGTCCCTCTATTAATGGTAACACACTCTCGAATGGTAGTATTATCTCCTATTTCGGTAATTGTGTCTTCATCATTAAATTTTTTATCCTGGGGGGTAGCAGAAATAACAGCACCTGGAAAAATGTTACAATTTTTCCCTATACGTGCCCCTTCCATAATAGTTACATTAGAACCAATCCAAGTTCCTTCTCCTATTACTACATTGTTATGTATTGTTGTAAAGGGTTCTATTACAACGTTTTTTGCAATCTTTGCTCCTGGATGAACGTATGCTAAAGGTTGATTCATCTATTTTATCTATTATTTTGATTTTACAATTTGTGCCATAAGCTCTGCTTCGGTTACTAACTTACCATTAGCATAAGCAAAAGCCTGCATATGACAAATACCGCGACGAATAGGCGTTATCAATTCTAACTTAAATATTAAAGTATCTCCTGGTAGTACTTGTTGTTTAAACTTTACTTTATCTATTTTCATAAAATAGGTAAGGTAGTTTTCTGGGTCTGGAACTGTACTTAACGCTAGTATTCCTCCTGTTTGTGCCATTGCTTCTACTTGTAATACCCCAGGCATTACAGGTGCTCCAGGAAAATGCCCTACAAAAAATGGTTCATTCATAGTAACATTCTTAAGCCCGACAACATGCTTATCAGACATTTCTAAAATCCTATCTATCAATAAAAAAGGTGGTCGATGCGGAAGCATGGCCATAATTTTATTAATGTCCATCAATGGTTCTTTAAAAAGATCAAATTGAGGTACTTTATTTCGCTTTTCTATCTTTATAATTTTAGAAAGTTTCTTAGCAAACTGTGTGTTTACATAGTGACCTGGCTTATTTGCTATAATTTTACCTCTAATTCTTGTTCCTACTAATGCTAAATCCCCAATTACATCTAATAATTTATGTCGAGCGGCTTCATTTGGGTAATGTAGAGTCAAATTATCTAAAATTCCGTTAGGTTTTATTGCTATCGATTCTTTTCCAAAGGCAACCTTTAACTTCTCCATAGTACTAGAACTAAGTTCTTTATCTACATATACGATAGCGTTATTAAGATCTCCTCCTTTAATTAAACCATGTTCTAATAACATTTCTAATTCATGCAAAAAACTAAAAGTTCGTGCATTTGCTATTTCTTTTTTAAAATCAGAAAGATGTTTTAATGATGCATTTTGGGTTCCTAAAACTTTGGTTCCAAAATCTACCATCGCAGTTACTTGATACTCATCTGATGGCATAACAATTATTTCGCTACCAGATTCTTCATCTAGATAAGAAATAACATCTTTTACAATATACTCTTCTCTTTCTGCCTCTTGCTCTACAATACCTGCTTGCTCCAGTGCTTCAATAAAGAATTTACTAGAACCATCCATTATAGGAGGTTCAGATGCATTTAGCTCTATAAAAAGATTATCGATTTCCAGACCGACACAAGCAGCAAGAACATGTTCTGAAGTCTGAATACTAACTCCATTTTTTTCTAAATTTGTTCCTCGTTGTGTATTTACTACATAATTAGCATCTGCCTCAATAATAGGGTTACCCTCAAGGTCTATTCTGCAAAATGCATATCCATGATTTTCTGGAGCTGGTTTAAAAGTTAATGTTACTTCTTTTCCAGTATGTAAACCTACCCCTGTAAGTTTAATTTCCTTGTTAATCGTTCTTTGCTTGCTCACGACAACGTTACTCATTATTCTTTGTCTTTTTCTCTAGTTTATAAATTCTATCTACTATCTTAGAAAGATTTTTGAAATGCACATAGGACTTATTGAAGTCAGAATATCCTAATGCAGGAGATCCTTGTATGGCCTCTCCATCTTTTATATTTCTTCCTATTCCTGATTGTGCTTGAATTCTTACATTATTACCTATGATAAGATGTCCTGCAATACCAACTTGGCCACCAATTAGGCAATGTTTTCCTATTTTGGTAGATCCTGCTATTCCTGTCTGCGCAGCAATTGCAGTATGTTCTCCTATTTCTACATTATGAGCAATTTGTATCTGATTATCTAATTTAACTCCTTTATGTATTATAGTCGATCCTAATGTAGCTCTATCTATTGTAGTACCTGCACCAACATCTACGTTATCTTCAATTACTACATTACCTGTTTGTGGTACTTTAGTATATTCTCCATTTTCATTAGGTGTAAATCCAAAACCATCAGCTCCTACTATAGCACCACTATGTATTACACAATTATTTCCTATACTAGTTTCTGAATATATCTTGGCTCCTGCAAAAACAACAACATTGTTTCCTATAACAACATTATCTCCTATATATACATTTGGAAAAATTTTCGCATTTTCTCCTATAACAACATTTTCTCCTATGTATGAGAATGCTCCAAAATAAATATTTTCACCAAAAGAAGCTGTTTTAGAAATAAAACTAGGTTGTTCTATCCCAGATTTATTCATCTTTACCATATTGTAATACTCTAATAATTGAGAAAAAGCTTTATAAGCATCCTCAACTCGTATAAGAGTAGACTTTATTTCGGATTCTGCCTCAAAAGTTTTATTTACAATTGTAATAGATGCATCTGTAGAATAGATGTATTGAGTATATTTAGGGTTTGACAAAAAGGTTAATGAACCTTGGGTTCCTTCCTCTATTTTAGCTAGCTTGGATACTTCAACGGTTTCATCACCTTCAATTTCTCCGTTTAAAATACCCGCAATTTGTGTGGCTGTAAAAATCATTCTAGCAAAAGTATAAAAAATGTATTAATGTTTGTACTTTGGATAGCACATAAAATATTTGATTACTGGTTTCGAAAGAGCTTCTAAATTAAACTGATCTGTAGCTTTAACGATATCTACTATCTTTTTTGATTTATATAAAACATTTATATTCTGTTTATTAAGATGATAGGCTTGGTTAGAAATAGATCCTTCAAAAATAAAATAACGGGCTTCTTCATCAGAGATTTCATATTTTTCTTTAATTTTTTTTAAATGATTTTCTTTTTTATTACTAAGAAAAGGCTTGTTTTTTACTTTTATTTTTAATAAATCTCTATCAATTATCATTGAGGATAACTTACGTAAAACAAAATCATTGGCGTTAGACCATTCTTTCATAGCCGAAATAATATCATAATCATCTAGCTTAGAAAAAGTCTCTAAAACTGCAGGTGTAAAGTTTTCTGAAGTAATTTTATTTTTCAAGAAAAAAGATAAGGCCTTACTTGCATTTAACTCTTCTCCTTTTTCTACTAATTCTTTAGCTCTTTGTAATACTCGTATTAATAAATTTTCTGCTACAATACTTGTTTTATGCAAATAAACTTGCCAATACATTAAACGTCTGGCTAATAAAAAATTTTCTACAGAATATATTCCTTTTTCTTCCACAACCAAAGCGTCATCTACCACAGTAAGCATTGTAATCAATCGTTCACTATTTACATTACCTTCTGCAACTCCTGTATAAAAGCTATCTCTCTTTAAGTAATCTAACCTATCCATATCCAATTGTCCAGAGATCAATTGATGTAAAAAATCACGATGATAGTCTCCTTTAAAAATTTGAATAGAAAGCGTTAAACTACCGTTAAATTCTTCATTAATTTTCTCCATCAACCGCAAAGAAATAGATTCATGATTTACTTCGTTTACAATACTATGTTCCATTGCATGCGAAAAAGGTCCATGACCAATATCATGTAACAATATAGCTACATAAAGGGCTTCTTCTTCTTCTTCTGAAATATTAATTCCTTTAAAACGAAGCACTCTTACTGCTTTTTGCATAAGGTGCATACAACCTAATGCATGATGAAACCGAGTGTGATGCGCTCCTGGATAAACCAAATACGAAAGTCCCATCTGGGATATCCGGCGAAGCCTTTGAAAATATTTATGCTCTATAAGATCAAAAATTAGTTCATTCGGAATCGTAATAAAACCGTAAATTGGATCGTTTAGTATTTTAAGTTTATTTCTTTTTTTCAAGTTCATTTTATCTTTGCTGGGACAAATATACATATATGCATAGCATATAAGGCATTTCAAAATGAAATTTAAACTAAAGAAGTTTATGTTTATCGAACAAAAAAATCCTATTTTGGGAGTAATATATAATTAAATTCAAAAATTTGATGAATAAAATAAAGATACTATGGGTAGATGATGAAATTGATTTACTTAAGCCACATATATTATTTCTAGAAAAAAAGAACTACGAAGTAACTAAATGTCAAAGTGGTACCGAAGCTCTAGAAATTTTGGAAGACACCAATTTTGATATTATTTTTCTAGATGAAAATATGCCTGGTCTTTCGGGGATTGAAACATTATCAGAAATTAAAGAAAAAAAAGATAGTATTCCTGTAGTAATGATTACTAAAAGTGAAGAGGAATATATAATGGAAGAAGCTATTGGCAGCAAAATTGCGGATTATCTTATAAAACCAGTTAATCCAAATCAAATACTACTAAGTTTAAAAAAGAATCTGGATAATTCGCGATTGGTTTCTGAAAAAACTACTTCAAATTATCAACAAGAATTTAGAAAAATAGCTATGGATATGGCTATGGTAAATAACTATGAAGAGTGGTCTGAATTATATCAAAAATTAATATACTGGGAAATTCAATTAGAAGGTATTGAAGATACTGGAATGTTTGAAATTTTGGAATCACAAAAAGTAGAAGCCAATACCCAATTCTTTAAATTCGTAGATAAAAATTATCCAGATTGGTTTGATGGTAAAGTAAAGGCTCCTGTTATGTCTCATACTTTATTTAAAGAAAAAGTGGTTCCAGAAATTAGTAAAAAACAACCAACGCTTTTGGTAGTAATAGATAATTTAAGGTATGATCAATGGAAAGCTTTTGAACCAATAGTGAATAATTACTATAAAAAGGAACAAGAAAGCACATACTGTAGTATTTTACCTACTGCAACGCAATATGCAAGAAATTCTATTTTTTCTGGCCTTATGCCTTCAGAAATGAAAAAAAGACATCCTGATCTTTGGTTAGATGATACAGATGAAGGAGGTAAAAATATGAATGAGAATGATTTTCTTATTGCACAATTAAAAAGATTAGGACTAGACATAAAGCACGAATATTATAAAATCACAAATGAAAGAGCTGGGAAAACTTTAGCAGCTAACTTTAAAGGATTAAAAGATAATGACTTAACTGTTGTGGTATATAATTTTGTAGATATGCTTTCACACAGTAAAACTGAAATGGAAGTTATTAAAGAACTAGCATCTAATGATAAGTCCTATAGATCCTTAACACAAAGTTGGTTTAAAAACTCTCCTTTGTTAGATATGATCCAACAAGCACAACAATTAGGCTTTAAATTGCTGATTACTACTGATCACGGAACCATTAACGTTAAAAACCCTTCTAAAGTAATTGGAGATAAAAATACCAGTTTAAACTTAAGATATAAAACAGGAAAAAGCCTTACTTATGAGAAAAAGGAAGTTTTAGAAGCTACAGATCCAAAAGCTATTTGTTTACCGTCCATAAATATGAGTAGTTCGTTTATATTTGCAAAAGGAGACTATTTCTTTGCATATCCTAACAATTATAATCACTATGTAAGTTATTATAGAAACACGTATCAACATGGAGGGGTATCCTTAGAAGAAATGATAATACCATTTGTGGTATTAAACCCTAGATAATTAATAACATTTACATAAACTCTCTAATAAGAGATTAAAAACTAAATCTACTTTTATATAAAAATGACCTTAGAATATACGCTAAAGGATCTTCCTGGTATAGCAGATAAAATTATATCAAATATCCATGATAAAATCATACTCTTTGATGCAGAAATGGGAGTTGGAAAAACTACATTGATAAAAGAAATCTGTAAACATCTTGGAGTGAAAAACACTATCTCCAGTCCTACATATTCTCTTGTAAATGAATATGAATGTAAGGGTGGAATTATTTATCATTTTGATTTTTATAGATTACAAGAAGAAGAAGAAGCATATCATATCGGTTTTGAAGAGTATTTAGATTCTGGAGCTTGGATATTTATAGAGTGGCCAGATAAAGTTTATAAATTACTTCCTGACAATGTAATTACAATTAATATTAAGGCATTGAATGACCAAAAGCGGGTACTTTCTTTTTGAACTTTCATTGAGAGTTTTAATCCATTAAGACTTACCTTAGAAAACAAAATATTTTTTTTTAGAAGTATCTCTGGTAAACTTATTTATGCTTTTTGTTCAAATTACAAAAAGCATAAATAAGCTTGATTATTAAAAAACTAACACCAAATAAACATTCCTATTTGTTTTCTTGGCTTTTTTATTCGTAATTTGAGATATAGAATTTCACACAAATGAGTAGTACATCTAGATCTCCTTTTACAAAAGAGCAACTGTTGCCGCAGGAAGAAATGATTGAAGTCGCCCGAAGAAAAGGAAAGCTTTTTATTGGAATCCCAAAAGAAACACATTATCAAGAAAAACGAGTGTGTCTTACTCCTGATGCTGTTGCAGCACTTACAGCTCATGGACATAGAGTTTTGTTAGAAACTAATGCAGGTACTGGTGCTAGCTTTACAGATCAGGATTATAGTGAAGCTGGTGCTGAAATCACTAATGACAAAAGTAAAGTCTTTGGATGCCCTATTATACTTAAAGTCGAACCACCATCTAAGGAAGAATTAGATCATATTAATCCGCAAACGGTATTAATTTCTGCTTTACAGCTTAAAACGCAATCTAAAGAATATTTTCAGGAACTTGCAAAAAAAAGAATTACAGCCTTAGGGTTTGAATTTATTAGGGACTCTGATGGTGCATATCCAGCTGTAAGGGCTTTAAGTGAAATAGCAGGAACCGCATCTGTATTAATAGCTTCAGAATTAATGAGTAGTGTAACTACTTCTGGTTCTGGACTAATGATGGGAAATATTAGTGGCGTACCTCCTGTAGAAGTTGTAATAGTAGGAGCTGGTACTGTTGGTGAATTTGCAGCAAGATCTGCTATAGGATTAGGGGCAAATGTAAAAGTATTTGATAATTCTATTACCAAACTTCGTACTATACAAACAAATATTGGCAGACCATTATCTACCTCTACAATACAACCAAAAAATCTTCTTAAAGCATTACGTCGTTGTGATGTGGTTATTGGTGCTGTTAGAGGAGAAAATCGTGCACCCATTATTATTACAGAAACCATGGTAGAACGAATGAAACCAGGTGCTGTTGTTATAGATGTTAGTATTGATATGGGCGGATGTTTTGAAACTAGTGAAGTCACTACACATGATCATCCAACTTTCGAAAAACATGGTGTTTTACATTATTGTGTGCCCAATATACCCTCTAGGTATGCTAGAACCTCTTCGCTTTCTATAAGTAATATATTCACTCCCTACATACTACAAATTGGCGAAGAAGGAGGTATAGAAAATGCTGTACGTTTTGACCGAGGTCTTAAAAATGGTTTATATTTTTATCGCGGTATTTTAACCAGTAGACCTATTGCCGATTGGTTTGATCTTTCGTACAGAGATATCAATTTATTGATTCTATAATACATATCTATATTCAATTTTAAGAGCAATGAAAATATCTTACGAACTACCAAATTAGTATACAAAAACTTAAAAACTACTACAGTCTAAATCTGGTATACTCATAAACTTTACTTATTTTTGGCGTCGTAATATTGTATTTAATTTATGAAATTAGCACATCGATTATTTTATTATTTAGGAGGATTTGCGATAGGACTTATTCTTTTATTTTTCTTTTTAGGAGGAAAAAAAGCTTCTTGTGATTATAGCCCGTCTGCCAGAGTTCTTAAAAATATAAAAATAAAGAATAAAGAATATTCTGAGCAAGTGTTAGCAAATATGCAAACCTATAAGATAGATACCTCTGATATTTCAGAAATTTTAAAAAATGGTGATGTTGATTTTTCTAATAGTAATACTAAACTAGATTCTTGTAAGATTTACTATATTGAAGGTTATAGCAAGGATAAAAATATTAATATGCTTATAGAAAACTGTGATTCTGTAGCTAAAATTAATGTTTTGAATATCATTAAAGAATAATGTTACTTAAACATATTACTTACTATAATTTCATTTTATAAACCCAGTAAGTATTGCTTTCTAAATCTTTCGATTTCCTTAATTTTAGTAAATCCTGTTTTTTCATATATCTTTAGATTTTTTAGGTTTTGAACACAACTTTGTTTTCATAGCCCAAAACCCAAAAGTTTCTTCTCCAATGGTAAAATAATGCTCTCCAGCAACCAAATATCCTTTCTTTTTATAAAACTCAACAGCCTGCTTTTTGATTTTTAGATTAGATAGCCAAAGGTAATTATAGTCGTTATCGATTACTTTTTTTATAACACATTCGTGCAATTTGCTGCCTATCCCCTTACCTTCATACCCTTGTAAGACATATATACGCTGTAGTTTACAAACATTAGTGTCTTTAATAAATTCTGTTGGGGAATTCAATTTTAACTTGGCATAACCAACAGGTACAGAGGAATCTTCTTTAATAGCTATCCAATATATATTTTCTGGTTTTTGTAAACTAGTAGTTATTTTATGTAATGAAAATGCCGAATCCAGATATTCATTTAAATTATTTGAATTTTCAAAAAATTCGCCATAAGATTCTTCAAAAGTTTTTCTTCCCAGATAAGAAATATGCTCTGCATCTTTTACTGTAGCTTTTTTAATATGTATCATTTGTTATCTTTCTCTTGGTTCTATATCTTTAAAAGTGTTTAAAATTTCTTTAAATGTATCTTCATGAATTGGCTTATATACTTTTTTACTACTTACTGGATATTTTTCGAGGCAACTACCTGTTAAACAATTTTTAGGTCTCGTTGGTCTTTTTTCAAAACCTCCCCCACAATTCGGGCACACATTATGCAAAATGGTATCTACACAATTTTTACAAAAAGTGCATTCAAAAGAGCATATCATTGCGGCATTACTAGAATTAAGCAGGACTTTATCACAATTCTCACAAGTAGTTCTAATATCTAACATTATTTATTGTTTTAAGGTTTATATTATTTTAATCCATTTAGGATTTGCTCTTTTTTTATAGTTTTTGGATAAAGAATATCTATTATTTATTATAATTATATTCGTATCTTATAAAGCCTAAAAATTTCTTTTGGGGATACATTTGACATATTATTAATGGAGGATATTGCTAACCAGCATAAAAACACTTTTATGTATATACTTTATTATATATTCTATTAACATCTTATTTTTCAACTTTTATTTTTTGACACATACCTTAAAACTTCCTCTGGGATTTTAGTATTTTCTGGTAGTTGTTCATCAGAAATCGGATCATATGCAACTTGTTTGATAGGTACAACTCCCGCCCATATCGATGAGTTATAATCATCTTTATCATCTACTACTCCTTCTGCCCTTATTTTAGCAGATGCTGTTTCTATATGAATCTCTAATACTAAAGTTGCATTAAATTCTTTTTCATTAGGTTGCCTTACATTATCCCAATGTCCAGGGATCATATGATTTAACACATATTTTAGCGCCTCCATTTTCTCTATAGGATCCTCTACTTTTTTTACGGTACCAAATATATTTACAGATCTATAGTTTGCAGAATGATGAAATGCAGATCTTGCAAGCACTAAACCATCCAAATGTGTTACCGATATACTTGCTGTTCCTGCTTCTAATAAACTTAACATCATTCGGTTTTTTAGAGATCCGTGTATATAAATTTTATCCCCTTTTCTAGCATATGCAGTAGGGATAACTATTGCTTGATGATTATATACATACGCTATATGACACAAAAAACCATCGTCTAAAATAGTATGAATAGTTTCTACATCATAAGTAGCTCTTTTTGAACCCCGAACTACTTTATTAAGGTTTGAAATCGAATATTCTGCCATAATTTATTTTATTTATGGTGCAAATCTAGTAGTTTTATGGTGTGTTGTTATACTCCAGTTTACAAATACTTAATAGTCCACTTATGTTTTCTTTTAAAAGTAATATTACTCTTACTCGAGGTTCTTCTCGTAATTTGTATCTTCAATTATGTGATCAGGTAATTAGCTTTATAAAATCAGGAAAAATTCCTCCATCTACAAAACTACCTAGTTCCAGAAAATTATCTGAAGATCTTCATGTACATCGTAAAACTATAATTGCGGCTTATGATGAATTAATTTCTCAAGGATGGATTGAAACCATACCCTCTAGAGGAACTTTTGTTACTAGCTCCCTACCGCTTGTTCAGCCTAAAAAGTTTAATTTTTCAGCTTTAAATAATATAGCTAAAGAAAAAAGTGGTTTTTCTTTTGTTACCAGACCTCATTTACTAAGGAAATTAAATGCAAAAAATAGCTTAGAAACATTAATTATAGATGATGGTATTCCTGATCATCGATTAGCACCTAACGAAGAAATAGGGAGGATATATCGAAATATTACGAAAAAAAGCTACCATAAAAATCTCTTAACTTATGGCTCTATATACGGAAACACAGAGCTACGAAACAATTTAGTTTCTTATCTTAACGAAACCAGAGGTTTAAATGTAAGTATGGATAATATCTTAATTACTCGGGGAAGCCAAATGGGTATTTATTTAGCAAGTCAATTATTGCTTACTAATAAAAATCGAATTATTACTGGATCAACTAACTATATGACTGCAGATAATACCTTTACAGAAGCGGGCGGAATTATAGAGCAAGTTCCCACAGATAATGATGGTTTAGATACTATTGCAGTCGAAAAAATTTGTAAAATCAAAAAAATAAGTGCTGTTTATGTTACGTCTCATCATCATCACCCTACTACTGTGACTTTATCTGCAAAAAGACGAATGCATTTATTACAACTTGCACAACAATATAACTTTGCTATTATTGAAGATGACTATGATTATGATTTTCATTATAGCAACTCTCCTATTCTTCCTTTAGCTAGTAATGATACTAATGGTAATGTTATCTATATTGGAGGATTTACCAAAATTATTGCTCCTGCTTTACGAATTGGATATTTGATTGCTCCAAAAGATTTTGTGGATGAAGCTGCAAGGTTAAGACGTATTATAGACAGACAAGGAGATACCATATTAGAACAAACTCTTGCACAAATGATACATACTGGGGATATACAAAAGCACTGTAATAAAGTAGTAAAGATTTATAAAGCCAGACGAGACTTATTTTGTTTGCTCTTAAAAGAAAAATTAGATAATTATTTTGATTTTGAAGTTCCTAAAGGTGGGATGGCAGTTTGGGTAACTTTAAATAAGGCATATAACTGGGATATTATTTGCTCAAAAGCGAAAGCTGTACAACTTGAAGTAACTCCCGACTGGAGGCGTTATGACAATGATAACTCTGGGCACAATGGTATTAGAATGGGATTTGCATCCTTAAATGAAGAAGAAATCCATGAGGCAATTAATCGATTGGTAACGGTGTTTGAAAAACTATGATACCAACTAAAAATTCCTTATTCTTTTACATATGATTACTTCATTATAATCTTATTATAACAACTGTAACGAATTAAAACCATCCTCTACTCTACTTCCAAATCATATTTTACCAAAAGACCCATAAGCCCTTGGGTAGTAAATTTAGCTTTTTTAAGAGTATTAGATTCTGGATCTATCACAAAATTTTTGGCAGTTCTAAAATCTACTTTTTCAGCAATAGTTCTTTCAAAAATAGCTCCAGTTAAATCACTGTTATCTAATTGTGATCCTGTAAGAATGGTTTCTGTAAAATCAATTTCTTTCATGCTACAGTTTCTAAAAATCGTTTTTTTTATATTAAAGTTATAAAAAGACACATAATCTAGATTACAACCGTTAAACTCTACTGCAAATAAAAAATTATTACAAATACTAAAATCTGTGCCTAACATTTTACAATCCATAAAATTTACATCTTGAAACGAAGTTTCTTTTAACATAGTTCCATTAAAATTGCATGTATCGAATTTACATTCTAAAAAAGTTACTACAGACATATCTGTTTTAGAAAAATCACATTTCATAAATATGCAATTATCATATTCTTTGGCAGGTAATTTCTGATTTGTAAAATTTTTATTCTCAAAAGTTTGATCAAGGATAAGATTACTCATTTATCAATAGTTTTATTATACTTTTGTTTACCAAATACAATGCTCTTTTAACTCTAATACAAAATTCTGTATCGCATTTGATATTTGACAGAATTATTATGATAAATTTCACAAAATTAGATTACAAACACAGTAGTTTTATTTATTAATCGTTATAATAAATCATAGCACTATGCCTATGATCTCTATGCAAAAAAACAAAAAATATAAATTAGCTAAGAGGGTTTTGGTCACTATTATTGTTATTGTAACTTTAATAGTATCCTTAATCCTTTTTATTCGAAGTAAATGGGGGCAACAGATAATTGTTGAGAAGGCAATTACTTATCTTTCAGAAAAAACAAACACTAAAATTAATATTGATAAACTATACCTTACTTTTTCTGGTAATTTATTAATGAAAGGTTTTTATATTGAAGATCAAAAAAAAGATACTCTTCTATATTCAAAAAAATTAGAAGCGTCCATAGGCATAATACCATTAGTACAAGGAAAATCTCTAAATTTAAAATCTCTGGACTGGTCTGGTGTAGTTGCCAAAATTTCTAAAGAAAACGGAGCTAAAAATTATAATTATGATTTTTTGATAGACGCTTTTTCTTCTAATACAGATACTATATCCTCTCCTCCAACATCCGATTCCTTTAAGATTTCATTGGGCACTATTACTTTAAACTCTATAAAGCTTAATTTTAATGATAAAGAGTCAGGAATGCAAAGCTTTTTAAATTTAGGGAGTTTACACACTAATATTCAAAATTTTGATTTGGATGAAATGAGGTTCGAGTTAAATGATTTTAATATATCAAACACCAATATAGTATACAAACAAAATAAATCAATTGTAGAAAAACAATCTTTACAAGAAACTATTCTACCATATATAAAAGCTAAGAATATTAACTTTAATAATATTATTTTATCCTATGTTTCAGAACCAGAAAAACAAGATCTGTATACCAAATTAAATAAAGTTCAAATACAAAGTTCTGAACTAGATCTAAATCAGAAAAACATTTCTGTTTCTTCCTTTTTAATAGAAAACTCTACTATTAACTTTAAAGATTTAAAAGAATCTGAAAATAACAAGGATAAAATATCTAAAAATAATAATCCAGAATTTAAATGGCCAGACTGGAAATTAAAAATAAATGAAATTGTATTAGAAAACAATCAAATAAGCTATACGTCTAGTAATAAGCCCGTACAAAAAAATGTTTTTGACCCTAAATCTATTGCACTTACTGATTTAGATATAAAACTATTGGATATATATTTAGAACCAGATAATTTTACTATTAATGTAAATAATGTATCGTTTAGAGATCGAAGTGGTTTCTCTCTTCGGCAATTTAATGCAAAATTAAAGGCAACAAATTCTTTTCTTACCATAACAGATTTAAAAGTAAAAACAAACCAAAGTAGCATCCTAGGAAACCTAAATGCTGATTTTACAACTATACATGATTTTATCAATACACCCGGAAAAAGCAGAGTTAAATTGTCTCTTTCTAAGATACAAGCCTCTGTTAAAGATGCATATTTCTTTCAACCTTCTTTAAAGGAAAACCTATATATCCAAACACTTTCAGAAAAAGAAATCAAAGGTAGTTTGTTTGCTAACGGACAAATTAATAATATATCCTTTGATCGTTCTTTTTTACAATGGGGAGATGCTACTAAAATGTCTTTGGATGGAAATATAAAAAATGTTACCATACCAGATTCTATATCTTTTGATGTAACAAAGGCTTTTGTGAATACTCATAGAAAAGATTTGATTCGCTTTATTTCAGAAAAACAACTGTCTATCAAAATACCAGATTCTGTTTCTTTACATGCAAAAGGAAGAGGAACACTACAAAGTATTTTGGGTAATGCACAACTATCCACTTCACTTGGGGATATTTTAGTAAATGGAACTTTTAAAAATCAAAAAAGTATTAATTTTGATGGAACTATAGATGTTAAAACACTTCGACTTGATCAAATTTTAAGCAATAAAGAATTAGGTGCTGTTTCTTTTACTGCTGATATATCTGGTTCAGGAACTTCTGTAAACACTTTAAATGCTTCTTTACAATCCAATTTTCAAAAACTTGATATTAAAGGATATGACTTTTCTGCATTGCACCTTAATGCAAATATAAAAAATGGTATAGGACAACTAAAAGCTGATTTTAAAGATCAAAATCTAAATCTAAATGCTATTGCCGATATACAATTAGATACCATAACTCCAAGATTTGATATGAAAGCAAATATTATTGGAGCAGATCTATACAAATTAGGCATTACTAAAAAAAGTATCAAAACAAAATTTGATCTACACACTATATTTGAAGGGAGTTCTGAAGAGTTCACTTTAAAAACAGATGTTTCTAACGCTACCTTTGTGTACCAAAATGAACCCTATACTTTACAAAATGTCAATCTGGATATTCTAACTAATAATAAAAAAACAAACCTCACTATAAAAAGCGGTTTTTTAAACGGAAAACTTTTTGCTAATGCTGGTATTAATCCTGTAATGAATGCTGTAGAAAAACATTTTGCAAATTATTTAGTAGTTAAAGATATAGATACGATACAATCCAGTCCTGTAAAAATGGAATTAAATCTATCATTTAAAGAAACCTCTGTATTAAGTGATGTTTTAACTGAAGGACTCAAAAACTCGGATACTATTAGCCTGTATGCCAAATTTGATGAAAGTAACCATACTATATCTGCCCATATCAAAGCCCCTAACATTACTTATAATCAAAGTAGTTTAGATAACTTTAGGGTCAATATAGATGGTTCTGAAAAAAAAATAGGGTTTACTATGGGTTGGGATTCTATTAAGTCTAGTCCTATAGCCATTAATAAAACCAAATTTGCAGGAACTTTGTCCAACCAAAAATTACGTTTAAATTTTGATTCTTTTGATAAAAAAGAATCTCCCATTGCACATGTAGTATCTGAATTAGAGATAGCAAAAGACACTTTATATTTTCATGTAGACCCAGTTTCTTTAATTCTGGATAAAACTCCTTGGAAAATTCATAAAAACAACTCTATTATTATTGCAGACAAACATATCTTTTTTAAAGATTTTACTATCAAGAAAAATGAACAGGAAATAAACATAAATTCTGAAAGGCCAGATATTAAAAAGAGCCATGTTAATATTGATTTTAAAAAATTTAAACTTTCGCATTTTACGAATTTCTTAAATGAAACCCAACTATTGGTAGCTGGAGAAATAAACGGTGACATCTGTATAGAAGAGCCATTTGGTAAAACCGGTATTCTAGCAGACCTCTCCATACAAAACCTTGCTGTTACCGAAATCCCATTAGGAGATATTACCTTAAAGGCCAAAAGTAAAGAATATGCTTCCTATGATTTTGATCTCAAACTAAAAGGTAATCCTATAGATATGTATCTTCAAGGAGATTATATCGCATCCAAAGAAGGAGCAAAAATTGATTTAGATTTTGTGTTGAATAAATTAGATATGAAAACTGTAGAGAGTTTTGCAAAAAAACATATATCTAATACAACCGGAACACTATCAGGAAAAGCTAAAATAAAAGGAAGCATTACTGCTCCTAAATATAATAGTAGTTTTAATTTTAACAATACAGGGGCTATTATCAATACTCTAAACACAAAATTTATATTTCCAGAAGAAACTATTAATATAGACAACAAAGGAATTTCTATAAATCAATTTACTATTGAAGATGAAAATAAAAACAAATTTACCATAGACGGAAAAATAAAAACAGAAACACTATCTAACCCTATTTTTGATCTATCCTTAAAAGCAAATAATTTTAGAATTATAAATGCCTCCAAAGAAGATAATGATCTATTTTTCGGAAAAGTAAATATCAATACCAACCTTTCTATAAAAGGAGATCTTGTAGTACCAAAAATACGAGGAAATATAAATATTGAAGAAAATTCGGATATTACTTTTATCATACCAGAATCAGAATTAGAAATAAAAGAACAAGAAGGTGTTGTAATTTTTGTTAATCGCGAAAATCCCGATGCAATTTTAACTCGTGTAGAGAAAAACAAATCAGACTTTTCTTTTTTAAGAGGTTTTGATATTGATACTAGATTAAATGTAGGTAAACAATCCTTATTTAAAATAATAATTGATGAAAGAAATAATGATTTTCTTCAAGTATCTGGTGAAGGAGATTTTTTATTTGGTATGGAGCCCAACGGAAGAACTACATTAACCGGACAGTATAAAATAAAGGATGGAAAATATAAAGTAAGTCTTTATGATTTGGTAAGTCGCGAATTTGATATTGCTCCTGGAGGTACTATAACTTGGAAAGGAGACCCTCTAGAAGCAGAACTAGATGTTAGAGCCATCTATACTTTAGAAACTTCGGCATCTGCATTAATGGCTAGTAAAACGTCATCAAAATCTGCAGAAAATTTTAGTAACTATAGTAGAAATATGCCCTTTTTGGTATACCTTAATGTAAATGGTGAATTACTATCTCCAAAGATATCTTTTGCTTTAGATATGCCCGAAGATGAACAAGGATTGCTCGGAGGATCTGTATATAGTCGTATTCAACAATTAAATAATCAAGAAGAAGAACGCAACAAACAAGTATTTTCTTTATTAGTTTTAAATAGATTTTTTCCTGAATCTGGTAACGATGGTAGTAATGGAGGTGTTGCTTCTTTAGCTAGAGATAATGTAAACAAAGTATTAGCTGGGCAATTAAATAATTTTACAGATAAAATTATAGGCAAATCTAATTTAGATCTTAATTTTGGGTTAAACAGTTACTCTTCCTATGAAGGAGACTCTTACGATACCAAAACAGAACTAGAAATTAATGCACAAAAGAAATTTATGAATAATCGTTTAATTGCTCAAGTAGGAAGTACTGTAAATGTAGAAGGAAATAGCCAGACAACAGAAGAAGTTAGCCCTATTATAGGTAATGTTAGTTTAGAGTATCTATTGTCTGAAAACGGAAGATATAGATTAAAAGGCTTTAGAAAAAATGAATTTGAAAGTGTAATAGACGGACAACTTATTGTTACAGGGATTGCTTTTATTTTTAACAGAGAGTTTAATCAATTTAAAGAACTATGGAGTTCCTCTGTTAGAAAAGAATTAAAAAAAAGAGAACAAGAAAGAAAAGGTAAACAAAATAACAAAAAAGATAATTAAGTCTTGAAAAACGCATCAATACTCTATTTGTTACTATTCATAAGTATTACATATTCCTGTAGTATTCACAAATTTATTCCACAAGGAGAAAAATTATATGATGGTGCCGAGATTACCCTAAAATCTGAAGACACTATAAACCATATCCATAAAATAAAGGAAGAGTTAGAAACAGTGATACACCCCAAACCAAATACTACCCTATTGGGTATTAGACCTGGTCTTTATTTTTTTTATAAAACTCAAAAACAAAAACCTGGTTTTATATATAAATTTCTTAATAAAAAATTTGGAGAAAAACCTGTTTATTTATCTAATATTAATAAAGAAAAATCAAAAGAACTATTAGACAATAGACTTAAAAATAGAGGTTTTTTTAAAAATGAAATATCTTATAAAATCACCGATAATAATAAGACTGCTAGAATAGAATACGCTATAATTACAAAAAAACCATATACACTAAAAACCTATCAAATAGATAGTATGCCTTTTGCCATACAAAGAGATATAAAAGAAACAATGAATAAATCTCTTATTAAAAAAGGAGATAGGTTTGACCTATCCTTATTCAAAATAGAACGTGAAAGAATAGACAGAAAGTTAAAATCAAAAGGATACTATAACTTTAATGCTGACTTTTTAATTTTTGAAGCAGATACCAATCGATATAAAAATAAAAAATTCGATCTTTTTCTTCGATTAAAAAAAGAAGTGCCAAAAAAATCTATAGTTCCGTATAGTATTAATTCTATTAATGTATACCCTAATTATTCATTAGAAACAGAAGGAGTTATAAAAGACACAATAGTACATAATGACACCAAATTTATACAAGACACTGTATTTTTTAAGCCAAAACGATTATCCCCTCATATCCTTTTTAAAAAAGGACAGCTTTATAATCCAAAAACATCTAAACTAACTAGTAATCGTTTATCTTCTATAGGAACCTATAAATTTGTAACCATTAGATATAAAGAAATAGATAGTATAAATGATGGAATAACTCCCAAAAAAATAGATGCTAATGTGTATCTTTCTCCCCTAAACAAAAGAGCCTTACGATTAGAACTTCAAGGAGTTTCTAAGTCCAATAGTTTTATTGGCCCTACCCTATTAGCACGTTATAGTAATCGCAATTTATTTAAAGGAGGAGAAACCTTTAACTTAACTACAACAGCAGGTTACGAAACTCAGATAGTTAGTGGAGAAAATGCTGGGTTAAGTAGTATTCAATTAGGAGTAAAAGGAGATCTTATTTTTCCTCGTGTTTTATTTCCTGTTAATATTGGTAATGATTTTAAATATGCTATTCCAAATACAAAAATAAGTATTGGAGGAGAATTTCTAGATAGAAGTAAATTGTACAGTTTATTTTCAGTAAACACTTCATTTGGGTATAATTGGAAAGCAAACCGTTTTGTCTATCATGAGTTAAACCCTATTAATATAAATTATGTCAATCTTTCTAATACAACACAAGAATTTGATGCTATCCTAAAAGAAAACCCTTTTTTAAGTAATAGTTTTCAACAAAAATTTATAGCAGGACTTACTTACACATTCATATACAATGAGTTAAATGATAACAGTATTAAAAAACCTATTTTTTTTAATACTAATATTGATATTGCAGGAAATACATTAAGCATTTTTGATAAAAATAATAGTGAAGAACCTAATACATTCCTTGGTTTAGAATATGCCCAATATGCAAAAGTAGATGTAGATTTTAGATACCATTTAAAAATTGGTAAAGACCAAAGAATTGTGACCAGATTATTTGCAGGATTAGGACTACCATACGGTAATTCTGAAACCTTGCCTTTTTCTAAACAATATTTTTCTGGAGGGCCATATAGTGTACGTGCATTTAAAAGTAGATCTTTAGGCCCAGGGAGTTATGTCCCTAAAAATAATGATACCGGAGAGTTTTTTGATAGAGTTGGAGATATTAGGTTAGAAGCTAATATTGAATACCGGTTTCCCTTATTTTCTTATTTTAAAGGTGCTGTATTTGCAGACGCAGGAAATATTTGGTTAACCAAAGAAAACGAAGCTTTACGTAATGGTACTTTTTCTTCTGATTTTATTAGTGAACTTGGAGTTGGTACTGGAGCTGGAATACGAGTAGATATTCAAAACTTTGTAATTCGCTTTGACGCCGCTATACCTATAAGAAAACCTTTTTTACCAAAAGGAGAAAGATTTGATTTTAATCTTAAAAAACCTGCTTATAATTTTGCCATCGGGTATCCTTTTTAGTATACCAGTCATTGTTTCAATTTACTGGAAAAGAAAATAAAGATTTTATATTTGTTTTCGAGGCAAGCCTCGGAGAATTAAACGCCACACAATGTGGATTAAAAATATACGCTCTCTTTTTAAGGGAGAGCGTATATTTTTCTAAGACTTTCTTCTTTTCTTTTCTTGAGAAAGTAAATTTAACTCTCTACTTGTTTGCCCTGCAACAGATGTATTTTCTTCAGCCCTACGAATTAAATATGGCATGACATCTCTAACAGGGCCAAAAGGAAGGTATTTTGCTACATTATACCCAGCTTCAGACATATTAAAGCTTATATGATCACTCATACCAAATAATTGACCAAACCAAACTCTAAAATCATTTTTTGCAATACCTAATTCTTCCATTAGCTCCATTGCTATATAACTGCTATTTTCGTTATGAGTACCTATAAAAACAGAGATGTCATTTAAATTATTAAGAATATATCTCATGGTTTCATTAAAATTTTCATCGGTATGCTGCTTATCTTTACAAATAGGTGTTGGGTATCCTTTTTCTTTAGCTCGTTCATTTTCTTTTTCCATATATGCACCACGAACAATCTTAACACCTATTTTAAAATCGTATACTCTAGCCTCTTCATGTAGTTTCTTTAAATACTCTAAACGATCATGTCTATACAATTGTAATGTATTATAGACAATAGGTTTTTCTTTATTATACTTACGCATCATTTCGGTTACCAAATCATCTGCTGCATCTTGCATCCAGCTTTCTTCTCCATCTATCAGTAAAGCTACATCACAATCGTATGCTTTTTTACACACCATATCAAACCGTTCTTTGATACGTTTCCATTCTTTTTCTTCAGATTCTGTTAATGGAATTCCTTCTGTTTTCTTTTGCCAAACTAAAAAACGACCAAAACCTGTTGGTTTAAATACGCCAAAAGGCATTGCTTCTTTTTCATCGGCAAATTCTAATAGTTTTAAAGTTTTATTTAATACTGCATCAAATTGTATTTCTTCTTCCTTACCCTCTACAGAATAATCCAATACAGAACATACCTTTTTATCATACATTTTGTCTACCACCGATAAACAATCTTCCTCACTAACTCCACCACAAAAATGGTCAAAAACAGTAGCTCTAATCAACCCCTCTACTGGTAAGTGTGCTTTTATAGCAAAATTTGTAACTGCGGTTCCTATTCTAACTAAAGGCTCGTTAGATATCATTTTAAACAGAAAGTATGCTCTTTCTAACTCTGAATCACTTTTTAAAGCAAATGCAGTTTCAGTATTATCAAACAATTTATTTTGTCTCATCAAAAGTTAATTTATAGAATCTTCATTTTTTAAAGCATATTTATAGAAATACCTCAGGTTTCTATAAATATAAAAGCACTTATTTTATAATATCTGCAAATATAGAACTTGCGGGTTTATTTTATTACAAATTCTGCTTAATTTCGCACTTGTTAATTTTACATTATTATGAAACCGATAATCTCAAAAGATTCCGTTGTATATTTTAGTCAAGAATGCTATACTGCTTTAAACTCCTATTTAGATACAGCCAACCATTCAAAAATATGCATCCTTGTAGATAACAATACTCATGAGCACTGTTTATCTTTATTAATGAGTAAAATTGAAAAAGAATATGATATTGAAATTATCGAAATCGAAAGTGGTGAAATTCACAAAAATATTGAAACCTGTAGTGGTATCTGGAATGCCCTTTCTGAATTAGGAGTAGACAGAAAAGGATTAATGATCAACCTTGGTGGTGGTGTTATTACTGATCTTGGTGGTTTTGTAGCTTGTACATATAAAAGAGGTATTAGCTATATCAATATTCCTACTTCTTTATTAGCAATGGTAGATGCTTCTGTTGGAGGAAAAACAGGTGTAGATCTAGGTAATTTAAAGAATATGGTGGGAGTTATTAGCGAATCTGAAATGGTACTAGTCGATACCGAATACCTAAATACGTTACCAGTAAATCAAATGTGTAGCGGGTTTGCCGAAATGCTAAAACATGGATTAATTCAAGATAGAAATTATTGGGAAAAAATAAGTGATCTTTCGCAACTTAATCTAGAAGATTTAGATCAAATGATCTATGACTCTGTAGTGATTAAGAATAAAATTGTAACCGAAGATCCTACAGAACAAAATGTTCGAAAATACCTTAATTTTGGGCATACTCTTGGTCATGCTATTGAATCCTTTTATCTCACTAATCCAGAAAAACCAACCCTTTTGCATGGCGAAGCTATTGCTATAGGAATGATAATGGAAGCATTTATCTCTGTAGAATTATTGTCCCTAACTATAGATGATTTGCAAAATATTAGTGATGTTATTCTTGCTACATTTCCAAAAATAGAAATCGATCCTAATGATCATCCTAAAATTATGGAGCTCCTTATCCATGACAAAAAGAATGAAAAAGGAAATATCTATTTTGTATTATTAAATACTATTGGAGAAGCTAGCTATAATTGTATTGTCTCTGACGAATTGATTCTTAATTCCTTTGCGTATTATAATTCGCTATAAAAAAAACTATTACCCCGCTTTATGCAGTAGAACTTCGTAATGAAGCTTGAATATGCCATAAACACAGACGTTTTCTTGATTTTAGCATCGCATCGCTATGGTTAAATTAAAAAACGAAGCAAAGCGTCTGTATTTACAGCAGCTACAAGATGTAATAGATTTTTTACTACATAAATAGGATTAACCTTAGTTCGGGTACTATTTGGATGTCTTAACCTGACTTATTTTAGATAAATTGAACCTGTAGGTTAATACTTTAGCTCTTTTACCCCATACCTGTAAGGGGGTACCCCCTTACAGGTATGGGGTCGAGCCCACTCCAAGGTAGTTCGAGCCGATACATTGATGGTTCGAAGGGTCATTATGCCCCCCTTTAGCCCATAAACAGACCCTTATAAGCGATAATTTTTGGGCTAAAGGCCCTATCAACCTGAGTTCGACGTAAGAAAAAAGGGTTTTTACTTGTAGAAAAAGCAGAAAAACATTATATTTAAGTATCTAACATTCAAATATTTAAATGAATTTCTGCTTATGATTTCTAAAGATAAAATTACTGAAATTTTCTTTTCTATTGATGAATTTTGCAAGGTTTTTAACCCTGCTTTAAAGAAAAGACAGCTTACTACAGGAAAAAAGACAAGAAATAGGAAGTTTACCATGTCTGCTAGTGAAATTATAACCATTACTGTTCTATTCCATTGTAGTGGCTATAGAACCTTCAAACACTTTTATATTTTTTACGTAA
>NZ_AUML01000025.1 GCF_000430665.1 Aquimarina muelleri DSM 19832 | reverse complement strand
TCCCTAAATGATTCAGATTACCCGTTGCAGAACGAAGACCATTACTTATATCACGTACAGATTGGCTATTAGCAAATTGACAAAATAACATTGAAACCAAGTGAGACCAGCTAGTAAAACCTTTTTGATGTTTGTCGCTTTGGTGAGAATTAACTAGTTTTTTGAATCTTGATTTATCTAGTTTACTGATTATTTGAGAAAACAAAGTTATATTTAGCATCGGAGAAAGGTGTTTTTTGTGTTGCACCACAAAGGTAACTTTGAGGAACAAATTTCCCTTTCTCTTTTTTACGTTTAGGACGCTATTGATAAAAAATATAAATTTATATAGTTGAAAATAAAATAGTTAGTAGATTTGTCTTATGAAATACAGGAAAGTTATTCTAAAAAAAAATATTTTAGAGTAGCTTTTTTTTGTAAAAAAAAAATAAAAATATTCAAGAATCTAAGGGGGCTTTAGTATTAAATAGAACAGTGTGTTTTTGCCATAAATAAGATACTGTTTTTAAACATTTTTTTGTAATATTGTAGATCTAAGTTTTAACAATTTTTTATGAAAATAAAGTTATTTCTACTTGTATGTAGCGTTAGTATATGTTCTTTTAATCTTGTAGCTAATGAAAAGGATTCTTTATCTGTAAAAAATAATAGTTCTGTATTAAAAGAACAAAATACTGCTGAATTTACTCACTTTTCTGAATTAGATAAAAAATTTCCTATTCAAAAACTGGTTAATAAAATCACCTCACCAGAGTTCACTTTTTCAAATATACATAACGAATTTCCAGCTACTTTGCCTAGTGTAAATGATTCTAAATCAGAAGCAAAAGCAGGTTTTGAAGAAATAGATAGTACAGGGCGATGGATATCATCATTTAGGAATGAAGATATTCAGGTATTACCAGTAGGGGTTAAGCACAAACTTAATGAAGTTGAATATCAGTTAGGTTTTACCAAAGCAAGATTTACCAAAGAGTATACAGAACTTACTGTCTTTGTTAAAGTTATTCTACCACAATCAGACGAGAATGGCTTACCTATAGAACTTTTTTTTGGAGCTAACAATGTTAAACTTTCTCATCAGGGAGGTATTATAGGAGAAGCTAATTTAGTTTTATTAGGGGATATATTTATACCATTTAATGGAGGCAATTGGTTATTAATACTCAAAGGAGGTTTTGATTATAAAACAGGAGATACGCAAAACAAAACTTTTGTCACTATCAATTGTGATGGGGTAAAAGAAATGGGGATTGAAGGAGAGGTGCAGTTTTCCAGAAATATGATTTTGCCAGTAGATGAGTTAGGGCAACCATTACCAGAAACAGTAACGTATAAAGGAGCGCTTAAAGACCCAATTCAAATACCCAATAGAGTAACTGGTGCTTTTAAGGCAGTAGCTTCAGATTGGAATGATCTTATTGTCGAAATAAGTCTTTCTCCTTTCGTTATGGCTAGTCAGCCCGATAGATTCATGTTTTCTGTTAATCAGGCAGTTTTTGATTTTAGTGACCTTAGGACAGAAAATGTCAATTTTCCACAACATTATTATGATGAAGGGCTATTATTACCTAATGCAGAAACTTGGAGAGGGGTATATGTACAATCTTTGCAAGTAGGTCTTCCACAAGAGTTTAAAACCCAAGAAAGTATTTCAGAAAAGAGTAGAATCACTTTTGAGGCTGCAAATTTATTGATTGATAGTTATGGGGTTTCAGGGTATTTTTCTGCAGAAAATATCATTCCTTTAAAATCAGGAAGAACATCAGAATCAAAATCTTGGGCATACTCTGTAGATAAAATAGGGATAGAGTTAGCATCTAATAGATTAATAGGAGCAGATTTTAAAGGACAAATATTACTTCCAATTTCAGATAAAGGAGACCAAAATGGTACAACTGGTACTAATGAAGACGGTAGAATGGGCTTAGGATACAAAGGTATTATTTCTGAAAATGAATATGGCTTGGTAGTCTCTACTTTAGATACTCTAAGTTTTGATGTGTTTAAAGCAAAAGCAGAATTACTACCAAATTCTTCGGTAGAGCTAATGGTGATTGATGGTAATTTTCGACCCAAAGCTGTTTTAAATGGTCGGATGGCAATTTCTGCAAGTCAAAAAAAATCCTTGTCAAATGAAGGGCAAACATATACTACAGGCGAAGGAGATAAAGAAGAAAAACATACCATACAATTTAAAGGTATAGAATTTCAAAACCTTATTTTACAAACGGTTTCTCCTGTAATTCAAGTAGATTATTTTGGGTACAAAGATGAAGTGAAAATAGCAAATTTTCCAGTCTCGATAGCCAATATTGCTTTTATGTCTAATGAATATGAAGCAGGGATAGAATTTGATTTGATGATAAATTTAATGGGTAAAGAAAGCAAAGGTTTTGCTGCTGATGCTCGTTTAGGGATTTTTGGTAAGTTTCAGGAAGAGAACTATAAACAACGATGGAAATATGATCGATTAGATCTTTCCAGAATCAATATAGAAGCAAACATGGGGGCTATCCAGCTTACAGGTGGATTAGAACTCATGAATAATGACCCAATATACGGAGATGGTTTTTCAGCAGAGATAGAAGGAACTTTTGGTAGTTTTGGACCAATTACTTGTAAAGCAATTTTTGGAAAAAATGAATTTAGATACTGGTATGTAGATGCTTCAGTGAAAGGGTTGAAAATACAGGTAGGACCATTACAAATATCTGGATTTGCAGGAGGAGCATTTTATAAAATGACCAGAAGACCAAATGCAGGGCCAGATTTTTCCCCTTCTGGACTTTCTTATATTCCTAATGAAAATTCTAGTTTAGGAGTAAAAGCGATGGTTTTTGCATCTATAGGAGACGAAAGCGCAATTGCAGTAGGAGCTGGTTTTGAAATAGAGTTTAATAATCATGGAGGTGTAAATAGATTGGGGTTATTTGGAGAAGCGCAACTTATGAAAGCATTTGATTTTCCGAATCCTGTAGGTAAACTTACCGAAAAGCTTAGCGGGATGGTAGATAACGAACTTATCCAGGGAGTTATGGATAGTAAGACAGGAAAAACATTTTTGGATAAAGCAGATTTAGAATACAAGCCAGAGATTGTTGGAGAAGCAGCAATTAGTGCTAAAATGGGAATGGAGTTCGATTTTGTTAATGATTCGTTTCATGCCACTTTTGATTTGTATGTAAATGTAGCAGGAGGGATAATACAAGGAAGAGCATCTAATGGTCGAGCAGGATGGGGAGTTGTTCATATTTCTAAAGAAGAATGGTATGTGCATATGGGTACCCCTACAGATCGTTTAGGACTAAAAATGGGGGTCGGTTCTTTTGCTATAGAAACAGGAGGATACTTTATGATGGGAGACCGAATACCAGGCAGTCCGCCCCCTCCTCCAGAAGTCGCAGAAATATTAGGTTTAGATGCAAACGAATTAGATTATATGCGGGATCTAAATGCATTAGGTGAAGGTAGAGGGTTTGCCTTTGGTGCAGATTTTAAAATAGATACAGGAGATATTAATTTTTTAATTCTTTATGCACGTTTTCAAGCAGGTGTAGGATTTGATATTATGCTAAAAGATTATGGAAATGCACGTTGTGTAGGTAGTGGCGATGAAATAGGTATTAATGGATGGTATGCTAATGGGCAATCGTACGCATATTTACAAGGGGAACTGGGGATTAGAATTAAACTGTTCTTTATAAAGAAAAAAATTCCTATTATTAAAGGTGGAGCAGCTATCTTAATGCAAGGAAAAGGACCTAATCCATTTTGGTTTAGAGGATATGCAGGAGGATACTACAATTTATTAGGAGGATTAATATCCGGAAGTTTCCGATTTAAAGTAACCATAGGAAAAGAATGTGAATTAGAAAATTCATCTCCTTTAGGAGGTATTAAAATGATTACTGATGTTACTCCAAAAGACGGAGGAGATGATATAGATGTTTTTGCAGCACCACAAGCAGCATTTGCTATGAGGATTAATGAACCTATTATTATACCAGAAGATAATGGAGATAATATATATAAAGTAATTCTTGAAAAATTTAGTATTACAGACGAAACTGGAAAAGAAATCACAGGATCTTTAGAGTGGGGACAGATGAACGACCGTGTAACATTTATATCAGATGATATTTTACCACCAGACACTACATTAAAAGCAATAGTAGAAGTTAGTTTTCAAGAAAAAATAGATGGGACTTTTAAAACAATTTTAGAAGATGGTCAAAAAGCAATTGAGGTAGAAGAAAGAAATTTTACTACAGGAACAGCACCAAATCATATTCCATTACATAATATTCAATATTCATATCCTGTAGTAGACCAACAATTATTTTATCCAGAAGAGTATGCAACAGGTTATATACAGCTTTTTCGAGGACAAGATTACCTTTTTGATAGTAATCAATGGAAAAGCACTATAAAGTATGTGGATGCTAATGGAGCAGCATTAGAATCTGATTTTAATTATAACACATCAAACAATAAAGTAACCTATAAACTCCCTAAAGTAGGGAAGGATACAAATTATAAAATGTCTGTAATTAGTTCAACAAAAAATACACGTACACGATCGTTTCGTAATGAGTCTTCATCAACCACCACAAACTATGGAGATGAAAACACAATTGAAATAAAGCAAAATAAAGCCGTAAATGTTATTAAAGAAGGAGAAATAGAACGCTTAACTTATGATTTTAAAACGAGTAAGCATAAGACTTTTGCAGATAAGATAAAGAGCATTAGGGTTAACGATGATAATTGGGGGAAAATAAATTCAATAGTAGTTTATTTAACTTCAAAAATTGATAACAATGAAGGGTTTGATTTAGTAGAGTTAACGGGGAATAAGTATTCAGAAAATAAAGCCTTGGTAGAAGTAGAGTCCGATTTAAAAGACGATTACTTTATAAAAGATATAAATCCTATTATATATCAAAAATATACACAAGGATCTAATTATAGTATTACCAGAGATCCTTTAGAGTATGGATATATACCAAAAAAAGCATTACCTATATTAAGTAATTATTTAACAAGTCTTGAGAATAATGTAGATCTAAACTGGAGAGCTACAAGATTTCCATTTAGGTATAATCTACCAGATATCTACTATCAAGATTATTTAGATATTAGAGATAGAGTGATTAATGATTATGCGAATGGGGTAATACCTTCTACCTCTTCAGAGTTAAGTATAATATCAGAGGATTATAAATTTATGTTATACGGTAAATATAATATACAGTTGCAGTACACCTTACCTGGGGGAATAAAAGGAACTTCAGCTAATTATAAGTATAAAAACCCTATTCTGGCTAGACAATAATATATTAGAAAAATATTATTGTACAGAAAAACAGAAGTAAAGGTTGCTAAATTAAAGTAAAAGAAAAAACAGTTGAGAGTAATAAAAAAAATAGTATTTAAAAAACCATATCACTATATGATTATGGTGGCCTTATGTAGTTTATGCTCTATTAGCTATAGTCAGGAAAACAATAGTAATAGTGAAATAAAGGTACTTGCAAGAGTACAAGGAGATAAAATTCTTTTACGATGGGCATCCAGTACTCCATCTTCTTGGTTACGAACAAATAAATATGGATATGAAATAGAAAGATATACGGTTTTGCGTAATGGAGAGCTATTAAGTCCTCCTGAAAAGAAAATAATCACTACAGTTCCTTTATTACCATTACCTTTAGAAGAATGGCAAGATAAAGTAGAACAAAATGATTATGCAGCTATTTTAGCCCAAGCACTATATGGAGAGAGTTTTGAAGTAGAGCAAATGCAAGGAGGGTTAGCTCAGATTATTAATAAATCCAAAGAGATAGAGCAACGCTTTTCATTTGCTTTATTTGCTGCAGATTTAAACTTTGAAGCAGCAAAAATGGCTGCATTAGGCTATGAGGATACAGATATTATATTAAATGAAGAATATCTTTATAAGATTGTATCTAAAGTTCCAGAAGAGTTATTAAAAATAGAACCTGGGATTATTACAGTAAAAGTAATTCCTACAGACCCTTTACCACAGCCTATAGATCTTATAGCAGTGTCTGGGGATAAAAGTATATTACTTACTTGGGAATATGCACTGTTTAAACCTATATATAACGCATATTTTTTAGAAAGATCAGAGAATGGAAAAGATTTTAAAAGATTGGGAGATACTCCTTTGGTAAACCTTAACGATAAACCAGAAACCCCATCTCGAAGAATGTTTTATGTAGATACCTTATCACAAAATAATAAAACATATCAATATAGAGTTATTGGGATTTCTCCTTTTGGAGAAGAAGGGCAACCATCTAAAATAGTATCTGCACAAGGCGTTAAAAAATTATCCTCTGTACCTCATATATCCAGACATGAATTTGATGCCTTGGGTAATGTTATTATTAAATGGGATTTTGCAGAAACAGCAGAAACAGAAATCACAGGATTTGAGTTAAATTGGGCAGCTCAAGAAAAAGGACCGTATAAAGTAGTAAAAACAGATATACCTACTAATAGCAGAAAGATAACCTATCCAGAACCAGAACCATCTAACTATTTTAGAATAGCAGCAATAGGTAAAAATAATCAAAAAACAACATCCTTAACAGCATTTGTACAAACTATTGATTCCATACCTCCTAATATGCCAATCGGTTTGGTAGGAGTTGTAGATACGTTAGGAGTAGTGAAATTAAAATGGGAAGCTAATATAGAAAAGGATATCTTAGGATATAGGATATTTCGTGGTAATCTGGAAAAAGAAGAAGTATCACAAATAACCATAGACCCTATTACTCAAAATTCGTTTGTAGATACGGTACAAGTTAAATCTTTAAATAGCACTGTTTTTTATCAAATAGTAGCAGTAGATAAACGATTTAATATGTCTGATTATTCAGAAAAACTAAGTCTTAAAAAACCAGATATTGTTCCGCCTTCTTCACCTATTTTTAAAGGATATAAAGTTAATCGAGATGGAGTACAATTACAATGGATTAATAGTACAAGTGATGATGTAGCAGAGCATAAACTGTATAGACAGAGTATAGAAGATTCTGAAAAAGGATGGCAGTTGGTTTTTAAAACAGATACGATAACTAATTTTAAAGATGATAAATTAAAGCCTGGAGTACAGTATCGATATGCAATTTTTGCAGAAGATCAAAGTGGTTTACAGTCAATACCCTCAACACCAGTAACAATTACAAGTCAAAAATCTACTAATGAAGAATTAATAAAAGGATTTTCGTTAATAGCAGATAGAGTAAATAAAAATATTTTGATTTCTTGGCGAAAAATGCCAAAAGATGTACTCGAAATTATAATCTATAAGTCAAAAAAAGATGGTAAGCCTGTTTTGTTTAAACAAATGCCTAATGTAACCAACGAGATTGTGGATAGTTTTATATCTCCAGGAAACACTTATGTGTATAGTATTAAAGTGGTTACAAGTAAAGGGAATCATTCTAAAATAGAAACAAAAGAAGTAATTTTTTAAATTATGAAAAAATATATAACCATCATTTTGGTAATATTATTTTCTGTAACCTTTTATGGTCAGCAAACAGTTATTAAGGTTAGAGATTATGATTATTACGCTTATTTTGGAGATCGACGTTGTGCAGAACTTATACAAGTAACCGCTTTTTTTAAAGGAGGTGGATCAGAGCAGTTTATTAGTTATGAAAAAGGTAGTTTTATTAAAGGAACCGGTAATGGTAACTATATTCTTAATGGAATTGTAGAACGGGTAGAGTTATATGCGTTTGCTCGTGATGCTGCTGACGAAGTTGTTTCAACTAGTTGTAGAAAAGGAAAAAATGTAGAAAGAACTCAAAAAATAGATATCCCCTTGGATCCATGTAGCATAAAATCCTTTAATATTGTTCATAATCATGATAGTGATTTACGACAACGAATTAGTTTTACTTTAGAAGCGATATCCGTACCAGAAGTTTCTAGAGCGACAGCTTCAAATTTGGCGGGATATGAAGACCCTATAAACATAACAGCATCTGCTAATTATAATAATAGCGTATACAATTGGCAATATGGTATTGAAAACGGAGTAGAACAGTATTTATGTGATTTTTTTCCGCCACGTTTTTGTACCCGCCCAAAATATGATTGGTTTGAGTTAAGTATTCCTAATGATCAAAATGCTTCTATTGTATTAAAAGACTTTTTAACCGAAGATATAATAGGCGAAGAAATTTTCTTTCGAATTCAATCCTGTAATCAGGAAACTTCTAATATAATTGGATACCAAGTAAGAAAATCTGCACCACATATCATTGCTATTAGTACAAAAGATGTTACCTGTTATGATTCTATTGATGATAGTGGTAATGGCGATGGCGATGGTTCTATTACACTAACTTTTGACAGACCCTTAGATCCTTTAAAAGATGATGTATATTTTTCAGTAATTGATCTTAGAGCCCCTAGTGTAGTAAAAAACGATGATAATATAACTTCTTTTGGGTCAGGAAATACACATACCATAAGTGGATTACCAGCAAGTACACCGGGGATAGGATTTCGAGTAGATGTACTGGGTTTCTATAACAGTATAAATTATTATACTGAAGGCCCGGATCATTCCAGAGAGTTTGAAATACAAAGACCAACACCCGTTGCATTTGTAGGAGAGCCTAATGAGGATGCGAACAAAGTAGATGTATGGTGTATAAATGGAAGCGATGGCACTATAGATTTAGTAGCACAAGGTGGTGTTGAAGGATATGAATATCTTGTAAGACTTAAAGGAGAAGTCTGGGATGAAACCAAGTGGATATCATTTTCATCACAATTTACACATACCATTTCAGGACTTTCTGCCAATACCTATGAAATAAAAATACGAGATGCTAATGAATGTGAAGCCAAAGATCAGATAGATGTAGGAGGTGAAATTAAACTGGGAGATGTTATAGTAAAAGAAGTTGTAATAGACGAACCAGATGCTCCTGTGGATTTAGAACTTACACTTATTAATGAACCAAGAGCTTTTGGTTTTGAGGATGGAAGAATTAGTGCCAGAATTTTTGGAGGAACACCATTAAATGATGGAAGCTATACTTTTGAATGGAAAAATCAAGCAGGAGAAGTTCTTACGTCTACAATAACAAACGTATTGCCAGGAAATCAAGGGTATCAAGTACTATTACATTCTATAGGTAAAGGAGTTTATAAGCTAAGCGCTTGGGATGCAAACTTCAATCCTGCGATAGACAAAGAAGGATGCTTTTTGGTAGACATAGAATATAATTTGGGAGAACCTGATCCTCTAGAGGTGGCAATAGAAATTTATAATCCGATTTCTTGTAATATAGATAATGAATATAGCAACGGAGTAGATTTTAATGACCCTTTGGGGATACCAGATCAATTTCAAGATGGAGCATTAGTAGCACATGTAAAAGGAGGGGTGGCTTTTGATAATACCATTGCCAATACAGGAGAATGTAGAGCTAATTTTATGCCGTATTGCTATCGATGGAAAAAAAATATAGGAGGTGTATGGCAAGATATAGCAGTAAATGATAGTATTATTGAAAACCAAAGTGTTGGTACTTATGCATTAAATGTAGAAGATAAAAATGGAATTATACTGGCTACTTACGAAGAATTTATTAGCCCAGATGGGTCTAGGGAATATAGAGTAGTTACCGAAATAGATAGTACTAAATATTTACCACAACCAGATAAATTAGAAATATCTTTTACAAATACAGTAGTAACCTGTGCTAATGGAGACGATGCACAAGCAACAGTTATTGTTACTGGAGGAACAAGTCCATATACCTACGAATGGAGTAATGGAAAAACTACAGCAACCATTCAAAATCTTTTTTCAGGTACCTATTTGGTTTTTGTAACAGATGCTAAAGGATGTCAGATAGAAGGAAGAGTTAAAATAGTACAACCAAATGGATTAGAAATTAATTCTGTATCTATAATAAACCCAACCTGTTTTCAAGGAAATGATGGAAAAATTGAAGTAGAGGTAACGGGAGGAAACCCTCCTTATAGCTATAGCTGGAATACAAGTAATACAACAACATCTATAGATGGTTTAACTTCTGGCATCTATAAGATTGAAGTCATAGATAATAAAGAGTGTAAAGCATTTTATGAAATACAACTTACAGATCCGGAACCTATTATAGTTAACTTAGAAGACAATAGATCTCTTTGTAATGATCAGTTTTTATATTTAGATATTGCAATTAATGATCCAGGAGCAACTTATTCTTGGTCTAGTCAAAATGGATTTGCAAGTACAGATAGTGCCGTAGAAATAACCAAAGCAGGAAGATATGTAGCGACTATAACAAGTAGTCTTGGCTGTATCGGAATTAAAGATATAGAAGTCGAAGTTTTGGATATTCCAATAGATTCTGATTTCTTGATTACAACCCAAACATATACGGATGAAGAAGTGATTTTGGTGAATGTAAGTGAGCCTATGGGAGAAAAGATAGAGTGGACAATACCAGACGGAGTAGAAGTTATTTCAGAAAGTAAAGAGAAATTAATACTTAAGTTTGATCAAGAAGGCCCTTACGATATTAATCTAAGATCGTATCAAAAAGATTGTTATCAGGATTTTGCAAAAACTATTTTAGTACAACCTGCTATAAAATCGCCAGAAATTTTTACTTCTCAAGGAGAGTTCATTGAAGAGTTTATAGTGTATCCAAATCCTAATAATGGAGTTTTTAAGACAAAAATTAGTTTAGCAGAAGATTCTAATATAACAGTTAAAATAATAAATCTAATGTCTGGAGCAACTATGAGTGAGAGGTCAGAAAAAAATAATAGAGATTTTTTACTGGATTATTCCATAGCATTACCTGCAGGAGTGTATTTACTACTGTTAGAAACACCAAAAGGAACAGCAACTCGTAAATTAGTATTTGAGTAGAGGACTTTGTGAGATGGAGATAAGAAACAGAGAATCTACGATGCAGAGAAGCAAAGAAACAGGGATTCAAAGAAACAGAGAAAAAACTTAGTGTCTTTGACTCTTAGGTTCTTAGATTCTTTGAAATTAAAAGATCAGATAGTAATGAGCACATTTAGAGATTTAAAAATTTGGGAGAAAGCAATGGATATTGTGACAAAAGTGTATAGAGATACTAATGATTTTCCAAAAGAAGAAATTTATGGACTGACTTCTCAGATAAGAAGAGCGTGTATTTCTATACCAAGTAATATTGCCGAAGGGTATGGTAGAAAGGGTAAAAAAGAATATTTAAGATTTTTGAATATTGCTATGAGTTCACTATTTGAGGTACAAACGCAATTACAGATTTCAAAAAATTTAAAATATATAAGTGAAGATAAATTTGAAACTATGTATGAAGAAACAAGAGAATTAGAACGTATGCTATCCAGTTATAACAGAAAAGTGGAAAGTTCCATATAATGGCAGAATCTCAAACATCTTTGTGTCTTAGAGCCTTTGTATCTCTGAGTCTTTGAATCTTTGAGTCTTAGATTCTTTAAACAAAAAAAATGAATAAAATAATTTACATATTAATTTCACTAGTACTTCTGGAAGGTTGCGCTAAAGAAGAAATAGTACCAGTTGTTGTAGATTTTGAATATGAGGTATTTAATGAGGATTTCTCTATACCTGTACAAATAGTATTTTTTAATAGAACCGAAGGAGGAGAAGATTACGAATGGAGTTTTGAAGGAGGAGTACCATCCAGATCCGTAAGTCGTAACCCTGGTGTAATACAATACGACGCAAAAGGAGTATATAAAATAGAACTTACCGCAAGTAACCAAGATGGATCCAGAGATACAAAGGTTATAGAGATACAAATAGATGATCCGGTAGTAATTGATTTTGAAATTACTAATTTGGTAGATAATTTTTCTCCTGCTACATACGCCATACAAAACAATTCCTCTGGCGCAGATACTTTTTCATGGACTTTTGAAGGAGGTGCTCCAGCAACATCTTTGGTTAAAGATCCGGGAAAAGTAACTTTTACAGAACCAGGCGAGCATAAAATCACTTTAGAAATAAGTAATGGAAGAGAAATGTATAATCTACAAAAAACAGTTACCGTAGCTCCTTTTTTAGTTTCCGATTTTGAGCATACTGTCGCTTTTGAGGATGATGATTATCAGGTGCCAGCACGTATTCAATTTAAAAACACATCCATTAGTGCTACAGAGTATCAGTGGGATTTTGAAGGAGCTTCCATACTAACCTCTACAGAAGAGAATCCAGAAGTTATTTTTACACAAGAAGGGAAACATTCCATCATTCTAACCACATTTAATGGTAAAGAAACAAAGGTAGTGCGTAAGGAAATAGAGTTTTTTAGAAATACCAATCTAAGAGAAATAAAAGATATAAAATTAGGAATAAACACAGCACATAGTTCCAATACTAGAGGTAGTTTTTATAGTATTATAGATCGTAAAGTATATACGAACCAAGAAGTAACCCCAGAAATAGAACAACGTATCGATCTTGTTTTTTTTGGACTAAGCAGTGCTTTTAGTCGTAATCGATTTGTAAGCCCACATAAAATTTCCGAAACTACTTTTGATGTGTTTCAGAATCCTAAAAGCACTATTTTTATCAATTCGCAAGAGTTATGCGGTTGTACAGCATCTTTATCGGTTTCGCAATACGATATGATGCAAGATGACGTATTATTAAATAGTTTAACAATACAAGAAACCTCAGGAGGATTGCAGGATTTTGATAACACTATGCAGCCAAGAATCGTTCTTTTTCAGACCCAAGAAGGAAAAAAGGGAGCAATTAAAATCAAAGATTTTGTAGACGACGGACAAAACTCGTATATACTAGTAGATATAAAAATTCAAAAAGAAAGTAGATAATGATTTGCGACTTCATATTTAAGAAAATCGCTTTTAGAGACTAAATTTTTTATGCAAAAAACACACACATATTATCTAATACTGTTCATGGTATGTATCTCATCTACGGTGTGGTCACAGGTTTTTCCAGTAAATATTACTCCGCAAGTTATACCGCCATATAGTTTAAAACTGTCAGAGTATAGTACTTCTGTATCCGATAAAATTATTCTTAATTTATTACTAACTGATATTACAGAATCTAATAGACAAGTTAATTTAAAATTCTTTGTAGAAAATAATGCAGGATTATCTATACAAAGTACAGATGTGGTTATTGGTGCAAATCCTATTTTTTTAGATGGGGGAGTACCATTACGATTATCTAATTTGGATTTACAAGCCTATTTTGAATTTCAAAACTTAAGAGGGATTAGTCCTCAGCAATATAGTGTGCCTCTACCAGAGGGATTGTATCGTTTTTGTTTCGAAGTGTATGATGCAAAATCAGGGCAACAAATCTCTCGTAAAAGCTGTACATCAGTATATCTGGTTCTTAACGACCCTCCATTTTTAAACTTACCCAATAGAGGAGAGCAGGTATTAATGCGTGATCCTCAAAATATTATTTTTCAATGGACTCCAAGACATTTAAATGCTACCAATGTAGAATATGAATTTACATTAGCAGAACTTTGGGACAACCAAATGGATCCTCAAGCAGCATTTTTGGCTAGTCGCCCTTTATACCAAACCAATACTTTTGCAACTACTTTATTATATGGGCCAGGAGAAACCTCTTTACTACCAGATAAAACATATGGTTGGCGAGTAAAAGCAATGGTAAGTGATGGTATAAGTGAAACTTCGGTATTTAAAAATAATGGATATAGTGAGATTTATTATTTTACCTACACAGGTAGTTGTGCAGAACCTGAGTATATATTAGCGGAGTCTAAAAATACAACTACACAAAAAATTCTTTGGCAGGGAGTAGAGCATATACGTTATAATGTACAGTATCGCAAAAAAGAGGCAGAAAATGCCATTTGGTTTGATGGTGGTACCATAAATGAATATACTACAGTCTATAATCTGGAGCCAGGAACAACTTATGAATTTAGAGTGGGAGGGCAGTGTTTAGATAACGGACCATATACCTATTCACAGATTTATGAATTTACAACAACATTAACTCCAGATGAAGAGTCTACTTATAATTGCGGTATAACCCCAGAAATTATAATAACAAACCAAGATCCATTATCACAATTAGTAGTAAACGAAACATTTACAGCAGGAGATTTTCCGGTAACGGTAAAAGAAGTCGAAGGAACTAACGGATCTTTTTCAGGATGGGGATACATTATAGTGCCTTATTTACAAGATACCAGACTTAAAGTTAGTTTTGATAATATTCAAATTAATAGTGATTACCAATTATTAGATGGGGTCGTAGTAACCGATTATGATGAAAATTGGGGAGGAGTAGATGATATTAGTAATGAGATTGATGCAGTTATCGATCTTACTGAAGGTATTTTGGATGTTTTGGAAGATATAGTAGATAAAATTAGAGAAGGAGAATTAACAGGAGAAGATATAGATGCTGTATTAGATAAAATAAAAGGAGATTTGCCAGCAGACGAAATAAAAGATTTACAAGAGATGAGTGATCAAATGAATACTCTTGAGGATCAGCTGGATTCAGCAGAAACAGAAGAAGAAAAGAAAAAAGTACAAGATCAGATAGATGCTTTAAATAATGAAATAGCAGACAAGTTAGAAGATGTTAAAGATAAAATATCAGACTTAATAATTAAAGCAATAGAAAAATATTACAGACAAAATAAATCTCAAGAATCGAACTTGGTAAGCTCGTATGATGCAGTATATAATTTTAGTTCATCTACCACAACAGAAGGAGCATCGCAAGAAGATCAAGAGGGTGTCATAGAAGAAGGATTTGAATTTGAAGAGGAAATCGAAATAAGTACTATTCCTGAAGAGGTTATACAGGCTTTTGATGTACAAGAAAAGTATCATTTATATTTCTTTTCTAAATCTATAGCCGAAAATAAAGAAGATAAAGAAACCGTTAGGAATTTTATAGACAAAGCTTTAGAAATAGAAATTGATCTGCCAAAAATAATGAAACAATCCCAGGATCAAGGAGATTCTGAAGATAATACAATTAACCTATTGGTAGAGTCTATAGAAAAAGCCTTAAAAGGGCTTATAGATAAGTATAAATATAATTATTTGGAAAAATAAAACGATATGCAGGTACATGAAAATGGAGAATATGAACTACCAAATAATTTAAAACTTATTATTTATGGTAAGAACTCAAAACATAAGCACCCTAAAAATGCTGCATTGTATTATAGTGATGAAACATTAAAGTGTTGGATAGAAGCACCTTGTTTTAAATCTGAAAAGATGATACATGGTATAAAGAATGAAGAATATTCTAAACCAGAAAGAGAAGTATGGATTATCCATCTGCATAAAGATAAAGTAAAGAATTTTTGGGGAAAACTTATAGAAGAAAAACCACAACAAGGCTTTTTATAAAGTTTTACCAAAATGAAAACAATAGAGGGACAAGAATATGCAGAAATTGTGATCTCAGACGGAGGAGCATATTTTGAATTTCAATATTTAGATTTAGAAACCTGTCAGTTTATTAAAACGGCAAACTGGGGAGGGAGATTTTAAAGTAAGATTTTAAAAAAACTATGATATATAAAAAACATAATATGTCTATAAAATATACAAAAGCAATGTTTAAGTTTTTTTGCACAATAGTATTCTTTTTAGGAGTGCAGGAAATTGTTTTTGCAAATGATAAAGAGCCAATTACTAGAAAAGTTGACTTTAAAACTATAGAAGAAGTAAATATTGGTATAGCCAATCAACTAGAATTTCTAATCAACTATAATAAGAAAAATGTAGCAGAGCATAAAAATGCTAAGAATTGGTATGTATATGTTGTAGGAGACCATACATTTAATCCAAATCTTTTCTCAGGGTACTTAGAAGATCAATTAGATTTAACAGATTTAGGAGCAGAAAATAGCCCTTTAAATATAGAACAGCTTAATAATAAATTAAATGAGGTTAATGATAAATTATTAAAAGAGAAAAAACCATTAATTTATTACGGAGTAGCAAACCGAAAAAAAGCTATTATAGCACCTTTTTTTCCGTTTAGAGGTAAATATAAAGTCTCTTCTGCAACTACCGAACAATTAAAAGAATATTATAACAAAGCATTCGATAACTCTACAGAAAACCAAAATGCGGCAGCATCAGAAACATACGAAACATTAAAAGAGTTTTTTAAAAAAAATGGAGAATCAGATCAAAAAAGTAGCGCACTAATTAGAAAAACGCTTAGTAATGCAGGTACTTCTGGTGCCATAGCACTATCCCGATATTATTTTGCAATTTTAAAAGGAAAAAAAGGAGATAGTGCAAATAAAGCAAATGTTTCCTGGTGGTCTTTTGCACATTATTTAAAAGGAAAAGAAGTTCCAAAAATAGATGCAGATCTACTAAAAGCTCATCATGCAAATTTATCCAGTACCAGTGGGGATAATAATCATAAACGAATAAATGCGTGGTATAATTATTTGTCTGGGGCAGATTTGCCAGAATCTCAATTCTTAAAAGAGATTTTAGATGGTATGATTAACAATAGCAAATGTGCAGGTTTAAGTGATACCGAAGGTAAAAGTCAAAAAGATAAGTTTATAGCAGCAGTTAATGCTACAAATCCAGATATTGATAAAATTATTTCTACAACCAGAATACTTTGTTCGGATGTTTTAAAAAAGGTAGATTACTCTTATATTATAAAAGCAATTAAGAATATTGCAAAAGAGAGTATAAATGAAAAAGGAGAAGCTGTTGTGTTATACCTTTTACATAACATAAAGAGTAAAGATTATGGTAAACTTTTTAACGATTTTAGAGGTACAGACGGAAAAAACGAATTAATAGAAACATTATTATCAGAAATGGATGATAGATCTATTAATCCAGATGATAAAGATAATTATACCTCTTTTTTAGGAGAGATTTTATTTATTTGCTTACAAGAAGATGGGGCTTATTTAAAAGCAGAAAGAGCCTATTTAGTAGATGTTTTATATGAATATTATAAAAAATCAGCAGGAGACCTTGTTAGACCTTATTATGTAGTTCCCGCTCTAAAAAAAATTATTTCCTTTAACCCAGATCAAATAGATAATAATTTTCACGATTATTTAAAAGGATCTAATGGGGATTATCAAAATTTATTTAAAATTATAGATTTAGTTACCTCTAATGTTAATTCTAATCATATAGAAGAGGATCTTAGAGTTTTTGGAGATAGTCTTGGCGAGCTATTTGCTACCAGAAATGATCAGGAAGCTTTTTTAAAAATGCTAGATATATCTTTTTTTAGTACTCCTAATTTTCTTGTTTTACAAGAACCTCAAAGAAAGGTAATAAGAGCGTTAACATTTAGAATGTTTAGTAATATTCCTGAAAACACAAATAAGATTTATGATTTCTTAATCGCTGGCGAAGCACCTTTAGATAACTTCAAAAAGATAATCAAAAATTCTAATGACAATGATTATAATTTGTATTCTGATATATTTTATGATGGAGTTACCAAAATATTAAGTAAAAATAATGCAGTAAATATAAGAATTGAACTTGCCAAATGGGCAATTAATAAAGATGCGAATGTTCTTTCTTTAACTGACATCGAAGAACAATTAGTTGTAAATATCTTTAAGAATATTTCTTCAAAAGGCGATAAAAAAGCCATTTATAATTTTCTTACTTATGATGAAGGAGATGTTACTAGTGGTATCAAGAATTTTGAATATTTGAAGAAATGTACGGATCAAGGAGTCTTAAGCTCTAGTAGCTTGATGAGTGCTTTTATTTCCGATTACGCTAAGTTATTAAGTGAAGATGGTATCGGTGTAGTGCAGGATAGGCTAGACCTATTGCAATACGCTTTGGATAAAGGGGATGATAGCATATTTTTTAATGATACAGAAAGTTTAATAGGTTATATTTTTGATAATCTTGGTACAAATTTTTCAGATGCAGAAACGATTATTGAGGCTTTAAAAAAAGACCAGTACCTACTCTTTTCAAAAGTTTGGAGAATTCTTTCTAGTTCAGGTTTAACAGAAATATTTAATACAGATAATCGTTATGCAACCAATTTTATAGAACAATTATCTGGCGTAATGAGAATCGCATATGGAGATCCAAATAAAGAGCTTTCAAAAAGTATAAAAGATCATATGCTTGTTAATGTAGATTATTTATCTGCAAAAACAAGTAAAATAGATAAAATTGATATTGAAAAAGATACAGAACGCTATTTTCCTATGGCACGAAATGGAAATTTCACAGACAATGTTGGAAATAGTAAAAATGATTATGAATATAGTTCTGATATTATACTTACTGCTAATTCTGCTTCTGTAAAAGTAAATCTTGCAATACAAGATGAATCTGGAAATAGAAAAACTATAATTAATACCGATAAACTAGGACCTTTAGATTTTATAATTGTAGAGTTTATAGCAGATACGAAGATTACAAATCAAGTAGAATTTAAAAGAGGGACTGTTATAGCTGTACCAGCAATGTATTTGGCTTGGATGAGCAACAGTATTAATGCTCAGCAAAATGCAGTTGTGGGTAGAGTAATGCTAGATGCAGTAGTAATAGCTGGGTCTGTTGTTACTTTTATTCCATCAGGAGGAACATCAGCAGCCTTTGCAGCAAAATTTTTGGCAGGAGCAGAAATTGTTTTTGCAACTACCGATGCTATTATAGCAGTTAACGAAGACGAATTAAAAGATGCTTTAGGAAACGATTTTATCGAAGGGATCGAAACTACTAATATGATTTTTGGAATAGCTACGTTGCCAGCAGCATTACCTGGCATAGTAAAGATTACTCAAAAAGTTGGTAATGTGGTTACTGATCTTGCCTCTGCAGGGATGAAGTTCGTAGATGATATTCCATCGTTTAAAGGATATAAAATAGACATTGATGGTAAAGTACTCTTACAATCGCTCGAAAAAATAAAAGCAGCAACTCCTGTTAAGTTTAATGAGGAGTTTAAGAAAGTACAAAATTTGCTGGCGCAGCAGCGTATAAAGATTACAAATGCACCTGCTTCTGCAAGGCTTTTATATGATAAAACACTAGCATTAAGCAAAACATTCTATTTTTCAAGCGTAAAAGGACTTAGTAGATTACCTAAAAAATTTAAGACAGAAATTGTAGATAAATTTTTGGTAATTAAAGTTGATGGAAAAGTATTAGCTAAAGTTGATGAACAAGGTAAACTTTCTGATTTAAGAGTACTTCAAGAAGGAGAGATTGCTAAACTTGAAGATGGTGCTGATGCCATTTTTGAAAATGTAAAATTTATTGATGAAGCAGGAGAACAAACACGTACAATCACTGTTGTAGCAGACGGTGCAGACACGGGTATTAGAACCAAACAATTTGTAAATAAAATACAAAATACACTTGATGTTGTAGCCGATGGAGAAGGTGTTTTTCAAATAAAGCATGCAACCGGAAAAGAAATGGGTAGTATTTGGCTTACCAATGTAGAAAATCAAGTAGAATTAACAGTTACTGTAGTTGAAGAAACTGCGGATAAATTTATTAGGTATGGTATAGGTAAAAATGTACATAACAAACTTTTAAGCCATATAGAGGATGTATTAAAATCAGCAGGTAAGGGACCTGTAGAATCCATAAAAACAGATTGGATAGCAGGGCCAGGTTTAGACGGCAATCTTAATGCATTAAATAAGTTAATAAAAGAATCCCCAAAAGGAAGCTATAGTATTGAGGATCTTAAAAGAATTATTTTTGAAACCAAAGCAGGACAATGGAAAAAGGAATTAGGTTTTGATAATTTAGAAATAATTAATAAAACAGGGCAACCAGGATCTTTTACAAGTATTTCGATTAAGTTTTCTAAGGCTGTTAATAGTTCGATAGGAAAAACTGGGTTACTTGCAAAAATAGAGGATTCGCATACATCTTTGCGAACCTGGATAAATAGCTTAGATGATGCAACAGACAATGGTTTATTAAAAAAAATAGAAGAATTAGGTGCTGATAATTGGAAACTTTTGGATAAGGATTTGCTTTCAACAAGTAATGGGGCAGAATTAAAAGGATTATTGCAAGGTGCAGATGATATTGATGCATGGAAACTTTTAAAAGAAAACCCCGCTTATGCTTTTGAAATTTCTAAAAATGGAGGAAGTCTATGGACAAAATGGTCAAAAGCTAATTTCTTTAAGGTTGTAACTAAAAAAGGAAAAGATTTTGAAACACTTGTTACGGGGCTTATAAAAACAAAAGAACCATTTAAAACACTATTTCAAAACGGATATAAACATCTTACTCAGATATATATAAAAGGAAGTTCTAAAGTAGTTATTGCAGATGATTTGTTTATTACAAAACAGTTTGATGAAGTTTTAGAAATAGATTATTTTAGAGCCGTAATAAACGATAGTAAATTAAGTATAGGTTCTCCTTGGACACCTAATCAGAAAAGTGAATTGATTGATATATTTAAGAATAATCCTAATAAAAAGTATATTAAATTTGAAGTAAGAAGTACCAAAGGAGAACTAAATAAGTTTGATTTACCAGATGAATCTTTTGTTCAGGGATCTGAGATTAGAATTTATAGAGAAGATGTATTTAAAATTATTAGCGATGGAAATGATAGTTTTGGAGAAGTTTTAGATATGAATAAATTAAATTTTAAATAAATAATGAATTCAGAGGTTATAAATAAGGAGTTTCTAAATTTTCTTGAAGAACAAAAAACAAGTGACTTTTCAAGTAATTTTGATAAACATGGAGGAGAATTTGTAAAAAAAAATGAAAAACATTTTTTTACATTAGGATATAGTATTACTGAAGACTATAATGTAGTAAATGATGATGTTAAAGATTTTGTTGTTATTCATAGATTTTGGCTCCATACAGCTTTCCCAGAATTAGAAAAAATTGTTCATCCTATTCTAGCTAAAAATGATCTTTTCGGAACAGAAATTAGTTATCATGAAGTTTATAAATCTTTTAGTGTTGAAACTAATTTTAATAATATATTGCCAAAAGAGGGAGTAGAAATAAGAAACCTAGAAGATTTAATTCCCATAAAAGAAAAATTTAAACAGTTCTTTTACGAAGATGCTCTTCCTTTTTTTAATCATTGGCATAGTTTACCTGTTCTTCATGAATATATGCAACAAGACTCTTCTAGAGAGTTTTTGAGTAACTTATTAGGAACTCTTCATCAATTTAAAAAAGCTGTAATTCTTAAACTTTGTAATGATCCATCTTATCAGGAATTCATGGATTCTTTTTATAATAAAAGAAAAATGATTTTTGAAGAATATCCTGAAGAAAAAGTTGCTGAACAATATTATAAAGCTTCAAAAGAACTTAAAGAAGTATTAGATAATACAGAACCAATTTATAATCTAAGTAATTCTTAAACTTGTATTAGCTTAAAGAAGTAGTGTTAGGTAAAAATAAAATTAAGGAGCTAATTATTATAGAGTCATTAAATGTAATTTTAATATATTATATTTAATGATTCTAAATAAAAATAATATATTTACATTTATTATACTCCTAATTAGAATTTTTATGGAAAAAATAGCATTATTTTATGGTTCAGATACAGGTTGTACTGATGATGTAACTAAAGATTTTACTTCTCTTTGGGGAAATAAAGAATTAGATATCCGAGAAATTAGTAGTGTATCTAAAGAAGATTTTGATTCGTTCAAGATTTTCTTTTTTGGATTATCCACATGGTATGATGGGGATTTACAAAGCGACTGGGAAACTTTTTTTGACGATTTTAAGAAAGTAGATTTTACGAATAAAGTTGTTGCTATTTATGGACTAGGAGATCAGGTAGGCTACGGAGAGTATTTTGTAGATGGAATAGGCATATTAGCAAAAACCGTAATAGAAAATGGAGGTAAAGTTATCGGAAATTGGCCTGTAGAAGGTTATCGCTTTACGGATTCAGTAGCTTTAATGGAAGAAAAAGAAGGTTACTTTTATGGTCTAGCAATAGATAACGATAACCAATCCCAATTAAGTGATGACCGTTTGAGGAAATGGGTCAATCAGTTAAAACTAGAATTAAGTCCTTATTTAGTCTCTGAAAGAGCTTCTTATCATCGAGAAGTTGTTTTGGAAGTGTAATTTTTTTAGATAAGATACAGTTTTATAATAACTATTTCTAACAAAATATATCATTACCATATCATGAAATAAAAACAGGAAATTTCTCTTGTTTTTATTTCATGATATGGTAATTAGGATGAGTCTATCTTAATTTACCTATATAACCACAACTTCCTCCAATTGGTTCTGAAATTGTTTCAAATTCTTTAGCGCCAATTTGTTTTAAGACACTATATTTTCCTGAATCTGCCCCAAAGTTGCCATAGTATTCTACACCATCTATTTGACCTATAGAATATACTGTTCCGAATTTTTCAAAAGCAGTAAATGTTTCAAAAGTTTTGGTAGCTATATCTACAAGTGCAAACTTGGTTGGAGCTTTATACCAATCTCCTGGATCTGTAGGAGGTACATGAGATGCATCCATATACTGTACTAAAGCTTTTCCATCATATACATACGCTACTACATTAACAGAATGAGCACTTAAAATTTCTTTTAAATCTACAAAAAAGCTTGGATCAAAAGTTCCATTTTCATTCACTTTTATAAGCCCACCTGTAGTAGGGTATCCAGTTATTGTACTATAATCTTCTGCTTTTGCAGTGTTTCTTGCTGGACGATAGTATATAGTTCCATCATTTCCTTTTGCAAAAGTGTGATACCCCATTGACATGCGATTGTCATTTACATAAGAAATAGAATTTGTAGTTGGATCAAAAACAGCTATCTGTGCATATTGAGGAAATTTATCAAAATCTCCAGGGTTTGCATCTACAGGAAGAATAACTTTTCCTGTAGAAGTTACATAATTTTCATAGGTAGAAGTGTTTATATCAGGATTATCGCTATGCTCTAAAGGAGTAACATTTATAGTTTCTGTAATAGTCATAACTTCGGGGTTAAATTCAATGATTTTACCCTCTGCAAGAGCAAAGAAATATGCTTGTGTTTTAGAAACAAAAGCAGGAGGTCCAAAACTACCACTTAACCCTGTGCTGGCTAAACTCAAAATATCAGAAACTGTAATTTTTAATTCATTACTAACTTCGTATTTTGTTAGTGTAGAGGCATTTCCATTCCACACATAAGGATGTTCTTCATAAGATCTGATAGTGGCAGAAGCACCTAATTCGACCATGTTTTTAAAATCAAGTTTTTGAGGAATCTCAGAATATGCCCCCATAAAATAAACTCTTCCTCCAGGAGTATTTACTCTTAGAGAAGCTATTATTGCTGTTTCTTTTTGTTCTCCAGGAGGAACATCAGATATTGGTTTGTCATCATCTCCACAAGAAGTAAAACCAATTGCTACTATTAAAAAAAATAATATGTATTTAGTTAGTAATTTGTATTGTTTCATTGTATTATAATTTACTTTATTAATAATTAATTCCTGTATTTAAAATTGTGTTACTAGTTTTATATAAAAGGCTCTGCCAGGTTTCTGGACGCCATAAAAATCAAAGTTTTTCTCATTAGTTAGATTTTGCACTTCTACAGTGATAGCATATTTTAGGGCACTCATTTTATAGTCGTATGTAATACCAGTATTATAAACTTGTTGACTTGGTATACCTTGTTTAAATGATTCTAAGCCTGCGCTTTCCCAGCTTCTGAAAAATTTATGGACATACCTTGTGTTTCCAAAAAGAGATAGTTTATCATTAATTTGAAATATATTTTTAAAATTATAAGAAGCAGATCCATTGGCAAAAAAGTAAGGTCTGTTAGGAATACGATCTTCATAAAAAGCAGCAAACAATCCTTCTTTCGAGTTATTATAAAAGTTTTGATATGTACTATTTCCAGAAAAAGTAAGTCTATCGTTTTTAGAAGTCCAGTTGGCAGATAATTCGGCACCTATAGAAATAGCTTCAAATACATTTTGGTAGATACTGGTTCTATCTACGCTAGGAACAAATAAAATGAGGTTATCTACTTTTCTTAAAAATGTATTGGTGTGTATTTTCCAATTACTGGTTTCGTAATTATTTTTGTTTTTAAATGTGAACTCAAGATTTGCATTATGACTTCTTTCGGGTTCTAACTCTAAATTACTAAGAATAAATTGGCCATCTCCAAAAAGTTCATCTGGTTGCGGTAATCTAGTTGCATATTCATATGTGACTTTTGTCGAAAACTGTTTATTAAATCGATAATTTAATCCATTTCCGAAACCAAAATAGCTCACATTTCTTTTGGAGATTGCTAAATTGTTACTTGGTGGAGTATATTCTTCAGATTTAATATTTTGCAAATAATTTTTTACAAAAAAGATATTTTCTAATGTTTTATCAAATGCATTAATTTTATATTCAACTCCATTAACCCAGGTAAAAAGGTTTTTGCGAGTGTTTAATGGATCAAAAGTTTTAACAAACCTGTCATCTCCTGTTTGTTTTGTATAGGTTGGAGCCAGTGTAGCGCTAATTATATGATGTTCTTTTAATTTCCAAGAAGCATTAATTCTGGAAAAAAAATTGTTGTTCCAGGTGTATTGATCACTTGCGCCATTAGAGCCAGATAATTGAGCGTTAATTTCTCCAGGTATATTTCTATTAGAAATACATTCTCCAAACCAATTATATACACAATCTGAAGTGTCTTCAAATTGTCTTTCGCTATAATTATATCCAAAAACGGCATCTAAATTTATATTGTCAGTAATATTTTTACGATAAGTTAGAATCGTTCCAGCAGATTTTCTAAAAGACATAACTTCTCCATAAGGGATTCCTGACATAAGGTTATTGTGTTGAATTTCTTTGGTGTAATCGGTATAGAATCCTTTAACACTTAATTCGTTTGCCCAAGGCCGATCTTTTACTCCTATGGTAAAGTTTACTCCATAACCTTGATAAGCATCATGAAATCTAGGAACAGTTACTTCTGTTAGTTTCCCTTCTTTATTAGCGACTTTTACATCTACTTTATAGTTGTTTTTAGAATAATCATAAAATCCTCCTCCAGTAAAGAATAAGCCTGTGTTTTTATCGCGATTTTTTATATAGACAGCAGTGCGGTGTGTGCCAAAGGATCCTGTTTGGTAGGAGGCTGATCCGCTAAGACCTACAGAAATTTTTGGAGAAACAATATTAACAGTGCCTCCCAAAGCGTCTGCACCAAATTGTATAGGTACAATTCCTTTATATACTTCTATACGGTCTATTAAATTAACGGGTACTGTAGATATTCCAAAAGTATACCCATTAAAGTGAAGAGGGATACCATCTAGAAAGAAACGAATTTGATTTCCTGTAAGCCCATTTAGTGAAAACTTGGCTGTAGCACCTAAGCCTCCACTTCGTCGTATGCTAACTCCTTCTGTTTGGGCTATAACTTCTCCTAGGTCTGTCGTTTTGAGTTTTGCTTCTTTTGTTTCTATTACTGTTACCGCTTGTGCGGTTCTTTCTTTTTTTGTTTTTTCAGATTCGGATATTATCATAACGTCATCTAGCTCTTCAATATTTTTTTGTAAAGAAAAATAAAGCTCTTTTTTTTGACCTTTTTGTATTTTTATAGTATGTGTTTCAGTTATAAATCCAAGAAAACTAGCATCTATTTTGTGGGTCCCTTCAGGAATATCTTTCAATTCGAAATACCCTTTATTATCTGTCATAACACCAATAGATAAGCTTTTTATCTCTATATGAGCATATGCAATTGGAGATCCAGAATCGTCAATAACATTTCCTGATATTAAATTGTTATTTTGAGCAAATAGTATAGTGTATTGAAATAAGAAAAATAAAATTACAATATATGTTTTCATAAAAATTTGATAATTAGTATGTTATCTAGAAAAATAAAAATGTTCTTTCATGTAGTATTTAATCCTTATTTTATGGATTAAATGTTTTTGTTAATAAAATATGTAATACTCTTTAATTTTTCTAGATGATATGTTTTCCCTTTTCTGATTTTATATTTAAATAAGAGTATTTAATAATTCTCTGTTTTTTAATCCACATTTTGGAGCTTAATTCTCCGAAGTTATTGGTTAATTATTGTTGAACTCTATTTGTTTTCTGATAGAAGTTTAAAATATATCTAAACTATTTCATCATGTTTTATAGCATAGACAAAAAATGCTTTTGTTTTTATAAATTACTCTCTAATAAAATATATTGTTTTTAATTAGTCTAAATAAGTGCAAATATAATTAAATTATGTAAATTTTTATTATTGAAGAAGTATTTATATTAGAATTGTATGTATTATTAATTAGTGAATATTTTTAGGTTATTTTTAAATTATTAATGAGTTTTGGATAACTTTCAAAGCAAATTCTAAGTCAATTATTGTTTGTGTTAGAAATTTTTCTTTTGCCAGAGATAATCTACAATTACAAAAAACTTTTTTTGAGGTATAAAGTTTAATTTTTAGTAAGGTTTAGAATAATAAATAATGATATGTGCGTAGTGACTGTATAAGGAAATCTCTTTTTTGATCTCTTTTTTTAAGGTATTAAATTGTTGATAATTTTAGCTTATAAGATTTCCTGTTCATCTATTAAGTAAAGAACTAATAGAGACCTCTAGAGAAGGCATTTCTGTCATAACTTTACTACGAAGAGTCATAGTATCGTTTATTACTTATATCCAGATTGAAAACTTATGCTATATATAAATTATTAGTTGTGTTATAAGAATTATATTCTTATCATATTTTAACTATTTTTGTTTTTAGTTATGAAAGTCTGTATTGCCGAAAAACCAAGTGTTGCCCGAGAAATTGCCTCTGTATTGGGAGCTAATACTAAATGTGATGGGTATTATGAAGGAAATGGGTATGCCGTAACTTACACTTTTGGGCACTTATGTACACTATTGGAACCCAATGATTATAAACCGTATTGGAAAAGCTGGGATCTTAATAATCTACCTATGTTACCCGATAAGTTTAAAACTAAGGTAGTAGATAATTCGGGGATTAAGAAACAGTTTAGTATTATAAAAAAGTTGTTTGATAAAGCAACAGTAGTTATTAACTGTGGGGATGCGGGTCAAGAAGGAGAACTTATACAACGATGGGTTATAGATCAGGCAGATTATAAAGGAGAAGTACAACGGTTATGGATCTCATCATTAACTACCGAGGCTATCAAAGAAGGTTTTGAAAAATTACAACCTTCTGCAAAGTATGATAATCTTTATTATGCGGGATTTTCAAGAGCAATAGGAGACTGGTTGTTGGGTATGAATGCTACACGATTATATACAGTTAAACATGGTGGGTACAAACAAGTACTATCTATAGGTAGAGTACAAACACCAACACTAGCTATGCTAGTCACCCGATTTAAAGAGATTCAGGATTTTAAACCACAACCGTATTGGGAATTACAAACAGTATATAGAGATACTCTTTTTAATTGCGAGGAAGGTAGATTTTTAAAAAAAGAAGAAGGAGAAGCCTTTGCTAAGGTGGTAAAAGAAAGTGATTTTGAGATCATATCTATAACCAAGAAAAAAGGAAAAGAATATGCTCCTAAACTTTTTGATCTTACAGGATTACAAGTGTACTGTAATACTAAATTTGGGTTTTCTGCAGATGAAACTTTAAAGATAGCTCAAAAATTATATGAGCAAAAGGTAATTACCTATCCAAGAGTAGATACTACTTTTTTACCTAACGATATTTATCCTAAAGTACCTGAAATATTAAAAAAATTGAGTCGCTATCAAAATCTTACACAAACTATATTAAGTAAGAAGATTAAAAAATCTGCTAAAGTTTTTAATGATAAAAAAGTAACAGATCACCATGCTATTATTCCTACTGGTGTAGAGATTAATTTACAATACAATCAACAACAAGTGTATGATATCATTACAAAACGATTTATTGCGGTATTCTATGAAGATTGTTCGGTAGCAAATACAACCATAATAGGAAAAGCCGATACTGTAACATTTAAAACTACAGGGAAAGAAATTTTAGAAAAAGGCTGGAGAATAGTGTTTGAAAAGGCAAACTCTAAAGAGAAAAAAGAAAAGGATATATTACCTTCTTTTGCAAAAGGAGAAAAAGGTCCACATGAGCCTTCTTTTTTAGAAAAAGAAACTAAACCACCAAATCAATATACCGAAGCTACTTTATTACGTGCTATGGAAACAGCAGGGAAACAAGTAGATGATGATGAAATGCGTGAATTGATGAAAGAGAACGGTATAGGCAGACCTTCTACAAGAGCTAATATTATCGAAACACTTTTTAAACGAAAGTATATTGAGCGAAATAAAAAGCAAATCCTACCAACTTTGACAGGAATACAGCTTATAGATACAATAAGAAATAAATTACTTATTTCTGCGGAACTTACTGGGCAATGGGAAAAACAACTAAAAGAAATTGAAAAAGGAAGCTTTCATGCGGGGACTTTTATTAAAAACATGAAAAATATGGTAGATCATTTGGTGTATGAAGTTCGTACAGAAAAAATACATGCCAATATCTCTCATGTGACAATAACCAAAGCTTCTGACTCTAAAAAAGTAAAGAAAGAAAAAACGATTAATGATCAAGGTTGTCCTAAATGTAAACAAGGGAAACTTATCAAGGGTAAAACTGCTTATGGATGCAGTGCTTATAAAAATGGATGTGATTTTATTCTTCCTTTTTATTTTGAAGGCAAGAAAATATCTGACAAACAATATATTCGATTACTCCAAAAAGGATGTACTGTAAACCTTAAAGGTTTTAAGACTTCAGAAGGGGATAAAGAGGGGTTGATTCGTTTTGATGATCAATTTCGAATACTTTTGGAAGAAAAGAAAACTACAAGTGTTTCTGCCTCTAATAAGATTCCTAATCCTATGCCTTGCCCTGTTTGTAATAAAGGAACGGTTATAAAAGGAAAAACAGCTTATGGATGTAGTGCATACAAAAATGGATGTGACTTTAGATATACATTTGATACCATTCGAACAAAAGCTAATGGAAAACCATTAACCGATTTTTTAGTTTTTTCTTTATTACATAAAAAATTGAAAACAGATTAAGTATTTTATCTGTAGAGTTAAATTTTTTTAAAAAAATAGAGATGCTTTATAAAAAGTACTATTAATCCTAATAGAGTTTGTGATATATCTTTAAATTATGTAAAAAAATAAATAACCTTAATGAATACAAATTTTTACATGATTTATTATTTTCAAAAAAGGTTGTTGAACTATTTTTACTTTATAAGGTATGATCTTTTATTAAAAGAGATTTTTTTACTCTTCCTTTTTTAATAGTTTTCATTATTTCGTCTAATGCTTTCTGTAGTATAAAAGTAAGTGTTATAAATAAAAGCATGAGTAAAAATACCTTAGTTATTCCTGATTGTCTAAACCCAAATATTCCTTTTCCCCAAGATATTAAGACCCATTGTATGACATACATTGTAGTTAGATTTTTACTGCAATACACTAAAGTTGTTATCATGAAATTTTCTCTTACCTTAGATAATGTTATATGAATTAGCCATAAAAAAATAAGAGTCCATCCTGCAAAATAGATCACTCCTCCTGGTCCTAGATAAAAAAAAGTATTATAATGATACTCTTTATAAAAGAAAACAAGTGGACCTCCTAATAAAATACAAAAAAGACCTATAAGCATCATTTTTTTAAATATAAATGATGGGTTATAGTTAATTTCTGCATACCATTTTCCAAAGAACATTCCTATTATAATAAATGATACCCAAGGAAATACAGGGAAATATACATATGCAGGAAAATCATTACTAAACAAAAGATCTAAAACATAATTAACCCCAGGAATATTGATATTGATCCCACTAAGTTCTCTAGAAATGGAAGCTATAATTAGACCTATAGCAAGGATTCCAAACTTGTTTTTTACATACTTTCTAATGAAACCTATGATAAGTAAAGACATTCCTGCTAGCTGCAAAATATCTCCTAATAATACCAAATACAAATATTGCATTTCTAGCGGTGCATCCCATTGAAATTTTTTCATGTAATTTTCTGGAACAAATTCAAAAATTATGGGTATCATAAATTTCATGAAATTCATTAATAATGCTACTAATAAAAGTACAGCACCACGTTTAATTGAGCTTTTAAGACTTTGATTACGTGAGGTCATAAAGGTAATACCCATACATATTAAAAATATAGAGGTTCCTCTTCCCAAAAATCGAATAAAATTCCCTAAAAATGTTTCTGATTGTGTCTCTATATTACCATATATAAGTAAGGTATGAATTATAATCATTCCGATAACACTTCCTCCTTTTATTAAATCTAAGGTTAAAATTCTGTTATTTTGACTTTTCATGTATTCTATTTATGAGTTTCTTTAATCCACATTGTAGAGTTTAATTCTCTCAGGCTTGCCTCGAGAACAAAATATATTTTCGGAAGCATCCCTTGTGAGCTTGTTCCAAGGTTATTGATTTTCTAATCTATTTTTCTACCAAAAAATATGTTCTTTGTAGACTAATATCCTAGTCATCAATTACGGATTAAAAAAGGCATGTAACGAATAAAAATAACAACAACAACTACTATAATTATCTTTATACGCATGCCTTTTTTACCTACGTTATTCCTTTAAACTTTCAATTCAGAGAGATCTGAAAGCTCTTTAATTTGTTGATAATTTATTTTTCCATTGGGGGTCAGAGGTACATTTTCTATACATTTTATTTTTAAAGAACTTGCATGAAGATTAAGTGTATCTCTTAATACTTTATTGATAGAATCATTGGTTAAATTTTTATTAAGGTGGATAACAGATAAGTATTTATCATCCATTCCAGTACAAATAAAAGTCTCTCCTCCTAAATTATTTTTTAGGATTAGTTCTACTTCATCAAGGTTTATCCTTGTTCCAAATAATTTCATGATACGTTTTATCCTCCCTATTATGTAATAGTATCCAGATGCATCTTTTTTGGCAATATCTCCTGTATATAATTTATTTGTCTTTTTATAAGCATTCAGATCTTCTGATTCTCTTGCATATCCTCCAAAAACATTTTCTCCATAATAAATCAACTCATTCGTTTCTTTTTCTATTTCAAAATGCCCTCCCTTAATAGGCATACCGATAGAGGATCCTTTTTTTAATAAATTGTCGGGATGTAAAAAGGCCATACGTCCTGCAGCTTCAGTTTGCCCATATTGAGCATAAAAAGGAATATTGTATTTCTTTGAATATGCATCGATTACTTGAATTAATGCTTCATTAAGAATTCCTCCTGTTTGTGTCATATATCTTAAAGATTTGTGTTCCTTTTTGAAGAAACCTATTCTATGTAACATTTCATATACGTAAGGCACCCCGCTAATGGTAGAAAACTTATAGGATTTAAAATCTTCCCAAAATCCTTTTTGTAAAATATCTTTATCCGTACAAATAATGGTTTTACCTTTCATACAATTTGTTGTAAAAATAGATAACCCATAAACAAATATAATTGGGACATTAAGTGGTACAATATCCTCATCCTTTATAGGCATATATTCTAAAATTGACATTGCATTTTTTACCAAATTTTCATCTGATAATTTTACAAATTTAGGAGTCCCTGTTGTTCCTGATGTACTTAAGAGTAGTTTGATATCCTTATGAATAGTATACGTTGGCTTATTTCTTCTTTTAAACAATCCTATGGATGAAGATGCTAAATATCTTTCATAACCCTCTATTTCTGTTCTGGAAGGGTCGTAAATATAGTACGGTTGATAAATTTCTTCCAAGTTTTGTTTGAATTGTATATGCAGTTGGTTACTTAATAGAGAAATAGTAAAATGACTTTGCAAAAAGTTTAGGAATACTTCTATCGAGTTAATTTTATTGTTGCTGTATACAAATGCTAAACCGTGAAAATCTTCTATTGTTATGGATTTATGAAAATCTTTTACATTAGACGAGTTTCCTGTATCTGGATCGACAAATCTTAATTTTTTGTTTTGTTGTATTAAATCGTACAGTTTCATTTTATTTTATTTTATAAGTAATATGAATATCTAAATCAAGTATATATTGATGTCTTCATATAATTTTGATACCATATTTTTTTAACATATCCTTTACCTTGGTAACACTTCCCATTTCTAAAACATCTTCCATTTCAATAGAAACTTTATAAGCACTTTCTATCTCCTCTACCAATACTAAATGGCTCATAGAGTCCCACTCTGCAATACCTTGATACTCTAGTTCTTCTGTGATTTCTTCTATAGGTGTTGAAAATGCTTTTGCAAAAACGCCTAATAATTCTTTTGATGTGTTCATTTTATTTTAATAGATTTTAAGATTTATTTTTTAAATACTTTTAAATTTTTATGTATTTCCATTTTCCTTTTTTGAATACTATAATACATGCTATTGCTAACACTAATTCTGAAATCAGAATAGCAACAAAAATACCTTTGGGTCCCCAATCCAAACGAACTCCAAATAAATAGGATAAGGGTATCTGTGTTATATAAAACATAAGGATATACAAGAGAGTTACTACTTTTACATCTCCTGCTGCATTAAGAGCTCTGGAAATAACCATCGTATATCCTAATAACACATAAGCTATAGTTATATAATGAAGATATAAGACTCCATTTTTTAACACTTCAGGATCATTCGTAAATAATAATACTACTGGTTCTGCGGTAAATTTCCAGAATAGAGCTACTAAGCATAGAAAACACATATTTAAGAAACCTGCTTTCCACACCGATTTTTCTGCTCTTTCGTGTTGATTAGCTCCTAGGTTTTGCCCAGTTAATATTCCTGCAGCATTACCGATTCCCCAAGCAGGCATGGTTGCTATTGAAGCTACTCGTTGTGCAATAATATATCCTGCCAAAGCATTAGGACCAAAATGAGAAACTATTTTGATCATTAAAACCCAACTGGATGCAGGGATCATATATTGAATAGCTCCTGTTATAGCTAGTTTCAATACTTTTTTGATCAAAGATAAAGAGAGCATTAGTTGTTCTTTTCCTATAATCATTATAGTTTTTCCTTTAGCCAAATGCCAGAATTGATACAAGACTCCTATAACTCTGGCTATTGCGGTTGCCAAAGCAACTCCTAGTATACCATACGCAGGGATGATACCCCACCCAAAAATTAGTACAGGACATAGAACAATATTGATGGTGTTAGATATCCATAAAGTACGCATCGCAATAGCTGCATTTCCTGCTCCTCTAAAAATTCCATTGATAGAAATTCTTAATATGATAAATACAATACTGGCAAACATAATTTTAGCAAACCACTCTGCTTTTGCAACAAGAGCAACAGGCATTCCTACCAATAGTAGTATTTCTTCATAAAAAACAACACATAGTATGCTTAAAATTAAAGAAATAGCAAATCCTATATAAATAATTTGCATAGCAGTTAAGCCTGCTTCTTTAAACTTTTTTTCTCCAATTCTTCTTGATATAATTGAGGATGCAGCTATACTTAATCCAATTGAAATAGAATAAGCAAAAGAAATCACAGATTCTGTTGTTCCTACGATTGATATTGCTCCTGCTCCTAATCTACTAACAAAAAATAAATTAGAACATACAAAAAGAGATTCCATTACCATTTCTAAAACCATGGGAACAGAGAGTAGTACTATTGCTTTATTAATACTTCCTGAAGTGAATTTTTTTTCTTTACCTAATAAAGCTTGTTTAAAAAGGTGAAGAACATATCTTATTCGTGATATAATTAGTTTCATTTTAGTTCATGAGGTTTTAACCTAATCAGTTACTATTAATGATTCAGACACATGTAAGTTGATTACAATAAAGCACTTCTAGATATCCATACCTATGCTTGTCATAAATCGAACTTACATGTTCTGAAAAAGGATAGTTTTATTAACTGTATTTTGGTTCCACTTGTTTAATTAATGCAAGTGGATTCTCTAATTTTCCACCTTTTTTTGGTATAACAAATCCTGTTCTTTCTTCATACCCTTGATGTAACCTTGAGCTATTGATATAGAATTTTTTAAACTCAGGAGTGAAGATGTCGTATTTATCGAATTTCCAATTCAAATCAGGATGTTCTTGTTGATATTCGATAATTACATCTGTAACATTTTCCCAAAATGTATTTTCATTATATCCAGAATATACCTGTAAGACATTACTTAAATACCTGAAATAAGCATCAAAAACACCAATAAGTATAAACAATGGAATATTCTCTTTATTAGAGGACTGTATTAAACCGTCAGACAAATCTTTCGGTAAATTTTCTATTGCTTCAGAGGTTACTACAATATCATCTACAAAGTCTTTTATTACGATACGTTGTGGGATATAATTTTTCATAACAATAATGATATTTTCCCCATGCGGTGTTACACATAATGAATGTTTGTAATAAATATGTAATAGAGGTTTTAAATATGCTTGTAGATACGCGTCAACCCATTGTTCTTTGGTTAATCCAGATTTACAAATTAATTCGTCTACTAAGCTTTTTTCGTTATCATCTACGTATAGCAATGCTGCCATAGTCATTAATTTTTCTCCAGGCTTAAGATACTTATCCGCACTTTCCCGCCATAGTACTCCTAGCATTTCATTATATTGATAGGGCACTTCTTTGATAGTACTATATTGAGGGTGTAAGTAAGATACTGTAGCTATTTCTCCCAAAAGAATTAAGCCAGTATTTTGTAAATACGAGTCATTATTAAGTATATCACTTACCCATTGTGTTACTTTTGGAGCAATGTTCATTTGCTTAGGAGATAACCCTCTTATATTTCCTGTACTTAATATAGATATAGCTGTTTTTGTATAATGTTTTTTAGAATCACTAATATTGAAAAAGGTTCTAATACTTTGCTGTGGCGAAAAGATATCATCACTTAATCCCATAGGGATTATTTTTTTCTCTACAATTTCCGAAGTAAATTGCATGATTAATTTATTTGTCCATTGCCATTCGTGAACAGGAATAAACATATAATCTTTTACTTCTACTTTTTTGTCTAATAATATTTGATAAAATATGTTTAACTTTTCTTTGCCTAATTCTTCTTTATAAAACTGATCCTGATCAATTGTCTGTAAAGAATTAAAAGAAGCTCTGCTTTTATGAGCTGCTATCCATATAAGTTTAACATTTTTATCAGATTCAGGCGCATAATTTTTATAATCACTATGGTTAAATCCTATACGGCTTTTATTAACAATAACCCAGGGATGCCCATCCATTTGATGCTCTATTGTTTGATAATCGGCCTCGGCCAAAGCTTCAACATTCAGTCTTCCCCTTAGTAATATAGAAGCATCTGCATATAAGGTGTTAAGTAGCTCTTCTGTATAATGAGCCATAGTAAAGGGCTGGATACTAAATGATTTTTGATTTTCTATAAAAAATTCAGGGACATTAATACGTTGGTTTAATTTCCCGTTTTCGTATTTTTTAATTGTGTTTTTATGAACATACCAATAATCAAGCATTCTTGCTTCTGCTGAGAATGTATAGTATATTGATTTGCTGTCAGTATGAAGTATAAAATGGGTAATGTTTTTATCATCCACATTAATTACTTCTGGTTTTGCAACCTGTTCATGCATAAGTTCTGACAGACTTTTCGCTAATAAATTTATATTTACTTTTTTCCAAATTTTTTCATCAGGAAAGACAGTGCTATTTAATGGTTTTGCAGTCATTTTTATTATGAGCTTTAATGAGTAATTAAGTTTTTTTTATGCTAGCACTCCCAAAGGTTTTTCGGTTTGTTTTTCTGAATTTTCTACACCAAAATCTTGAAAGGCAATGCGCTTTTCTACTTTATAGACCTCTCTACCAGTAATTTGATTAATAATATATGAGTTACGATATGCTCCCATACCTAAATCTGTAGATATAAGGCTGTGTGTATGTATTTCTGCATTTTGCACAAAAATATCATTAGCATCAGTTCCTATACTGTAGTTTCTTTTTACATCAAACTGCCCATTATTTTTACGAGAAATTCTTTCTTTGATTCCTTGAAGAAAATTAGGCTCTACATATTTATACCCAGTTCCTAATACAACAAATTCGCTTGTACTCTCAAATTTTTTGTTCTGTTCTACATGAGTAAACTGTAATTTATAATTTCTTTTGTCCTTTTTTTCTATATAATTTAATTCACTATTGGGTTGAATTTTTACATTAATTTTTTTATCTCCAACACTCATTCTATATAAGGTGTCATATATCTCATTGATAAGGTCATAATTAATGCCTTTAAACTGAGCAAATTGATTTGATAACATTTTTTTTCTCTTTTCTGATGGCATATTAAAAAAGTAGTCTACAAAATCAGGAGAGGTCAGTTCTAAAGTTAGTTTAGAATATTCCATAGGAAATAATCTATCGGGTCTTGTATACCATTCTATCCTAAGATCTTCTCTTTTTTCTTGCAAAAGATCATAAAAAACCTCGGCAGAACTTTGTCCAGATCCAATAATGGTTACCGATTTACTATTTAGAAGTTCTTCTTTTTTAGATAGATAGTTGGATGTATGAAATACATAGTCTTTCATCTCATTGCTAATAAAATCAGGAAGAGAAGGCTTAGTTCCAGTGCCTAACACTAATTTTTTTGCATAGTATACATCTGTTTTATTGCCTTTTATATCCTCGACAGTTACTTCATATATACCGTCATTGTATTGTAAAGAGGATACTCTATGAGAGAATTTGCAACTAGGAAGTTGTTTGGATACCCATTTACAATAAAGATTGTATTCTTTTCTAAGAATATAGAAATTTTCTCTGATAAAAAATTTATACAACCTTCCTGATTGTTTCAAGAAATTAAGGAAGCTATAAGGGTTAGTAGGATCAGCCATGGATACACAGTCACATAAAAATGGAGTTTGAAGCGTTACATAATCTAACATTAATCCAGGGTGCCAGTCAAACTCATCTACTTGATCAAAAAAAACGGCAGAGACATCTTCTATGGGGCTTAATAATGCGGCTAGTCCTAGATTAAAAGGGCCTATTCCTATTCCTATTACGGAATGTATTTTATTATTTTTCATATTATAATATATTTTGTGTTGATTCTTCTGCAATCGGGTGTATGAGTATGTCTTTATTTTGTGGAAATTTAGCCCAATACCATTCTCTATAACAAAAGTTGAGGTTTGCTTTTTTATGTGGCATTTCAATAACTTTTTCAATTTTAAAACCTACATGCGCTTTATTCATCATTGAAGCTAAAGAATTTACGGCTCCTTCTCCAATCATTTTTCCAACCTCTGGTTGTGCAAAGACATAATCAATCATACACTGTGTAAAGGGGGATACATATTTTTTCTTAGGATCTGTAGGAGCGATAAACTGGTGAGTTCCATAGTCTGTTGGTAATACATCGTAGTAATCCCCAACCATATCTCTTATCGCCCAGTATACCTCAAAGTTACAAGTAGGTATCCCATTTGCTTCTCCTATATAGCTACTTAGTGCATTGCCAGCAATCATTGTTCTGTAGTAAGCTTCTAACTCTCGGATAGACCAATCCATTTGCCATATTTTTTTGGCATGATCTCGATGAAACCATTCATGTAACATTTCTAGATCGCGATCAAGATCCAAATGACGTATACTAATTGTAACATCTTCTTTTGGAAAATAACGACTATAGATTATATCTTTCGATTTAGGTGATAATAAGGTTTTTGAATAAAAAAATGTATTTAATGGATTATAGTAGGAACGATAAATGGCTGGATTTTCTCTGGAAGCGGTAGCTTCATCCATTTTATTAAGATTAGTTAATAAATTTCCTTTTATACCTAGCCTTGGACTAGTTAAAAAATGATTTATATACCCTGTTGTATCTAATTTTTCGATAGATTTAAAGCAATCGTAAGTAATTTTTATTAACTCTAATTCATTTGCTAAGCCATTTTTTCCTAGTGCGTTTATTACTCCAAAAAGGTTATTCGATATCACATAATAATCCCAATACCTTCGCATCCTTGATTGTGGGATAAATGCTTTTCCTTTTTTTCCTAAATCAGGAAATATTTTTAAGAGTTCTTCTTTCTTTTCTTCTCTAAAGAAAAAAGCTTGATTATCTCTGAAATAAATTGCAGATGGAAAAAAATCTTCTGCTAATTCTAATATTACATTTTGTTGATGATACTCACTTCCAAACCCATAAGTATTAAAAATTCCGATTAGTGGTCTTATACCAATGTCAAAATATTTTTTATACCAATTTTTGGCAGTTTCCTCTAAAGATGTTCCATGTATTTCAGAAGCCTTTTCAATAATAGTTTTTATTCGTGATGATTTTCCTAGTATACTATTCTGACATATTCCTGCTAATAAGGATACATTTTTCTTAGCTAGATTTTGTTTAAAAACATTTTTACGAATACTTGTATTAAAACCATCAATTATTTTCCCTTTATGTGAAACTGTTATATATGCAGGATCGGTTATAAAATTCATTTCCGGAAAGTCTCTTTTTATTCCTTTTCCCCATTCTGTTTTTAGAAGACAACTACCTTCATAGCCTCTATATAATTCATGAGCATAGTTTATTCTGTAGGAGTTTGTAATTTTAACATGCAAAGAAAACTTGTACATCCAGTCACTTTCTTCATTATAAACTGTTCTTACAGAAGATGTTGCTGTGTATTGCGCACCTGATTCGCCAATACTATATAATAATCCTGTTTTTTGCATTTCTATTACGTCTGGTTGATTTAATAGATATTTTGCTTCCCATGGATGAGATGGAACTATTTTCCAACTAGGATTGTTTTTTAGCATTTTTTTTGCATAATCATTTTCGCTGGCAAGTATCTCTTTTTTTAAGAATTGAGATGGTAATTCCCCATCTGCATTTTTTTCATCTATATTATCAGGATGAATTAGAAAATAATGTAGCTTGAATCTTCCTTTTGTTTCTGGGGAATATTTTAATAAGTCTTTGTCAGAAAAACCTTCTCGTGTTTTTGCCAGAGGGTGTGCATTGTGACCTAATATCAGAGATTGTTCTGCGTCTATAAATGACAAATAAGCACTATTAGCAGTTGATTTTGACTCTTGGAAATAAGAAAGAAATGTATCTAAGTTATGTATACTATTCTTCATTAATTGTTGAGTAAATGTTTTGTCAATATCAGGAAACTCAGATTTTGCATAAAGAGAAGTCAATTCTAAGAAACGAGAATACTCTATTCTTTTAATGATATTTTCTTTTAGGTTTCTTTCAACCACAGGGAAATAAAAAGAATGTATTCCTGTTTCAGAAAAATATTTAATTGGGACATAAACCTCATAGTCTATATCAGAAAAATCAATTTTTAAATAGAGGAGGAGCCCTGTAGATTCAATATATTCTTTAAGGGTATTATCATATTTTGGAATACCTTGATATTTACTCCAATTAGTAAATTCTCTACAATAGCTATTAAGTAATGCTGTAAAATTAATTTCTTCGGCTTCCTTATATATTTCAGATGGATTGTAAATACTCTTGTCCATGATTTTTTATCTTTTTTAATATGTTTTTTGTGTGATTGATTGTTGTAAGGGGATTGAGAATGGTAAATTTTAGAAAAAATTTATCCTCAACTTTGGTACTTGCTATAAGAACTTCTCCTGTAAAAAATAAAGTTTTCTTGATATACTGATTCATAGCACAAGAATCATAGTTTTGCTCATTTTTTGGTAAGTATCGAAAAACTAATGCTCCTAAATCAGAATGATTTAAGAGTTCAAAATCATCCTGAGTATCCAAAAACAGAGCTGTTTTTTTTGCGGTATCAATAATTACTTCTGTATATTGGCCTAGTTTTTCTTTACCTAATAATCGTAGTGTACACCATAGTTTTAAGGCATCAAACCGACGAGTACTTTGGGTAATAGATTTATTGATCTGTGCAGGAAGTTCATCATAATCCTGATCATTAGGATTAAGATAATCAGCATGGTGTTTAATTATATTGAGATGATATTTGTTTCTGACAATAAAGGCACTACTACTAATAGGCTGAAAAAAAGATTTATGGTAATCTACAGTAACAGAATCTGCTAATTCAATTCCATTTAATAGATGTCTATACGTATCCGTTAATAATAATCCACATCCATATGCAGCATCAATATGGTACCATAAATTATAATGGTTAGCAATTTTCCCTAAATCATTTAAAGGATCTAAATTTCCAAAATCAGTTGTTCCTGCTGTTCCTATTATTGCAATAGGTATGTTTCCTAATTCTATCTCATTAGTGATGGCTCTTTCTAAACTTTTTAGGTTCATTCTAAACTGAGAATCTGTTTTTACTTTTATCACAGCCTGTTCTCCTAATCCCATCAGAGAAGCATTTTTGAGGTTACTAAAATGTGATTTTTCTGAAACAAAAATTCTAAATCTAGAAGATTCAGGAGGATTACCATCTATTTTTATATTATGTTTTAAATGCTCCAAAGAGTAATAATCTCTAGCTAATAATAGTCCCATTAGGTTGCTTTGAGATCCTCCTGCATTAAAAATACCATCACAATTAGAGTCAAATCCAATTTGGTTAGCCGTCCAATCGATTAGTTTACGTTCCATAAAAGTTCCTCCAGCACTTTGGTCGTATGTGTCTTGAGAAGAGTTAATGGCACTAATCAATACCTCTGCTGCAAGTGCAGGTATAACTACGGGGCAATTTAAATGTGCTATATAATTAGGCAGATGAAAGGCTGTTGCATGGTTGACATACAATGTTTCTATCTCTTCAAAGAGACTTTTATAATTTTCTAATGGAGTGTTAAAATCAATTGTCTTAAAAACGGACAATAAATCTGCAGGCTTTATACCACTAAAAGGTGTTTTGTTATTTTTTAAAAAACGAGAAATACATTCTCTGGCAATTTGGATAGCTTTAGAATATTCTTCTTCAGAATTTTCATGAAAAATATCCTTGTAAAAGTCCCCATCAAACAACTCTTGCAAAGAATCTATATCAGGAGCTTCTAATAAAACTTGGTTATTCATTGTAATTAGATTTTAAGTTAATTTTTTATTTTTTGTGTGTTAGCCAAGAAACTTTATTAGCTAAAGGGCTTCTTTTCTTTTTAGATTTATAGTTAAGATGATCGTAGCATCCTATATAAAAAAGGCCTAAAGATTGTTCGTTTTCTTTTAGACCAAATTTGCTTACAAAATCAATGGCGCCATCTGGCGTACTCCAATAAGAACCTAAATTATAAGAGGTGCATGTTAGTGCCATGTTTTGTACGGCAGAAGATACTGCCGCCAATTCTTCCCACTCAGGTAATTTTGACTTTGAGTTTTTAACAAAAACAATCCCTATCATACATGCTGCTTTTAGCGGATATTCTTTAAGGAAATTATGTTTTAATAAAAAATCATCAGGAAGTAACTTATTTTTATAATACTCTTTGTAATACTCGGATAAATAAAGTCCATACTCCTTTAAATACTCTCCTTTAAAAACAATAAACCTCCAAGGCTCTGTTAATTTATGTGTAGGAGCCCATGTAGCATTTGTTAGAATTTCTTCTATAATCTCATCAGAAATATTTTCGCCAGTAAATTCATCTGCATATACACTTCTTCGATTTCTAATAATGTCTGTTATTGTAATATCAGATACTTTATTGTGTAACAATCTGCTATTAGATGATTTATGAATATTTTTCATCTTATTTTTTAAAATTATTATTTTTATTTAATCTAAATAATGTAAATTTGTGTTTCTATATTATTTTTATTTAGATTAATTAAGAATAACAAATCTAGTAATTATAAAATGAATTCCTAAAGAATTTTAAAAAAAAGATCACAATTAAAACCTAAAATTATGACAGAGTCTTTTCAATTAGTTGAAGTGCTAAAAGAGTCATTATCGGGCTCTGATTTCTGCCCCCCAATGGCTCCTCTTATTATTGAAGTCACCCCAAAAGAAAGAAATACTATTACAAATATTAGTGATATTCTTTCTCAAGCATATGGTAGTTATGAGGATCCCAAATATATTTCAAAACTTCATTTATATGCTTTTCAATTACTTCCAGAGCGCATAGCCAAAATTTTAAGCAATTTTGGAACTGATTTTTCCAGAAGTCAATATGGTGCGATTGTATTTAGAGGTTTAATTGATGTAGATCAAGAAGCTTTGGGACCAACCCCTCCCTCTTGGCAAGAAGCGGATTATAACAAGTTAAATAAATATGGTTTTATAGCATCCTTGTTACATGGAGCAGTCCCTTCGAAACCTGTTCAATATTATGCACAAAGAAAAGGAGGAGGACTTATGCATGCAATTATACCAGATAAAAAAATGGAACAAACACAAACTGGTGCAGGCTCTAAAACAGATTTATTTGTTCATACAGAAGATGCATTTTTATTTAATCAAGCAGATTTTATAAGCTTATTATATTTACGTAATGAAGAAAATGTACCTTCTTCATTATACTCTGTTCGATCTCATGGAGAGGTTAATGAAGTTATGAAAAAAATGTTTAATCCCATATATAAATGCCCTAAAGACGCAAACTTTAATATAAATGAAACTACAGATGAGATTATTACATCTGTTCTTTATGGAAATGAAAAATTTCCTTTTATTCGTTTTGATGCTGCAGAGCAAATTTATAATGACCAAGCAAATCAAACTCCAGAGGCATTTAAGAATCTAACTGATTTTTGGAATGATGCTAAAAAATTAATTTATAATAGCTTTATTCCTGATTCTGGAGATTTAATTTTTGTAAACAATCATATATGTGCGCATGGAAGAAGTGCTTTTGATGCGGGTATTAAAAAAGTAGACGGTAAAATTATTAAATGTGAAAGAAGACAAATGTTAAGAATGATGAGTAAAACTAGTCTCATTAATATAAGAGATGTAACTCATACAGATGATCCATATTTGATTATGGAAGAGCATTACGGAAAACTTTTTAATGAAAACCAACAAAAAGAAAATACCTGACTTATTTTTTGACCATCTCTTAAACCCTTTATTTATAACACCTTTAGATCATATCAGGCAATCTAAAGGTGTTTTTTTATTTTTATCAACAATTACTTGCCGAGTAAACCTTTGCTACGTAATTTTTTTATTATCAATTAAACCCATTTTATGCATTAGAAAATCTATTACATCTTGCAGCAGCTGCAAATACAGACGCTTTACTTCGTTTTTTAATCTACATTGTGGAGTTTAATTCTGCGAGGCTTGCTTCGAAAACAAAATATATTTTTGAAAATATACCTCGTGAGCTTGCTCCGAGGTTATTGATTTTAATCATAGCGATGCTATACTAAAATCAAAAAAAACGACTATATTTATGGTGCTTTCAAGCTTCATTACGAAGTTCTACTACATAAAGCAGGTTAAAGCTTAAAACTATATTTATAGTAGTATATAGTTTTACTTATCCATTATTGTTCTAAACTGGTAGAAAAAACGCTCTATAAGTCGCAGATCTTCGGTTATAATTTCTACTACACCTCTCATTTCTTGTTTAAAAGGAATTTCTTTATTGTAGGTAGTGATTAGTTTATCGGGTAAAGCAACATCAATTAGATACATACCATCTTTATCGGGTAAAAGCGATATGTACTTTACTTTTCCTTTAAGGGTACCAAACTCACTATCTGGAAAATTTTCGAGACGAATATTAGCAGTTTGTCCTACTTTAATTTTTCCAGAATTTTGAGAAGGTGCTCTAAGTTTTGCTAAATACGAAGAGTCTTCTGACGGGATGATGATAAAAACTAAATCACCGGCAGATACGGTTTGATTTTCGGTCCAAAAATTAAGATAAGAAACTCGTCCTTCGATATCTGCAGTAAGCACATATTGTAATTCCCAGTCTTTGATACTCTTTTTTAATTGCCCAAAAGATTGTAGTACTTTTTTAAACAAATTAATTTCTTCTTTTCTTTTATTGATCTCTGTGCCTTTGGATGTTCTATTTGCATTACTAATACTTTCATTAATCTGGGATAGCTGTACATCATTATTTTCATAATTACGTTTTGCTTGCAGGTAGTCTAGTTCTTTACCTTCATATTGTTGTGCAGAGATCACTCCTTTTTCGAACAAGTTTTTTTGTCGCTGCAATTCTTTTCGTTTAAACTCCAGCTCTGTTTTTCCTAATCTTTTTTGAGCTTTAAGACTTTCTAGTCTTCTGTATAGTTCTGATAAGGATATTTGGTTCGCAATAGCGTCGTTAGAGTAGGGTTGTAGTTCTTTGTTTAAAATATATTCAGAATAGCTGTTTTCGAATATAGCAAAGCTGGTTTCGATATCCCCCAAAAATAATACGGGTAATTTATCCATAGGAAAAGAAAAGGATTTGTTACTAATCCTAATAGTATCTACAATCGATTTTAATAAAAAGACATCTTTATAATTAGCACTACTTTCTAATATAGCCAGAGGGGTGTGTTCTGGTACGATCTGATTGTCTTGTACCAATAAAGATTCTATTTTTCCATTTACTTTGGCATATTCTTTTTGAGGAGGTATTCTGGTAGTTATAATGGCCTCTGCAGGGATTACATCAGGGTACTTAACCAGCCACGAAAGAAATAATAATAATAGAATTAAAACCAGCATTAAAAGATTTCCCCATCGTATCATCCAATGCGGAACTCTGGTTAAGATTTCTTGTACCTCTTCACTACGTAATTGTATTTCTTCTAAATGATCTGGCATAGTGTTTAATTATGTATTGCGATTTTTTTAATTTAATAGTTATTTGTCATCCCAGTGTAGACTGGGATCCATTTTTTGTGCCGTACTAAATCAAGTGGATTCCGGCCTACGCCGAAATGACAAACCAACTCATTTCTATAACATTCAATTTTGTCATGTAGGATACAGTTTTGATATTCTAATCTAAGAATTTATCCTGTGCGTTTCATCTAATTCCTAATTCGTAACTCAAGTATTATTTACCTAATTCTAATTGATTTTTAACCAAGTTGTAATAGTTACCTTTCTTTTTGATCAATGCTTCGTGATTTCCTACCTCTACAATATGTCCTTTATCCAGAACCACAATTTGGTGTGCATTTTTTACAGTACTTAATCGGTGAGCAATAACCATAACGGTTTTGTCTTTAAAAAAGGTATCCAGTTTTTCCATGATAACTTTTTCATTGTTAGCATCCAGAGCAGAGGTAGCTTCGTCAAAAAACAAGTATTTAGGATCTTTGTATACTGCTCGGGCAATAAATAACCGTTGTTTTTGTCCAGTACTTAATCCAACACCTTCCATTCCGATTTTTGTATTATAAGAAAGAGGAAGTGTTTCTATGAATTCTTTAATATTGGCTACATCTACGGCATGAGCTAATTTTTTCTTATCTATATAATCATCTCCTACAGCAATATTATTTGCTATGGTATCATTAAAAATATACCCTTCTTGCATTACTACTCCAAAATGATCTCGCCATGATTTTTGAGATACATTTTGTAGATCATGAGGCCCAATATATATTTGTCCTTCATTAGGCTCATAAAATTTAAGTAATAGTTTCATTAAAGTAGTTTTTCCGCTACCACTTACACCAACTACTGCGGTTATTTTATTAGCAGGAATAGAAAGATTTAAATTTTCTAGTACAGGTTTATCAGAACCTACATATCTAAAACTTAGGTTTTTTATTTCAAAATCAGAAGTATCAGGTATATCCTTTATCTTTTCATCTCCGGCTTTTTCTTCGTCTTCTTTATTATGAATTTCTCCTAAACGTTCTAAGGAGATTTGTGCATCCTGTAATTCTCTTAAAAAGTTTATTAATTGTGCAATCGGCGCATTTAGTTGCCCTACAATAGCTGTTATGGCAAGCATCATACCCAGCGTAATATCCCCATCGATAACGAGTTTGGCAGAAAAAACAGTAATTAGTATGTTTTTTAGTTCGTTTATAAAAGCAGAGCCTACACTTTGGTATTGCTCCAGAGCAAGGTTTTCGATAGAGATTCTAAATAATTTTGCTTGCACAAACTCCCAGTTCCATCTTTTTCTTTTTTCGGCATTATGCAGTTTTATTTCCTGCATACCATTTACCAACTCAATAACTTTACTCTGTTCCTCACTAATTTGTGAAAACCGCTTATAATCCAGTTTTTTACGCTTTTTAAAGAAGATCAATATCCATGCAAAATATATAGTACTACCAATTGCAAAAATTCCAAAAATAGGAACACTATAGTAAATTAATACAATACTAAAAACTATAAGATTAACCATCGAGAATAGTACATTAAGTGAAGACATGGTTAATATTTGCTCGATACGTTTGTGATCATTAATTCTTTGTAAGAGATCCCCTGTCATTTTTACATCAAAATAGGAGATAGGCAGATTCATAAGTTTTATAAAAAAATCAGATATCAGCGATATGTTGATACGGGTACTTAAATGCAGCAGTATCCAACTTCGTAATACATCGATTAAAGTTCTACCTATAAATAACGATAGCATTGCAATAAGAACAAGGTATACAAAGTTTAGATCTTGATTTTTGATACCAACATCTACAATACTTTGGGTTAAGAAAGGAGTGATAAGTTGCAACAAACTTCCTGCACCTAGTCCTAATGCGAGTTGAAAAAGAAAGGCCTTATATTTAAATATATATTTGGAGATAAACTTAAATCCAAATTTTTCATCCTCTTCATTTAGGTTATCATTATAAAACTTGGGAGTAGGTTCTACCAATAATGCGACTCCTTCTTCTGTAGTTTCGTCTGCATTATTACCAATCCATGCTTTAATAAATTCTTCTTTTGTGTAGGTAATTAGTCCATGTGCAGGATCTGATACATATAGGGTCATTTTACCTTTGCGATTGGTCTTTACATCATATAATACTACATAATGTATTTTGTTCCAATGCACAATACAGGGTAGAGGTACTTCGTCTAATTTTTGTAGAGATAATTTTACACCCAAGGATCTAAAGCCTATTTCTTCTACCGCTTCGCTAAGTCCCAAAAGAGAACTTCCTTCTCGAGTTGTTTCACTTAATGCTCTAAGTTTTTCTGTATTAAGGACTTTTCCATAATGTTTTGAGATTATCTTAATACAGGTAGGTCCACAATCTTTGGATTCGGCTTGTTTATAAAACGGAAATTTTGGCATTAAGCTTTTTGAATTAGGATGTTTTGTGAATTACTATCTATCTACAAAGTAAAGTAATTCTTTTTTATAATACTAAAGGCTAGCTTAAAAACTATACGAGTTTCGAATTGTTATTGAGGGTATTTTTGTTTTATGTTTGCTGGTATTGATGTTGCTTATTTTGGGCTTGCCTCTAAATGGATCAGGCTATTTGCTGTATCTTTTTGTATATCCTGCTGAGTGTGTTGAAGCAGAATATACAAAAAAGATGTTGCTACTGTCCTTAATGTTTTTAATAACAATTGGTTAGGAAATAAATTGTTTTTTGGCACTATGATTGTTTATAGGTATATGAAAACATTTAAAACATCATTTTATGGAAAATAAATTACTTTTAAAAAGTGTATATATACCTAAAAGAAAGACGAATAATCCAACAGACTGGATGCAATATATACATGCAAAAGCAAGAGAAGTTCGATATGGGACACATCATTCTGTAGTGATTAAACCTTGAAAATATAGAAACTATAGGATTAAACTACATAATATATAACTAAAAAAAGAGTGCTTTATAGCACTCTTTTTTTGGGTTATATAGCTAATATAATAATATAAAATTATGTTATTATTTTGTAATAGACCATATTGCATATCCTCCTGCAGGAGCATATAATGTAGTGTTACCATCTGCATCTGTAGTTGGGGTTGCTCTGGAATTATCGGTATAATCCACCAAAGTTTTATTTATCCAATTGGTCTTCACTATTCGTTGCTTTGGCTGTTTACTAATATTCATATAAAGAATTAATCCTGGATTATCACCATTACCTTTTCTTTTCATGATATATTCATCTTTATTAGCTTCAATTATTTCAATATCCCCTACAGCCAACGTATTGTGGATTTGTATAAGAGTATTAAGTTGTCCTTTAAAGGCTTCATAGTCTAAATAAAAAATGGTAGGATATCCATCATGAGTAAGAATATAAGAGTATGCTAATAATTTATTGCCATAGCTAATTCTGTTATCAGGATTTTTATCTTTTTCTGTATCGTGATTGGCAGTAAAAGTAACTGCTTTACTTGGATCTAATTTTCTAAGCATATTATCTGCTTCTCCTAATGCAGTAAGATCTTTTGCTCTGTCCAGAGTTTCATCTAACCTGTAAAAACAAGCAAAGTCAAAAGCAGGAGAGCCAGAAGCATCTACCCAATCTTTAAGCACTTGTTGGTTACCATCAAAATTTTCTCCTACAGAGAATCCGCCAATTTTATCATTCCATGCTTTTACCCATTTTGGATCAAAACTTTTTACATAATCAAAACGCCATCCATCAAAACCAAGGGTTTTTTTATAGAACTCTGCTACAGAGTCATCTCTACCCCATAACCAATCCTGTACATAAGGTTGATCATGACAGAGATCGGTTTCTGCATAAAATAAATTACTATCGTCTTGATTATGAATATCGTTTGGATGAAAATGGTCATTAGTACGATTAAATTTTCCAGAAGCATTACCGTTGGATTCATTAAATAAAGAGTATACTTCTGTACCTCCTCGAAAAGGATTAGCTTGTAATCCACCGCCAGAGTTATGACCAATAACAATATCAGCAATAACTTCTATATCATTGGCATGTGCTTTTTGAATAAGATCTACTAATTCCTGTCTGGAACCAAAACGGGTTTTTATAGTACCGTGTTGATCAAACTCACCCACATCAAAATAATCAGATGGATCGTATCCCATAGAAAAACTTCCAGAAGCGCCTTTTCCTGGGGCAGGTAACCAGATTCTATTAACACCAGCAGCTTTATACTCTTCAATTTTGGTGCTAATTTGATTATACCATTCTCCTTTAGGTTCTACATCCCAATAAAAAGCTTGCATAAATACCCCCGCATTTTCTTTTTTTAGTTGGGTAAGATCCATTTTTAATGATTGACTAGTAATGATATCTTCTGTTTTATTTGTAGAATCATCATCCTTAGAACAACCTGTTAACCCAAGAACCAACCCTCCTAAAAGGAGGATGATTTTAGGGTATATGTTTATTGTTTTCTTCATTTTAACTATTAAAGTTTATTAACATTTTACCCTTTAGGAATGAATATGTAACGTCCATCAAGATCGTTAAACCAAATATCGTAGATACCTGCAGTAACAGGAATATTAGGAGGGTTTCCATCGGTAGTTGTCTGACCACTTATTGCGGTACTTGCACCCCAGTTACCAGGCCAGTCATTACTATGTCTAAACTTCATTTCTCCATCTGTTAAAGTTACATTTTGTATGTACCAAAGATGCTCATCAAAAGCTGATTTAGTCATATCGGTATCTGCATCCCATTTATCTGGAGTAGCATCCCCGATAATACCTATGGAGGCAAAGGTTGCTGCGGTAGAAGCATCATAAGCAGCAATTGTAAATGTTTTATCTTCTATATTAGCAGTTACTTCATAATATCCTTCTGCAGCTACACTAAATGAGTCTGGATCAGAACCAGTTCCATCATTTACAGATAAAGTACTGCCATCGTTTGTTCCCCACTGTGGTTGCCATTGCCCCAGAACTTCTAAAAACTTGAAAGCAATATCAGTACCCGTTAAAAACTTACCTGTATATTTAAATTCATTTGGGTTATCAGGGTCTCTTACCAAAGGAGGATTGTTATTATCGTTTTCCCATCCCGGTGCAGTTGCATTTCCTACCAGAAAAAGATTTTTTTGTTGGATTATTGTTGCATAAGGAGTAACAGTAATAGCTATTACATTAGATGAGATAGAGGATCCACCATTACTCCCTATAGAAGAGATTAGTCGTAATTCTAAAGATGCTTCGGTATCTGGTGACAATCCCAATACAATTGCCAGACTATTAAGTTCCCCTATCGTCCAACTATAAAAACGACTTGTGGTTACAGCTACTTCTTGTGGAGTAGCAAAGTTTGTACCTGCAGCAGCAGCTTCGATTTTGTACGTAATAGGGGTGTTTATATTATAACCAGCATGCTCCCATACTAATGTAAAAACCTGCTCTGCTTCTAAATCTTTAATAAGGTTAACAGTTGTGTTAGCAGTTACAATTAAAGGCCCTTCAGATTGTTCTTCTTTAATAACAAATGTTGGGTCTTCATCTTCAACACATGCATTGAAGCATAATGCAGTTATGAATATAAATATTAATATTGAAATTTTTTTCATGACTGTATAAATTAAATTTGTATTAGTTTTTTAGAATCCAGGATTTTGTCCAAGATTTGGATTAGCCGCTCTACTGGATGCAGGCACAGGAAATAATTTAAAGTTATCTGAAATAGCAGATCCGTTTGGTGTTCCTCCTTTATATCTCCAGTTATAAGCTCCACCTGTATATTTATCATGTCGGATTAAGTCTTGTCTTCTGTGTGCTTCCCAATATAGTTCTCTGGATCGTTCGTCAAGGATAAAATCTAAAGTAAGCTCTGTATCGGTTATATTGCCAGAAGGATTCCCGAAAGCTCTTTCTCTTAAAGCATTAATATATCCAAGGGCTGCTGCTCGATCTCCACCACCATTTTTAAGATGTGCTTCTGCGTACATTAGATATACATCTGCCAATCTAAACATAGGAAAATCAGTATCTGCAAATGTTACATTAGATCCAGGTTGCCCTGTTGATTTTATATTAGAATATTTTGTTACCAAATATCCTTTAGAGAAATCTGTAAAATCAGTACCAATTTCAATAGGTCTATCTACTGTTGCAACTGTAGGATCTGTACTTACATCTTGTGTAACTAAAGTATTTCGGCTATCATTTACAAAAAGAAGATTAGAAACAAATTTTTCCGAAAATTGTTTCCTAGCTCTATATAAAGTAGTAAAACCTTCTACACCAAGGGATGCAGGAGTAGGTTCAAATCCTGCTGCATTTTGTTCTCCTTGTATGATAAGAGAAGCGCCTCCAAAGTTTCGTACAGAAGATCCATCACCAACCACAGGAAATATGATTTCGTTCTGTGCACCGTTAGTATCGTTATCTGCATTAAAATTATTTAAGTAATTTGGGTTTAAAGAATACCCACTATTAATTATCTCTTGACATACTTGTAAACAATCTGTATATCGATCTTTTCCTTTACCTAAATATACTTCGGCATTTAAATAGATTTTTGCTAAAATCATTTTAGCAACTCCTTTGTTTACACGAGCATAATTTTGCCCTGGATTAACATCCAGAAGTTGACTTTCTACCGCTAAAAGTTCTTCTTCAATATAATTAAATAAAGCCTCTCCTTTAATTTCTGGTACTCTGGTAAAACCAACAGCATCATTTTCTGTAGCAAAAGGAGCTCTTCCGTATAAATCTAATAAGTGATAATAAGATAAAGCCCTAAGTACTCTTGCTTCTGCTCTAAAAGTTTGAATTTCACTTTTTAAATCTGCAGAAACTCCTCTACTATCTAATTTGCCATCGGTTGTTTGGCGTAAAAACTCGTTAGCTAAGGATATCTGAAAAGAAGCTCTGGAGAAAAAACTAAGTACAAATACATTATTATCATCCCAACTATTTCTTTGTATATCTCGAATACCAGGGTCATTTTCATAACTCCAGATTACTTCATCGGTAGATACATTTTGCATAGAGAATAACCCTCGTATATATTGGCTGGTACCATCGTCTATTCCTTCAAGGTTAGCAGTGTCAGGTCTTCCGTCGGCATTAACGTCTAAACCTATTAAAGATAGATTAGCATATACTCCTCCTAGGGCACTCCTATAATCATCTCTAGTGTTAAAGACATCATTTGCTAGTAAGTCATCGTCGTCTTCTAGTTTAATATCCAGATCCTTTTCGCAAGAGGTAAAAATACCTATGGATAGAAATGCGTATAAAAAAATATTATATAGTTTCATTTCCTGATTTTTTTAATATTTATAATTTAATCCAAATAAAAGTGTTCGCCCTCTTGGAAAAATAGTATCATCTACACCATTATTTTGAATCTCGGGATCTAAACCTGAGTAATCGGTAATAACAAAAGCATTTTGTATACCAGCCCATAATCGAAGACTGGATACTCCTTTCATAACATCTTTTAAGGTGTATCCTAATGTTATATTATCCATTCTTAAAAAAGATGCGTCTTCTATGTAATAATCAGAAAGAATAACATCTGGAGTACTATTAAATTTGGTGTCTAATACAGATATTGGTGTATTATTAAAAACGGTTCTTACTACATTTCCTAATTGTGCATTTGACGAGGCAACATTATTATAGATTTCGCCTCCAATATTTGCTCTCATATTAAAGCTGAAATCAAAGTTTTTATAGTTTAAACTAGATTGAAAGCCCATGATAAAATCTGGAGTACCTTTACCAGATATGTATCTGTCGTTATTATTAATAAGCCCATCTCCATTTAGATCTGCATACGCTCCTTCAATAGGTTTGCCATTGGTGTCATAAATTTGCGCGTATGTAAAGAAGGAGAAAGGAGCATGTCCCTGGCGCTGAATTTGAATAGTATTACCAGTACCTCCACCAATATCGGTAGTTAAAATATCCTGCCCAAAAGCTAATTCTTCAATTTCCCGATCTATAAAAGTAGCATTGTAACTCACATTCCATTTTAGATCACTTTTACTAATAATATCGGTGTTAATAGAAAACTCTATACCTTGAGTAATAAATTTACCTATATTTTGAAAACCTTGATTAGAAAAATTTGCGCCATCCGGGATAGGAGCTTGAGAAAGTAGATCGTCAGATTCTTTTCTAAATACATCTACAGCACCGATAATTCTATCATTCCAGAACCCATAATCTAATCCAAGATTATACTCTGTAATTTTTTCCCACTCTATGTCTTCGTTTCTAAACTGTGGTTGTACGATATTTATGACTTCACCATCTAAGATATATTGTGTAAAAGGACTACTACCTCTGTATCTCTCTAAATATGCATATGCCTGATCAATATCTTGCTGACCAGTAACCCCATATCCTAATCTAAGTTTAAGGTTACTTACTATAGAAGATTCTTTAAGAAAATTCTCTTCACTTATTTGCCATCCTACAGAAGCAGAAGGGAAATACCCAAACCTATTGTCCTTACCAAATCTAGAGGTTCCATCTCTACGAATAGAAGCAGATATAAAGTACTTGTCTTTAAATTTTAGATTTGTTCTTAAAAAATAAGCAAGTAACACTTCGTCTGGATTAATAGTTCTTTCTGTAGCATTGCTTGGATCTCGCTGATTTCCGGTTTCTAATCGGCTTAATTCAAATTTTTGATAAGAATATCCTCCAGTACCTTCAATATTTAGATCTCCTAAAGTTTTATTATAGGCTAAATAAGCATCAAAAAGACGGTTTTTAACCGCTAAATCTGTATCAGACTTAAATCCTAAAAACTCTCCTTGAGTAGCGTTAAAACCAGTTGCACTTTCTGTAGAAACATCTTTAAATCTATCGGTTTCACTATCGTCTAAGCCTAAATTTAACACAGCTCTTAACTCTGGAAAAAAGTGTAATTGATAATCTAATTTAATGTTACCAAAATACCGTCTTACGTTTGCTATTTCTCTGGTTTGTAATAGTTGAGCAATGGGGTTTCTAGAAACATTACCTAATGCAAATCCTGTACTAGAATCTCTATATTCAAAGAAACCACCATAAGGAGAACTTGCATCTAATACGGGTTGTGTAGGATCAAAAGTAATTGCGGCACCTTCTACATTAGGAGCAAATCGGTTCTTTTCAAAATTAAGGTTTGCGTTTATATCAATTTTAAGATGATTATCAAATAATTTTGGATTTAAGGCGATAGAAGATGTAGTTCTTTCAAATTTTGATGTTTTTCTAAGCCCTTCCTGATCAGAACGCCCAATAGAAACTCTAGTGGGTAAAGTTTTTAATATAGATCCACTAACCGATAGGTTATGATCTGTAGAAAAAGCAGTTCTGTAAATTTCATCCTGCCAATTGGTGTTGGCAGATCCTAATTCTCCAACTTTATCTGGAAAATTTTGGTTTATAAATTCTCTGTATTGATTAGCAGAAAAAACATTTACGGTTTCATTTGCAGTGGTAATACTGGTTTTAGAATCCAAATTAATTTGTAGCTTACTTTTTCCTTTTTTTGTAGTAATGATGATCACTCCATTTGCTCCACGGTTACCATAAATTGCAGCAGCAGAGGCGTCTTTAAGGATAGAAAAAGATTCTATATCATTTGGATTAATTGCAGAAAGAACAGACCTTGATCCATTAGATAAATCCCCTGGATCATTTAAGGGTAAGCCATCCACAACAATTAAAGGATCGTTAGAAGCATTAAGAGATGCTCCTCCTCTTATTCTAATTTCAGAATTCCCTGCAGGACCACCATTGGTATTAATAGATACTCCGGCAACTCTACCATTAAAAAGATTTTCTGCAGTAATAGTATTACCCGTATTAAAATCTTCAGAGGTTACTAGTGCTATAGATCCTGTTAAATCTTTTTTTCGGGTAGTACCATATCCAATAAGTACTACTTGCTCAAGTTCTGAAGCATCTTCTGCTAATATGATATCTATAGTAGGTTGACCACTATAAGTTATCTCTTGTGCTACAAAACCAACATAAGAAAAAAGTATTGTATTCCCTGTACTGACATTATTTAAAGAATAATTACCATCAAAATCAGAAGTTGTTCCGTTTGTAGAGCCTTTAACAATGATATTAGCACCAGGAATTGGTTGCCCGCTTCCTGCATCAGTAACCGTTCCAATAACAGTTGACTGTGCAAAAAAGCCCATTGGTATTAACCACAATAAAAACAATGCACTTTTGGTAAATGTTTTCATAAAATTAAATTAGTTTTTGATTGTTTAAAATCTTATATTTTCACTTTCTGCAACCAAAGTATGTAAATTTTGTGTTAATTTTCTGCTAAGTTGTAGTTCTAATCTTACGCAAACGTTTGCGTGTGGAAAACTTTTAGAGTCTCACTAAAATTTTAAGTATAATTCTGTTCATATAGCATATTTTCACCCTTAAATTTGACTTTTGATTAAAATGAGAAATGCGAAAAGCTATACCAAAGGCTATCTTGATAAGTATAATTATATCAATTTCAGCGATAATTGTTATTAAACCCAGATTATGCAATAGAACTTCGTTACGAAGCTTTGAGATACAATGAACACTGTTGTTTTCTTACTTTTAGCATAGCATCGCTATGGTTAAAGTGAAAAACAAAGCAAGGCGACAGTGTTTGCAGTAGATCACAGATGAAATAGATTTTCTATTGCATAATCTGGGTTAAACCATCTTAAGAAAAGATACTATCTAAATAATTCAAATAAAAGGTTTACGTATGAAACAAAAAATTACACTCAAACATATTGCAAAAGAGCTCGATGTTTCTATCTCTACAGTATCCAAGGCATTAAAAGATAGTACAGAAATAAGTTTAGATACCAGACAAAAAGTAAAAGCTTTTGCCAGGTTATATAATTATAAACCTAATAATATAGCTTTAAGTCTAAAGAACAGGAAAACCAAAACAATAGGTGTTATCATTCCTGAAATTGTACATCATTTTTTTACCACGGTGATAGGAGGAGTAGAGAAAGTAGCAAATGAACAGGGCTATAATGTAATTATATGTTCTTCTAATAATTCTTTTGATAAAGAGGTTATTAATCTGGAAATGTTAGCTAGTGGAAGCGCAGATGGATTTATTTTATCTGTTGCTAAAGAAACACAACTTAAAAAAGATTATCACCATATAGAAGAAACCATGAATCAAGGAATGCCAGTTGTACTTTTTGATAGGATAATTGATGAGGTAGTTTGTGATAAAGTCATTATTGACGACGCCAAAGGAGCACAAACCGCTACAAATCACTTGCTTTCTATTGGCTGTAAAAAAATAGCAATACTTACCACAGTAGATTATATAAGTGTAGGTAAACTAAGGACTAATGGGTATCTAAGGGCATTAAGAGCATATGATATACCCGAAAGAGAAGAACTTATACTTAAAATAGAAGATATAGATAATTGTGAAATAGAAATTTCAGATTTTTTAAAAGACAAAGATATAGATGCTGTTTTTGCGGTAAATGAATTGTTTGCAGTTACAGCAGTTAAAGTACTGGATAAACAAGGTAAAAAAGTGCCAGATGATATATCTGTAGTAGGGTTTACCGATGGTATTTTATCCAAACATTTTATACCAACTCTTACTACAATAAGCCAACATGGAGAAGATATGGGGATAAGAGCGGCAAAATTACTTATAGATAAACTAGAGGGGGACGAGGCAGCTACAGAAGAATATAGAACTGTTATCATCGATACCAGTTTGATTCAGAGAAGTTCTACAAAAAAAATATAAAGAGATATTTTTTAATTAAAAAATTATAATATCTTTGGCTTCTATCAAAACTTATATTTTCACTTTCTACATATAAAAATAAGTTTTGATAAGTATTTCGCTTATCAGACAGAGTAATAATCAAATATTTACTTGATGAAGAAGCGTAAGTTAAGTTTCTGGGAAATTTGGAACATGAGTTTCGGTTTTTTAGGAATTCAGTTCGGTTTTGCATTGCAAGGCGGATTTATGTCTAGAATTTTCCAAACTTTAGGTGCAGAAAAAGATGCCATACCTTTATTGTGGATTGCAGCCCCGTTAACCGGTCTTTTAGTTCAACCTATTATAGGATATCTTAGTGATCGTACCTGGAGCCCAAGATGGGGTCGTCGTAGACCTTATTTTTTAATTGGTGCCATACTTAGTTCTATAGCTTTGTTTTTAGTGCCTCATTCTCCGGCTTTATGGATTGCAGCAGGTTTTTTATGGATTTTAGATGCTTCTATTAATATTTCGATGGAGCCTTTTCGGGCATTAGTAGCAGATAAACTTCCAGATTCTCAACGATCTTATGGTTTCGTTACACAGACGCTTATTATTGGTATAGGAACTTGGATAGCAAGTAATTTGCCTTGGCTGATTTCTCAAATGGGGGTTAGTGATGGAGCTCCTACAGGAGTTGTCCCAATGTCTGTAAAAGTAGCTTTTGCTATAGGAGCACTCGTTTTTCTTATTAGTATTCTTTATACGGTATTTACTACTTCAGAATATCCCCCAGAAGATATGGAAGAGTTTGAAAAAGAAAAAAAACAAAAAAACAAATTTGTTTCAGATATCTTAAACAATATTGGAAGTATGCCACTTACCATGAAAAAATTGGGGCTTATTCAGTTTTTTAGCTGGTTTGCTTTTTTTACTATGTGGAGTCTTGCAAATCCAGCACTAACAGAGCATATATTTAAAACTCCAGTGCCAATAGAATCTGCATATAATATGGATGTTCCAGAATCGGTAATAGCATTTGAAACGGCAAATACAGCATTTCAAAAAGCCTCTAATAATGTAGGTAGATATATGGGAGTTTATGGATTATCTTCTATGGCTTTTGCATTACTACTCACATTTTATACTTCTAGAAAAAGAATAAACAGAAAATGGGTACATATGGTATCTCTTATTTTGGGAGGAATAGGTTTTATATCCATGTATTATATTCCTTCGCCACAATGGCTAACCTTTTCTTTTAGCTTAATTGGTTTAGCATGGGGCAGTATTTTATCGATGCCTTATGCTATGTTGTCTAGCTCGGTAGATCCTAAAAAAATGGGAGTCATCATGGGGATATTTAATATGTTTATTGTGATACCGCAAATCATAGCCGCTTTGGGAGGAGTAAATTTTGCATATAAACTTATTGGAGACGAAACGATCAACGCAATGATTGTTGCCGGAATAAGTTTAATCATCGCAGGTTTATGCAATGTGTTGATTACTAATAAAGATGCGATAACCTATAACCCAAAAGAAGCTATATAATAATGAAAAAAGGATTTATATTCGATTTAGACGGTGTTATAGTAGATACTGCAAAATATCATTTTCTAGCGTGGCAAAATTTGGCAAATAGTTTAGGGATTTCTTTTACTCATGAGCAAAATGAACAGCTTAAGGGAGTAAGTAGAGTACGTTCTTTAGAAAAGATTTTAGAATGGGGAAATGTAAGTATTTCTCAAGAGAAATTCACCCAGTTAATGTCTGAAAAAAATGAAGAATATCTCAAGTATATTTCAAAAATGGATACTAAAGAAATCTTACCAGATGTACCTAAGGTTTTAGAATATTTACAAGCTAAAAGACAGTTAATTGCTTTAGGGTCTGCAAGTAAAAATGCTCGGGCAATTTTAGAAAAAGTAAAATTATATAACAGATTTCATACCATCGTAGACGGAACTAATGTTTCTAAAGCAAAACCAGATCCAGAGGTCTTTTTAATAGGAGCAAAACAATTAGGGGTTTCTCCAAAAAACTGCATAGTGTTTGAAGATTCGGTTGCAGGAGTTCAAGCAGCTAATACCGTAGATATGATTAGTATTGGTATCGGAGATAAAAATATATTACATGAAGCAGATTATGTTTTTAAAGATTTTACAGAAATAGGAGAGGATTTTGTAAATCAATTGATTATAACCAAAAAGGTTTAGTTGCGATGCAAAAAGAGCGTGCCAATTTAATATACATGTACAAGGATGCTCTAGATTGGTTTTATCCAACAACTAAAAACGAATAAAGAAAAAATGAATCAGAATTATATAAAACCAGATAACTGGTCAATTATTGAAGAAGGGTTTGATAAAGAAAGAGTTAAGTCTTCAGAAAGTTTGTTTAGCATAGGTAATGGAGCAATGGGACAACGTGCTAATTTTGAAGAAGCATACTCAGGACCAACCTTTCAAGGGAGCTATATAGCAGGAGTTTATTATCCAGATAAAACCAGAGTAGGCTGGTGGAAAAACGGATATCCAGAGTATTTTGCAAAAGTACTTAATGCTCCAAATTGGATTGGAATAGGAGTCAAAATTAGTGGAGAACCATTAGATCTTAATACATGTGTAGCTGTAAATAATTTCCGTAGAGAATTAAATATGAAAGAGGGGTGGTATGAACGTTCTTTTATAGCAGTTTTGCAAAATAAGGTAGAGGTATTGGTGAAATCCACACGATTTTTGAGCTTGGATTTAGATGAAGTAGGGGTAATTAAATATGAAATAACTCCTGTAAATCAAGATGTAAATATTGAATTTGCACCTTACTTGGATTCAGGAATTACTAATGAAGACACTAATTGGGAAGATAAGTTTTGGGATACATATAATCTGGCTCATGACAAAAACGAAGCATACATTTTATCCAAAACAATGAAAACCAACTTTCATGTGTGTACCGGGATGTTAAGTGAAATCTTTATAGATGGAGAACAAAAGGATATATCTCCTAAAGTAAAAATGGATGGTACATCTATAAGTTTAAACTATGGTGTAGAGGTTCCTAAAGGTAAAACAACAAGCATTATAAAGTATGGGGGGTATACAGTATCCTTAAATCACGAGGAAGATAATTTAAAGAATGCAAGTACAGCAATTCTGAGGAAAGCTTCAGAATCAGGGTTTGACGTTCTATTAAATTCACAAAAAAACGCATGGTCCAAAATCTGGGAAATGGCAGATATAACTATCGATGGGGATGTAAAAGCACAGCAAGGTATTCGTTTTAATATTTTTCAGTTAAACCAAACGTATTTAGGTAAAGATGCAAGATTAAACATTGGACCCAAAGGGTTTACAGGCGAAAAATATGGAGGAAGCACCTACTGGGATACAGAAGCATATTGTATTCCATTTTATATGGCAACAAAAGATCAGCTTGTAGCGAGAAACTTATTAACGTATCGATATAATCATCTGGATAAAGCTATTGAAAACGCCAGCAAACTAGGGTTTGTTAATGGGGCAGCATTATATCCGATGGTTACCATGAATGGAGAAGAATGCCATAACGAGTGGGAAATTACTTTTGAAGAAATACACCGTAACGGAGCAATGACATTTGCTATCTATAATTATGTAAGATATACCGGCGATTATAGTTATATCCCAGAAAAAGGATTAGAAGTAATGATTGCAATTGCTCGCTTTTGGCATCAAAGAGCAACTTTTTCTACAGATAAAAATAAGTATGTAATTCTTGGAGTTACAGGCCCTAATGAGTACGAAAATAATGTAAATAATAACTGGTATACCAATTATCTGGCAAAATGGTGTATAGAGTATTGTGTGCAGAATATTATTAAAGTAAAAACAGAATACAAAAGCGATTATGAACGAATCGTAGAAAAAACTAGTATAGCGCAAGAAGAGGTGGAAGCTATGTTAGAAGTAGCAGATAAAATGTATTTTCCATATTCTGAAAAACACCAGGTTTATTTACAGCAGGATGGGTTTTTAGATAAAGAATTAATTACAGTAGATAACCTGGATAAATCTCAACGACCTATTAATCAAAAATGGAGTTGGGATCGAATATTACGTTCTCCTTATATAAAACAAGCAGATATACTGCAAGGGTTTTATATGTTTGAAGATCAATTTACAAAAGAGGAGTTAAAACGTCATTTTGATTTTTATGAACCCTTTACAGTGCATGAATCCTCTCTTTCGCCATGTGTTCATAGTATACAAGCAGCTACACTAGATAGGATGGATCAAGCATATACTTTTTATTTAAGAACATCAAGACTGGATCTGGATGATTATAATAAAGAAGTAGAAGAAGGGTTGCATATTACTAGTATGGCAGGCACATGGATGAGCATTGTTGAAGGATTTGGAGGGCTTAGAATTAAGAAAGGAACTTTGTCTTTTACTCCTAAAATCCCTAAAGAATGGAAAGGGTATACCTTTAAAGTTAATTTTAGAAACCAAATTATCAAAGTAAATGTATCTCAAGAAGGAACTTCTTTTACTTTAGAAGGGAATAGTGATTTATTAATTTTTGTAGAAGGTAAAGAAGTTAAAATTTCACCTAACAATCTTATAACAGTATAGCTTTTATAAAATTTTAAGGAAGAAGAAGTAGTAACTGTTTATTTTTTTGCCCCCCCCATTTTTATGTTGGGCAGAGTCAAAATATAGTAAGACGGATAAGTTTCCGTTTTTTTACTCTGCCCAAAAAAATAGTTACACTTTTTTTGTAAATGATAAAAAATAACACAATTATAGAAATGAGTTGATTTGTCATTCCGTTGAAGAACGGAATGACAAAAAACAACGAGTAGGAATGCTTAAACTTTTGATTTTTGATCGTTTATTTTTTATCATATACTTAGTACATTTTTTTAATAGGTATACTATTCAATTACTCATGTCGATGCGATTTTTTTTAAATCTTTAAAAATATAACACAAGGATTAAAAATATTTAAACAAATGAAATGTAAACTAATTATACTATTTTTTTGGTGCGCCATTTTTTTATGTCAAGCTCAGGTAGAAAAAATAGAGCCTCCGTTTTGGTGGAGCGATATGCATAATAAAGAGCTTCAAATTTTATGTTATGGAAAAAACCTTTCTAAATATGATGTAGCGATAGATGGTATAACGATTAACAAAATTACGAAGACTGAAAATCCTAATTATTTATTTATCACTATAGATACCAAAGGGATGAAGGCAGGTACGGTTTCGATTAATTTTAAAGAAAAGGGTGAAGTTGTACTTTCACAACCTTATGAATTTAAAATTAGAAAAGAGAATTCAGCTAAAAGAAAAGGTTTTGATAGTAGCGATGTGATGTATTTAATTATGCCAGATCGATTTGCAAATGGAGATTCGAGTAATGATTCTCATAAAAATACTACAGAAAAAGTAAATAGGTCTAATCCGGGAGGTCGTCATGGAGGGGATATAAAAGGTATAATAGATCACCTAAGCTATCTAAAGGACTTAGGGGTAACAGCATTGTGGAGCACCCCATTATTAGAAGATAATGAACCAGCCTATTCCTATCATACCTATGCACAAAGTGATTTGTATAGAATAGATCCAAGATATGGTACAAACAACGATTACAGAAGATTAGCTTCAGAAATGCATAAATTAGATATGAAGTTGATTATGGATTATGTAACCAATCACTGGGGATCTAAACATTGGATGATACAAGACCTGCCAACCAAAGATTGGATTCATCAATGGCCAGAAGGTTTTAAGCGTAGTAACTATCGTATGACTACTCAGTTTGATAAAAATGCCTCGCAAGTAGACAGAAAGGGGTGTATGGATGGATGGTTTGATACGACAATGCCAGATATGAACCAAAGTAATCCTTTACTTCTTAAATATATTATACAAAATGCAATTTGGTGGATAGAGTATGCGGATTTAGATGGTTTTAGAGTAGATACCTACTCTTATAATGATAAAAAAGCAATTGCAAAATGGACCAAAGCTATTATGGAAGAATATCCAAACTTTAATATCGTTGGAGAAGTATGGATGCATAACCAATCTCAAATTGCATATTGGCAAAAAGATAGTAAAATAGGAGCTATAGATCATTATAATTCGTATTTGCCATCTGTAATGGATTTTACATTACATGATGCTATTATAGAAATGTTTAAGGAAGATAAAAGTGAATGGAGTAAAGGAATGATAAAAGCATACGATAATTTTACCAATGATTTTTTATATCCAGATAGTAACAATATTCTAGTATTTGCAGGAAATCATGATACCAATAGGATTAACGAAATATACCAAGAAAATAGTAATGTCTATAAAATGGTAATGACATTAATATGCACTACTCGGGGGATTCCGCAACTGTATTATGGTGATGAAATAGGAATGCTTGGTAATCGGGATAAAAATGGAGATGGAGATATTCGAAAAGATTTTCCAGGAGGATGGATAGAGGATTCAAAAAATGCATTTTTATCTTCAGAAATAAAAAATGGAAGAACCATAAATCAAGAAGAATATCACTCCTTTACCAAGAAAATATTAAACTGGCGAAAGAATAAACCCTCTGTACACAAAGGAAAACTATTGCAGTTTATTCCTTTTGATAATGTATATGTATACTTTAGGTATGATGACAAAGAAAGTGTAATGGTAATTATTAATAATAGCCTAAAAGATCAAAAATTAGACGTTGCCCGATTCAAAGAAGGTATAAAAAACTATAGCGTAGGGACCGATATTATTACTGATTCTAATATAGACATCACCGAGGATTTTAGTGTACCTGCTAAAACATCAATGATACTGGATTTAAAATAAAATATAACCGCAAATAACCACCTATAAATTTAATTAAATGAAAAAGATAATTTTAAGTCTTACAGTAATTGGAATTCTATTTTCCTGTGGAAAGACAAAAAAAGAAGAAAGTCTATCCAAGATAGAAATTGAAGAGGAAGTAAAAGAAAAGTTTATTCCAGTACATGATACCGTAATTGAAAATGCGGTGATTTATGAGGCCAATATTAGACAATATTCTGAAGAGGGTACTTTTAATGCATTTACCAAAGATATTCCCGTTCTTAAAGATTTAGGTGTAAAAGTATTGTGGATTATGCCAATTTATCCAATATCTACTACTAAAAGTAAAGGTTCTTTAGGTAGCTATTATGCGGTATCTGATTATACCAAAGTAAATCCTGAGTTTGGTACTATCGAAGATTTTAGGGTTTTAGTAAAAACTGCTCATGATAATGGGATATATGTTATTTTGGATTGGGTTGCTAATCATACTGGTTGGGATCATGTTTGGTTAAAAGAACATCCAGAGTATTATACTAAGGACAAAGAAGGTAATATTACGCATACAGTAGATACAGACTGGACAGATGTTGCAGATCTTAATTATGACAATCAACAAATGCGAGAGCAAATGATACAAGATATGTCATATTGGATAAAAGAAGAAGGAGTAGACGGTTTTCGATGTGATGTAGCAGGAATGGTTCCTGTAGATTTTTGGGAGAATGCTGTAGCTGAACTCGAGAAAATAAAACCTGTTTTTATGTTGGCAGAAGGTTGGGAGCCTGAATTATTAGAAAATGCATTCGATATGGGATATGGATGGGATACGCATCATAAAATGAATGATATTGCTAAAGGAAAAGCAAATGTAGCAGAATGGGACAAAAGAATGGAGCAAATAGACTCTATGTATGCAAAAGATGATATTTTAATGAATTTTACATCTAATCATGACGAAAACTCTTGGAATGGTACCGTGAAAGAAAGAATGGGAGATGCCAAAGAAGTATTAGCAGCACTTTCTTATCTGGCACCAGGAATGCCATTGATCTATTCTGGTCAAGAATATGATATGGACAAACGTTTACTATTTTTTGATAAGGATACAATTAGTAAAGAGAAAGGTGTATTTTTTCCTTTGTATAAAAAATTAGGGAAACTTAAAAACACGAATCAGGCTTTACATGGTGGTAAAAATGCAGCATCTTATAAACGCATTAAAACATCTGATGATACTAAGATTTTAGCATTTGCAAGAGAAAAAGAAAATAATAAAGTTGTTTTTATTGCAAATTTGACAAAAGAAAAAGTAAATTTTATCCTAGACGATACTAAAGAAGAGGCTTATATAGATTACTTTTCTGAAAAGCGTATACATCTAAAAACAGGGAAAGGATTGGAACTAAATCCTTGGAAATATTTAATTTTAATTAAAGAATAGTTAAAGATTACGATATTAATTTATGAGAACGACTTGTCTACCCAAGTCGTTTTTTGTTTTAATCCTTAATATTGTTGCTTTATCTCCAATTTAAAGTCTAAAAATCTGTTAAAACACCATGTTTTTTGTTTTAAAAGATTGAATTTATTAACCGAAAACGTTTTAGTTTTTTTGCAAATTAGGTTATTACTGCCAATAGCAATAGATTTGACTCAATGACAAAAAAAGTTAAAAATATAGCTGTATTAACATCAGGAGGAGATGCTCCGGGAATGAATGCTGCAATTAGAGCAGTTGTTCGTGCTTGTAGTTATTACAAAGTAAATTGTTTTGGCGTTTATAAAGGATATGAAGGCCTTATCCATAATGAAATGGAAGAATTGAATGCCCGTTCTGTGCGTAATATTATTAATAAAGGAGGTACTTTTCTTAAGTCAGCACGTTCGAGTGCTTTTAGAACAGAAGAAGGGAGGCAAAAAGCATATAACAATCTAGTAAAGAATAATATTGAGGCATTAGTTGTTATTGGAGGAGATGGTAGTTTTACAGGAGCCTTAAAATTATCTGAGGAATTTAACTTTCCTGTAGTAGGTATTCCAGGTACCATAGATAATGACATTAATGGTACAGATTATACTATAGGATATGATACAGCATTAAACACTGTTGTAGAAGCTATAGATAAAATTAGAGATACAGCAAGTTCACATAATCGATTGTTTTTAATAGAAGTTATGGGACGAGACTCAGGAGATATAGCTCTAAATGCAGGGATAGGAGCAGGAGCAGAAGAGATTTTAATTCCTGAAGAAGATATGGGAGTAGAGAGGCTTTTGGATTCGCTTAAAAAAAGTAAAAAAACAGGAAAAACGTCAAGTATAATTGTAGTAGCTGAAGGAGATAAATCTGGAAAGAATATTTTTGAATTAGGAGAATATGTCGAAGAAAATCTGGAAGGGTATGAGGTAAGAGTTTCTGTTCTGGGTCATATACAGAGAGGAGGGTCTCCTAGTTGTTTTGATAGAGTATTAGCTAGTAAATTAGGAGTAGGTGCAGTTGAAGCTTTATTAGAAGGTAAGAGTGAAATAATGATAGGTATTGTTCACAAAACTGTTACTGTAGTACCGCTTAAAACAGCTTTAGAAAAAAGACCACATAAACATGATGGATTAATAAAAGTAGCCGATATAACATCGGTATAACTTAATAAAAATGTAACCACATTATAAATTAAAACAACTAAAATATTAAATATGAGTACGCTAAAAATTGGGATTAACGGTTTTGGAAGGATTGGAAGAATTGCTTTTAGAATAGCTTCTAAACGTGATAATGTAGAGATAGTAGCTATTAATGATTTATTAGATGTAGAGCATTTAGCGTATTTATTAGAATATGACTCTGTACACGGTAGATTCGATGGAACAATAGAAGTTAAAAATGGTAATCTTGTAGTGAACGGAAAAGAGATTCGAGTAACAGCCGAACGCAATCCAGAAGATTTAAAATGGAATGCTGTAGGAGTGGATGTAGTTATGGATTGTACAGGTATTTTTACAACTATGGATTCTGCAAACGCACATCTTAAAGCAGGAGCTAAAAAAGTAGTGATTTCTGCACCTTCAAAAGATGTACCCATGTTTGTAATGGGAGTAAACCATATGGATGCAAAAGCCTCAGACACTATTGTCTCTAATGCATCTTGTACTACAAACTGTTTAGCACCTTTAGCAAAAGTAATAAATGATAATTTTGGTATAGAAGAAGGGTTAATGACTACAGTACATGCAGCTACAGCTACACAAGCCACTGTAGATTCTCCTTCAAGAAAAAATTATAGATTAGGACGTAGTGCCTTGAATAATATAATCCCTTCGACAACAGGAGCTGCGGTTGCTGTTACTAAGGTGATTCCTGCTTTAAAAGGTAAACTTACAGGTATGGCATTTAGAGTTCCTACGGTAGATGTATCTGTAGTAGATCTTACAGTAAGAACCAAAAAATCAGTATCCTATGAGGAACTTAAGGCTGTTGTGAAAAAAGCTTCTGAAAATGAATTAAAAGGTATTCTGGGATATACAGAAGAAGATGTTGTTTCTCAAGATTTTGTAGGAGAATCACAAACTTCAGTATTTGATGCTAATGCAGGAATAGCTCTTAATGATAATTTTTTTAAGCTAATAGCTTGGTATGATAATGAATATGGATACTCAACTAAATTAGTAGATTTATCTGCTCACGTAGGTAATCTATAAATTAGATGTTTGGGATGTCTAAAAAGTCAAGAATAGTATAAGTTTTTTATAAACTTATTATGATTTTCGTATACGCTTTTTAGACATCACTATATTAATTATCATATAAAGATTCTAATCAAAATAAATGTACGGTTATTGATATATTTTATTGATTTTAATTAAGAGTGACTTTATATTAATTTTCTTATTTCCTTTTGTTAACAATAAACAAATTTTAAAATGATTTTATTAGCCGATGGTGGTTCTACCAAATGTGATTGGATTCTTCTAGACGATGTGGGAGAAATCGTTTTTAAAACTCGTACAAAAGGATTAAATCCTGCTGTGTTTGAGAAATCTTTACTAGAGCGGCGGATTAGAGAAAACGTAGAAATTTCTTCTTATCGAGATAAAATTGATATAGTTCATTTTTATGGAGCGGGGTGCGGTACGGCAAAGCCAGCAGCAATGTTAAAAAAAGTCTTCGAAGATTTTTTTGTCACCTCAGAAATTGTTGTTAAAGAAGATATGGTTGCTGCCGTATATGCAGCAACAACAGAACCAGGTATTGTATGTATTTTGGGTACGGGTTCTAATAGTTGTTATTTTGATGGAGATGATATCCACATGTCGGTAGATTCTCTAGGGTATATACTTATGGATGAGGCTAGTGGTAACCATTTTGGAAAAAGGCTAATTCGAGATTATTATTACAAAAGAATGCCTCAGGATATAGCTTCAGAATTCGAAAAAAGTTTTGATTTATCTTCTGACACTATAAAAGAAAATTTGTACAAAAAAGAAAACCCTAACACTTATTTGGCATCTTTTGCAGAGTTTATTTTTACAAGTGAGCGTAATGGGTATTTTTATAAAATTATTACAGAAGGGATTCAAGAGTTTATAGAAAATAGGGTGTTGTGCTTTCCAGAGTCACAGAATGTTCCTATACATTTTATAGGTTCTATAGCTCATTTTAGCGAAGATATAATTAGAGCAGCTGTTTGGCCATACCATCTTACGGTAGGTAATATTGTAAGAAGACCTATAGATGGCATTATTGATTACTACCGCAAGGAGGTAATTAAAAAAAAAAACTAATGTATAGATAACAAGTTGTAGATAATAGAATTAGAATAGTGCTTTTTTTATAAGCTCCAATGCTTTTTCAGAAAAAGAAAGTTGTAAAGCAGCTTCATGTCCTTTATCAGACATTTTACGCCATGTTTTTTGTAAAATATCAATGATTTTTTCTTCTGTATGTTTTATCAAAAATTCAGGGTAATAAAAATTAAGAAAAACAAGACAGATTACATCTTCTAAAGTTTGTGTATCCTCATCCTTTTTCAATTGCTTTTTTTGTATTAAAAAAGACACTCTGTTTATGGTTTCAGAACTATAACCTACTGATTCCAGAATTTCGGAGGATTTTTTAGCATGAAATTTTTTTAATTCTTCTCTCCATTTTAAATATCCAACACGATCCAAAGGGTAATTATCACGAGAGATTTTCCATCTACAAATATGTTGTGATCTAGCAGCAAGTTTAAGAGCTTCAGTCGCATGTGGCTCAAATTTCTCTAAGGTGTCTGTCATTCGTTTACCGTAGATCAACTCTTTAGCAACTAATTCATTATTTACTTTTTCTTTATTCGGATCTTCTGCATTTGCTTGATCAATCAAAGTGTATGCGTGTGTTAATTTATCTATGGGCATGAAATAATATTTCTAGTGAGTTAACAAATTTAAAGTATTTGTAATTATAAATATAGTTGAGATTTTTTGTTTTTTACAAAAAAAAATTTTATAAATTTTAAACTATGGAATAATCATTTTTTAAATAATATTTTTATAAAATTATAAATATTACAGCTAACCCCTTTTTTTAATGTAGTTTGTTTGTAGTTTTGTGTTGTTTATGTGTAGTTTTATGCTATTCTGAGGGGGTGATTTGATTATTTTTTAATAGATATGGTTTTTGTGTAATAAAATATGTTTTGTAATAACTCTAGTATATATCTATAAAAAATGAACTAAAAACCTTTTTAATAATAAGACTAATCAAAATAAAAAATGAATATAGAAGAAATAGTAATGGTTTCAATTTCAGAATTTTTGGATGTAGAAGTACATAAGGATACAGAAACCCTTGATTTGGCTGCTAAAATAGAAATTGTTCAAAAAAGAATAGTGGATAAAACAAAAAATAAACAAAAACCTTTTACATCTAAAAATAATTTTGAGGTCTGTGAATATGAAATGTTTTTTAGCAGTAACCCTAATGATATAGTCAAAATAGATGGTTGGATTCCTGTACAAACAGATAAAATTGATAAAAAAGAGAGGATTTCAGAATATATAGAAATAGGGCTTCTAAGAAAAATATAATACCATTTGTAGTTTGAATTTACTGGAAAAGAAAATAAATATTTTTTTGTTTCAGTGAAGAAGAAAAGCTTGTGCCAGACTAGATCTGGTATTAAACATAGCAGGACTACGGTTTTTTTTTATTCTGATACTGAGGGTGAAAAAAGAACATTTTGTTACGGTAAATTCAAATTATAAACGGTATAATAGTGGTTCTAATAAATTTTGAGGCAAAACATATGGTAATGCTTTTGACTTAAAACAGGAAAATAAACTTAAGATGGCGAGAATAAGGAATAGAGCATGTTTCATTAGTATATGTTTTTTGTAAACCCTTTGGGTATATCAAAAATTATACTCCACTTCTTGAAATTGTTAATATATCTGTGTAAAAGTATTCTAACCTTGTATTTTTTTGGTAAATATTACAATTATTTTTACAACAATAAATGTATTACTATTTGGATACTTTTTTATTACAGTTAGCTGTATGAGAAAGTAAGAAAAAATAAATATCCTATGACAGAATATGTGCTTTTAACAGACGATCAAAGTTATTTTGTGGAGTATCTTATAGGCGAACTTGTATTATCTAATAGTATTAGTGAAGCAATGAAATTTAATGATGAACATTTGGCTTTAAAATTTAAAAAAATGTTGCATAATTCTTGTAAATTAATAACAAGTGTTAATACTTATATAGGATAGTGAAACTGAGTTTAATATTACACTAGTTTAGCCCTTAATCCATCTAAAAATATAATCTAATTCGGGATCTTTACCAGATATTAGATCCTCTGTAGAAAGAAGAATATTTTTATCAGGCAATATACCTGATCCTTTAGGCACTGTATTGTCTAAGATATAATGATTTATTTTTTCCATATACATAGTCATAATGATTTTTGAATTAGGGAATTCATAAAACACAGGGTATTCACCAGTATGAAAATAATAGCCTCCACCAGTTTCTTCTCCTATAACCATTATATTAGGATTGTTTTTTGCATTTAAAACAAAAGTAGAGCCGGCAGAAAAAGTACTACCGCTTGTTAATACATACACTTTTCCTTTAAATCTATTTTTGTTTGGCACCATTATGGTTTCCAGATCATCAAATTTAAGTTTCCATCCATCATAAATGGGATGATTATTAAACCGGTCTTTTAAAAATTCTTTTTCGTTAAAATATGTTCTGGTTACATATTCTCGTTCAGGAACAGTTAATGAAGCAATATACTCACTTGTTCTTTGTTTAAAAATACTATCTGTTATAAAGGAATAGAGATGGATTGCATTTGGTCTAAAACCACCTTCGTTACGTCTAACATCAATAATAAGGTGATTAATTTTTTTTTTGTGGATCTCTTGGAATATTTTTATCAATTTAGATTTGAAAATTCTAATATCTCCTCCAAAAGAGTTAACAACTAGTACAGCTGTGTTTATTTCATTTTTATAATATACAAAAGGATCTTTTTTGTTAATGAATGCATCAAAATAATCAAAACCGTTTTCTTTTTGATGAAACTTAGCAAAATATGAATTTCGTTTAGTATTTCTAAGTCTTACTTTTGTAAAAGATTCAGAAGGAAGAATGCTGTTTTTTTCTGTTCCATTTGGTTCTGTATAATCAATATTGAATTCTTTTTGTATTCCATACTCATAAGCAAAATATAACCCAAATTTTAATTCTATTTCTCTGTATTTTCGGGTTAGATTATATCCATCACTGGGTATGTGTTTTTTAAGTTTTTCCAGTATTTCAGATGCTTCAACTTGGTTAATACGATTAATTTTTGAACCAATAGGGATTTTAAAATCATCAGTATCTACATAGAATTCAGTATTTATCAATTTTAGAATTAAAGGAAAATAGTGTTGATCTGTTTTAATAGTATTAGGGGGTAATAATAAAAGATGTCCATCTTTAATCTTGTCTGTAACATTAATCATTTTTTTATACAATTCTATATCTGATGTAACTCTTTTTAAAGATTCTTTTGTGGTTTTAAAAATATTTTCGATAGAATCATTAGAGATGTACTCATATAAGCTAGGATGTCCTTTTTTTAGAATGCTTTCAAAAATTTTAAAATCTTCTTTTACTGCTATAGAATCTATGTTTTTTTGAGCAGAAATTACATAAGTATATATGCAAAAAAACATAAAGAATTGTATTTTCCTCATTACAATGATTTTTAAGCTGTAGTCTAGTTGACTTTTATTACAAATTTTATTTTCCCAGATGTAAAAGTAGCAAAATTGTATAGTGAATTTTTAATCTTTTTAAAAAGATTAATACTCTAGAGTTTATTTCGAAAAAAAATTCTTTTCAGAAAGATGCCTCATGAGTTTTCCTTGAGGTTGTTGATCAAAATTAGATGCTTATATATTTCTAGGTATCTAATTTTATAAAAATAATTGATCCCATATTTATGTTATATGTGTTAGGCGATCAGAAGATATACTAATTTAATTTTTGTAATTTTTTTTGAATTTTTTTAATAGCAGACTCTATTGGTTTTTCAGGTTCTATAACATTATATTCACCCCAGAATTTTGGATCAGAAAACCCAGAGGCTTCGTCACTAATAACAACAGAGGCTTTTAATCGATCTTTAGGCCTTATGTTTTCATTATTAGTATTCTTTTTCCAGTCAGTGATTGCCATTTCTACATTTAATTTGTAGATAGAGTTAAATAATCTTTTTTTCCAGTTTATTTTTACAATAAGATCAATTTTTCCATAGCCATAATACCATCTACCATCTTTTTGTCGGTAATCAATAGTGTAAGAAGCAAGAGTAGGTTGTACTTTTGCATTTTTCGGTTTTTTTCTAACAAACATTTTGTTTACCTCTTCTTTGTTCTCCATATTAAGACTAAAAATAGCTTTAGTCATAGCCAATGTTTCAGAATCTATATATAATTTACCAAAATATAAAGGTTCTTTTATATGTGAACGTTGCTTGAAATTCAAGACATAAATATCTTTGTCGTTAATTTTTGTAGATTTATCAAAACTAAATTGATAGTTGTTGGATATGTTTTCTGTAAAAAGAAGCTCAGGATTTTTCATTACATCTAACCATAAAGCACTGGATGGACCTCCTTGTAGTTTTAATGTTAGGGTATCTAATTTTTTATAATCTGCACTTTTTCGAGCTTTAAAAAGCTTAATAACATCTGTTTTTGGAGATTCATAGGGGTTTTTATATATATCTACTACAGCCTCAGAAAGTGAAACATATGTTCTGCGTTTTTTTATAGTTTCTCTATAAAATGCCGTCATAATGGTATTGTTATTAAGGTAATTACTTCCCTTTTTTTTAATTACAGCTTGTATTAGAGCTTCAGGATCTTTGGAGTCAATAGTAACCTCAGATAATTCTGTAACGGATAGCTCTAGTTTTATTTTTAATATTTCTTCATTAAATTTTGAAAGTGGAACTATTTTGTCGCGATATCCAAGGTGAGATATAATTATTTTTGAGCCGGCCATACCTTTGGGGACTTTTAATAGGAACTCTCCTTCATCATTAGTGATAGTAGAAATATTAGTTTCTTTTACTGAAATGGTTACAGAAATAAGTGGTTTATTGGTTTCTGAATCAAGGATGTATCCTTGATATTTATTGTAATTAATATTGCTATTTGTATCTTGGAAATAAGTAAGTGCATGAATGTTTATAGAGCATCCTGTTATAAGTAAAACTGAAAAAAATAAGTTTTTAAATGCTTTATTAAATAAGGTGTTATTTTTAGACATAGCTCATTTTTTGATTGTAAGATTAGCTTAAGATCTAGTCCTATCAATTACAATATAATAAATTTTGGGGAAAAGTTTGTTGTCAATACGTTAAAACAATAATCAATATAAGATGAAGTATTATTTTATATGTTTTTAATGATAACTATTATAGTTTCCGAACCAGTTTTTGAGTTTAATATTTAGAATTTCTGTAGTAAAGGGTTTGGTAATATAATCATCAAGACCTTTGGCAATATATCGCTCTCCATCTCCTGGTAAAGCATTAGAAGTTAAAGCTATTATAGGGGGAACATTTTTATGGCTGTTACGAATAAGATTACATGTTTGTATACCATTTAAACCTGGTAAATTAATGTCCATTAAAATAAGATCATATTGATTTTCTTTAAACATGTGTAAAGCTTGTTTTCCGGTTTTTGCTACATCTGTGGTACATCCCAAATATTTTAAAATTTGTTCGGATACTAATATACTTGTTTCAGAGTCCTCTACTAATAATATATGAAGGTTGTATTTTTGAAAAACAGTATTTGGTATAATTTTATTTTCTTTAATTATAGAAGGAGTAATCATATTTGCTTTAAAGGTAAACCAGAAGTTACTTCCTTGTCCAATTTCACTTTCTACTCCTAATTCTCCTTTCATTAGATCTATTAATTTTTTACATATTGTAAGTCCTAGTCCGCTTCCTTCTCCAGCTATAATAGATGCTTCGTTAAACTGACTAAACCTAGTAAACAAAGTTTGTTGATCTTTTTTGTTAATACCAATACCTGAATCTATAATCTCTACTTTTATAGTTAATTCATTATCTTTTTTAGTTAGAATAGAGGTTTTAATATGTATTTCGCCTTTTTGAGTAAATTTTATAGCATTACCTATAAGGTTAGAAATAATTTGAGTTAAACGATTACTATCAGCGATTATATTTTCTGGTAGTTTTTCTGAATATGTCGAAATTAATTTTATTTCTTTGGAAGTAGAATTAGCGGAAAAAAGATCCATGTTTTGATGGATTAATTTTTTAAAATTAATATTTGTAGGAAATAAACTGAATTTTCCTGATTCTATTTTTGATAAATCCAAAATTTGATTTAGAATATCTAAAAGATTAAGTGAAGATTGATGGATTGTAGAAACATATTCTTTTTGAAGATCATTTAAAGTGGTATTCTTGAAAAGTAAATCTATCATTCCTATCACACCAACCATTGGAGTTCTTATTTCATGACTCATGTTAGCCAGAAAATCTTGCTTAAACTTTGAAGATTTCAATATTTGTTCATTGGTTTGCTTTAGTTTATCCAAATTTCTGCCCCCAAACATAGCAAATAACCCTAAAAAAAAAGGAGCGGTATCTATTATATAATGTATCGGATGGTTTTTTTGTACAAATATTGCAGATTGCCATGAAAACTTAAGATCAAGGTTTACTATATCTATAATCGTAGCCAGAATAGGAAAAGAAAAACCAAATATGATTCCATATAAAGTGTATCTAGCAGCCTCAGATTTAAACCATGATATACGCACCATATATTAATTAATTTATTTGGTCTCTATGTGATTTAGTGTTTAAAATTAGAGGTTACGGTTTTACACTAGAGGGGGATGAATTACTAAATATAAGTTTTTTGTGAAATACAATGCTTATATTTAATAGAAATTAAATAAAGAAAAAAGAAGTTTTTTTTTTAAATCCACGACAATACATTGTCGTGGATTTAAAACCTTACTTTTGATAATTGATTTATCCTTTAAAAATTATTTTTTTTAATTTGTATCCTTCTATTTTTATTAAATATGTTTTTGGATCCATGTAGTTTTGAATATAATCATCTACATTGCCTTTGTCTAGTAATCTTCCAGACATATTATAAAGACTGTAGTTAAGACCTTGTGGAACGTCTTTTATGTGTTTAAAAGTTTTTTGATCCGTACTTTGCTGACATGTATCATCAGCTAAAAAATTATTAATAAAAGTGATTCTTCCTTGTTCTAGACCTTCTAGTGTTACCGTTGCGGTGTCATCAATATCAATTATACCACTTCCAGTAAGATCACCAAGGATTATCAAGCAGGCGTTTCTGATTTTTATTCGTACTCCTGCTTCTAAATGCAGGCTTTCTGTAATAAAGATAACACCTTCTTCTGTGTTTTCGTCCAAACCATTAACAATTGTGTTTTCTGTAACAGACATTAATTTATATGAAATGTCAATTTTTGTATTTGCAAATGTAATGCTTGTTATAAACAAAGCTAATATGGGTAAAAATGTTTTCATAAAATTTGGTTTTGGGGTTGAACATTTATTTTATATAAAGTAGGTTAATACTTACTTTTTTTAACTTTAAATCGTTGTAATATGTAAAATCAACGACAATATACAATATTTTTTGTTAAAAACGTGTTTTTTATATTTAATATTAAGTATCATATATAATTTTAAATTTAAAAAAATATAGGTATCTCTAGTAAATGCTGTGATTTTAACTAATATTTTTTATTTTTTTAACATTTAAAAAAAATGTTTTTTTATTCCACTGATTTTTAAGAGATAAATGAATTATTTTTTTTGAAAATAGGAGTATTAGTTTAATTCATTTAGATTTATACCATTCTTAAATACCTAATTATTGTAGAAATGATAAAACTATTGTTGTTTTTTCAGCATTTTAGTGTCTGGTTTAAAGTATTCTTGGAGGAACTATATAATAATCTTATTAGCTTATTTTTTTTACTAGCCGTATATTTTGCTTTATGGCATTTTCCTCAAACAATGGACTTGTTATTGATCCTTAATCAAGCAGATGCTTTTATTTTTGAGGTGCCTTTGTATTTTTTTCTTCTTACAGCCTCTGCATTTTTAATTTGGAATATCCCTAAATATTTTTATTTCTATAATTATAAAGATATTTCATTTTCTAATCTGATAGGTTTTATACCTAATCAACACTATCAATTTCAACTAAAAACAAAACCCATACGGTACCACTATCAGGTTAAAGTTCATATGAGAAAGATTGTACCCAGAATCTTAGCTCTATTGTTATTGGTAATTTCAGCCTTAAGTATATTAAATGCTATGGAACTTTTTGAATTGGATAATATATATACTAATTCCTTAAACCCAGAAAACACTCTAGTTTTTAGCATCCTTTTTTTACTCTTATTATCAGAACCTGTATTGTACAAAAGCATACAGGATTTTTTTAATAAAATACCCAAAACTAATGCTTTTTTAATTTTACTATCTGTAGGATTAGTTATTTTTATAGTATCATTAGGGACATTAAATACTCAGACAGAAAAAGATTTAGGAAATCTTTTTCTGTCTAATAGTGCATTAATAATATTCTTTTTTACATTATCTTTTAATAGTTATAGTTTTTTAAAAGAATTTCCAAGAAAATTATTTTATGGTACGGTTTTGATATCAGGCTTTCTTTTACTGTTTTCTTTTTTGTTGCTTAATTTTATCCCAGAATGGTCTGGTAGAATTAATCCGCTATCTATTTTGATACTATCTTTACTAAGTCTTTTTATGATAAGTTTTGTATTGATTCTTTTAGGCAAAAAACTAAAACTACCATTATTTTCTATTACTATTATCTTATGCTTGTTCTCTGCAAGATTTTTTTCAAAAAATTCTGATCATTATCAACTTATCTTAAAATCAACTAACGTAGTTAGACCTCCGATGGAGAAGTATATATATGAATGGATTAAAAATAGAACTGATTTAATAAAGGGTGAAAAAGACAAGTTCCCTATAATTATAGCCTCATCAGAAGGAGGAGGCTCTAGAGCTGGTCTTTGGTCTTTTTTGGTACACAGTTATTTGTATGAAAAGTCTAACGGGAAATATTTTGAAGAAAATCTATTATCTTTAACAGGAGCTTCAGGAGGAAGTGTTGGTAATTCTATGTTTTTTGTTGAGGCACAACAAGCACTGTTAAAACACACAAAAGCTAATTTTAAAATAAGATCAGATAGTAAAACTTCAGTTTTAAAATACAAAGCAAGTGCTATTTATAAAGAGAATTATTTATCCATTGCTTTACTTTCATTATTAGGCAGGGATTTATTTAAAGAAATCACAAGCTTATTCGATTTTAAAAATAGAGGACAATTACTAGAAGAACAATGGAATAGTAAGTACAGAGAGTTGTTTATTCAAAAAAAAGGAGAAGATGTTTTAGAAAAAGAGTTTTTATCTTTTTATAAAAGCGTTATAGATAAAGAGGGGGTAATAAATGGCGAGATAATACCTCCTTTATTATTGATTAATACTACACATACACAAACAGGAAACTATAATGTGATAAGCCCTGTTACATATAGCCATTTAAGACCTCTTACAGGGTTAAACGATTTTTTAGAAAACCTACAACAAAGCTATCCCAAAAAATCTATAGCAATATCTACAGCCATGCGTATAAACGCAAGTTTTCCATATATAACACCTGTTGGAGAAATACAAAAAAAATCTGAATCTAAAATGTCATATTCAGATCAATATGCTGATGCAGGATATTATGATAATATTGGAGGAACAGTATCCAAAGGAGTAGAGGAAGTTTTAAAAAAAGTATTACAAGATTCTTTTCCTTTGTTACAAGATAAAATAAAGATTAAACATTTAATTATTACTAATAATGAAGAGCGTAGTATCATAAAAACTCAAACACAATTTGATGCTCCATTAACAACTTTACGAAATGTTAGATATGGTCATACTCAAGAAATTATAAAAAAATTAGGAAATAGTTATGTAGTGAAATTAAAACCAACTATAATACCGCTATCTCCTCCAAAATCATTATTCGGAAAGGTGGAAAAAGAAGTTCTTTTAATAAAGCCTGTTCTTCCACTAGGCAGATATTTATCTACGGTGGCGATTAGGTCTATAGAAGCGAGGTTAGGTAAGGTAAAACCGGAATTAGATGCAATTTTAACAACAAAATAAGACAATTGTCGTTTTTTTTTGTATTTTTGTCATAAAATATATAGTTATGACTGCAGTATCACCATTGGATTTTGATAGTTTTGAAAATAAAGGTTTATTAAGATACTTAAATATAGATATTCCATTACGCAATATGTATGATTTTATAGAGTTATCAAGAAACGGAATAGATAAAAAAGCATTATTGCATTTAGCAAAAACTATTGATTTTGATGTTAAAGAATTATCACATGTTCTAAACATGTCAGAGCGTACCATACAACGGTATGATTTAAATAAAAAACTAAATACAGAAGCGAGTGCTAAAGTATTACAATTAGCTAAACTTTATGCAAAGGGAGAGAATATTTTCGGAGATTTAAGCCGTTTTAAAAGTTGGATGGAGCATCCAAGTGTAGCACTAGCTATGAAAAAACCAAAAGAGCTTTTAGATACTACTTTTGGGTTTCAATTACTAAATGAAGAATTAGTTCGTATAGAGCATGGAATTTTTGCATAATGCAGGTATATAGAATAGCAAAGCAGAAATATATTAAAGATTTAACTGGGATTGGAGCCAAAACAGTAGGTGGTAGATGGAACCCTAAAGGCGTAGCTGTTTTGTATACTAGCACAACTGCAGCACTTTCAGCACTTGAAGTGTTAGCGCATTTACCAGCCGCATATTTTCCAGATGATATGTCAATTGCTTCCATAGAAATTCCAGATGCTTTAATAACCAAAATGGATTTATTACAATTACCAGAGGATTGGAATAAAATACCAGTACCTGTAGAAGTTCAGAATTTTGGAATGCAGTGGATAATAGAAGAAAAACATTTAGGACTTATGGTACCAAGCATTATAATACCTAAAGAACAAAATATTTTAATAAATCCTCTACACCCAAAATTTAATAAAATAAAACTTCTAAATGTAGAGCCTTTTTCTTTTGATACTCGATTATTGAAATAAGAAATACTTATCTTCAATGTCTATTTTTAAACATATCAGTGCTTTTGATTTATTCTTATTTTTTAGTTAAAAAAAAGCAGAAAAAGAGTTAGCATGCTTCATTTTATATAAATTACGAGTTTAATATACGTAACGAACTCTCAATTCATACGTCATATCATAAATAACTAATCTTAATATTAATACTAGAATGAGTATAAAAATGAAAAATGTATACTTTTTGGCAGCATTTACTTTTGTTTTTGTAAGTTGTAAAAATGAAACAAAAAAAACAGATACTGAGCCAGTTGCCCAAGTAGAAAAAATCCCAGGAATAGTCTTGGAGAATATGGATACTACAGTTAGTCCTAAAGATGATTTTTACAATTATGTTAATGGTAATTGGATGAAAAACACCACTATTCCTGATGATCGTACCAGCTGGGGGGGATTTGGAGTTCTTCGTAAATCAACAGATCAGAACGTATTAGAAATTTTGGCTAATGCTAAGAAAAGTGGAAAATATAGTGCAGATACAGATCAAGCAAAAGCGCTAGCTATTTTTGATACTAAACTAGATACTATAGCTAGAAATAAAGCAGGAGTTACACCTTTAGAATCCGCTTTTAAAGATATAGAGTCGATTAAAAATATAGCCGACTTACAAACAATACTAGCAAAAAATCCATCAGTATCTTCTCCTTTTATTGGTATAGCCGTACAAGCAGATTTAAATAACAGTGCAATGAATGCTGTGTATTTAGGAGCAAATGGTTTAGGATTGCCAGATAGAGATTATTATTTAGAGCAGGACAAAAAATCTAAAGAAATTAGAAAAGAGTACAAAAAGCACATCGTTAGGATGTTACAAATATTAGGGGACTCAGAGGCAGATGCTACAGCTGCGGCAAATAAAATTCTTGAATTAGAAACCAAATTAGCAGAGCCAAGATTAAATAAGGTAGAAAGTAGAGATGCAAGAAACTATAATAATCCTAGAACAATAGCTGAAGCAGATAAAATGTTATCGTCTATCGACCTTAATAAAATGATAAGTGATCTTGGAGTTACCAAAAAGTTTGACACCATTATTGTAGCACAATTAAAATATGCTAAAGCGTTAGACGGATTTTTAAAGAACACACCTATCGAAGATGTAAAGACTTTGGTTAGATGGGATACTTTTAATAGTGCGACAAATAAGTTAACTACAGATATTGAAAGAAAAAACTGGGAGTTTTATAGCAAATACTTAAGAGGACAAAAAGAACAACGACCAGCAGATGAAAGAGCGCTTGCAGTAGTTAATAATACGGTAGGAGAAGCACTAGGGCAATTATATGTAGATGCAAAATTTCCGCCAGAAGCTAAGGAAAAAGCAGAAAAAATGATTGCTAATGTAATCAATGCATATAAAAAACGTATTCAGAAGTTAGATTGGATGGGAGATGAAACAAAAACAAAAGCAATTGAAAAATTAGAAAAGTTTACGGTTAAGATTGGTTATCCTGATAAATGGGAAGATTATTCAAAAATGGAAGTATCAGCAGATAAAACCTATTTTGATAATATGATTGCAGTAAACAAATGGGCTAAAGATAAAAACTATGCTGAGATAGGAGAGCCTGTAGATAAATCAGAATGGGGAATGTCACCTCAAACAGTAAATGCATACTTTAATCCACTTAATAATGAAATAGTTTTTCCAGCAGCAATACTGCAACCACCATTTTATAATTATACAGCAGATGATGCTGTTAATTATGGAGGAATTGGTGCAGTAATAGGGCATGAGATATCACACGCTTTTGATGATTCTGGCGCTCGTTTTGATGCAAACGGAAACCTTTCTAATTGGTGGACAGATAATGATCTTGCTAAATTTACAGAAAGAGGAGATGCTTTGGCAGAACAATATAGTGCAATAGAAGTGTTAGATAGTGTATACATTAATGGTAAATTTACACTGGGAGAAAATATAGGTGACCTAGGAGGAGTATTAGGTGCCTATGATGGACTGCAAATGCATTTTGCAGAAAACGGTACACCAGAAAATATTGATGGATTTACACCAGAACAACGTTTCTTTATGTCTTGGGCTACAGTATGGCGTACTTTAGTGCGTGATGATGCTTTAAGAACACAAATTAAAACAGACCCACATTCACCAGGTAAAGTTCGTGCAATACAACCACTATTAAATGTTCAAGCGTTTTATGATGCATTTGATATTAAAGAAGGAGACAAAATGTATTTAGCACCAGAAAAAAGAGTACACATCTGGTAATTAAAAAACAGTATATTTTTATTACAAACCCTGCAATTTAGCAGGGTTTTTTTATTGCTTGGATTTTACAAAAAAAATATGCCGTTTATCCCAGTTTATGCGTTAGAATATACAAAAGGAGGGTTCAGATTTTTAATTTGACTAAATAATCCGTCCATCCAAGGTCTCTTTTTAGCAGGTAAAGCAATCTTCAACACCTTTTTATTAGCGTGTTTAACCTGCCAAGCTCCTAATGCAAAGCAATAGACTTTTAAGGTTTTTAATGTTGCCCGATTATGATGGTTTAGTGCAAAATGTCGGAACAAACTCATCAGATTATAAGCCATCATTATACATCTAAATGAAGCTTCAGTAGCCCAAAAATCTTGGAGACAAAAGTTATCTAGTCCAAAATCTTGTTTGA